>JABFQX010000069.1 GCA_013141505.1 Methyloglobulus sp.
TTCAAAAAGCGCGTGATATGACCCACTTTTTTAAGATTTACCTGCCCCTGTGATGCCCGTACTGCGCGGCCTCCTGTAAAAGCTGGGTCATATGCCCCAGCAGGTGGGTGATATGGCCCACTTTTTAGCCCCGTGGTTAACGCCGGTATTTATGGAAAAAAGATAAAATGGGTCGAATCGAGGAACAGGGCTATCGGTAAAACCCTATTGGTGGATGGGATAATGGAGCGCCATGTCGAGCAGGCACATGTTTTGTATGGGTCTTTGTTTTGTGTCACAAAAATCGCGACTTTTTTGTTAAAAAGCCGCTGATAATTGTAGGCGCTAATTCCACAGGCTTTAAGATTGTGGCTACAAATTAATGGTAGTGGGTTAAACCTAGCTTTTTGATGAACTTGTCGGCTTCATAATCTAAAGGCCATTTATATAATGGGTGCGGTTCGTTCATGGCTCGACAGGTTCACTATGAACGGATTGCATCTCAGTTTAAAAACAAGTCAAATAATCTTAAACTCCTCAAATTGATCGCTATTTGCACTGAGTTTAGTTATTTCAACGTGATCCACACGTGCGGTAATGGGGCCTTTATGGCACCATTGGATAAAAGGCTCCAAAGCATCGACCTTGGCCTGGGCGATAATCTCTACCCGGCCATCTGCAAGATTTCTGACCGTTCCGGTAATGCCTAGATCTTGGGCTTTATTTTTGGTAAAGCGGCGAAAGTAAACACCTTGCACCCGACCAGAAATCAGGATGTTAACCGTACGTATCATTTTGTGATCCTCCAGCAATAATGGATTTTAGGGTCTCGGCTAAAATCCTCTGGAATGGTTTTCGCCGTGATGTTTTCAATTTTTAGCATTGAAAGTGCCTGTTTATCAAGGCTAAAGCGTCGGAAATTGGTGGAAAAATATAGCACGCCATTTGTAGCCAATAATGTTGCCGCTTGCTGGATTAGCTGGACATGATCTTGCTGGATGTCGAACACATCAGTCATTCGTTTTGAGTTTGAAAAAGTCGGCGGATCAAGAAAGATCAGATCATATTGCCTAGGATAGGCTTGCGCGGCTTCGGTTGCCAACCACTCCAGACAATCGGCTTGAATAAATTCATGTTGTCCATCGGTTTTGTTAAGTGCCAAATTGGCTTTCGCCCAATCCAGATAGGTTTTGGACATATCAACCGTTGTGGTTGCTTTCGCCCCGCCCACAGCAGCATGTACCGTTGCGCTACCGGTGTAGGCAAACAAGTTAAGGAAGCGCTTGCCTTGTGCTTGTTGCTGAATCATTAACCGGACGGGGCGATGATCCAAAAATAAGCCAGTATCCAGGTAATCTTCGAAATTGACCTGTAATCGACAGCCGTTTTCTTCGACAACATGGAAATGGCGATTGTCGGCAAGTTTTTGGTATTGCTCGGTATTCTTTTGTTTGCGGCGTATTTTTAAAAACACATGATCGGGTTTTATGGCCAATACGGTTGGGATTGCAGTGAGCAACTCAGCCAGTCTTTGCGTGGCTTTATGGGGATCAATAGTTTTTGGTGGTTCATATTCCTGAACATTCACCCAGGTTTCTTTACCGACATAAACATCAATTGCCACCGCATATTCCGGTAGATCGGCATCATACAAGCGATAGCACGTGATGTTGTTTTTGGTTTTCCAACTGGACAATTTCTTCAGATTTTTTTGCAAGCGATTGCTAAAACTTGCCGCTCCCAGTTCAATCGCATTATTTTCATGCGTGGAAGGGATATTGTTGGGTTCAGGTGCTTTGTCCGCATCTTTGTCAAGCGTGTGCTGTAAAGTGTTAGTGGCTTTAGTTATCTGATGGATTCGTTCCTCATCAGACTTGGGTTTCGGGATGAAAAACGCCACATCCTCAATGGTCATCCGCAATAACTTGCATTCCAGTGCGGCATTGTAAAAGGTAATGGGTTTTTGCGAACGGATGCCAATGCGAAAGCCTAATTCGGGATTGCTGATAATCATGGCGGCTTGCCAATGCTTGAAATTGGTTTTTAAAGTATCACCGAGCTTGCTATATAGAGCGGCGGTTTCCTGCTCATCGCCCAGACGTTCGCCATAAGGTGGATTACAAATAACCAGCCCTGGTTGCCAGTTTTTGGCGGGAGCAGCATCGCTAATGTCACGGCATTCAAGATGGATTTTATTCTGCAAGCCAGCGTTAGCGATATGCGTCAGCGCTGCGTTGATGTTGTGGCGGTCTTTATCGAAGCCCGTGATGATTGGCAATTTTGTCAGGCCGATGTGTTTACGGTGTTCCGCGTCATCGTGTAATGTTTGCCAGCATTCAGGAGAATGTTTCTTCCATTTCAGAAAGCCAAAATAATCACGTAACAAACCTGGCGCATAGTCGGCAGCGATCATTGCACCTTCTGTCAATAAAGTCCCTGAACCGCACATGGGGTCAACCAAGGAGCCGCCTTCTTTTGCCATTTTCGGCCAGCCACTGCGAATGAGCAAGGCGGCAGCGAGGTTTTCTTTGATTGGCGCTTCGATGGTGGTGTCGCGGTAGCCACGGCGGTGCAGACTTTCGCCTGATAAATCCAGGCTCAGCACTGCGGTTTCACCGTTCAAGTTTATATTGATGCGAATATCAGGCTGGTTTTTGTCTATATTCGGGCGTTGTTCAAAATTTTTCCGCATCTGGTCAACAATGGCATCCTTGGTTTTTAATGCCCCAAAATGGCTGTTGATAATGGCTGTCGAATGTTTCGCATTAAATGTCACCGCAAAACTGCCATCGGCTTCAAGATGATCGAACCAATTGATTGCTTGTACACCCCGATACAAATCATCCTGACTACTGACTTTGAATGTGCTGAGACGCAGCAAGATACGGTTCGCCAATCTCGACCATAAACATAGCCGATAAGCGGTTGCCAGATCGCCTTCAAAATGTGCGCCGGCGATGGTCGTTTTTACATTGACAGCACCGAGAGCAACCAGCTCACTGGCAAGCATGTCTTCCACCGCTTTAGGTGCCGTTGCAAAGAGTTGATAGTTTGACATTTATTGAGTCATTTATTGATAAGAGAGGCTATGAGTGGGGTGAGCATATTCGCCTCATTCACTGGTAAATTGTTTAAATCCAGACTATTGATTCAACCTTATGGAGTTTTAATTTCCCTTCGGCTTCGTTCAGGGAGCGCCTCGGTAATGTTCCCTGAGCGAAGTCGAAGGGTAGCGGTGCTATTTCAAACATTAAAAAGCCGAATCTATGAATATAGGGAAGTCTAACCGTAATTGTCGCACAACATAATACAAAACTGAGTTGAAAACTCGATAAAATCCCCCATGTTAGTAGTAACGTATCACTATCCTTGAGAGGTAAACCATGCGAATGGACAAATTGACCAGCAAATTTCAGGCGGCATTAGCCGATGCCCAAAGTTTGGCGCTGGGTAAAGATCACCAATTTATCGAACCGGTACACCTGATGCTGGCGTTATTGGATCAAGAAGGCGGCAGTATCAAGCCTTTGCTCTCGCAAATTGGTATCAACATTCCAACCTTGCGTAATGAATTGACGCAGGAGTTGGCGCGGCTTGCGAGCGTCACGGGTTCAGGCGGTGATGTGCAGGTTTCCAACAGTTTGGGACGATTACTGAATCTCACCGATAAACTCGCACAAAAACGCAACGATCAGTTTATTTCCAGCGAACTGTTCTTGTTGGCGGCACTGGAAGAAAAAGGCTCGCTACAAGACTTATTCAAAAAACACGGTATCACCAAGCAAGCCGTTGAACAGGTTATTGACGCGATGCGCGGCGGTCAGACAGTCAACGATTCAAATGCTGAAGACCAACGCCAAGCCTTAAAAAAATACACGATTGACCTGACCGAGCGCGCAGAAGCCGGCAAACTTGATCCGGTAATTGGCAGGGATGATGAAATTCGTCGCACGATTCAGGTTTTGCAACGCCGCACCAAAAATAATCCGGTATTAATCGGCGAACCCGGCGTGGGTAAAACCGCGATTGTCGAAGGGCTTGCCCAGCGTATTGTCAACGGTGAAGTGCCGGAAGGCATGAAGCACAAACGCGTGTTGGCGCTAGACATGGCGGCATTGATTGCTGGCGCTAAATTCCGTGGCGAATTTGAAGAACGTCTGAAAGCGGTATTGAACGATCTTGCCAAACAAGAAGGGCAGGTGATCTTATTTATCGACGAGTTACACACCATGGTTGGCGCTGGTAAGGCCGAAGGCGCAATGGATGCGGGGAATATGCTAAAACCTGCCTTAGCGCGTGGTGAACTGCATTGTGTCGGCGCGACAACGCTGGATGAATACCGCAAATATGTCGAAAAAGATGCCGCGTTGGAACGCCGTTTCCAAAAAGTTTTGGTCGATCAACCGTCCGTGGAAGACACCATCGCCATCCTACGTGGCTTAAAGGAAAAATACGAGGTGCATCATGGTGTTGACATCAGTGACCCCGCAATTGTTGCGGCGGCTACTTTATCTTATCGCTATATTGCCGACCGCCAATTGCCAGACAAGGCGATTGATTTAATCGACGAAGCCGCCAGCCGCATTCGGATGGAAATGGATTCCAAACCCGAAGAAATGGACAAGCTGTATCGGCGTTTGATTCAATTGAAGATTGAACAAGTGGCGTTGAAAAAAGAATCCGATGCGGCATCAAAAAAACGTTTGGTCATGTTGGAAGAAGACATCGCCGAGTTGGAAAAAGAATATTCTGATTTGGAAGAAATTTGGAAAGCTGAAAAAGCATCGTTACAAGGTTCGGCTTCAATTAAGGAAAAACTCGATCATGCCAGAGGTGAGCTGGAAACTGCACGGCGTGCGAATGATCTCGCCCGTATGTCGGAATTGCAATACGGCATCATTCCTGAACTGGAAAAACAATTGCAAACGGCTGATTCGGCTGATGTACAGAAACTTACCTTACTACGTAATAAAGTCACCGAAGAAGAAATTGCTGAAGTGGTATCAAAATGGACAGGTATTCCGGTCAGCAAAATGCTGGAAGGCGAGCGCGAAAAATTGTTACACATGGAAGAAGCGTTGAGCAAACGCGTAGTTGGTCAGGAAGAAGCCTTGAAAGCGGTCAGTAATGCAATTCGCCGTTCGCGTGCTGGGTTGTCTGATCCTAATCGCCCCAATGGCTCGTTCCTATTCCTGGGGCCTACGGGTGTCGGTAAAACCGAGTTGTGTAAAACGTTGGCGGAGTTTTTGTTTGATTCGCCTGATGCCATGGTACGTATCGACATGTCCGAATTTATGGAAAAGCATTCGGTTGCCCGCTTGATTGGCGCACCTCCCGGCTATGTCGGTTATGAAGAAGGGGGTTATTTGACTGAACTGGTTCGGCGCAAGCCTTATTCAGTGATCTTGATGGACGAGATCGAAAAAGCCCACCCTGATGTCTTCAACATCTTATTGCAGGTGCTGGATGATGGTCGCTTGACTGACGGCCAAGGCCGCACAGTGGATTTCAGGAATACAGTGATTGTGATGACTTCCAACCTAGGTTCAGATGTCATCCAGGAAATGGCAGGTGAGGCGCAAGGACGTGCGAGTGCCGCCGGAGGTATGACACCGGAAGCGGCAGAAGCCAACTATCAGGCGATGAAATCGGCAGTAATGGAAATTGTTGGTACCCGTTTTCGCCCTGAGTTTATCAATCGGATTGATGAATCGGTGGTGTTCCATCCATTAGGCCGTGAACAAATACGGGCGATTTCAAGCATCCAGCTTGAGCAATTACGTAAACGTCTGCAAGATCGTGAAATTGCGCTGGAACTAAGCGATCAAGCGTTGGATTTGCTGGGTGAAGCGGGGTTCGATCCGGTCTATGGCGCACGGCCTTTGAAACGCGCAATCCAGCAGCAACTGGAAAATCCGCTGGCGCAGGAAATTCTGTCCGGTAATTTTCAGGCGGGTGATGTTGTTAAGGTGACCGTTGAAAACAATACGTTAAGGTTCGTTAAAAACTAAGCCCGAATCCAACAGCATAAAACCAGAAAGTCTCGCCATACCGGGATATTTTCCCAGTATGGCTGTTCTGGCCAACAAAATTGGATTAATAGCGGCGCGTAAGCCGCAGTTTCAAATAGGCTGTAAGGCTTTTGTCAAGCACTTTTCTATAGGTAATATTTCACAGATTATTCCCGGCATTGCTGTTAGGCTGATGCAGCTTGGGAAGGAAAGTTCATGCCGGTCAGATAAGCTCATGCCAATGCCGGATTTTGCAATTGCTACTCGAGAAGAAGAAAGTCTTCCGCATTAATGAAATTGCAAGGGCATTGGCTATTTCACTTAGCAGTCCAGTTGCATATTTCAACCTCCATTCCAGGCCTTGGGTAAGTGCTGCAGCGTGGCTGCCGCACTTGCGGATGCCTTGCCGCCTTCTTGCCTTGTACTTGCACTGTGCCTGCGGGCAGGCGTATAAAAACCGTGGACATTAACAAAAAACAGTAGTCCGGGCAACCCGGGTTGCGGGATGGCAAAGTCGTCTGGGTGTCGGGTCGCAGGGTTAATCGCCATTTTTTCCAACTCTTTCGGAGATAACGATGAACACAACAAACAACAAAAAAACGAGCATCGTAGTATCAACCCTGTTGCTGATCAGCAAGTAGCCTCGATGAAGTGTAACGGAATCGAGGGATCGGAGGTTGCGTTTATCCTTGATGCCACTGCGTTCTCGAGGCTATTGCTTAAAAAACCACGTAAGTTTACCTTTCAACATTATTTGAGGATATCATCATGTTAAGAACGTATATCATGAATCTGTCAAAATCCCTGTTGCTGTGCTTGGCATTAGGGGGCTTAGGAATGGTGCTGGTTACCCACGCCGCCCAGGCCGTTTCCGTTTCCATCAACAATTTCCGAGGCACCTGGAATGCCTCGGCCAATTACCGTGCCGGGGATGTGGTCGGCTATCAAAAGCAAAGTTATATCGCCCAAGCCGCTAATATCAACAAAACACCCGCGCCAACTTCAACAACATGGTACCTTCTTGCTGCCCAAGGGCCTCGAGGAGTCCAGGGTATCCAAGGGATTCCCGGAACAAAGGGTGATCCGGGTGCGAAAGGTGACACAGGTGCAACAGGGTCAGCGGGGCCGAAAGGCGACCCCGGCGCAACTGGTTCGGCTGGCCTTCAAGGTGTACCGGGCATTAATGGCACCAACGGTTCCTTTCCGGCCGGAACGGCAAGAGGCGATATGCAGTGGTGGGATGGCACGGCCTGGGTCATGCTTCCGGTCGGCGCTCATAACACCACCTTAAAAAATTGTAATGGCGTACCCACCTGGGTAGTTGCGCGTTGCCCGACTTTTGTTGTCGGCGATACCGGCCCAGCCGGCGGTATCGTGTTCTATCTCACCGATACCACAGGGCAGCATGGCCTGGAGGCGGCTCCCGTTGATCAATCAGCTGCGGCCCCCTGGGGATGTGAAGGAACTTCCATTCCAGGGGCTACGGGAACCGCCATTGGCACCGGCGCAGTGAACACGGCGGCCATTGTGGCGGGCTGCACTGATTCAGGTATCGCGGCTAAAGTGGCAGATGCTTATAGCTTGAATGGCTATGATGACTGGTACCTACCATCCAGAGACGAATTGAATGAGTTATATCAGAAACAAAACGTTGTGGGTGGTTTTGCTAGTGGCGTCTACTGGAGCTCTTCGGAGCGCAATGCCGTCGACGCATTGGGCCAGGACTTCCTCAACCACGCCAAGCACCTCACGCTACCAGTGCGGGCTGTTCGGGCTTTTTAACTCCTTATCCCTTTAACTATTTTTTCAGCAAGCCTGATGGAATGCGTGACGGGGTAACACACCCAAGCCGGACGGGGCATGTTGCTTTAAGGATGGATGTTGTCATTTCGACCAGCGGGAGAAATCTCAAGCGCAAAAGATCCCTCAGTCGCGCTGCTTCTTCGGAATGACACTCTTACCATTTAAGCCTTAATTTAACGGCATTGGGCATGTTGCCCTGTCCGCAGTGCTTCACCGCAGTCCAATAACAACATTCATTCATTGAGGAGAACCAACATGAACAACGTCATTATAAGAAACAGCATGATGCTGATATTAACTGGAACCCTGTCTGCGCCCGCCTGGTCGCTGACCGTGGAACAACGGCTGGCCGCGCTGGAAAGCGCGAACACTGCCTTGAAAGCCCAGGTTACCAGCCTGCAAACCGCCTTGAATACCGTCAAAAACAATTCGGTGCTGAAGCTCAACGGCAAGCTGCGCGTCAATGCCCAGGGTGATGCCCTGTTTACTGGCGTGAACGTGCAGGTTGTCAACGGCCAAGGCAGCACTTTAACCGCCAACGGTAAGGGCAATCTTGTGATTGGTTATAACGAAGTTGATCCAGCCGTGCACCCGGTCTGTTCCAATTTCAGCTTCTCGACCAAGGCGGATTGCACCGCCGCCAGTGCTGTCTGGTCAGGCAGCCAGCATA
>JABFQX010000036.1 GCA_013141505.1 Methyloglobulus sp.
CTGGAGTTCATTTGAATAATGAGTTGGCTTATCCAGATAAGTGCTTAAAGCATTGGCCATTTTTCAAAAAAAATGCCGGAAGCAGTTAGAGGGCAAGTCAGCTTTTTGGATTCTTTCACAGTCTCTTTACACTTTCGCCCAACACTTCGGCTCTAATCAAATCCAGCAGCAAACGCGCAGTAACAGTGTTGTAGGCGGGCTCGCGCTCAATCAGGCTGCGGGCAGAAAAGATCAAGGCACGGCGCACCTCGTTAAACGAAATGCCGTCATAACAATCGCGCACGGCTTGCTCTACCACGATTTTCGGACTGACCTCAGTACCTAAGTCCAGGCAAGCTTCTGCCACCATTTCAGTCAACTTGGCAATATCCAAGGGCTGCCTGTTGCCATCCATAGTGATATGCAATTGCGGCGTGTCGTGTGCTTGGCTGGCGCGCTCGGCGGTGCGTTTTTCCCGGTACAGTACGTAGGCTTTTGCCACGTCATGCTCACCGGAACGCATCAACGCCAATTCAACCTGATCCTGAATATCTTCAATATGCACCGAACCGCCGGAAGGCAAACGGCGCATCAGGGCGGTGACAACCGTTTGAGTCAGTAGCATCACTTGTTCACGCATTCGGCTGGACATTGCGGTTTTGCCATGCTCCACCGCCAAAAACGCCTTGCTCATGGCGATGGAGATTTTTTCAGGATTGAACGGGACGGCGGCACCATTGCGCCGGATCACTTGTAAGCTGGGGTTGGTGGCCGAATGTTGCCGTGGTTGTGGCAATGCGTCGAAAGACGCTGTTGTATCAGTATCGTACATGGATATCTCCTCAAGATTAGGAGCGGGAATGCCTTCAAAAAAGACGCGACATTTCAGGTGCTTTTAAAACTCGGCTTTCAAAACTTACCGGTATTTAGTCACTGAATTGAGCGCCAGTCTTAAAGACCAGCATGGCGGAAAGTAGTCAGTTGGCGCAACAAATGAGCAACATATACTTTCCATCTGCCGAGGACACCCCGCCTCAAACGTGTTGAAAAAATATACGGCAGGTCTCCTGGCTTTCGGGTCGTTGCATGTTGTCGGCCTTCCCAAGTCAGCGTTCACGACTCAGTGGCAGGGTTGACGACACACTCTCCGATTACAGTTGCGGGGGCAGCTCCGGTTTTAAGATAACTGTGTCAGTCAGTCTTTCACCGGATTCCCTTTTATCCCAGCTCAAGAAATCAGCATGAGAACCGTATGGTGGTTAAAGTAGCATCCGTAATTAGGTGATGTCAACAAAAAACACTATATATTGTTATATAATTTTTATATATATCTATATATAGTGTCTGAAAGGAGGGCGTTGATTTGACGTTACTGCGCGATAAATTTAACCTTTACATCATTTGGAAGTTTTAGCCTACGCTTTTCCCCACATCTTGAGGCAAGGCCTATCGTCAAATCCTTAACGCGGGTTATATTCCGAATTCTGCGTCGTTCCCAAATTGTGCTAGACTCAGTTAGGGTGTGGCTTTGGTCGGTAACATGAAAAAATTTGGTTCACGGGGCGGTATTCCTGAACGCCAAACGCCAGTAGTAGGCAATTTCCGTTCCTATCTAATACGTTCAAGTCGTGGGAGAGCTATTTTGTTGTACGGTTATACCGATACCCACGAACCTTATCTACAATAATGCGCAGCTATAGCTGACTGAGAAAAGTTGTAATCATGCCACTCATTTCCATCCGTTATGGAATCCCACTCCTAATCATATTATATACAGCCGGTCTCGCTGTTTACATGGTATATCGGGACTGGAACTATGCAGAGGCCATGGTGCGAGGGGAAGCGGCCTCTCTTATGATGAATCGAATGTCCAAGATACAAAAGCTGTACAGCCAAACTTTAAGTGATGCCTACAGCGGCAGGGTTGCCGAGGAGCAGGTCTTTCTTAGTGGTGTGGTTGAGTCGGAAATTACAGTAATTACGGATTTCAATGGGATGGTAATAAGGGCTACTAACCAAGAATGGATTGGTCAGGAGCTGTATCATACATCGGCATTAAATTGGAACTCTTGGCTCAAAGAACCACTTCAAACCATCGTTGAGCGCGTTCGAAAGCAACCCAGCGGTGAAGTGTTCCTGATGGGGGAGGGCCGTTACCTGTTGGGAGTTTACCCATTATCGTTTAGCGCCCCCAATGTGCAAGCCAAAACCGATCACAACAGAGTGCTAGTTGTTCAAAGGGACCTGTCTAGAGATTTGACACGTGCTCGAAATACGGTCGGAAAACATACGGCAGAGATGGTTAGCCTACTCGTGCTAATGGCCGTTATCATAGGGATTTTGGTTCACATATTTCTAACCCGTCGGCTTGGAAAGCTGGTAACGGTTACGGAACTTTTTGCCGACGGTAACTTCCAGATAAGAACTAAGCTAAGTGGCAATGATGAGGTTGCAAAGCTAGGGCGAGCCTTCGACAATATGGCGGGGCAAGTCGAGGACACACATAAAGATTTGGAGTTGCGAGTTGTAAATAGAACTACGGAATTAGCTAGTTCAGTTGCTGAATTACAAAGAGAGATTGCCGAGCGTAGGCGCATAGAACATATGCTTTTCAATGAAAAAGAGCGCATTCAGGTGACTTTAGCATCAATAGGCGATGCCGTCATTACAACAAATGTGAATGGGCAAATAGACTATATAAATCCTGTTGCGAAAAATCTTGTTGGAATACCCCATCATTTGATAATTGGCAATACCTTCCCTGTAGTCTTTAATTTAATCGACGAAATTACCAGGCAGCCTGTTCAAGATCCTGTGCAGCAATGCTTGATTAAAAAAAATCTCACCAAGTTGGGAAATTGCAAAATGTTCAGCGGTAACGGGGATGAGGAGCGCTCCTTAGATATTTCAGCAGCACCGATCCATGACCGTGAAAATACCATGATAGGTGTCGTATTGATATGTCGGGACGTAACCGAAATAAACCGGATTGCTCGCCAATTAAGCTATCACGCATCGCATGACTCCTTGACCGGGCTGATTAACAGAATGGAATTCGAACGTCGGCTGCAACGTGTGATAAGCACAGCAAAAATAGACGAATTCCACGCATTACTATATCTTGACCTTGATCAGTTCAAAATCGTAAACGATACCTGCGGACATATTGCCGGCGACGAATTGCTGCGCCAAGTCAGTGCCGTATTAGATCAGAAAATTCGTAAAAGGGACACGCTCGCCCGACTCGGCGGCGATGAGTTCGGGGTTTTGCTAGAACACTGTTTGCCGGATCAAGCTTTGCAAATTGCCAACAAAATGCGGATGGAAATTCATGATTATCGTTTTCTCTGGGAGGATCGTAGTTTTCGAATTGGTGTAAGCATCGGTTTAGTGCCAATAACGCCTGGGGTCGACACGTTGGCGAGTGTCTTTCGAACTGCTGATAGTGCCTGTTACGCAGCGAAAGAACTAGGTCGTAACCGAGTCCATATCTATCAAACTGGTGATTTTGAATTGGCTCAGCGTCACGGCGAGATGCAATGGATACCTAGAATCCAAGAAGCATTGGCGAAAAATCAGTTCGTCCTATACTATCAACCCATCGTTCCGATAAACGGTAAGTATGGCTTGCATTACGAAGTTCTGCTGCGTTTGGTTAACCTGGACGGCGATTTGATGCTGCCATCGGTATTTATTCCAGTGGCAGAGCGTTACAATCAGATGCAAGCTATTGACCGCTGGGTTGTTCAACATGCATTCGCAGCACTTAGGGATCCGGAAATCGTTCCTGAATTTATCGGGCTTGCAATCAATATTTCGGGACAGTCTTTAAGCGATCCCCTTTTCCTCGAGTTTGTCGAAAGTCAAATCGTTAATCAAGAGATTCCAATAGAAAGGGTTTGCTTCGAAATTACTGAAACCGCCGCCATAGGCAATCTCATCCATGCTCAACGTTTTTTCTCAGCTCTTAAACCGCGCGGTTGCCGCTTTGCCTTGGACGATTTCGGTAGCGGATTGTCTTCATTTGCGTATCTCAAGACACTTCCCATTGACTTTCTCAAGATTGATGGCAGTTTTGTTAAAGATATGGCGAGCGACCCTATCGATTATGCTATGGTCGAAGCAATTCACCGGATCGGCAACGTCATGGGTATTGAAACCATTGCTGAATTTGTTGAGACGGAATGTGTTCTTGAGCAACTCAAATCGATTGGCGTGAACTATGGACAAGGCCACTGCTTAGCAATCCCAAGACCATTAGTACCGGTCGGATCTTTGTTAGTATCTCCAAATATTTAAGGGTTGTGCCGTAATTTTTATGAAGGCACGAGATACCAACTAATTTAGGCATATCAAGGTTTAAGATAAGGCCAAATGTGAATGATAAAAGAGAAGGTAGTGGGTTAAATCTGTGTTTTTTGATCAACTTGTCAACTTCATCTTCATAACGCTGATCTGTATGTATTTTGGAGTGACAAACCTAGGTTTGTCACTCCGCCTTACATCAAGTCACAGATTTAACCCACTACCAAAGAGAGGTATGGGTACAGGAAAACATTCAGATTAGGCGGGGTCTCGGGAAGGCCGTTCTTTTGGATAATTAACCCCATGTTGGGTTGTGTTTCCAGATTTCCAAGATAAATTAATTTCTGGTTATTTTGAATTAAGTGGTGATGACATGAATTATCGTTTCGCGTTTAGTATCTTGTTATTTTCAATGGCAACGTCTGTGGCAGCACAATCAGGACTGTGCCCAGATTATTTAAATCATGACATGAAAAAATTGCATTCAGAACAGGGCCTCAATATCTGCAAAGCCTATGGAGGAAAGCCGTTATTGATTGTTAACACGGCCAGTCATTGCGGCTACACCCCGCAATTTAGCGGTCTTGAAAAACTGCACAAACAATACAAGGACAAAGGTCTGGTGGTGTTGGGTTTTTCCAGCAATGATTTCGATCAGGAAGCGAAAACGGACAAGGAAATTGCCAATGTCTGTTTCATCAATTACGGCGTAACCTTTGATATGTTTGCGACCGGCCATGTCAGTGGTGCTTCTGCCAATCCCTTATTCAAGGAACTGGCAACCCAAACCACCGAACCGGCGTGGAATTTCAACAAATACTTGGTGGATACTGAGGGTAAAGTCGTGAAATATTTTGACAGTAGCGTAACACCTGACTCTGATGCGATGAAGCAGGCTATTGAACAATTGTTGAGCCATTAAACGGTAAGCGCTCAACAAACCGCATTGTTTAACTTTGACCAAAATTGTGCGAAGCATTCCCGCCGCAATAATTCACAATTTGGCACGGTCATTGACCGCATCGGCTAATGCTTTGCCGGGCTTGAACTTGACGGTCTTCTTTGCGGGCAAGGCCATCGGTTGGCCGGTTTGGGGATTGCGGCCTTGGCGGGCAGGCTAAAGCTGCCGAAGCCGATAAGTTGCACCGGCTCGCCATCGGCCAAACTCGTTGCCAAGGTTGCCAGCAAGGCATCCAGATATTTGGCGGTTTGGGCTTTGCTTTGGCCGGTTTTGCCGGCCACGGTGTCGATCAGTTGGGTTTTGTTCATGGTGCCTCTGGGTGGTATGCCGATAAATGTTTCAAGTATAAGAAATCTAGTTCAATTTTAACACGCTGCCGAAAGGCCGCTAGGAAGCCCGCAAATAGCATGGCAAAGTATTTTGGTGCGGCGGTAGCCGCACCGGGCTCTGTTCGGGTGTAGTGCCTAGCTTTTCTAGCCTGTGCCTGAGACGCCGCTTAATAGCTGATGCCGCCTATCGCAACACGTAAGCCACTGTCTACCATTAGCGACTAGCCCATCATGTCCGGGCCGGGCAATGCTTTGCCAAGCTGGCCGGGGTGAGGGTTTGGCGGCGGCAACATTTTAAGCAGGGCTTCGAGCCTGGCCACCGCGTCCCTAAGCTGGGCGATGTCGGCCAGCAGCCTTTCGTTCGTTTCATGCAGGTGCTGGAAATGCACCTGGAAATAGCGGACGTTCGGGAATGCCGCCTCCGCATCGTCCTTGTCTTTAGTCCGGCTGGATGGACGCGCAGCCGCAGTATTGGAGTTGTTTGATATTCCGGTTGAGTACATGGCGCTTGTCTCCTGTTGTCAAGCGGGTTTGTTACAAAAAAATGGCTTGCCTATAATTATTGATTAGGCCTTTTAAAGTTTGAACTAAACGATCTGGGCAAGTAGATGCAACTACCGCCTTTCGACAGGCTCAAGGCGAACGGGAGTTGAGTCTTGACAGGGCCGAATCTATCACGATGACGCATTGCAGCGCGTAATACCCCCCGCCGGGCGGTGCCCTTACCCGGGGCAGGGAACTGCTTGTTACGGCCACCGGGGTGGATGCTACCCCAATCCCGCAACCCCGGGCGTTGTTTCAACATCGGCAGCACGCGCCGGTGGCCGCCGTCCGGCCTATCCCAAGGTTAACCACACCAACCTTGCGGCCCCGCCGGCTGGGGGTAAAACTTTAACGGTAATGTTGATTGATCAACCTGGTTGGTGAAGGTCGCTAATACGCCCTCAATAACACCCGCACCCGCAGCCCTGCGCGGCATTGCCGCCTGCCGCCGCTTCCCGGCTGCCGTAGTTGTGCGCCCGCAAAGCACTTTGCAAAGGATACGGGTCGAGCGCCATCTGCGGCTTGGCGAGGTTGCAACGCTCTCAGGCCTGTACCGGGGCACAGGTAGCTAAGGTTAACAAAATGCACAAGCATTTATAAGCTAACAATCACCGGGGTAATGCCATGCCGTTGTCCTTAATGTAAGAAGGTAAAAAGATTTTGTTTTGTAAGCTTTTTCATACCTAATCCCGAAATTTATGCGGCGCTGAGCTTACGTCCCTCCCAACGTGAAATATCCCATCTGTTTAAGATGGTAAAAATAAACCACAGTTACCAACTCGACGATTTTTTGATAGCAGGTGGCGGGGTAGCTGGATTTTTTCCCGGTATCGGTGTTTCCACCTTAAGCAGGCTAACATCGTAAATCAAGGTTTCATTCGGGCCGACACCGCCCTGCTGAAAGCCGTTTTCGCCGTAGGCAAGGTTAGGCGGGATAAATAATTGCCATTTATCGCCTTCTTTCATCAATAGAGTCGCTTCTTGCCAGCCTTTAGGCAATTGGCCGACTTGGACTTGCGCGGGTGCCGATGGATTTTCGCCGCTTTTGATTAACTTTTCACCATTAATACGGTGTACTTCATATTCTAAAGTGACAACGTCGCTGGTTTTCGGATGCTGTGGGTTAGCCCCTGCTGCCAGCGGTTTGTACTGTAAGCCGCTGGGCAGGCTGACGACCCCAGGCTTTTGTTTGTTGGCGGTCATGAACGTCGTGCCTTTTTGTAGGTTATCCTTGGCCATTTTGTCATTGTGTAGTGCTTGTTGGACTAACAACCAGTCTTGCCACTTCTGTAATTGCTCAGGATTCAAACGCAGCGGTTTTTTATCCAGAAAGTCATTCACCCCCAACAAAAACAATTCCTGGTCGAAGGGAATTTCGCTTTTCTGCAAATATTCGATATAACGCACCCCTTGGGCGTAACTGGATTTTTGTACCTCGGTGTCCAGTTTGGCGGCGGGTTTGGCTTTGGCCGGTTTTTTTGCGGCTTCGGCGCCACCTGAAACCAACATAAGCAATATCAACAGGTTTGTGGCAAATCTAAACGTCATACAGCCTCCATAAATGAAAAAAAAGATAAGTTAAAACCCGTAACTCCAGGTAAAGTTAACGGCGTAGTCACGGTTAAGCTGGTAGCCGTTATAATCGGTATAAACCGGTTGCAGCCATTCAAACATTAGGCTGTTGCCCGCAAATGCGCCATGGGGGATGCTCACATTAACCCCCAGGCCCAAGTCCCAAAATCGGCCGCCGTAGTTCTGCGGGAAGTCGAAAGGGCCTATGTGATCTGAAAAAATGGGTTTGTTGCTAAGCTGGTTGATCACCGGGTTAAACTCGCCCTTGATCCGACCCTGCGTGGTATAAACGCCGCGCACGGTGGTGGACAGCCAATCCGTCCACCGGTAGCCGCCCCAGGCGCTGCCCTGGAAGAGGTCGCCAAAGGCGAAATTGGATTCGTTTTTGCTTTCCAGCCGCACCGTGCCGGTGGCTTGCGCGCCCCAGAGGAAAGCCCCGGTCTGCCCGATATAAGTCAGAGCAGGCTTGAAGTCCCAGGTGCCGCTGCCCAACTGCATGCCATAATGAAGGTATTGTCCATTTTCGGGACTGGCAGTCCGTTTACGTAACCTGGCATCGACATCGCCGGTCGGAGCGGTGCCGCCCAGACTGAGGTTGAGCTGATGACTAGGGCGGTCGAATAATTTAAACAAGGCATAAACGCCGGTGTCGCCAATGCCGCCGCTTTGGTGGCTGTGGTCTCCTGTGTTATGAGTATGCTTACTCAGCTTAGTGACTAGCGGATCCAACTCCATGTCCATGTCCAGCCACTGCGGCATCAGCATCAGGGTCAGCCAATCGGTCGGGGCAAACATCAGGTCGAGCATGTGCATGTTCATGGCCATGGTTTTTGGTGCGTTTGAGCAGGTGCGGCCAACGGTGCAACCGTTGGCGATAATGTCGCCCGCACCGGCAATTTGTTGGCCCAGCAAGGTGCGGCCAGCTTGGTCGTTGCGCATGTAGCGGTAGCCCGCCATGAAATCGCCGGCCTTCGCCAGGGTGTGGCCAAACATAACCCCAGCGGGCAAAGCGGCATGTTGGGCATGATGGCCGGTGTGCCCGCCAATGTGTCCGCCCATCGCCTCCAGGTTGACCTTGAGCGCGGCGTTCGCCACCCAGTAATCGTAGTCGGCAAAACCCTGTTCCCCGCCGCCGCCCAGCTTTAGGCCACCCTGATGGGTATAATACTCAAAGCCGGTCTCCAGTTGGATGCCCCTGGCAAATTGCTTGGCAATGGTCAGCCCGCCGCTCAATGCGCCGAAGCCGGACAGGCGCTGGTCGCTGGAATAACTGCTGGGGAGTTCCCGGTCGTAGATTGGCGAACCGGTGTTGGGGTCGTAGCTAAGCATCCGCGTTATAAAAGGCGTATAAAATTCCGCGCCGCTTTGCGAGTAATAGCGCACGTTGGGGGTCAGCGTCCAGCCTGCGCCCAACGGCTGTACCCAATCCGCCGAAAAAGTATGGGCGTGGATGCCCCAATCGTCATGGGCGAAGCGGTAATCCAGGTGCAAGGCGGCATCCAGGGCTTCAATATAGTGCCGGTAGCCCAGGTCCCAGTTAAACTGGTTGCGCTCGCCGGGGCGTTTTTCCAACAGAGATGCAGCGCAATAATACAAGGGCGGCAAAGCGGAATCCTGGCTTAACTGTCCATCGCATTCGTAGACCTGCTTGTAAGGGTTGGCCATGTAGCCGGTGCTGCGGGTGTAGCCCATGCCCGCCTCCAGCAGGGCGTTTTTGCCCAGCACCTGCGACAGCCCAAGGGTCACCCCCCAATCCTGGCGGTTGCCGGTCAGGATGGCGCCGGTTCGTTTATAATCGCCCTTGGCATCTTTTTCATACTGGTAGTCGATATGCGCCAAAACGCCGGGCAAGTGCCGGTACAAGGGTACACCGGTCACCGGGTCTTTTCCGCCGGGAGCGGTAAGGTAATTTTCACGATTAATCCAGCTCAGGGAAGTCTGGTCCAAGGTGGCGCGGGTGTCGCTGTTGGTATAGCTTAAACCCAAATTGAAGACGGTCTGCTTTTGGTTGAAATCCAGCCGCAAGCCCAAGTTGCCGAAGCGCGACTCGTAATCGTTTTCCACGGAAATGCCGCCGCCTAAGGACAAGGAAGCCTCGTCCCAGTCGTAACTGAGCTTGAAATCGCCCTGCTGGCGGGTCTCCGGTGAAGCCGACACCAGCACATGGGTCAGTTGGTTGTTGATGCGTCCAGGGGTAACCAGGCCGGTGTTGGAGTCAAAATTCCCTACCCGCAGGTTGCCCTGGTGGTCTATAAAAAAGTGATTCTGAGGACTTCCCAAAGGCGACGCACCGACAATTGGGCTAACGGGTTCTGAGGTGATAGGGTTAGAGGCATAGTACTTCAATCGTTCGTTGTCCGACACCGTCGGCGCTGTGCCGATGGGCGTGGCACCGGACCAGGTATCTTGCAGGTAATTGAAGGCGAACTTGATGCGCTCGGTCAGGCTGACCCGGGCGCTGCCATGCAGGCTGTCCACCTCGATGGGGTTGAGTTGGGTGGGCATCTTGACGGTAGCGTTTAAAGATGGCGTTTGCTGGCTGGGCGCATAGATGTCGCGCTTACCTTCCTGGTAGTGGCTGTACTGGAAATTCACGCTATCGCCGTCGGCGGCCAATGCGGCCTCCTGCACCAACCCCGGCAACAGCAATGCCGCCGCAGTCAGGGCGCGGCTGCCACAGGTGCTCGCCGGTTTCGGGCTTGGCGCTAAATCCGTGTAGTTACCGGTAGCTTGGCAGTTTTTTTTAAGGCGAAATGTCATCGCTTATCCCTTCGGTTATCTTATTATCACTCTTATGGATTTGATCTTTAAATTGTCGCACCGTTCGTACTCTTACGTCATAAATGCTAAAGCTTGTCGGTGTATATGCAGTCTTGTTAGCCTTACACTCATTGGTTCCACGCTTGGGCGAAGCCCGCTGTGGGCGGGACATTGTTGGCAGGGGCTGCCCAATTGGGGACGATGCCGACCTTGGTACGGATGCCATTACCGAAAGGGACAGCTGTGTTCCTTTCGCAATCGAAACGCAGCGTATAGTTGCTGGTCACCGGGGCGCTATGGCTGACCACCAGTTGATAGCAACCGTTGCCGCTGACAATGCCCACGAAAGGCGAGAAAGGATAGTCTTTAAGAACATTACTGCTGTCAGATTGGGAAGGCCCGCCGATTAATGAACTCTTCATATAAATCTTCCTTATGGCGTTGCCATCGGTAACAATAGAAGGCTGCTCAAATCAATCCGCTTAGATTACGATCCGGTTATCGCATGAAAACCGCAGCCTACATCGCAAAAAATCACCCGGTCTGCGGCAAGGGCAGACCGGGCGAAATTTCGCCAGAGTTAGCGGTTAACCAACCAGATTATTGGTTCCACGCTTGGGCGAAGTCCGCTGTGGGCGGGACATTGTTGGCAGGGGCTGCCCAATTGGGGACGATGCCGGTTTTGGTATGAATACCGTAACCGAAAAGGGCAGCTGTGTTCCTTTCGCAATGGGCATAGAGCGTATAGTTGCTGGTTACTGAGCCGCTATGGCTGACCACCAGTTGATAGCAACCGTTGCCACTGACAATGCCCACGAAAGGCGAGGCAGGGTAGGCTTTAAGAGCATTACTGCTGTCAGATTGGGAAGGCCCGCCGATTAACGTGGGATCGAATTTGGCTCCTGTTACTTTGACGGTGTCCGCGCCGCCGCCGGTTTTGTCGATGCTGTAGACAAAGCGGCCGGCTGGGCCTGAAGACCCGTCATCTGGATCTGGTTGATCAGTCAACCAAGACGAACAGTAAGTCACATACACATCCACATGCATGGCGCTTTTCGAAAGCGTAGCCGCATTAGTGAGCTCGCCATTGATTTCGTGCGCAGAAGCCATCCCGGTAAAACCGGCACTCAAGACAATAACCGCAAATACGGTTATATTTTTTAACATTGAACTTTTCATGTAAATTTTCCTTATGGCATTGCCATAGTCATAAATTAAGTTTGGTTACCCAAGCAGTATCAAAAACCAACAAAAGGACACAAGCAGCAGTGTCCCGCCAATTACCCGGCGGATTCATGCTGCAAATTGAGCTTTTTGTTATTGGTTTATGACCCTGGTGGCTGCTGTGGTGCAACCCGCTGGGACTGAATTTAAGTTATAGCCGTTGATGTTATTTGCATTGTGCGAAATGACAATCTTATAAAAACCGGCACCTTGGTTTAAAGTACGGTTTACGCCGTTACCAGCACTAGCGCCGCTGACGGTGCCGGATACCCCAGGCCCCCCCGGCATTTTAGTAATGACCATTTGTAAGGTGCTGTTTGCAGCAACAGGAGCCGCAGAAATGAGGGTTGCGCTTAGGCCAGGTGCGGGAACATTGCAATCATAGACATCAATGTTCGTTCCCCCGGCTGCAAGCGTTTGACCGGCGATATTGGCATGACTCATTTCTGAAAAACCGGCTACCGCCAGCAATGATGCGGCCAAGACTGCCGTTTTATTAACTGTATTACGTTTCATGTATAATATCCTTGTGGCCTTTGGCCACAATTGGTTAATAACAAAGGTTAATGGCACCATCTGGCGCTTTTAGCATAGGCAGTTGAAATTACAATGTATTTTCAGTTGCCTATTTAGCCCTGCTTTTCGTTGGAGCGAAATTGCAGGGCAAGGAAGACTCCTTGTCTCCCTGGTTCGGCAACGGCTGGTATGAACAATCCAGCTGTTGCCATTTTCTGTGCAGCCTAAGCACCCAAAGTGCAGCGATAGGTTTAGCGTTTGATTTTATTCAATTCAGCCAGCTTGGCATTCGCGTAATCCCTTACGTTCTTGTCGCTGTCAGCCAAGGCTTGCTCCAATATTTCCGGGACATCCTGAGCCTTGTCCACCGCCGCTAGGCGGACATGGATGTCTTTATCCTTCATGCCTCGGCTTAACACCTCGGCCATATTGTCCTTATCAAGGTGAGCCAGGGTGTTGATAGCCTGAACCCTTAAAGCGGGTTCCTTGTCGTCCAAAGCATCATCCAGAGCCCTACGGACATCGGGGTTGTCAATTTTTGCCGAGGAAGCGAGGTTGGCCAGAGCTTCGGTTTTCTGTTCGAGCGTTTTCGAGGTTTTGATTTGCCCCAAAAACATTTCGGTTTGCTGCAAATTGGCGGCATCTATAGCGCTTTGCTCTTCGGCAGTGGGGGGTTGCTCGACAACCGGTTGCGCTATTACCGGACAGGCCGCCACCGTCACCGCCCGGCAACTGCCCACGCTGGAACCGAGTAACCAGAATTCGGCGGGCTTGGTTTTGGTAGCCTTGTGGGCGACCAGCCCAATCTGCTTGGCGACCAGGCATTCCATAACGGCTTGGGCCGTTTTCCCCGCGCAGGTGGCGGACACCGGACCTTCCGGCAACACGGAGTAATGAATTTGTGCGCCGGTTTTCTCGGTGATGGTTTGCAAAATATCCGCCAGCGGAGCTTGGCGGGCTTCGAGCAGGAGTTGGCCGCCGGTTTTTTGCAGGCTGATGCGGGCATGGCTTAGGATTGCTGAGTCTGAGCTGATGTTCGCTTGCGTGGCTGGCTGGTTTTCGTTGGTTTGCAGTGCCGCATTGCTAGGCATTACCATTTCTATCGATTGCCCTGAAATAGCAGAGTTATTCACCGGTAAAGTTTGGCTGATAGCGGCTTGGGTAATTTGTGCGCTGATGCCAGGCCCTTCCGCACGGGCGAAGGCGATACCCGCCGCCAGCAGGAGCAGGCAACAAGCAAAAGGTGGCAATGCCGATGTCAAAGTTGGTGAGAGGCCCATGTCAAGTCCCAATAAAAACGTTAACAAAACGAACCCTGTGCGCCTAACGCGCCAGTCCGTGCAATCAATTTGTGTTTTTATTATGGGCCGGGCTTAAAGCCTGGCACTATTGCCCTTTAGGGGGCTTCCTCTCAAGATAGCAAACCGGCTGGAAGGTACGGTTTGTGGGGTTGGAAGTTACCAGAACTTTTTCGTGTTTGCAACTGGTGCCGGATGCAAGCTAAGTAAAAATTATAGTTTTTGGGGTCGTTAAACCGTTTTATTCGCCCTTGCCAGGAATCAGTAGAGGGGGGGGTAAAGCATTGTTTTATCTTGGCTTTACAAAGCCCTGCCACCGGCTAACCGGCCGCCTCAGGGGTGCGACAATATGCCGCACCCCGATTTTGGTAAAAAAGGAAACTTTCCCAGTCATGTTATGTCTCTTGCCGCTATTCTCGTCCCTGCATTTAAATGACTAGGCAGACAACCCTTCTTGAGAGAGGGTGTACTGAGGGGGATTTTAATACAGGTTAACAAGACATCCGTCAGGCTGTTGCCGGACGGCACTGGAGCAAGCCGCGGCATTATGGCTAGGCGGGGTTTTACAGGTCGCTGTTTCATACTAGGTTAGGGCTTCTGGTGGTGCGGCACTATGCCGCATCCTCAATTCCCCAGGAAGAATCGGCATTATCTTGCATTTACGCCGCCTGCAATGAGCCCTGGCCCGGAGCAAACGGTTGAACATCGATTTGCCAAGGCAGCACGGCCTCGACCTCTGCCAGGGTTCGGGCTTTCGGCAATTGCTCGAACACCCGGCACAGGTAGGCGTAAGGTTCCAGGCTATTGAGCTTGGCGGTCTCGATCAGGCTGTACAGGTTGGCGCTGGCCTTGGCACCGTTTACGGTATCTGAAAACAACCAGTTGTTGCGACCAATCACAAACGGTCGGATCGCCCGTTCCACCGCATTGTTGTCAATGTCTAATCTGCCGTCTTCACAATACACGATCAGTGTCGGCCATTGTCTAGACATATAAGAGATGGCATTACCCGCTAAGCTGCTCGGTGTAACTTGGGCTAAAGCGCGGTCAAGCCAATTTTTCATAGCCTTAAGTATTGGCATTGACTGTGCTTGCCGGTGTTTTTGCTTTTGTTC
The DNA here is from genome assembly GCA_013141505.1 of Methyloglobulus sp. Taxonomy (GTDB): domain Bacteria; phylum Pseudomonadota; class Gammaproteobacteria; order Methylococcales; family Methylomonadaceae; genus Methyloglobulus. The sequence continues at coordinate 14,603 of JABFQX010000036.1, forward strand.
CGGCGGCAAGTGTTTGATGTCACCTTCAATTCGATATAGTTGTTGTATCATTTGCAACGCCTGGTGCGCCAGACTGTATGGATTAGATGGTTTCTTACCCTGTGCTTTGATGGCTTCGTCGAACTTTCTCCTGACATGCGCCCAACAGCCAAGGTGTCGCAATTTCTGCTTTGCACAAACATTGGCGTAGGCAGTATAACCATCGGTTTGCAGGAAACCCTGGTAATCGCGCAGTAATTGCTCAGCGACCAATTGGCTTCTTGATGGCGAGTAGGTGAACAGGATAACCGGTCTTTCCGGCGGCCCACCACGCTGCACCCACATGTAGGATTGCATTGTCGCCTGTTTGCCAGGTTCTTTCAACACTTGAACCCGGGTTTCGTCGATCTGTTGGATAGGATAGTTGTTTATTTGCTCTTGCATCAGGTTAATCAACGGTTGAATCAGTTCACCACAGCGAACCATCCAATTGGCCAAGGTGGCTCTCGGTAAATTAATCCCAATCCGGTCAAATTGCTTCGTCTGCCGGTACAGCGGTAAGCCGTCGAGGAATTTGCCGGTGGCAATAAAGGCCAATAATTCGGGTGACGCATTGCTTTTGGGGATCGGTTGCGGTGGCAGGGGAGCGATTTTGACACCGTTGTTACAACAGGGACAGGCGTATTTCTTTCTGATATGCCGTAATACTTGCACCTTAGCGGGAATGATGTCCATCTGCTCGCTGATCTCGCTGCCGATTTCTTTTAAAGCATGGCCTTCAGGGCAGTATTTTTGGTCTGCTTCAAGGTCATGAATGATTTCTATCCGAGGTAATTCGGGCGGTAACGACTTGCGACCGGGTTTGTTGGCTGTTATTTTGGTGAGATTGCTATTCTCAATGACGGATGGTCGCTGATCATGTTCAGCCAGTTCGTTCTCATCACTGCCAATTTCTTCGGCAAAAGCTTCTGTCTCGTTAAAGATGTCGGCTTGGTTCGCGTGATACTTCTCGCTGTTGGCACCGAAGCGTTTATGTAGTAACAACCGAATTTGCTCGTGTAAATGGGCTTTTTGGGTTTTGAGATGCTGGTTTTCGCTTAGCAACTGACGTACCAGTGCCTGTAAACTTTCAATGTCTTTAGGCAGGTCAAGTGCTTGTTTCATAAGTTTAATTATACCAGATTGACAAGCGTTAAGCGATTGAAAAGACATCAAAAACATTATAAAACCGAACTAAATCTCAACGTTTGGTGCGGCTTCATCCGGTTAATGTCAAACCCCGCCAACAACCATTCCAATTGCTGGATAGTCAAGGAGACGACACCTGTATTATTGGCTTTTGGCCAGATAAAACGGTCCTTCTCCAATCGCTTTTGCCATAAACAAAAACCGTTGCGCTCCCAGTATAAGACTTTGATGGCGTTTAATCGGCGATTGCTGAACACGAATACCGCTTCTGCGAAGGGATCAAACTTCAGTTGTGCCTCAACCAGCACCGCCAGGCTGCCCATGCCCTTGCGAAAATCGACCGGCTTGGCGCAAATATAAACAGGCCAAGTCGGTTCAGAAAACCGCATCATGGGCGAATACGAGCCAGAGTTTCAAGTAATCCGGCATAGTTTGCAACCTTGATGCCAGCCACCTCACAGTCGATGCCATTAGGCAGGCGGAAGCGTAATGAGGTTATGTCTTCGTCAGTCTTATTAGAAATAGGTACGTCAGGTGGTTTAATGGCAACGCGGTGAAATACGGTGGGCGCTGGTTCTGTCTTTGCCAGACCGCGTTGCTTTAGCCGCCTATGCCAACCGTAGAAAGTATTGACAACCAAGCCTTGGCTACGGGCATATCCCGCCAAACTTAAACCGGACTGTTGCCAACGATGATAATGCCCAAGCCAATATTGTTCTTGATCTATAAGTGATTTATTTTTAGTCTGGTCTTGTACTGACGATGTTTCGGGCATGAATGTAATCCCCACTTTCAAAATGGGGTTACTTTGACACAATTTTAACGGCTAGGAATAGATGCAGTTAATCGAGCGCTTACATTAAACGCACACGAGGGGGGCTGAATTAACAGCCTTCTACAACACACAGGCTAAGGCTTGGTTGTCCCTATCTTAGATCCCAGATTAACCAGCGCATCGGCCTTAAATTCATTTTCCCATTGCACTTTGTTTTTCCCGAACAAAACAATGATCGTTGAACCCATATTAAATCGCCCCATTTCTTCGCCCTTTTGCAAGGTGATGGGTTTCTTTTGATTATATTGCCAACGTTGCACGGAAGAGATGGTAGGCGGTGTGACAACACCTTGCCACACAGTTTCAATGCTGGATACGAAGATTGCCCCTACCAATACTAGTGCCATAGGCCCTACTTCAGTATCGAAAATGGCGGCAACCCGTTCATTTCTGGCAAACAGGCCAGGGACGGAGCGCGTGGTGGCTGTGTTGACGCTGAACAACTTGCCTGGAATGTGCACCATCTCCCGTAAGGTTCCGGTCAGCGGCATGTGTAGGCGGTGATAGTCTTTGGGTGACAAGTAAATCGTGGTGAAGTTGCCGTCGAGAAAGGGTGTTGCACGTTCGGCACTGCCGCCCAGCAAATCAAGGACATTGAAGGACATCCCTTTAGCTTGAAAGATCTTGCCCTCGGTAATCGTTCCGGCTTGGCTAACAGCACCATCGGCAGGGCAGGCAACTGCATTGTTTTCCTTGGCTAAAGACCTGGCTTCTGGTTTCAGTTCACGGGTAAAAAAGTGGTTGAAACTTTTGTACGTGCTGGGATCGGGTTCCAGCGCTTCCGTCATGTTAACGCCATAATGTTTGATGATTTGGGTGATAAACAAGTCTTTAAGCGTTTTATTTTCGCTGTGGGTCAAGTAACTCATCAATTTCGACAAGGTATGTTGCGGCAGAATATATTGCGGCAAAGTCGTCAGTGCGTCTTTTATGTTCATTGATATATTTAAATTGATAGCCGGGCGGGTAAGGTTTAAGGAAGGTTAACTACAACAGGCGCTGTCCAACTTGGGTTCTTATGTTCGACAATAACAGTCGTGTATATACCGCCACGGACATTGAATTCGGCGCGGATCCTCATGAAATTAGGGCTTATAGCTTTGACAATATCGTTAAGTATTTCATTGGTTATTGCCTCGTGAAAAGCGCCTTGATCACGAAATGCCCACATATACAATTTTAGCGCTTTAAGCTCTACGCACAGTTCATCGGGAACATACTCAATAATAATACTAGCGAAGTCGGGTTGCCCAGTTTTAGGACACAGGCAGGTAAATTCAGGTATGGTCATTCTGATCGTATAATCTCGCCCTAGTTTTGGATTAGGAAAAGTCTCTAGGTCTTTACTTGGTTTTGTTGTCATAATCGTGAAATAATACCTTGCTGTTCTAATTACAATAATCGACTATTCTACCAGTGTATGAAACTGGAAAAAATCAAACTTTCAGGCTTTAAGTCTTTCGTTGATCCTACCGTAATCCCTGTCCATGGCAACTTAACGGCGATTGTCGGCCCCAATGGTTGCGGCAAGTCCAATATTATCGATGCGATCCGCTGGGTGATGGGCGAAAGTTCGGCCAAGCATTTGCGCGGCGGCAGTATGGCTGATGTGATATTTAACGGATCATCCACGCGTAAACCGGTCAGTACAGCATCTGTGGAACTGGTTTTTGATAATAGCGAAGGCAAGATTGGTGGCGAATATGCACATTACAATACCATAGCCATCAAGCGGCAAGTTAGTCGCGACGGGCAGTCAAACTATTTACTGAATGGTGCTCGCTGCCGACGTAAAGATATTACTGATATATTTTTGGGTACGGGGCTGGGTTCGAGAAGTTATGCGATTATCGAACAAGGCACAATCTCCCGCATGGTGGAAGCCAAGCCGGAAGATTTGCGTGTCCATATCGAAGAAGCGGCAGGCATCTCCAAATACAAGGAACGCCGTAGCGAAACTGAAACCCGGATGAGACACACTCGGGAAAATTTGGAACGTCTGGACGATCTGCGTGATGAAGTCGATAAACAAATCAAGCATTTGCAAAAGCAGGCGGAAAAAGCAGAAAAATATACCGAACTGAAAAAGCAGGAACGCCAATTCAGGCTGGAATTGCTGGCAATGCGCTGGAATATTTACCATCAATCTGCGCAAGATATGGAAGCTAAGTTGCAAGAAGTGGCGCAAGAACACAACCGATTGTTCACGCACTTGCGCGAACTGAACGCCACTATCGAAACCAAGCGCAGTGATTACAAGCAGCAGCAAGCTCAACTGAGCCAAGTGCAATCTGACTATTACAACGCAGTTGCCGAAGTCAGCAGCCTTGAGCAGGCCATCAAATACAATGAAACCAGCCACGAAGAAGCCTTGCTGGAAATCCAACGATCCCAGCAACAAGCTGACCAGTCAGGTACTGAAATAGAGGCCGACCTGTTGGCGCTGGAAACCTTGAAACAGGCTGTTTTAGAAGCGGAAGCCACCTTAGAAATCGCCGAAGCACAACAGCAAGAGACTACGCAATCTTACCGGGACTACCAGCAACAAAAAAATGACTGGCAGGCGCAATGGGAAGACTACCGTACCGATAGCGCTAAATACCGTGAGCAAGCGGAAATCCAGCGTGTCACCATGACCCAATTGGACAGCCTGAGCCAGCAGCTACAGGCACGCATGGATAAATTACACAGTGAACGTGGCGAACTCTCGGCGAATGAATTTCAAATCGAAATTGAAGCACTGGCGAGTGTCATCGACATATTAGAAAATCAACGTGGCGATTTTCATAGCCAACTTGAACAACACCGGCAACAGATTCAGGATCTGCGTGAACAAGTCAAAAAAAATCAGAACGAGTTACATGATTATCGTTCCGAAATCCAACATGTAAAAGGCAAAATATCGTCCCTGGAATTGTTGCAGCAACACGCCATGGGCAAAGATAACGAGAAGCTGGCCGGATGGTTGGCGCAAATGGATCTGGCGAGCAACAAGCGCTTGGCCGAATATTTGGAAGTTGCTCCCGGTTGGGAAAATGCCCTGGAAACCGCCTTGGGCAGTAATCTGGAAGCTATCTGCATTGATAACGCCGATTCCTATATACCTCAGTTGCATCAACTGCATGACAGTACGTTGACGTTATTTGAAACAAATGCTGTTATTCCTGCTGAATCGACAGGTTCACAAAGCCGCTTAGTCGATAAAGTTAGCGCCCCGTGGAATTTAAGCCCTTTGTTGTCGGGTATTTATTGTGCGGATGATGCGGTCAGTGCCAGGGTCTTGTCATTACAACTAAAAGCCCATGAGTCGGTTATCACCCAGGATGGTGCCTGGTTTGGGCCGGGTTGGATTAGCATTAAACATAGCAAAGATGCGAAATCAGGCGTATTGCAACGCGAGAAAGAACTGCGTTCACTAAAGCTGCGGCAGGATGAATTGCTCACCACTATCGAAACGGCTGAAGACCAATTGCAAACCGCCGAACAACGGCTAAAAGAAATCGAAAGCAACCGCGAATCCATTCAGTCACAGCACACTCTTCTAGGTACCGAGCTGTCCCAGAAACAGGCAGAAGCCAGCGCCATATCAGCCCGTCTGGAACAACAGCAGCGCCGTCTGCAACACATCGATACTGAACAAAACCATATTATTGACGAGTTGTCGGAAACCGCAGAAAAATTGGCTATGGCGAAATTGTTGTTAACTGAGGCAGAAGCCATCACTATTAAGCAAGAAACCACGCGGCAACAACTGGAAGGTTTGAACCAGAATTTGCATAGCGGTTTGCATCATGCCGAGCAATCCGCCAATGAAGCCCGCCAACAAGTGTTTGGTATCAAGGCCAAGATTGAGTCCTTGCGGTCATCCGAAACCTTAACCGGCAAACAAATCGAGCGCTTGCAAAGCCAACAACAACAAGCCTTGGATCGGATTGGCGACCTTAAAGATAAGCTGCAACAAACGCTAGCGCCGATGGACGGTGAAAAAAAGCAGCTTGAGCAATTCGCACTTAGCAAGCAGCGGTTGGAAGATTTCTTGAAAATCCAACGTCAGGAGCTTGAAATAATAGAAGCACAAATAACCCAATTCTCGGAACAACAAGTCCGCGTAGAGCGCGATTTGGAGCAGCAAAGAGGCAAGCTGGATAATCTGCGTTTGGATCTGCAAGAAAGCAAAGTTCGCCAACAAAGCGTCAATGAGCAGCTCAATGAAATTGATGCAGATGCCGAAGCGGTATTGAAAACATTACCGGAAGATGCCGAAGAACCGGGCTGGAAACGCAAAGTTGATGATTTGAGTGGACAAATCGAACGTCTGGGCACGATTAACCTGACCGCGATTGAAGAATACAAGGCCCAATCCGAACGGATGGCGTTTCTTAACGAGCAACATGCAGACTTGATTGAAGCGTTGGATACCCTCGATCAAGCCATCAGCAAAATTGACAAGGAAAGTAAGCAGCGTTTTCAGGAAACCTTCGACAAGATCAACGTCGGCTTGCAGGAAAAATTTCCGAAATTGTTTGGCGGCGGGCAGGCGTATCTCGAACTGACGGAAGATGATTTGCTGGAATCTGGCGTAAACATCATTGCCAGGCCGCCCGGCAAGCGTAATAGCTCGATCCATTTGTTGTCTGGTGGCGAAAAGGCCCTGACGGCGGTCGCCCTGGTATTCTCTATTTTCGAACTGAATCCCGCACCGTTCTGTTTGCTTGACGAAGTCGATGCGCCGCTTGATGATGCGAATGTGGGAAGATTTTCACAAATGGTCGAAGATATGTCAGAATCTGTGCAATTCTTGTATATTTCCCATAATAAAGTCACGATGGAAATTGCAAAACAGCTTGCAGGTGTGACCATGAAAGAACCTGGTGTATCTCGAATGGTCTCGGTTGATATTGAAGAAGCGGTTAGTCTGGCGGAAATTTAATGGATAAAGAACTTTTAAGAATAGTGATCATAGCCACTGGCTTCATCATCATGATCGGCATGATTTTATGGAGTTACCTGAGAAATCGCGGTGCTGACGGCGATCCCGATGTATATGAGGATGAAGCCGTCATCGGTGGGTCCAACCACATCAACGACGCCCTCAAACTGCATACCGAACGCGATGAATTTGACATTGTGCCACTCGGGTCGGCAAGGCACGCACTGGATGCTGAGGAAGAAGTCTGGGATGTAAAATCAGGCTGGGATAACGACGACGATTTCGAAGAAGCATTTGATGATGAACCCGTCCAATCAATTACTATTCCAGACATACTTCAGTTTGGTGTGGTAGCCAATGATGAAGAAGGATTTAATGGCGTTGATTTGGCATTTGCATTCCAGGCGGCGGGTTTGGAATACGGCGACTTGAAAGTTTATGAACGCATCAATAAAAACGGCAAGCCCGATTACGGCGTTGTCTGCATGGTCGAGCCGGGTACTTTCCCAGAAGAAAGTGAAGATCTGCAAGCATTCACTTGCCCGGGCATCGTGTTCTATCTTCAACATACCGAATTGACGAATGCTAAAGAGGTATTTGAAGACTTTATAGAGACCATCCAGCAAATTGCCAGGGATCTGGATGGTGCGGTCTGGGATCACCAGCGTCAACCACTGGCGGAAGCAACCATCAAGGCTATCCGGCAAAGCCTTTAAGTAAGTTGATGCAAGATGCTGAATGCTGTCCAACTTGAAATACTTAATCAATCTACAGACGGAAAGTACTTTGTAAAGCCTGAAACAATCGAGGAAATAGCCCAACAGACTCAAGCCAGCCAACTTTCGGACGAAGATTTGCTGGCATTTCTACAAACCTGCAACATTTTATATCGCGCTGGCGAACCGCTGATTTCAGACCGGATCTACGATTCGGTTTTTCTTGCCGAACTACAAAAGCGCCATCCTGACCATCCTTTTCTGCATACCACTGAACCTGAACAAGCGTTTGTCGGTAAAACCGTAATCCTGCCGCAGCGAATGCTCTCCACCGAGAAAGCCTACAGCAAAAGTGCGATTGAAAAATGGTTGCTAAATGTCGAAAAAGCGGCAAAAGAACTGGGCATTGATGAAGAAACATTAGTGTTTCGGGCGACGCCAAAACTGGATGGTTTTGCCGCTTATGATGATGGCAAAATGCTTTACACGCGCGGCGATGGTCGTAAAGGTACTGACATCAGCCGGGTTTTTGAGCGCGGCATGATTGTCGGTGGCAGCGGCAAACGTGGGCTAGGTGCGGGCGAGATCGTTGTCACCCAAAGCTACTTCAATACTTATTTGGCGGACACATTCGACAACGCTCGAAATTTTCAGGCCAGCGTAATCAAAGAAAAAGAGCTGGAACAACACGCGTTGGATGCCATTCAGAATAAAGCCGCTGTTTTCTTCCCCTTTTGCGAACTTCCGGATTGGCAAGGTTCGGCCACAGAACTTAAGGCCGATTTTGACGATATTGTCGGCAAAGTGCATACTTTGGTTGATTATGATGTCGATGGAGTGATCTTTGAAGTCACCAATGACCGTATCAAGCAACATCTCGGTGCAACCCGTCACCATCACCGCTGGCAAATCGCCTATAAACAAAATGCCGAAACCGCCCAGGTCACAGTATTGAGAGTCACCCCGCAAACCTCTAGGTCCGGGCGCGTCAATCCCGTCGCCGAACTGGAACCTACCCGTTTAAGTGGTGCGATGATCTCACGTGCTACAGCGCACCACTATGGCATGGTTAAAGATCAAGGTATCGGCGAAGGCACCTTGATTGAGTTGACCCGCAGCGGTATGGTTATCCCGAAAATAGAACGGGTCATAACGCCGAAAGCACCGCAAATTCCTGAGAGTTGCCCCAGTTGTGGCAGCCATTTGGTGTGGGATAGCGATTATTTGTATTGTCTGAATACCAGCCAATGTCCGGCACAAATAGAAAACACCATCGAACATTTTTTTAGAACATTAGCCAATAACGATGGTTTCGGTCAGAAAACAATCGAAAAACTCCATGCTCAAGGTATCAAGTCGGTTTATGAGATTTACCAATTAACCTTGGATCAACTGGTTGAAATGGGTTTTCGCAGTCAGGACGGTAAAAATCTGGTCGCCAAAAATCTACTCGAGCAACTTGAACATAGCCGCACCATAGCCATTGAAGATTGGCGTTTTTTGGGTGCGTTTGGAATTCACCGTATGGGCTTGGGCAACTGCGAGCGTTTGTTACAGAATCATAAGTTATTGGATATATTCAGTTTAGCCAAAGATGACATTATGCTCATTGAAGGCTTTGCCGAAAAAACCGCCAGTGCGGTGGTTGAAAATTTAGCGTTGATTAAAGATGAATTCCTGAAAATCCATCAGCTGGGATTCAACATTATCCCAACCCCATTGCTGGCGCAACAGCAAAAACCGACCAGCCCCATTGCCGGTTTGACCATCGTGTTCACCGGCACCATGCAACACGGCAAGCGCGATGACATGATTAAAGAAGCCAAGCGTTTAGGCGCAAAAGTCGGCAGTTCAGTCACGGGGAAAACTGATCTTCTGGTAACAGGCACCGATGTTGGCGCAAGCAAATTGTCTGCTGCCAGTGAAAATGGTGTGCGAATTATCAGTGAGGAAGATTATTTTAAAATGTTGGATGGCTAGCAAATAAACACCCAGTCACAATAAGCCGCTAACATAGCGGTCATGTGCTACATGGACATATGAAGTGTTGCCACCCTCATAAAGCCTTATTTTATTGTGTATTCGGTACGGCTAGGTTAACCCGGTACGCCATTCATGCACAGCGGAGAGGTTGGCCGCATTCTCTCATCTCTAGGGTTTTGCAATATGATTTTAGGTTCGGCATTTTGTTCAGGGGTAAACCATAAACGCCCCCATAGGGTGTAGAGAAATTCCATTTCGTCTTCACCAGTAGCTTCATTTATTTCGATGGGCTGGGGGTCGTACTTCCAACCCTGTTCAAAAACAAGCGCATAATCGCCCGCCGGAATGGCAATTTTTCTGGGTGGCCTAGCGACATAATCGCCGTCGTCAGTTATCCGAATACCGTCATTTCCTGCGACCGAAAACGGCACTTGGATAGCGCGTACGGCATCACTACTAAGCTTTACTGGCTCGTCCAGCCTTATGTCCAACTCTATTCCAAACATATCGTAAGGACAATTAAAACCACCAAAATCATCCGCATTGACGGTATAGAATTCGACGTGACCGGGTCGCCAGGCAAAACCCTGGTTTAGGGAGTTATTAGTAATCATGTGCGCCGATAGATCATCCCAGGCAAAAACCGCCGGGTCAAATAGAGCAAAATTAGAATAACTTACTCCGCAAAAAAGGCTGTGTACCTTCATGTACTTTGCTTGCTAGCTAAAATGCATTTTTACAGAACAACGTGCCGCCAGGTGCTGGTACAATGATTTCTAAGTTATCAGGGGTATGCTCAGCAAAAATGGGGCTGGCGGGATTTGCCTCTTTGTAAGGGGCTGCATAAGCCCCTATTTTTGCTCCAGAAGCGCTATTGTCTCTTGAAGGAATTGCACGCATGTGGGGTCTACCTCCGCCAGGAAGTGAATCCTGATTTTCCTTGAACATTGCCAGAGGGTATTCGTCTATGGCGCAGACCTCATGTGTAGGGTTTGTTAAGGCGTTAGCTTTACAAACGGCGGCGGCAGTTGGGTTCAATCTTTTATAATAAGCTACATTATTCGCTTGTCTTTTCGTCCTGTTCGCCCGATCCACAGTTACCACTCGTGCGTAACCTAGTTTTTGGGCATCCTGAATATGATTAGCAGATTGGGGGTAGGCTACAGGATCGACACATGCCAAACCTAAAGCCAAATTCGCTTTCGCTTGCCCCCCGACACCAACAGTGGCATCGGAACCGCCGTTAACTGCAATCGCGCTATCGGTGAAAATTTGGCCGTCATGCCCTTTAAGCCCAATCGTAATGGCACCGAAACTATCAGTGCCGCTATTTATGCCGACGAACTTTAATACATTGGTTTTTGTGGCTAAAGTATCTGAAGGCTTTAATGTCAACAGCAGGTTCGTTGCCAAGAATAGTGGCTGAAGCGTAACACGGGCGACAAAGGCATTATTGAGGTACACGTCCACGATGTCCCCGTCCGGATTCCCGGCATCGTAAATGTCTACTACAACCTTCTGTTTTCGGAAGACATTATTGGCTATGGAGTGTTGCGGCACCGTTTTAATCCCTGGTATTGCTGCGGCAGTTGGGGCAATTGCTTGGACTGAAGGCGGAGCTGCCATGCTTAAGGGTACTGCTGTACAATCAACTGTGGCGGGTAAGTTGTGATTGATGCGCCACTGCATGAGCCGGTGCTGAAATTCGGCGCGGCGTTCAAATTTTGGACCCGATGGATGAAACTCCTTGTCTCCCCCTTGTTGCCTGAACTTTTCCTGGTCAACGTCATCCAGTTCTTGATCCCACGGGTTTAACCCCAGTTTTTCTTCCCAAGCAAGGTCACGTTGTAAATCCAAGTAAAACTGTCTGGGAATAACCGGTTTGCCGGATGCCGTACAATTGGGGCTGTCAGATATCCGCGTGTTGGTGTCGGCATAAAGCGGGCTTGCCAGTGCCATTGCCAGTAGACAAGTTACAGCTTGTTTTGTATTGAGCATTTTGAGGGTTCCGTTTTGATTAGGGGCTGAGTTTATCCGTTAAAAACTTATATTGTCAACTAATTTAATAAGTGATGAATGTACGGGGCAAAACTAAAGGTTGTCCTATATTATGGATTCGGCCTTTAACTGTTTGAAATAGCGGTGAACCCCTTCGGTTACTTCGACTACGCTCAGCACAAGTTCGCTCAGGGTACGTTACCATGGCGTTCCCTGAGCGAAGCCGAAGGAAAATTAAAACTTCATAAGGCCGGATCAATAATGGATCACGATAAAACCGATGGAATTGGGCAGGTGGCGTTAGTTCGTAAAGAATGCTTTCAACACCCTAACCATAAAGCCATGATCCAAAACCCCCGCACTTTCCCGAATGCTGTGCATGGCCCACATGGGGTTGCCGACATCAACGGAACGGAGACCCAACTTCGCTGAGGCAATAGGGCCAATGGTGCTGCCGCAAGGCAAATCACCACGGTGTGAATAGTATTGGTACGGCACATTGGCCCCATTGCACCATTCGCTAAATAGCGCAGACGACATACTTTCCGAGCTATAGCGTTGATTCACATTCATTTTAATTACCGGGCCTTGGTTGACCAAGACTTTATGGTCATGGTCATACGCGGATGGGAAATTGGGGTTATAAGCGTGGGCCATATCAGCGCTGATGAGGAAACTCTTGGCAAGGATTCGGGGCAGATCCTGCTGATCAAGTTGTACGCTTTGGGCAATACGTTCGAGGATGGTCGGTAAAAAACTGCTGTCAGCACCTTTGTTGCTCTCGCTGCCGATTTCTTCATGGTCGAATAAAGCGCACACCAACGTATTTTCGTTATCTAACACCGCATCATCCAGTAAGGCTTGCAGCGCGGCATGACAGGATGCCAGATTATCTATTTGGCTGTCACTGTAAAATTCGTCGTGCGCTCCCCACGTACTGCCTTTTTGGGTGTCATAGACCGCCAAATCCCAAGACAGGATGCGGGCAGCATCAATGCCTGATTGCTGTTGCAATAGGTCTTGAAAATAATCAGGGGCTAATTGTTGTTCCGTCAAGGTAGATAAAATCAGCGGTAATTCATTGTGTTTATGCAGCTTCAAGCCATCTTCATTGACTGTCCTGTTCATGTGGATTGCCAGATTAGGTAAGCGTAATAACGGCGTATCAAACCTGATTAATGAGCTTTCGATTTTGTTATCGCTATTTTTATAGCAAATACGACCAGCAAGACTTAAATCCCGGTCAGTAAAAGTCGCAAGAATAGGGCCGCCATAAATTTCCACGCCAATCCTGACTAAGCCTTCTTTGCCCTGCGCCGGATTCGGTTTGACCCTCAAGCCAGGGGAGTCAGTATGTGCGCCGACCAGCTTGAATCCCGTTTCCAGCAAAGGTTTTGTGCCTGTTACAAACACGATGATCGAAGAATCATCACGAACTACATAATAACGTTGCCCCGGTTCAATCTGCCATTGGGCAGTTTCATCCAGCTTGGTAAAGTCAAACGGCTTAAGTAAGCCCTCGATAGTATTCACTACATGCCACGGGCTGGGGCTGGCATCTATGAAGTTGAGGAGGGCTTGAATGGGCTGAGGTGCGGTCATAAGTATTAATTGGGTCGTTATTTTAAATTTTGGTCGGTTTAGTTTGCCCGATTGTTGATTAAAGTACCTATCTGTAATGAGTCAAATTAATCGGTAAGCTGTTTTTTGACAGCTCAAGTATAAAGTCATCACTGTGGAAAATTCCACTAATCAACGATAATCAGTCAACTTTATCAGCAATCGTAGCTTTCTAAGATAACTGGAAAGACCTTTGTTTGCTATAATCAAACACGAGCTTGCTGATGTGGCAACCTTGCACAAGATTGTTCAAGAGTTTGTTCAAGTAAATCAAGCAGAATTGCAAAACTAAAATTTTAGCCCTATTTAGAAAATGCGCTGCCACGTTGGCTATCGTTTTCACATGCCCTTAAAACGCAGGTTTCCACACTAACAAATCTGCAACGACTCAAAAAATGGATAAACAAATCCTCAACCGATTTTTAACGGCCTATATCGTCATTGGCCTATTTGTTTTGATAGTAGTCGCCGTCAAAATAGTTCAGCAGGAAGTTACAACTTCAAAATACCAGGCACGTTACCTTTCCGAAATTGCCAGAAAATTGAGTTTTAAGGTCAAGCCGGGTGCCAGCGATTCAATTCGTTTCCCACAGTATGGCCCGTACGACCAACGTTTGGGGTACACACTCATCCCTGATGTTATCAAGCGTTTGCAAAATGTCGGTTTCGATATTACCGCCCAGGCATCGTCATCGCCGCTGATGAACAAACTGGAAGATTATGGCTTGTTTCCGATTTATCAGGAAAAAACCCGGTCGGGCTTGAGGATTGTTGATCAACTCGATAATGCCATTTTCAGCACTATTTATCCCAGCCGTGGTTACGCAAATTTTTCGTCGATTCCGCCTTTGGTTTTGCAAACCTTGCTTTTTATTGAAAACAGGGAGTTATTGAGCAACCAATACCCCAGCCAGAACCCGGCGGTGGAGTGGGATCGCTTTGGATTCGCCACCTTACAAATGATGGCGACTAAACTCGGCCTAACCGACAGTACCCCAGGTGGCAGCACCTTAGCGACACAAATAGAAAAATATCGACATTCATCAAATGGTTACACCAATTCTATCACCGATAAATTCCGGCAAATGGCAAGTGCATCCATTCGTAGTTATTTACTGGGCACTGATACCCGGGAGATGCGTAAGCAGATTGTCCTCGCTTATCTCAATTCCATGCCGTTATCGGCTACCCCAAAAGCAGGCGAAGTTCATGGCCTGGGTGATGGCTTGAACGCCTGGTTTGGCGCTGATTTTGATGAGGTCAATAGATTGCTTGCACCGGGTTCATTCAAAGCGAAAGAATCAATAAGCCTGCAGCAAGCGGCGGCATTTCGACAGGTATTGACAACGTTGTTGTCGCAGCGACGTCCTTCATACTTATTGGGTAAAGGTTTCAAAGATTTGCACGAGCTGACCGATAGTTATCTTCGCTTAATGGCGAGTCAAGGCTTCATCTCCAATGCGTTGCGTGATGCCGCCATCAAAGTGACTCATTTGAAGCCTGTCACAATCGTATCTGCACCCACCACGTTTATGGCTGGCAAAAAAACCCAAACCATATTACGTACTCGTCTTGCCAAAACTTTGGGAGTCAAGTCCAATTACGAACTCGATAGACTGGACTTAACGGTCAAAACAACTATTGATTACGAGTTGCAGCAAGCAATCTCAAAAGCCTTGCATGGCTTAAGCGAACCTGAAAAAGCCCAGGAAGCCGGGGTGCTAGGGTTTCGCATGCTGGACAGCCATATTGATTTGTCTGCCATTATCTACAGCGTGATGTTGTTTGAACGAAGCCCGATGGGCAATTTATTGAGGGTGCAAACCGATAGCTTTGACCAACCTTTGGACATTAACGAAGGCATCCGCCTGGATTTGGGTTCTACTTCTAAATTACGCACCCTGGTACATTACCTTGAGCTGATAACCCAGATATATGAGCAATACCGCTACTATAGCCTAGATCAGCTCAAACAGGTCACTTTGCATCCGCGTGACTTTTTGTCGGCCTGGGTTGTCGACCAATTGAAAGCAAAAAGTGACATCGGCCTTGAAGAATTAATGAATGCGGCACTGGACAAAAAATATTCGGCCAGTCCGTATGAGTCTTTTTTCACCGGTGGCGGCCTACATCATTTCAATAATTTCGATAAATCTGAAAATGGCCAGATCAAGTCGATACGCCATGCTTTAAGAGATTCGACCAACTTGGTTTTTATCCGCCTGATGCGTGATGTTGTTTACCATCATCTGTACAGGCCTGACGGCATAGCTCGATGGCTGGAAGATCCTGCCGATCCTCGCCGCAATGAATATCTGGAACGCTTCGCCGACCGTGAAGGCCGTGCTTACTTACGGCGTTTTTATGTCAAGTATCAGGGCAAAACAGCGGACGAGGCGATGGAATTGCTGATCCAAAAAGTACAACCCAAAGTGTCGCGTTATTCGATGCTGTTTCGCACTATATACCCTGGTCAAGATGAAACTGCGTTTTATCTATTCCTGAAATCGCATATAAAAGGCACAGATCTGGTCAACGAAGATATTTATGGGCTTTATGATAAATATTCGATTGCAGAATTTGATCTGCAAGATCAGGGTTACATCACTAAAGTGCATCCCCTGGAGTTATGGCTGGTCAGGTATATAACCACTCATCCCAAAGCGACCCAGGATGAAATTCTGTCAGCCAGCTATCAAGAAAGGCAAGAAGTTTACCGTTGGTTGCTCAAAAGCAAGCGCCATAATTCCCAGCAAAGGCGTATCATGACCTTGCTGGAAGAGGAAGCTTTCAAGGAAATTCATACGGCTTGGCAACGGGTTGGCTATCCTTTCGGCAGGTTGACGCCTTCTTACGGCACCTCAATAGGCGCTTCAGGCGACCGCCCCGCCGCGTTGGCCGACTTAATGGGGGTATTGGTGAATGACGGAGTCCGTCTGCCTTCTATCCGCTTTGATAACATACATTTCGCTTCCGCAACGCCGTATGAAACGATTTTGACCAAACATCCTGAACAAGGCCAACGTATTTTTCCAGTCGAAGTTGCCCGTGCCGCCCGTGGCGCACTTACAGGTGTGGTTGACGGCGGTACCGCCTCACGTTTGCGGGGCATTTATACGGATAGCAATGGCAAGCCTTTAGCCGTCGGTGGCAAAACAGGTACCGGCGATCACCGCAAGCAAGTCTGGGGCGAGCGGGGGCGGCTGTTGGAATCGAAATTTATTAGCCGTGCTGCGACCTTTGTGTTTTTCCTGGGCGAGCGATTTTATGGTGTTATCACTGCTTATGTCGAAGGCCCCAACGCAGGGAAGTACCACTTTACCAGTTCATTGCCGGTACAGATCATCAAATATCTTAAACCGACATTGTCGCCTTTATTGAACAGGTATGCCGTTGTCGATGAACCGCAACCGTAAAACAGCTGTCTGGATAGTATTCACGACTGCTTATTTGTTATCGAAGTGTTGAAAATTGTCGAGGCATTGTTAAAAAAGTAATCTGAACTAAGCTGGGTATCAGGTCGTAGTATCACTTACCGGAGAAATAATGAATGCAAGAGTGATGGTTCTAGGTTTTGCCGCTTTTTTGGCAACAGAAGGTTATGCACAAAGTTTCTACAAGGCGGTAGGGCCGGATGGCAAAATATCTTACAGCACACGCCCACCCGCCAAGGGCAGGATAGAAAAGACCCTGATATTTGAAAACCTGCCAAGCAGCAAGGTACCCAATGCAGGGTCATGGCAACCTGCCACCAATCCTGATATTACCCGCACCAGCGGTGTTGTCTTGTATGCCGCAGATTGGTGTGGTTTCTGCAAAAAAGCCAAAGCCTATCTGGCGAGCAAAAATATCATCTATCAAGAGATCAATATTGATACTGTCGATGGCAAAGGTGCTTTTGCACAGGTTAGCGGTGGTAATGGCATACCCTTATTGTTCTCAGACGGCAGACGTGTGCAAGGATTTTCTTCTGAAGCCTATGATGAGGTGTTTGCGGGTAAATAAATGATTATTAATAAAATAACGAAACCTTATTCCTTACTTGTTTTATCGCTGCTCAGTTTTCTCTCCGCCAGCGCAAACGCGCAACCCCGTTTAGCGGTGCTTGATTTTGAATTAAGGGATCTCACCGTATTACCTGGCGTTGCCCAGGAAGTCGCACGTACTGCTTCGGTTAAACCGATGCTGGAGGTAGAATTGGCAAAGGCTGGTTATGAAATTGTTAAGATACCTTTGGCCGAACAAATAAAAGCAAGCGCTGGTTTTGGCTATTTGTTCGACCATCATGACGTTGCCGCGAAACTGGGTCTGCAATATCATGCTGATTATGTCATCGTCGGCAGGTTACATAAGCCCAGTTTTTTGTTTGTGTACCTGATGGCGCACTTGGTTGAGGTAAAACAACAGCGTTTGGTTGCAGATTATTTGTCGGAAGTTAAAGGAGGCGAGAAAAAACTGACCCGCAAAGGGGTAGAAAGTTTGGTTGTTAAGATAAACGACACGTTTCAAACGATGAAATAATTTTTTGTGAGGCTTTATACGGCAGTGTGTTCCTGACAAATTTTCTCACTGTCTTGTTTCGATAGCGGTTCTTTGGTCAAGCCGCAGACGAATTGATCGGTTATCGCGGTAAAAAATTGGCAGGTTTTGCACTGGCCGAACGAGCGCGATTTGTTGGACTTTTGTAAGGCCGTCAAAACGGTCACTAGCGTTTCATCATAATATTGCAAGTCATCCTGCTTTAATAAATCAGATGCCTGGCTAAATAGGTCGCAAGGTTTGGCTTTTTCCAGGATTGCTTTGCCTTCTGGCAAAAGGCTTAGATGGATGACTCGCCGGTCTTTGGTATCCGTAGTTTTTTTGACATAGCCCTTCTTTTCCAGCAATAACAGGGTTTGTGACACCGTTCCTCGGGTCATCCCCAAATAATTAGTCAGCGCAGCGGGTGTGTCGCTGTATCTATTGCATCTCGACAGGTAATCCAGCGCTTGCAAATGCACGGGCTGTAGTCCGAATTCGGTGCATTTTTTTCGTTCTTCCGAACGTATCAAGGCGGCAATGCGCTCAATAATGTCGAAAACAATAACTTTTTCCATCGCTGACAGGCTCTAAAAAAGGGTGAAGTAATAAGGTGAAAATGGTAGCATAAGACATTGTGTTTCGATTCGATATTTAATTAAGCGATACCCAACGCAGCTACAATATCATGAAATTTAATAAGCTAGTTAAGAACCACGGTACACTTTTACAGGTATCTAATGTCGGCGTTCATATCGCCCCTCTTTTTTAGGAGACAATTATGACACTTTCTCATGTTTATGATACCTATGCAAAAGCCACAACAGGGCGCATCCTGCATTTTGACGTGGTGCTTGATGAGCTGGATCAGGACAAGGCTTTGCATTATGCAAAGTTATGGTTGACCAGCATAGGCTATCCTGATGCGGTCGTGACCCAAGAAAACTGTGCTTTTTGTCACAGTGCCGAGGCACCATCGGAGCTTCGCAAACAAATAGATAGCCAAGGTTATGGTATTTACAAACTTGAGGGCTGTCCAAAATAATAATTGCGGCTATCATTAGGCTATCAATAGCAATGAAAAAAGCGCATGATAAATTCCGATAATGTTATCCAGTCACCTTGCATTAGAAATTGTTGCTTGAACGAAGACGATGTATGTCTTGGATGTTTTCGGACACTTTCCGAAGTGGTGGGTTGGGCAGGTTCTGATGATGAACTTCGGCAACAAATTTTGGTGAATACCAAAGAGCGTCGTTTAGCCTATCAGAATAGATACAAACCGCACTGCTAAAGTATCGGCGAAAGTATTACAATGATGCCTGAGTTCGTATCCAGGAGTATTATCATGGACAATTCCACCGCTTTATTGCCCGGCCTTATTCAAATTATCGCCAAAACCATTGAAACCAATGCGGTAGAGTTAACCGCGCTGGATCAAGCTATTGGTGATGGTGATCATGTCACTAATTTGCAGCGTGGCATTCAAGCATTAAGTGTGCAAAGCGGCGAATTAGCTACGCTGGAATGGCAGCCTGCTTTGCAAAAAATGGGCATGACCATTATGTCATCCATCGGTGGTGCATCCGGCTCGCTGTATGGCACATTGTTCGTCGCCCTGAGCAAGAATCTGCAAGCTCAAGTGCCGACGTTAGCGATTTTTGCCGATGCTTTCGCAAAAGCTGTCGATGCTGTCAAACAACGTGGCAAGGCGGATAAGGGCGAGAAGACGATGCTGGATGTGTTAATTCCCGTTGCCGAGCATCTCCACCAAAAGGCGACAGCATCTACTTCATTGCCAGAAATAGCAGCTGACATGAAGCAAATCGCCATGACCGGTGCGGAATCGACCCGCGATATGGTTGCAACCAAAGGCCGTGCTTCTTTCCTGGGGGAGCGGTCAAAAGGCCATATTGATGCTGGCGCCAAAAGCAGCCAGTTGATGATTTGCGCGCTTGTTGATGCTTTGTCGAAACCTTAAAAAAGCAAAAATTAATAATTGTTGAGGCAGGGTTCCTGCGTAACTGTAGTTACTGATCTCCCCACCGTAAAGACGCGGTGTGGACAGGCGCATCCCACATGCGTTTCAGTTCGTCATCAAGCAATGTGATTGTGATAGAACAACCGGCCATATCCAATGCGGTCGTGTAATTGCCAACTAATGAACGGGCAATGACCAAGCCTCGTTGTTCCCAGAATTTAGTTGCCAAGCCATAAATTAAGTACAGTTCCGTCAATGGCGTGCCGCCGAATCCATTGATATGGAGCAAAATTTCCTGGCCTTTTTGGGGGTTTAAGTCGTCATCAATAATCGTCGCTACATGCTCAACAATTTCGGATGCGCTTTTTAAAGGTACGGTTTCGCGGCCTCGTTCACCGTGGATGCCCACACCAATCTCCATTTCATTATCGCCAATAGCAAAGGTCGGTTGACCCAGTGCGGGAACCGTGCAGCTAGTGAGGGCAACGCCCATCGAAGCCGTGGCAAGGTTGATGCGATCACCCAGCGCTTTGCATTCGGCCAAAGTTGCGCCAGTTTCGGCGGCAGCACCCACCATTTTTTCGACAATCAAAGTTCCGGCGACACCGCGCCGGCCGGTGCTATGGTCTTTTGGTAGAGACACATCGTCACTGACGATAACCGAAGCGTTGGCAGCTTCCAGCATTTCTGAAGCAATCTCAAAATTCATCACATCCCCGGCATAATTTTTGACGACAAACAACACACCGCCACCTTGCTCGACAGCCTCTGCCGCAGCCAGCATTTGATCGGGGGATGGGGAGGTGAAAATCTGCCCTGGGCAGGCCGCATCTAACATGCCTTTGCCGACAAAGCCTATATGCAAGGGTTCATGTCCTGAACCACCACCTGAGATCAGTGCGACTTTGCCGGGCTGTTTAAGGGTTTTTCGTTTGATATAGCGGGGTTCTGGATTGAAGTCGATAATATCAGAATTCGCTTTAGCGAAACCTTCCAGGCTTTCATGGAGAAAATTATCCACGGTATCAATGAATTTTTTCATACAGCAACTTCTGTTTACTTTGGAGTTTCACGTCATCGGCATACTACACCCAAAGCGGAGAAATATGAACGCCGAAGCAGTTTATTAGCCGGGTTAATTTTTCAGGAAAATCAGCAAAAAAAGTCGCAGTTGCATTGCCACAGTAGGAAGTCCAACGGTTTTTTGTCGGAATGTAAGGAGTCTGGGCTATCCTTAAAACATTCAGTTCTCATCGAACAAAGAAACCATATCAGAAGAACAGTGTCGCCAACTGCAACTCTGGAATATAGCCAGCGACACGGTTTACCCGGTCAATTCCATAAGTTTCAATGACTTGATTGGATAATTTTTTCAAGCTGACGGGCAAAGGCTGATCGTAAAATAAACCATTTCGCCTGATTTTGGTGTCCACTGGATTAACCCCCGCTGCGGCGAGTTTGACTTTAATCTGCGCTGGGTTTGTTATCTGTGGTTCGTCAATATCCTGGTAATGTAATACATCGGGATTGCCGGTGGCTGTCATGACAATTGCTTTCATGTTTTTTTCCTGTTTGCCGTTTATTTGTGAGCTAATTTTGATAATTAAGTCATTTTTCCAAGTCGGGTGGGATTATGACACCAAATTAATGATTCTTGATTAAATGGCTCACGGAAGTAGCGTGTTTCGCCGTTAATTAGGCTACCGTAGTGTAAGTTTCTCCACGAATTTCAGGTTTAAACGATTTTCTTTTTGCCTCGTAGTTGGTATTAGCAAATAGTGTCCTTCCCTTAGTAATTCACCGGATCAGCATATTGCCCCATCAGTGGTATTTCAACATAGTACGAACAGCTATCCGTAATAATGATCGATTTGATGTTTACGGCAGCGCTGCCACGATAAAAATCACTAATCTGGATACGGTATATCCAATGTGCCGATTCCGACGGCGTTAAAACCATATGAGCATGGAGAAGTTACGCTGCCAATCGGCATGTATGGTGAGAAAAGAAATTGCCGTCCATATGCTGGCTTATAATTTGATCCGCACCACTATCGCCCAGGCGGCGGCTGTTCATAACAAGTTGCTGCGACTCATCAGCTTTAGGGCAGCCGTACAATTAGTCAATCAAGCCGCTCTACAATTAGCTCATCTGTTCGGGACGCTGATGAAAAATAGTCTGGATACTATGCGGGCAATGGTCGTTGCCACCTCAATTGGACAGCGTAAACGTAAGAAACAGCCGCGTGCTATCAAGCGTCGACCCAAATCTTATCCATTGCTAACTCAACCACGCCATAAAATGGTAACTATTTGTAATAAATAATATTTATTCGACAGATAGCGGTATTTTAGCCTGACCCCATTGATTTTTATGCTTGATGCTAAGTTATTGGGTTAGGTGGGATTTCAATTCATCGCTATTGTGGATATCCAGTTTCGTGTGGATTTTTTGGATATGATCCCTAACCGTCGTGAGCTTAATGTGCAGGTGCTGGCCGATATGTACATGGCTATGGCCTAAAGCCAGCATCAGCGCCACTTCCCGTTGCGTAACAGAGAGTGGTTCTTGCTGTAGGTTGCGTAACAGGTGCAGGCTTAGCGGTTCCTGATGTTCAATCATGATGCCAATTAATCCTCCCGGCTCCTTATTCTGCTTGTCCAGCCAGTAGGCACGGAATATAAAACGGCCAGATGGATTGGTGATGGTGTAAACAGGAGGTAATGCTTCTTTACCCCTAAAAATGCTGTCTAGGTTGCGGCACAGTTTTAACAGTGCGGGCGGTAGTTTAAAGGGACTAGACATTCCAAGCCGATAACTTGTTAGTTGGGTCGCCAGCGTTAACAACCTTTGTGCTTCCCTGCCTAGGTAGATGATTGCACCATGGCTATCGGTCACAAGCAAGCTGGAATGTCCGCTGTTGACGTAATTCGTATCGGTATCTGTGCGTTTTTGCAAAGCATGGGCAATATAAGGTGACAATTGAACCCCCAGTTTTTGATCGGCAACCGTGAACGGTTCATGGGAACGGGAACGGAATAACCAAACTATCTCAACTAATGTATGGTTTTGGAAGACTGGCACTTGAAAAAAGTAATGATGTTCGCAGGGTATCCAAACTAAATGATAAAAATCTGAACCGTAGAATTTGAAGCCCGAATAAATCTCATGGGTTATAACTTGCTGTTGCTTGTAGCATGAATTGAAAAAGCCCAGCCTTTGCGGCGTATATAATAGCTTGGGTCCAAGTTCTAAGGCGATTGGGGCTAATTCTGGACTAAACATATCTATAATGATTTCACAGGGTATCCCGTCTTCACCAACCTTAGTCGCCAAATTATTATTGGAAGGAATAACCGTCTTTACCGCCTTCAGAAATTCCGGTATTACAATATCCTTCCCCAGCCCCAAGCAACATAATTGGCGCAGATAGGCCATTTGCTTAGCGTTCTTCAAAGGTTTTTCCAGGCCAAAGCAACCAAGGCGTAACGACGGCGAAACAGCTGAACATCCATGCTCTCTAAGCGAACAATGGGCATGCACATTTCATGAACCCTGCTTTTAGGGCATTCAATTCTTAATTGAATGCAGCTTCCAAATACCCTCACCAGTGAGGGCGAAATCATTTGAAAATTCATATACAGTTCCCTGCAAGGCCACTGAGAATTTTAATCAGTGTTTTATTATTTCGTTGATTAAATTAATAAAACAGGTTGAATCATTAAAGCCGATTCTAACATTAACATGGGTTGGAAGTGGACAATAATTCGTTTGAATCGGTTTTTGCTAATTGGCTTAAAAAATCAAGGACAAGCATAGTTTTCAAAATTTTTTGCGTTAATAATCAACATTTTCCGTATATGTTTTTTAACAGATCCTTTTCGTCCAGATGATTAACATGAAGCTATAGGGTAACAACGCAAATGTATTTAGAAGCAATAGTCGATAGTTTCGGTTGTAGAGATAGTTTCTTGACAATTGCGGTAATACGGCTTTAAGGAACCTCTGAACAAGTTGATTCCGTTCGTCCAGATCTTGTCGAAGGATTTGACCAGAGGTTCGTTGACTTTGATAACTGCAAGCAGGCTTAACCTTGATTGTACAAATAACAATAAGGAACAAATTTACCAATTCAATAAAAGGATAATAACCATGAAGACAAATAAGCACGTGACCAGAGCAATCCTAATTCACAGTCTGGGGGCGTTATTGCTACTTGGAAGTAGTATGTTGGTTGAGGCGGTGACTAATTTTACTACGCTACATAAGTTTGTCGGAGTGGAAGGTGACATTCCGCACGGCTTCCTTGCCCAGAATCGGGACGGTAGTCTGTTCGGCTCAACAGAGGGACAGAGTATAAATCCAACCGTATTCAAAATAACGCCAGCAGGTGTATTCAGTGTGCTACATACATTCAACGCTGCTCCAGCAAAATCGACCTCTCCTTTAATTCTCGGCTTGGATGGCAATTTTTATGGCACGAGTGGCAATGGCAATCTTTTAGGCGGCACCATCTTCAAAATGACCCCTGCGGGTGTTATTACTGTGCTACATACGTTCGGCTCGGTCTTGAATGATGGGTTTAATATGGGTGGGCATTTTGCAAATTTCGGGACAGGATTAATACCCCCCGTACAGGCACCGGACGGCACGTTATACGGCACGACCAATAGTGGCGGTAAGAATAATAGTGGTATTGTGTACAAATTGACACCATCAGGTACTTACACAATCCTTCGCCATTTTACTTTTTCTGTAACCGATGGAGCTCTACCCCTTGCCCCGCTAATAATTGGCAAAGACGGCAATCTCTATGGAACGACCCGAGTTGGTGGCAAACCTAGTGCTAGTTCAGGTACCGTGTTTAGGATTACGCCAACGGGTGCATTTAAAATTTTGCACAGTTTTGATGCAACAATCACTGATGGTGGGCATCAACCCAACGCCCCGCTCGTACAAGGGACAGATGGTAATTTCTATGGCACAACTAAAGGCTCTGGTGTTACTGTAACACAAGGCAATGTCTTCAAAATTACGCCATCCGGTGTTTATACTAACTTACATCGTTTTGATTCAGCGACTGCATTTGCCCAAGGTACTCTACCCACTGCGGGGTTAGTGCAAGGTAGCGATGGCAATTTTTATGGTGCTACCAGTGCTGGTGGAAAAGCAATACCCTTCGGGAATTATGGTGTCCTTTTTAAAATCACCCCTCAGGGTGCTTATACCGTGCTGCATACCTTTAATCAACCGATAGACAGCAGTGACCCTTGGCAAAGTCTTGTGCAGCATACCAATGGCAAGTTGTATGGAACGACAGCAATTGGGCTTGGTGGAAGTGTTTTCAGCCTCGATGTCGGCGCAAAACCCTTTGTATTGGCTCAGCCCAGCACGGGCAAAGTGGGCGGCACTGTCGGCTTGTTAGGCGATTTCACGGGTGTCACCAGTGTTACTTTTAATGGCGTTAACGCTAGCATCAGTGGAACAGGCACTACTTTCCGCGTTGCCACCATACCCGCAGGCCCAGCCACAGGCTTGATCAAAATCAACAAACCGACAGGCGCAATTAGCAGTTTAAAGCCATTCCTTGTGCAGCCCACTTTAACCAGCTTCAGCCCAGTCAGCGGGGCGGTGGGGCGAGCTGTCATACTGACCGGAAGGAGTTTAAGCCAAGTCACGTCAATCCGGTTTGGCGGCAACAAAGTTGTCCCTAAATCGCTGATTTCCATGGACAACGACAACCAACTCACTGTTAACGTACCCATCGGCGCGGTGTCTGGCAAGCTTACCGTCACCACCAGTGGCGGCAGTGCAACCAGTGCCACCAATTTTACTGTTACGCCGTGAGCGGGGTAGGAAGCTAACAATCGGGGTTTCTATGAGAGATAGCTACTCCGCTGTATTGTAGCCTAGCGAAAACCCAGCCTAACTATTAACCCATCGAAACCTTTTATCAAAAGAATATTGAAAATTAATCAACTGAGAGGATAAAAAAATGAAAGCCCTTAACTGCAACATAATTTTTTTCGTACTGTGTGTGGTCTCATACAGTCAAGTCAGTCAGGCAGGGAACTGTACTACTTTATTGGCTGATTTAATGACCTATGCGAAAGGTTCTACGGGTGGGGACAACAATAAAGTTCAAGTGTTCATGACGACGAATGCCAATACTCCAGATTTTGCCACCTATACGAATATCTTTCTGGACTACAAACCAGCATTTATTTTTCGTTTAATTCCGTTTCCAGAGAGTTTGGCCGGGACTGCAAACAGCTTAATTAGCAATCGAAAAGCGGTCATGTTTCCCAATGGGCCTTTTGATCCCCTTAGGCCTGCAAAGACGACGCTATCCCTGACTAAAAACGCTGCCGACGCTAATTTTCTCAATGTCTCATTAGTGGGTTGGAACACTGTTACTTTTAAAGCCCGTTGCGATAACGGCCATATTTATGGGTTTGCTCCCAACCAATCTCGGCCAAGTGTTATTCAGTTATATGACTTAGCTTATTTCAAAAATTAATACGCGTGACTATGCACAATTTGAATATCGGTTGGTGGTTGATGACTATTTGGGTTTTTTTGCGGTTCTTACTCGAATTCATCAGACACATTGTAGGGAAGCTTTTTTTAAAAGCCCTTCATGTTCAAAAGCAATATTTTAACCAAGTCTGTAAGGAGTGTGTTTACCAATGGAGATGGTGATTTATTCAACAGTACTGGGTATCGATGGTAATGGAGAAATTTTGTAAACGGCACGGATGCGTCATAACCATTTAGATAAGGGGTTATTGGCAAAATTTAAACATTTTGGCATTAACAATTCGAAATGTTTTCGCCAAAGGGATTTAAAAAATCTTTTGTAAACAACTTAGAGGATAAACAAAATGAAAAACTTTACATTCAAAATATTTTTTTTCGTACTTAGCCTAGGATTATTCAGCCAAGCACAGTCGGCTGGGAATTGTACGGCAATGTTGAATAACTTAATGGCTTTCGCACAAACAAAGCCAGAACAATGTGCTGTACCCAATAAAATGATTGAAATGACCATGACGACGAACATCAACACTGAAAGCTTTGCGAGTTATACAATAGCAAGGCTTTATCACCAGCCAGGTTCATTTAACCCATTCCCATTCCCAATATTTTTTCCTGAAAATTTAAGGGGTAATACTAATACTTTATACAGCAATAGAAAATGGTCGGGTAGGTTAGAAGGCACAAATGATTGCCCAATTGGGCTAGGCTGTAACGTTTTTATGGCTCCTTTTTATCCATTTAATAACAATAACTTGAGTGTTATTATAACCAAAAACCCTGCCGATGCTACGTTGGCAAATGTTAATGTTCAAGGGGTCAACATCAAAGCGAGGTGCGATTCTGGGCATATTTATGGGTTCGGCACTGGACGTTTGGGGACTCAACTTTACGATTTGACTTTTAAAAAAGTTAATATCACTCCTGTTTGCGTACCTAGTTAATTGATCCGCGAAGCGGTTTTCACGGTGGGATTCGAAGAGGCGCAAATCAGGGGGCTATCTCTAAAACTAAGAGCGAGTAGCCTGGATGGAGCTTGCGTAATCCAGGAATTCGTGGTTTCGATGCTCCGTATTACGTTGCACTTCATACGGGCTACTGCTGAAGATATTTTGGTATTGTTAAATTAATATAGTCATTATAACTCTCCTCATTTCTAATGGGGGTTTGATAGCAAATTGTCCAAAATACCACGGCGAGGGCTGCGTCAAAGATGGCGTCGTCAATGGTAGGCAGCGGCACCGATGCAAAGGCTGTGGTTATCGGCACACCGTGGCCGAACGCGGGGCGGGCTCCGCAG
>JABFQX010000063.1 GCA_013141505.1 Methyloglobulus sp.
ATACAAGCAATTTAACCCAAAGCGGGACGGGGTTTGTAACCCCGTCCCTAACGTTTCCACAAAACTTAAACATCGCAACTACGCTTAACCAACATCAAACCATACAGACGGGGCAACATGCCCCGTCTGGCTCAGAATAATAGGCTCATGAATATGCGAGTTAAAACATACCCGTCTCCCGCTAAATGTTTCTGATCATACAAGCAATTTAACCCAAAGCGGGACGGGGTTTGTAACCCCGTCCCTAACGTTTCCACAAAACTTAAACATCGCAACTACGCTTAACCAACATCAAACCATACAGACGGGGCAACATGCCCCGTCCGGCTAAGTCGTTCTTGTAGTTCGGTGAATAAAACAGCCTACCCCACCGACGATCCAGCAACTTAAAACGTCACAACCTCTTCGCCATCACTGACCAGACAAATGTCGGCAGTTCGCATGGCAAACAGCCCAACAGCCACCACACCGGTGATATTGTTGATAGTTTGTTCCATTTTTACCGCTTCCATAATATTCAGGTTATGCACGTCAATAATATGGTTGCCGTTATCGGTAATGCAGTTTTCCCGCCACACCGGCTGACCGCCCAACTTGACCATCTCCCTGGCAACATAGCTCCTTGCCATCGGGATCACTTCAATCGGCAACGGAAATTTACCCAGCACATCGACGCGCTTAGAACCGTCGGCGATACAGATAAATTTTCTACTGGCCGCCGCTATAATTTTTTCCCGTGTCAGCGCCGCACCACCACCTTTGATCAATTGTTTATTTGGATTGATTTCATCGGCACCATCTACATACACTTCAATCGTACCGACAGCATTCAAGTCCAGCACAGGAATACCGGCTTGCTTCAACAAAGCAGTGGTCGCTTCTGAACTGGATACTGTGCCTTCGATATCGGCTTTCATTTCCGCCAAATAGTTGATGAAATATTTCACGGTCGAGCCTGTACCCACGCCGATAACAGGAACATCCTTGATATATTTCAAGGCTGCTTGCGCTACTTTTTGTTTTAATTCATCTTGTGTCATGAGTTTTCCAATGTTGTTATTAAAAATATAAATACCAGCTAAATCCAAGCGATGATAATACCGCAGATGCAAAATTTCCTCAGCCGATTTTTTACTGCTTTATATGCCGCATGACAGACTTTTTTGGTTTTGCGGATATAAGTGGATTTTAACGTGCCTTAAACCACCATTCGAATCACAGAATCCCCTAAAACCTCAAATTCTGGATCGCTGGTGAGCAAGACGGCTTGCTCTTTATTTGCTAAGGCGGCGGCAAAGCAATCAGCGTAAGACATGGGGTAAGTTAACTTCAGCAAGGTAGCCTGGATGAAGCCCAGTGAAGTATTTCGCCTTCGGATGCGGGATCCCGATTAAAATAAGCGTCGCGTTAGCGATACATCTTTAGGAATCTCTGAACAATGTCCTTCGACAAGCTCAGGACGAACGGTGAAATGCTAATTACGTTCGTGGTGAGTTCATCGAACCATGAGCAGCATCAATTTTCGCAATTTATATTAGATGTAACAACTTTACAATAAAGCCAAAATGCTCCGAATCACCGAACTCAAACTCCCCCTAGACCACTCGGAATCCGCGATCAAATCCGCGATTTTAGCCCGTCTAGGCATAACCGAAGCAGACCTTATCACTTATAAGATATTTCGTCGTGCCCATGATGCCCGTAAGCGCAACGACATCTATCTCATTTATACCCTTGATGTCGAAACCAAAAACGAGGAAAGCATCCTATTACGCTTAAAAGACGACCCGAAAATTTCAGTAACGCCGGATACGTCTTACCGTTTTGTAACCCAAGCACCCAAGAATATTTCAACACGACCCATTGTAATTGGCACGGGGCCGTGCGGTTTATTTGCGGGTTTAATACTGGCACAAATGGGTTTTCGTCCGATTATCCTGGAACGCGGCAAGGAAGTAAGGGAACGCACCAAAGATACTTTTGGACTGTGGCGAAAACGGCAATTCAATCCCGAATCCAATGTGCAATTTGGTGAAGGCGGCGCGGGTACGTTTTCTGACGGCAAGCTGTACACGCAAATCAAAGATCCCAACCATTACGGCAGGAAAGTGCTGACGGAATTCGTAAAAGCTGGAGCACCTGCCGAGATCCTGTATGTCAGTAAACCCCATATCGGCACGTATCGACTGGTGACTGTGGTTGAACAAATGCGTACAACGATTGAATCAATGGGGGGGGAAATCCGCTTTCAAAGCCGGGTCGATAAGATCGAAATCGAAAACGGCCAGGTTCGGGGCGTTACCTTGACCAATGGCGAAACCATCGCTAGCGACCATATCGTGCTTGCGGTCGGACATAGCGCCCGCGATACCTTCAAGATGTTATTTGAACAGGGCGTTTATATTGAGGCCAAACCGTTTTCAGTGGGCTTTCGTATTGAACATCCACAATCATTGA
Organism: Methyloglobulus sp.; assembly: GCA_013141505.1. Lineage (GTDB taxonomy): Bacteria > Pseudomonadota > Gammaproteobacteria > Methylococcales > Methylomonadaceae > Methyloglobulus. The sequence continues at coordinate 2,458 of JABFQX010000063.1, forward strand.
TAGATACTTGCCGTTATGGAAGTAACGCAGGAAACCCGATATTAGGTGCAGCCGACTACAAACTGGTGCATCACTGCAAAAATGGCCGCTCGGTGTACAGTTTTTGCATGTGTCCGGGCGGCACAGTTGTTGCCGCCACTTCTGAGGCGGAGCATGTGGTCACCAATGGCATGAGCCAATATTCACGGAATGAACGCAACGCCAATAGCGGCATTGTAGTCGACATAACACCAGAAGATTATCCTGGACATCCCTTGGCGGGTATCGACTATCAACGCCGACTGGAAGCCCATGCTTATGTCTTGGGCGGTAAAACTTACTCGGCTCCAGGGCAATTGGTCGGTGATTTTCTGGCTAACACGCCCTCCACAGCTTTCGGTAAAGTAATGCCCTCCTACCTGCCTGATGTGCATCTGTGTAATCTAGCCTCTGCCCTACCAGATTATGCAATTGAGGCCATTCGTGAAGCTATCCCTGCATTCGATAAAAAAATCCCTGAATTTGCCATGCCTGATGCGGTGTTGACAGGGGTTGAAACTCGCACCTCATCGCCTATCCGCATCAAACGTAATGACATCTACCAAAGCATAAACACTAAAGGACTGTACCCTGCGGGTGAAGGTGCAGGCTATGCAGGCGGCATATTGTCCGCCGCTGTCGATGGCATCAAGGTTGCGGAAGCATTGGCGATTGAAATGACCAAGAGGTAAGCCGATTAATTCTTAGTCATGTCCAGATGAACTTGATCACAGTTTTATCACTAGAAATCATGCAATTCTGGCAATATCCTGCCATTCCAACTAAAATGAGTGCATAACTCGGCGCTACTGCCATCCTTAACACGTACAGACCCGTTAATCACGACAATCAATGACCGATTACACACTGACACACCTTAAACAGTTGGAAGCTGAAAGCATCCACATCATCCGTGAAGTTGCCGCCGAATTTCAAAAACCGGTGATGCTGTACTCCATCGGCAAAGATTCAGCCGTCATGTTGCACCTGACCATGAAAGCCTTTCATCCCGGCGTTCCACCCTTTCCAATGCTGCATGTTGATACGACCTGGAAATTCAAGGAAATGATTGAATTCCGTGACCAGATGGTCAAAAATCTCGGCCTGGATTTGCTGGTGTACATTAATCAGGACGGCGTTGACCAAGGTATCGGACCATTTACGCACGGCAGTAAAAAACATACCGATGTCATGAAAACGGATGGCCTCAAGCAAGCTTTGAACAAATATCAGTTTGATGCGGCTTTTGGTGGCGCACGTCGAGATGAAGAAAAATCTCGTGCGAAAGAACGCGTGTATTCCTTCCGTGATAAAAATCACCGTTGGGATCCTAAAAACCAACGACCCGAGTTATGGAATATTTACAACGGTACGGTTGATAAAGGCGAAAGCATTCGGGTATTTCCGCTTTCCAACTGGACTGAGCTGGACATCTGGCAATACATTCACCTGGAAAATATCCCAATTGTGCCTTTATATTTTGCCAAAGAACGCCCTGTTGTTAACAAAGATGGCATGTTAATCATGGTCGATGATGCCCGTATGCCCATCGGTCCTGATGATAAAGTCGAGATGAAGATGGTACGCTTTCGTACATTGGGTTGTTATCCGTTGACGGGGGCGGTCGAATCAACAGCGACAACTTTGCCTGAAATTATCCAGGAAATGCTGCTGACAACCACATCAGAACGCCAAGGCCGTTTGATCGACCACGACCAAGCTGGCTCTATGGAGCAGAAAAAACGCGAAGGTTATTTCTAATATCGAATCATACCGACCGAATTTATCTCAGGAACTTAGATTAAATATGTCTCATCAGTCAGAACTCATTAGCAGCGATATCAACGCGTATTTGGCGCAACACGAACGCAAAGAAATGCTGCGTTTTTTAACCTGTGGCAATGTCGATGACGGCAAAAGCACCTTGATTGGTCGCTTGCTGCACGACTCCAAGATGATCTATGAAGACCAGTTGGCAGCGGTGCAAGCCGACAGCGTTAAATCCGGCACGACAGGCGCGGGTAAAATCGACCTCGCTTTACTGGTAGACGGCCTACAAGCAGAGCGTGAACAAGGCATTACCATTGACGTGGCCTACCGTTACTTCTCCACATCCACCCGTAAATTCATCATTGCCGACACCCCAGGCCACGAACAATACACCCGTAACATGGCGACTGGTGCATCAACCTGCGATCTCGCCATCATACTGATTGATGCCCGTTACGGCGTACAAACACAAACCAAACGGCATAGTTTTATTACATCTTTGTTGGGCATCCAGCACATCATCGTTGCCGTCAACAAAATGGATTTGGTGCGCTATAGCGAAGATGTATTCAACAAGATCAAACAGGATTACCTGGAATTCACCAGCACATTGGATTTGCACGACATTTGCTTTATCCCCATGTCTGCGCTGGATGGTGATAACGTCGTCAATCCTAGCGAGAACATGCCGTGGTTTACTGGCTTACCGTTGATGGAAGCGTTGAACACTATTCAAATCGCCAACGACCATAATTTTGAAGATGCACGTTTTCCCGTGCAATACGTCAACCGTCCCAACCTGGATTTCCGGGGTTTCTGCGGCACGGTGGCATCAGGCGTGTTCCACAAAGGCGATGTTGTTACCGCCCTGCCATCCGGCAAGAGCAGCAAAATCAAGGCTATCGTCACTTATGATGGTGATATTCAAGAAGCATTTCCACCGATGGCGGTCACGTTCACGCTCGAAGATGAAATTGACGTTAGCCGTGGCGATATGCTGATCGGCAAGCAAAAAACCACCCCGGTGGTTTCTGACAAATTCAGGGCCAATATTGTCTGGATGGCAGAAAAATCGCTTACGCCTGGTCGTCAATACGCCATTAAACTGGCAACACGCAGCGTGTATGGCTCCATCTCGCTGATTCATCACCGGATTGATGTCAACACGCTGGAACACCATGATGCCAATGAGCTAAAGCTCAACGAGATTGGTTCCTGCACAGTATCGGTCAATGCGCCCGTGGTGTTTGACCCCTACAAAAACAGCAAATGGACGGGGTCTTTCATCATTATTGACCGCCTGACCAATGGCACCGTCGGTGCTGGCATGATTACCGGCATCACCGACGATGAAGACTTACTACCTGTCAGTGCCGCAGACCGCGCCGCCCGTTTCAGCCAAACGGCAACAGCCATTGCCTTGACTGGCGCAAAAGCGAAGGAATTGGCTTACCAGCTGGAAAGAAAACTGTTTGATAACGGTCATGCCGCCACCGTACTGGAAACATCCAATGCAGCTTTGATTGAAGCTATCAAAAACGCTGGCTTGTTGTGTCTTTGTGTTGAAAATAGTGAGTTAACAGAGTTGAGTTTCGACACCAGCAAACAGTCGATTGATGATGTTTATGGTGTGTTGAAAGACAAGAAAGTTATTTATTAAATCCCCAGCAATATCGCAACCAGACGGAGCATGATACTCCGTCTGCCGATCTAAAAATCTAAGCCAGTTTCGCGTATTCAAACGAACGTTACCGGAATAGATAATATTTTCATTCGCTCAAGTAGCCCATACCCAGCATAGCGGAATACGGAACATCGAGGCCACGTTTGCCTGGATCCAACTCAAGCACCATCCCACAGCTACTCGTTGGGCACGTTGCCCTGCCAGTAAGGTTTCAGCATGGTTCAAACGGTATAATCGGTAAAACGTAAGTGACGGGGTAAAAAAACCGTCACGTTCAGAGATTGCATTCGAACCCTAACATCGACGGCAGATTTTATTTTTCATTAATGCAAACCTTTTTGCGTTTAGCCTGATTTTTTAACATGGGCATTGCCTGCCTGGCCCACCGGTTTTTGGATAACAGAGGGCATAATTTTGGGTGCAAAACGGCGGATCAGTCACAGGAATTTTTATCAACAATTCCAACAAAGTTGCCACCTCGCTCGCCGTATGCTCACCCAAGCAAGACAAATCGGTACCAAACGGCATGTATAACATAGGCCTGCCATTCGTGCCGATGGCGATAACAACCGACAGTTTGTCTCCCATGATTTCCTTCGTTGCCATTTCACTCAAAACATGGGTCGTGTTCCATTCTACGTCTGCTTTGCAAGTATCAGATTGGGCAAAGTCGGCGGGATTTATAGATATCGTCATTTATCGTCTCCTTATTTGTTATTTAGAAGTTTAAGGTCACACGCCCGAACAACATCCGTTCTGGAACGTAGTCGGGCGTTCTTTGCTCACTGTTTAGAAAACGGCGATCCCGGTAGTAAAAATTCGTATCGAATAGATTTTTTACCTCGAAACTAATCAGTCCGTATTGCTTCGGAAAACGATACCCTAAAGCTGCATCCACCAAATAAAATTCGCTTCTGATATTGCCGCCAAAAGGAAGATAATTTTGTAAATTGCCGTTTTCATCGGTATAAAAATTTGGATTATTACGTAATTTCTGGTTGACGTATGTGCCTTTTAGCGAGGCAAAAAAACCGTGCGGCTCAAAAAACCTCAACTCAAGCGGCACAGTGATTGTTTCGAGTAAGTTCGGAAACTGCGCGTAAGAGACATCTTTTGGCTGATGGTAACGAAAGTTTTCAAATTTGAATTCAGTGTTGACAGCGAAAAAGGATACCGGTGCCCAATTGAAATAAAACCGGTAAAATTCCTCATTGTAGTGTTGATTGTATAAGGGCGAGGTTTGTATTTTCAAATCGCGCTTGTAGGCTTCAACTCCGCTTAAAATGTTACCGATGCGGCTATCCGCGCCAACGCCGTATTGCCAGGCGACCGCTGAATTCTGATCGTCATAAAATTGGTTGAAACCGGCAATCTGTGTAGGCTGTAAGGTCTGGTTATCGATCATGCCATACTTAACTGTTTTAAAACCGGCCGCCCTGAACGTAAGATAACGATTAGCCTGCCAGATAAAGCCTAATTTCGGGTTCAACTCGCTTAACCTAAATCCGGTATCGTTATCCTGATTGCCATAATCGTACGATAAACCGGCAGTGAGGGTCAGATTTTTTGAAACTTTAAAATTATTGTATAAATAACCGAAATATTGATTGTTATGAAATTGACTCAATCCACAGCCAAAGCAGCTAGTGTCATTATTCAGGCCAGCGATGAAATAACTGTTATTCGTGCGCAATATGCCGCCGCCAGCCACCGTATTGAGATAATCGTTATGGAAAACATATTGTGACTCGACGTTGTAGGCTTTTGTGTTTAATTGATTATGCCCCCAGTACTCAACTCCTCCGTCGTTCCGGTCGGTATAAATAAATGAAGTCAGTATGTCGGAATGCGTGGCCGGAGAAATCTTAAACCCCAGTCGATAACGATCCTGATTAATGTTTCGCCGCATGACATAATCGAAATATTGCGGATCACCGAAATACTCTAGATCTCCGTGTTTGGTCTCGCGATGGTTGTATTCGGCCTGCACGTTTAGTTCCGGACTGATTTCATATTGCGCGAACACGTTATAAATGTCATGTTGCAGGTCGTTATTTTTACGGAAGCCATCCGTGTAATAGTGCATCTGTCCCAGGCTGTAGGACAACTTGTTGTAAATGCCTGCAATGGCGGCTTCGTCACCCGCCGTGTTATTGCTACCGTACACGCCAGTGGCGGCTAGCTTAACGCCATTTCTTTCAAACAAGCGGTTATATTCGTTGAACGCCGTATCAGTGGGGCCAACCCGGCGGATGATATTCAAGTCGCTGTAAGCCAAACTGGGTTGTATCGGATTGTAGTTGGTGGGTTGCAGCAGTTGGGACTGCAAATTTTCGCTCGTCCTGGCAATTTGGAACCGTGAATTGTTCAAATAGCTGTCGGATATCAGCCGATGTGCCGAGTAGTTGGCAGGATCGGTGGCGAGAGACTGCATCGCCTGACGGCTTGACGGGGCATCGAATCCCAGGTTGTTAAAAATCCGGCCAAGCCCCACCTGTCGTGCTGCGGCATCCTTATCCAGCAGAAGTTGGGATCGGTAAACCCCCCTGTTGTCATTCAACTCAATCGCTTTTTGCATATCATGCAAGGCTTCTACCGGACGATTGGTGGTTTGTTTGAGGATGGCATCGTAAAACCAAGGAGTTGGATCTTTTGGATCCATGTCTTTGGCGATTTTATATTCCGTTCCGGCATAATCCTTGTTCCGTAATTCATAATAGGCTTTGCCCAAATAACTGCGGATGACAGCATTGTTGGGGTCGAGGTTAACGGCGGTTTCCAGTTCGCCTTTGCCTTCTTCAACATCACCTTGCCTGATTTTTGCCAACCCTAAACCCAACCGTGCGAGTGGGTCGGATGAATCGAGCGCTAATGCTTGTTTAAAAACTTGTTTTGCATCTTCAATTTCGGTTTGCGCCAAGTTTGCAAAGCCAAGGATGGTTTGGGTTCTGGCGATTTTTGGGTTTAGCGTTTGGGCTAAGTGCGCGGACTTTAACGCCGCATCATGATCGCCTTGGGATAACTGTAATTCTGACAGCCGTGCCCATGCCAGGGCATTATCGGGTGCGAGGCGGATGGCTTCTTGCGTGGCCTTCAAGGCTTCGTCGATATTGAATAAAGCTTGGTAGGCGTAAGACTGGGCTATTTTTGCAATCGGGGAATTGGGCTTTGCGGCGACAGCTTTGCTGGCGAGTTCTAACGCAGTTTGCTGCTGATTCTTGGCGACGGCAATGATAGCTTGCAGGGCAAAAGCATCGGCATTATTGGGTTCGAGCTGTTGGGCTTGCTGGATGAGTGGCTGAGCTTCATCAACCCTACCAACGGTGAGTAAAAGTGCAGCTTTGAGGGTGAAGTATCGGGTATTTTGCTGGGCAACGGGAATAGAATCTAGTTTGGTCAAGGCTTGGTCGTTATCTCCCTGTCGATAAGCAGTGAGTGCTGAATTTAACACGCTATCGGTTGCACCGCTTACATCGTCAACGATGGGCGGATAATACAAAGCCCATTGCACGGCATCTTCGGGCGATATTTTAAGTGCTTGCACCTGCGGCGCACGATGGGCTTCGGCGATACCTTTAAAGCCTTGGTTAATTGTGATTTTTCCAGCACTGTTTTCACCGGCTACCTGACCGTCAAAAACTGTAATTTCGGCCTGCTTAGTGTCCACCGCAACCATAAACTCGGTGCCCTTATGCACGGCGTTGATAAAGGGCGTATGAATATCTAAGTGCTGAGGCTTACGGCTTCGGAAGAAAACCCTACCTTCGAGCAAATCAATAAACCAGGACGACACTTTGTCCGGTGCTGGCGGCGCAGTAAACGTGAGGGTGGAGTGTTGATCCAAGGTAATGACCGCCAAACTGCTTTCGATTAAAGTCGCACGGCTACGAAGCAACGTCCGCACCGTGGCGCCTGAACAGATTTGGTCATCGGTATGGATTCTCTGCCATTCATCAGCCTCATAGGCTCGCATCATGACGATACCTTGAGCCGACGCTACTTTTGCCACCACCTGTGTGCAATCCGAACCAGCTTTCAGGGTGATCGGCACTACTGCGGCAAGAAGAATAAAAAAATGGGCGATAATTTTATGGGGCATAATTTTTATAATCGCAGAATCGTTAGCGTCTAATAAACGGGAATTCCCCACGCCTATTAATTGTATTTATATCAGGACAATAGCTATGTTTGCGTAAAATAACCGCTCACGATTTAACCACTTTACTGGTGTCAATGCAACAGGGAGGTAATATTACCAACGTCGATAATTGCGGCATGATCTTTGCTAAAATTCATAAAATCTGTTGAATAATTAACATCGTTAGTCCTTTCAACTGATAACGCCAGCCGTTTTTGCAAATAAGTTACATAAAATCGGGTAGGGCCATCATCTGGATAAACTTTCTTGATAGCACGGAATTCAGCCAGCGCACTTTTCCATTGGTATCCTTCATAGAATGCCAAGGCTTTTGCAAACCATTCAACCAAGTGTTGTTGACTGGCTTCAATCTCGACGGCATACCCCATCAATTCCTGTATGGCGACTGGATTGGTCTTGCCCCTTAAGAGAAACGTGCCCAACTCCCGGCAATAAAAATCCGACAACCCTGTGACAACTGGGGCTGATACCAGAATCCGTGTTGCTAACAGTTTATTTAACCCTTCGATTCGGGTCGCGGTGTTAACGGTATCGCCGACGGCACGGTATTCGTAATGCTCTTTGGCACCGATATTACCCAAACGCATTTCTCCATAATGCAAGCCGATTCGAGTAGTCAATTGATATTGACTGGACTGGTTAAAATCATCAACGGCTGATTTAATTTCCAATGCAGCATGGCAGGCTTGCCGCCGTAACTCAATCACGGCTTTTTCCGCCGCCCAAACCGCCAGCATGGCATCACCGATAACATCAGAAATCAAACCTCGCCTGTTTTTAACCTTTGGGAAAATAGCACCATAATAATCATTCATTATTTTATTGATCTGCAAAGGATTTATGGTTTCAGACAACGCCGTATATTGGCCAGCATCGGTTGCCATGCAGGCACCCTGCATCAATATTCCATAGAAATCCATGTCATCCGGGTAACGGGTGTTGATGGCAAATACTGCTTTGGGCAAGTAGCGTTCGGAAACCATCCTGAGTTTCATAAAGTAATCCGCACATTGCCAAAGCACAATAAGGGCTGTCTGGAGCAGGGGAATAGCCAAAGGCAGCCAGATTGCTTCCGCTTTTAATAACTGGAGACTTAATAAAACGTAAGCCATTGTCAGGGTCAACGTCAGCACTATTGCGGATTTAAATGAAAATAGGCGAAAAATTACACTTAAGCCTATGCCCCAGGCCAGAATTAATAAAGCCTGAATACGTGCTGGCAAGGGTTTCAACCAGGATTGGTCGAGCAAATTGGCAACCGCAGTTGCTGCAATTTCGGTTGAGCTGACAACATTGCCAGTCAATCTTGAAAATGCGCTATATAAACCTTGTTGTTTATCCGGCTCCAAATTATCGGCATAACCGACCAGGACGATTTTATCTTTGAACAAATCAGGATTCGGCGCATTTGCTGCCAATACTTGGTAAAACGGCACCGTAGTAATGGCGCCGACATCACCATAATGATTGAGATAGAGCCGCTCTTTATCGCCGGACAACTGAAGCCAGGATTGTAATAAGCGCTTTACTTTGGTTGAATAGTGGGTCTCTTTTATGTGTTGCTGTAACTGCTTGGGAGATACAGCCAAAGCAGATTGGATATCACGGAATAAATCCTCAGAAGCAAAAGCGGATTGTTCAAAAGCGACCGGTAACTTGGCAAAAGCCGCTTGATCAATATCTGAAAGTAACTGCTTGACTTCAGGGTAGGCTTCTTTAATGACAAAGTGTTGAAAAATACTAACAGGAAAAGTAGGGTTATCCAAACCAAAGCGCGTCCAATATTCTTTTACGGTGGAAGATGACTTGGGCAGCAAAAACGGGGCAATATCAAGCGCAGCTTCACTCAATACAGGCACTGGTTTAATGAGGCGAAAATCCTGCCCTTCAAATTCAGGTTCGTTGTCGTTTATAGTCGGTCGTTTTACTAACGCGCCAAGAATGACGTTTTTGCTTTCCGCCATTGCTTTAGCCAGCGCAATGTCATTTTCAGGCTTACGGCTTTCGGCAAAATGTATATTGAAGGCAATAAGGGCGGGCTTTTGCTGTTTGAGTTTTTCAATAAGACTGACGTAAAACGTCCGCGGCCATCTTTCCGGCTCTTCCGGCAAATGCAAAATTTCTGCTGAACTATGGTCAATAGAAACAATGATGACATCGGTAGGTGGCGGCAGCGGACCGCGAAGATTAAGTAGCCAATCTAAGCCAATGTCTTCTTCAAGATAATTACCGGCTTTTGTTTGGCACAAGGACACACCCAGCACCCCAAATAACAGTACTGAAATACAGGTTTTTATTATTTTTATTGAAGTATTCATGTCTGTTAGGACAGTATTACTGGTTAACTCAGCAGGTATTCTCCTTAATACCCGGCACTTGATGGATAATTATAGTCCTATCATGAAGATAGGCAGTAATCTTAAATAAAGATTAATAGTGCGGTGGGGGCGGCTCAATCGACTCGTCCGATTTTTCAAAGCGCAGGCTAACGATGCGATCATGTAGATAGTGACAGGTTTTCTCTAATACAGTGAGTTGTTGCTGTTGCTGGGCGACTATTTTATTCAACGCTTGCAGAAGGTCTTCCTGATAGGCGACTTTTATTTCCAGTTCGATGATGCGCTGTTCGGTCATGGTGACTCAATCATAGTTCAATCATGCCCAATCAAAACAAATGCGCTTACTTGACTTGATCGCTAATGACTAATTTGTATTCTTGCCGTTCTCCAGGAGAAGCTGGCTCAATAACGCCGATCAAATCACCCGTTTGCGGTATGGCACCGCCCGATTTGGATATTCGCGCCAACAACCTGACCTGCTTGAAATTGGATAATTTCATGTTCGGCATCATCGCTTCCGCATCTGTCAAGGTTGCAGATAATGGTAAGTCCTTGACCTGTTTACGGATTATTGCCAACGGCATTTTAGGTCCCGATAAAGGTTGGGCATAAATAAATACCGTATCTTCGGGACTGACTGTCTGTTGTAAGGCGACAGCTAAACTGACATTGACAGTTAAGGATGCGCCGGATAACGTAGCCGCTGGAGCCGATTTTGCTGGCGCAGCATTACCCATATCCTTATCTGAACTCACAATTAAATCATGGAGTTGTTTTTTGTCGGGAGAATCAGGTGGCAATAATACTTCTAGTTTTCGCAAATAGTCGATTGCGGCTTTTTTGTCGCCTTGCTGGGCTTTTGCCATGGAAGCAAACCATAATCCATTCAAATTTTCAGGTTCCAAAGCCAAGGCTTTCGCAACTAATTCTTCAGGTTTTCCTTGCCATTGATTGTTGCCGGCTAAAGCCAATGCTTCTGCATAAGGCAGTATGACATCGGCTTTTTCACCTGCTAATTGATAGGCGTGGGCAAAGGCATCAACCGCTTGCGGATGCTCGCCCATTGCTTTATAAGAACGCCCTAACATCAACCAACCTTGAAGATTATTAGGTTCTGCTTTCAGTTTTTCCGCCAGCCCGGTTACCATTTTACGGATGGCTTCTGGACTAGGCGCTTGTGAACCAGCCTGATTCAGCTCATCACTATGGCTGACCGCCTGAAAATGCCCCAACTTCCAATAAAGTCCTACCGACAATACCGGTATGACGGCAACCAACACATAAACCAGCCAACGACCCTGACTTGGGGACTTGCCGGGCTGACTGGCAATTTCAAGATCGTCGCTCAAACCTTGTTCCAGTTCGGCAACTTGCTCATCATATTGAGACTGATTTATGCCACCTGAATCCCTATTCGCTTTCAGCTCAGCCAAGCGGTCACGGGCGATTTTTATATTGCGCTGATCAAGGTCGTCCGAGACCCTTATTTTGCGCTCCCGCCAAACCGGAGGCAAAATAATCGCAAGGGCAATCAAAATCATGATAACGGCAATCAACCAGAAAACTACGTTCATAATGATTCCTCGTTGTTTTCATCTTCCAGCAGCTTACGTATTTTTTTCTGTTTTTCCGCATCAAACACGGTCGCCGCCGCTTGCTTTTTGCGCCGGATAAACCAAAAAACGACGGTGAATCCTGTTATCAGAAAAGCCACCGGCCCCAACCAAAGCAGTGCGGTTTTAGTCTTTAACGGCGGGTTGTACAACACAAAATCGCCGTAACGATCAGTCATAAACGTGACAATATCATCCTTGGACTTCCCTTGTTGCAACATTTCAAAAACCTGCCGACGTAAATCGCCCGCCAGTTCGGCATTAGAATCAGCAATGGTTTGATTTTGACAGACTAGGCAACGCAACTGTGAAATCAAGGTTTCATAGGCCTTCTGTTGTTCAGGGTCGGCAAGTTGATAAGAATCAACAGCCCAAGACTGGCTATTCATTATCAGCATTAAAAATACTATAGCAATGCCGTGCTTCATCATGATTCTGCTTGCAACTTGGCAATTAAGGGGAGAAAAATATTTTTTACGTCGTCACCCGTCACAGGCCCGGTATGTTTGTAACGGACGATGCCTTGCTTATCCATCACAAACGTTTCCGGTACGCCATAAACGCCCCAATCGAGGCCAATCCTGCCATCTTGATCCATAACGCTATCGTTATAGGGATTTCCCAATGTAGCCAGCCATTGTTTTGCGGCTTCGGGATCATCTTTATAATTCAGGCCAACAATGACAGCCGCTTGCTGCTGCGCTAACTGATTGATTATCGGGTGTTCGGCACGACAAGACACACACCAGGATGCCCAAACATTAAACAGCCAGACTTTGCCTTTCAAATCGGCTGGCGACAGTTTCTCGTTTGCTGCATTGAGTTTTGGCGCAGAAAAAGCCGGAGCGGATTTGTTGACCAAAGGAGAAGGTATTTCACTGGGCTTAAGGTTTAAGCCCAAAGCCAGGAAAACAGCCAGAACTATAAATAAAAGCAAAGGGATGATGTATTTAAGCATAGGTGTAAGCTACCGCATCAAGCATTAGGCAGTGATCTTGTTTTATTTCGGTAGCGCTTATCACACGCTGCACATAGTCCGCCAATCGCCATAAATACGGCACCTAACCATATCCAGCGAATGAAAGATTTGTAATAGATTCTCAGGCTCCACGCGCCGTCCTCACCGAGCGGTTCACCAATAGCAACAAATAAGTCCCTGAATAAGCCAGCATCAATCGCAGCTTCGGTCATGGGCATTTTTTGTACTTGATAAACTCGTTTTTGTGGTGCCAATTCAGCAACCTGTTTGCCATCGTGGTTAACGGTTACGGAAGCCTGTTCGGCCAGATAATTGGGGCCTTTGGTTTCCTTTACGCCGTGAAACTCAAAAATATAACCTGACATATCCACTGTCTCGCCGGGAGCCATGCGTATGTCTTTCTCAACACTGTAAACAGAGGTAAGGGTAATACCGATCACAAAAACCGCGATACCCAAATGTGCGATAGTCATGCCATAAAATCCTGCAGGTACTCTGTTTAGGCGTGACCACGAAAAACCTTTGTCACCTAAACGATCAACAAAAGAAAGTACGGATGTTGCCACCGTCCATAAAGCCAAAGTGATTCCCAAGGCAGCAGCCCACGAGTAAAACGGCATCAGCAAAGGTAAGACCAACCCAATTAGCACGCAACCCAGAAACAGCCAACGAACCCTGGAAGAAAAATCACCCAGACTGTCGCGCTTCCAACGCAGCAACATACCCACACCCACGGCAATTGCCAACGGTGCCATCAATGGGATGAATACGGCGTTAAAATAGGGTGGGCCAACGGAAATTTTGCCCATGCCCAGCGCATCGATCACCAAAGGGTAAAGTGTACCCAATAAGATGGTCGCAGCGGTCACGACCAGCAACACGTTGTTAATCAGGATCACCGATTCTCTGGAAACCGGCTCGAAGGTTGCGCTACTTTTGACATAAGGTGCCCTGATAGCATAAAGCAACAATGAACCACCGACAACGACCGCCAGAAAGATAAGAATAAACAAGCCCCTGGCCGGGTCACTGGCAAATGCGTGAACTGAGGTCAACACGCCCGAACGCACCAGAAATGTTCCCAGCAGACTGAGTGAGAAAGCAAAAATCGCCAACAATACTGTCCAGGTTTTAAATACGCCGCGTTTTTCCGTCGCCGCCAGTGAATGCATCAATGCCGTACCGACCAGCCAAGGCATAAAAGACGCATTTTCGACCGGATCCCAAAACCACCAACCTCCCCAGCCGAGTTCGTAATACGCCCACCAACTGCCCAAGGCAATACCGATGGTTTGAAACATCCAGGCGGCATTTGTCCAAGGTCTTGACCAACGCGCCCAAGCTGAGTCAAGACGACCTTGTATTAAGGCTGCAATCGCAAAAGCAAACGCCACAGAAAAACCAACATAGCCCATATAAAGCATGGGCGGATGAATCGCCAAGCCGGGATCTTGTAGTAAGGGATTTAAGTCGCGACCTTCGGCAGGCGCAGGGAACAAACGCTCAAAAGGATTGGAAGTTAACAGCAAAAACAGGATAAAGCCGATGGACACCATTCCCATCACACTTAAAACCCTGGCAATCATTGCATCTGGAATGGTTTTACTAAACTTAGCCACCAGAGCAGTCCAGCAGCACAACACCAAGGCCCACAACAACAAGGAACCTTCATGTGCGCCCCAGACTCCGGAAATCAGATACAAGGTTGGCAATGCGGTATTGGAATTTTGGGCGATATAGGCAACTGAGAAATCATGAACAATGCAGCTATAGGTCAAACAACCATAGGCTACCGACATAAACAGAAATTGAGCAAAGGCGGCAGGCCTGGCTACAGCGACCCATCCAGAAATAGATCGGGTGGCACCCGCCATCGGCACAATAGCCAAAATAACGGCCATACACAACGCCATAATCAACGCAAAATGTCCTATCTCTGGGATCATGGCTTTGAATCCGGTGCCGGCATTGCTGGTTTTTTTAAGCTACCCGCCACTTCAGGAGGCATATAGTTTTCATCATGTTTAGCCAGAACCTCTTCGGCAATGAAAACGCCCTGAGGATTTAACCTGCCATGCGCGACGATGCCCTGCCCTTCCCGGAACAAATCCGGCAAGATACCGGTATATTCAACAGTCACTTCATCTTTGAAATCGGTCAGCTTGAAGCGCACCATCATGCCTTTATCCGGCCTCTCCACCGAGCCTTTTATGACCATGCCGCCCAGACGGAACAGCGAATCTTTAGGTGCTTTACCTGCCACCACATCACTGGGGGGGAAAAAATACATCAGGTTATCATTGAAGGACTTAAGCGCGAAGGCCGTGGCTAAACCTGCCCCAAGCACCATCAAGCCTATGAGTATCAAACGTTGCTTTCTTGCGGGCTTCATCATGCTTGTCGTTTTTGCTTACGTACTTGCTGGCGCAGAAATTGTTTACGCTGAATGACAGGCACAACAATATTTGCAATCAACACAATCAGGGTTAAACCATAAGATGTCCAGACATAAAAACCATAGCCGCCCATGTACAGGAATTCTTGTATGCTCATAGCCCATCTACCTCAACGGCTTTATTTTTGACCCATTGGGAATTGCGTTCCCGCTGCAATAATTCGACTCGGGCACGCTGTATCATGGCAATCAGGTAATACGCCTTAAACGCCAACGCCATTAACAACAACGGCACCAGCATGGTGACATGAATCGAAGGCTTATCCATTTTGGTGACCGTTGGCCCTTGGTGCAGGGTGTTCCACCATTCCACTGAATAATGAATGATCGGTATATTGACCACGCCCACCAATGCCAAAATAGCGACTGCCTTGGACGCAACACGCTTGTCGTCAATCGCGCCATATAAGCCGATTACGCCAAGGTAGAGAAACAGCAAGATTAACTCTGAAGTTAAGCGCGCATCCCATACCCACCAAGTACCCCACATCGGTTTGCCCCATAAGGAACCGGTCACCAGGGCAATAAAGGTAAAACTGGCACCAACGGATGCACTGCTGATCAAGACCACTTCAGCTAATTTAATGCGCCAAATCAACCCGATTGCCCCGGCAATTGCCATCACCACATAAATAAACAGCGACATCCACGCGGCAGGCACATGAATATAGATAATGCGGTAGCTATCGCCCTGTTGGTAATCAGTCGGAGCAAGGTACAAGCCACCGTACAAACCGCTACTGACGAGCAACACAAAAACAACCACCAGCCATGGCATCAGCTTTTCAGTGAAGGCATAAAAATGGGGCGGTGATGCCATCCGGTGAAAAAACCGGACGACCGCATCAGGGACTAAAAACATAATTTACTAACTCAAACTTTACTTAATTTATGATTGTAGCGATATGACCTTATCTAAGCCTTACAATAAGACGGTATCCAGCTCTTATCAACCAACTCGCCAGGTACGGCACTAAAATCAAACACTAAACCGTCTTTAACCATCTGCTTAACATCAAACAACAAATCGAATTCAGGCATATCTTTGTAGAACATAGTGAACAAAGGAACCACCATCATCTTAGACACCTTAGTCGCAATCGGCCCGAGAAAGTTTCGCCTTTGACCGACATGGGCCACTTCGTCGATGGTGATTTCATTCAACAACTCGCGCAGACGTTGTTTGACTTCCGGCTCATCCTTCAATATGTCATCGAACAAACGATCCAGGTGCAGATAGAACGAAACACCCATTAATTCGGTGACGAAAGCTGGGGCATCCATTATAAAACCAGGCAATTTGGGGAATTGCTCGTATACCCATTCTTTCCAAGGCGTTAACGGCACCCATTCCACTTTATCCAAGCCACAGGTAAGCAACATTTCGTTGAATAAGCGACCATGGCAGAATTCTTCGGCCAAATGCACACGGCTGATCTTGTCTTCAACAGAATGGGAGTTCGCCATATCAGGCACCACGTCCCATGCGCCCTTGATACCGACCCATTCGTGGCGGGCAAATTTATAAATGCCGGTCAACATCAACGTTAAACGATCCAGGCTTTTAGGATCATCCTGCATTTCAATATAGTTACGGTAGAAAGCATCAGGATTAGCCAAAGGCGTACGCAAGCGCACCGGGTTGTCTTCAAAATACTTTAGTCGTGCGCGTTTTTTCGCCAAATCTTTGTCTGATTCTAATAGCTCACCACCATGTTGCTGGGTAAATTGCCAGTAATCTTCAAAGTTATCCTTTCTTTGCTGCTCAGTTGCTGGGGTAAAAACTGAAAGATATTTGCTTGCAACCATATTCCTTTAACTCCATTAAATGTGGGATCAAGTGCTCATTTTACGGGATATTATGAATTTATACTCATTTTTAGTGCGGCAGCAGTCGGCCACGGCGCTAATACCAATGCCATCAGCAACATTGAAATGAGGATATTGATTTGCGCCGTTACTGGCAAGCCAGTACTTGCCATCTCGACGGCATTGCTGGCAAAGATTAAAACCGGCACATATAGAGGCAATACTAACAAGGATAAAATCATCCCGCCTCGGCGTAGGCCAACCGTCAAAGCAACGCCGACTGCGCCAATCAAACTTAATATGGGCGTTCCGAGAAATAATGTCAGCAGCAGAATGCTTAAGGACTGATTAGGCATTCCTAAAAATACGGCTAACAGAGGCGCAACAATTAATAACGGTAATCCTGTCGTCAACCAGTGTGCGGTTATTTTGCCCAAAACCAGGATGGATGTCGGATATGGGCTTAATAAAATTTGTTCCAAAGAACCATCGTCAAAATCCGACCGAAACAGGCTGTCCAAAGACAACATGGTCGCCAACAAGGCCGACACCCAAATGATCCCCGGCGCAATCGCCTGCAATAACTTAGGTTGTGCCCCAATACCCAAAGGAAACAAAGTGATGACCAAAATAAAAAACAACACCGGATTGGCAATTTCCGAGCGCCGACGCATGGCCAAGACCAAATC
The DNA here is from genome assembly GCA_013141505.1 of Methyloglobulus sp. Classification (GTDB taxonomy): domain Bacteria; phylum Pseudomonadota; class Gammaproteobacteria; order Methylococcales; family Methylomonadaceae; genus Methyloglobulus. Next base: position 19,973 of record JABFQX010000063.1, read on the forward strand.
CCGGCGTACAATCGCAGCAAACGCATCAAACATCGCCATCAGGAAAGCCTTATGCGCTGTATATCAACGCCTTGTAGATTAACGTCGTGGTGCGAAGTCATGACGATCATGCCGCCACCGTCACAATGTTCTGCCATTAATGATTCAATCAAGATAATGCCCTGCTTATCCAGCGAGGTAAAAGGTTCGTCCAATATCCACAAGATATTATGGGTAATCAATAATCGCGCCAAGGATAAACGCCGTTTTTGCCCTGCTGACAGGGTTTGGATCAAAGCATCATCATAGCCCGCCAACTGAACCTTTTCCAAGGCTTGGGCGATGGACAATTTACCGGACTGACTCAATGCCAAGGACAATTTCAGATTTTCCAACACCGTCAATTCTTTTTTTATACCGTCCAAATGCCCGACATAAGCCATATCCGAATAATACTGGCTTTGCGGAATGTTTTCTCCACACCAGGAAACTGCCCCGCTATCAGGCTCGCGAAAACCGCAAACAATACGTAGCAATGTCGTCTTGCCGCTGCCATTATTGCCTTCTAGCAATAAAACCTGGCCTGACTTTACTGCAAAATCAAGCCCCACAAACAGCTCCCTGTCGTCGCGGATACAGCTTAAGTTGTCGCCTTGAAGTTGATACATTGGATTGGCTTGCATTATTTAGATTTTAACGACCGCTGGCGCACCGTTTCATATAAAAACACACCGGTAGCGACGGATAAATTAAGGCTTTCCACCTTACCCGACATCGGCAACTTAATCAATAAATCACATTGTTCTCGGGTTAGCCGCCGCAAGCCTTTCTCTTCCGCACCAATAACCAATGCCAAAGGGATGGTCAAATCAACTTGATAAGCCGTTTGCTCCGCTTCGCCTGCCGCACCCATCACCCAGATGCCTTGATCCTTTAACCAACGCAGCGTTCTGGCTAGATTGGTAACCTGATACACCGGCACAGTTTCTGCCGCGCCGCTGGCAACCTTACACACCGTAGGCGTAATGCCGGTGGCATTATCCTTGGTAATAATCACGCCCTGTACACCCGTAGCATCGGCGGTCCGCAAGCACGCGCCCAAATTATGGGGGTCTTGCACATTATCCAGCACCAAAAATAGCGCAGTTGACTCTAATACTTGGACAGCGTCTTTGAGGTCGCTTTCCGATAACTCACCCGGCAGTTCGACTTCCATCGCAATACCTTGATGATTATTACCATCTGCTAAACGATCCAGTTTTTTCCGGTCGGTTTTTTCCGGCTCGATACCTAATGTTTTCAGATTTTCGACAATGCTACCCAAGCGTTTGTCGTCGCGTTGTGCGTCAATCCAAACCCGGATAATTTTATCGGGCGAGTAATCCAATGCCGCTTGTACCGAATGTAAGCCGAACAATTTGCTTGATTTCATTAAATCTTAATAACGTATTTTTAAATACCCTTGAAGGGTGGTTCGCAACGTGGTTTACAACAAGGCCTAGATTATACTGAATACACCGTGAGCGTTTGTGCGGTATTTTCCAAAACCGTAAAAAGAGCGGTAGATTTTCACAAAAAACGCCACTTCTCTAAAAAATAATGCCGCTTACGGTGAATACATTAATCCTTGTCCATCAATTTTCAGCACTGCAATTAGCCATTATTGACCGCCATGCGTTCCTATGACCTACGCTTACCCTGTTCATATAACCTTGTTCTTGCATGAAAAAAAGCATAACTAAGACTTGATAGGCCATTAGGTAATGATGTTAGAATGTAGTCGCGTCCGGTGAATTGTTGCAGCAACTAAACAACCCCGTCAGCTTATTTAACAACAATTCCTTGATCAGATTTAATGTCTGGCAGTTGTCACGGCAAATGCCATACCCAGATACTATGCACATTCAATCCGTGCCGTTTGCTTTTGTACATTATCTACTTTGCCTATTTAAATCCGCTTAAACGCTCCGATTAATCACACCAAAATTCATGAGGATGTATCAAATGAATACAAATTATTTAATCAAAATAATATTTTTAACGCTTTTAAATTCAACAGCCAGTGCGGGTGATTTTATACCCGCTAAGGGCATACCGGTTCCAAACCGCTATATCGCCGTTATGAAACCACAAGCTGTCGACGACCCAGGCATTCAAGCCCATATTCAACGTCTATCCACCAAGCATCATGCCAAAATCAAAACCATCATGTCACATGCTTTTAAGGGCGCTATTTTAGATGCGACAGAAGCCCAAGCCAAATCGCTTGCGGCTGATCCTTCCGTCCAGCTTGTCGAACAAGACCGTTATGTACAACAGCATTTTATCGCCAGCGCCGAAGCGTTATACAGTGAAAATCCGATACCCTCATGGGGGCTGGATCGCATCGACCAAACCCGGCTGCCATTAAACAATACTTACAAATACACAGCGAATGGCTATGGTGTAAACGCGTATGTGATAGACACTGGCATCAGGATTTCACATACCGATTTTGGCGGTCGCGCTGTAATTGGCACTGATACGGTTGGCGATGGCTGGAAAGGCTGGGATTGTCACGGTCACGGCACCCACGTTGCCGGAATTATTGGCGGCAACAAATATGGCGTTGCCAAAAAAGTGAAATTGATCGCGGTTAGGGTGCTTAACTGTAAGGATATCGGCACCATTAGCTCGATTATTGCCGGTGTCAATTGGGTGACTGCCCACGCCGTCAAACCGGCTGTTGCCAACATGAGCTTAGTGACCGAAGGCAGCCCAGCCTTGGATAACGCCGTAAGCAACTCAATCAACTCTGGCGTAACCTATTTACTTGCAGCAGGAAACAATACCGGTAATGCCTGCCAGTTTTCGCCAGCGCGTATCAGCAAAGCCATTACGGTAGGCGCAACAAACCGCTCTGATCGACGTGCTTCTTGGTCCAATTACGGCAGTTGCCTGGATATTTTTGCCCCCGGCGAAAATATCACCTCAACGTGGATTAATGACAATTCGTCGTACGGCACTATTAGCGGCACATCAATGGCTACGCCGCACGTTGCCGGGGTAGCCGCACAGTACTTGCAAACGCACCGGACTGCCAAGCCGGCTGGCGTTAGCTACGCACTCACCAATATAGCGACACGAAATGTTGTCACTAATCCCGGAACAAACTCTATTAACCGCTTACTGTTTAACAAGTTTTAAAGAAAAATCACACAATCGTCAATGCTTACACCTAGGCGAAAATAATTTACTTAATGCCGGAAGTAGCTTGTAGCCACGTATCTTTTTTGGTAAATCAACGGTATCCATACCAGCTAAACATAAGAGACTGGATACAAATCCCGTCTCGCGAAATCGAAGCGACCTCGGCTTGCTGATGCAAGCCGCTACGACCATTTTTTACGGAAAATAAAACGGGAAAGATCACGGCAATATTATTTATGGATAAGTTCTAAGCCTAGCCCTTACATATTATCCAAAATCGCTTTCTTCACTGCATCCAATTGCGGTTCTATCGTCACCATCCGCGCGGAAGCGCATTGTTTAATGGCAGTATCGGGATCTTTTATGCCATTACCGGTCAAGGTACAAACTATCCGGCTGCCTTCGGGGATTTTGCCGGATTTAATGTCCTTAACTGCCCCGGCTATGGAAATAGCTGAAGCCGGTTCGCAGAAAATGCCTTCAAACTGCGTAAGCATTTTTTGCGCGATCAGGATTTCATCATCGGCAAATTTATCAAACCAGCCGCCGGATTCGTTGTGCGCCGCCCAGGCCAAATCCCAGGATTGCGGATTGCCGATGCGGATAGCAGTGGCGACGGTTTCGGGGTGTTCGATGGGATGACCGGCCAAAAACGGCGCTGCACCCGCCGCCTGATAACCGCACATGACCGGGCGTTTTTTCGTCACCGCCGTATGCGTTGCGCTATCAGTGGAATATTCTTTATAACCCATCCAGTAAGCCGAGATGTTCCCGGCATTACCTACCGGCAAGCAGTGATAATCGGGCGCATCGCCCAAATCGTCGATAATCTCGAACGCTGCGGTTTTCTGGCCTTGCAGACGGAAAGGATTGATGGAATTGACGATAGTTACGGGTGCATGGTCAACAATTTCCTTGACCAAATTCATGCCTTGGTCGAAATTGCCGTTGATCTGGATAATCGTCGCGTCGTACATTAAGGTTTGTGCAAGCTTGCCCATCGCAATCTTGCCATCGGGTATCAGCACAAACGATTTGATGCCCGCCCGTGCCGCGTAAGCCGCCGCTGAGGCTGAGGTATTACCGGTCGACGCACAAATTACCGCTTTGCAGCCTTCGCTGATAGCTTGAGTAATCGCCATCGTCATGCCGCGATCTTTGAATGATCCGGTCGGATTAAGCCCTTCAAACTTAACGTAAATATCGACTTCCTTGCCGATCAATTTGGGGATATTTTCCAACTTAATTAAAGGCGTATTACCTTCATTTAGGGTAATAATTCGGGTGGAATCGTTAACGGGTAAACGGTCGCGGTAGCGGTTGATTAAGCCAGTATGATGAGTGTGTGCTGACATGGTTATGATTAAGTTATCCTAGGGTTTCCAAACGAATGCGGTTCACTTTGCCACTTACGGTGGTTAATGCTTCAATTTCGGCGATGGCCGCGTTCATTTCTTGTTCGAGGGTGATTTGGGTTAATAAGATGATCGGAATTAAGGCGCAATCGTCCGACGGTTTCTTCTGGATGATTGCATCGATGCTGATTTGGTGTTTAGCCAAGATACGGGTCACATCGGCCAGCACACCGGGCTTGTCTTCCGCGTTTAAGCGTAAGTAATACGCCGTTTTGAATTGCTCCGGCGGCAATACCGAAATGTCGTGCAACGCATCGGCCTGGAACGCCAGGTGCGGCACGCGGTTTTCCGGGTCGCTCGTCAATGCCCGCACCACATCAATTACATCCGCTACGACAGAGGACGCGGTAGGATCGGCACCGGCACCCGCGCCGTAATACAGCGTCGGCCCAACCGCATCGCCTTTGACGACAACGGCATTCATCACGCCGTTGACATTGGCGATCAGGCGGCGTTCGGGGATCAAAGTGGGATGCACGCGCAACTCGATACCCTTGTCGGTCTTGCGGGCGATGCCTAGATGCTTGATTCGATAGCCCAATTGTTCGGCATATTCGACATCGGCACGGGTAATTCGGGTAATGCCTTCGGTAAAAACCTTATCGAACTGCAAGGGGATTCCGAAGGCAATCGATGCAAGAATAGTGAGTTTATGACCGGCATCAATGCCTTCAACATCAAAAGTAGGGTCAGCTTCGGCATAGCCTAAGGCTTGCGCTTCTGCCAACACATCATTAAAGTCGCGGCCTTTATCGCGCATTTCGGTGAGGATGAAATTGCCGGTGCCGTTGATAATGCCGGCCAACCATTGGATTTGGTTGCCGCTTAAGCCTTCACGAATCGCTTTGATAATGGGTATGCCACCTGCCACCGCCGCTTCAAACGCAACAATCACGCCCTTTTCGCTAGCTTTAGCGAAGATTTCATTGCCGTGTAAAGCGATTAAGGATTTATTGGCGGTGACGACATGTTTACCGTTGGCAATCGCCGCCAGCATCATGTCCTTCACAGCGCCTGCACCGCCAATCAATTCCAGGACAATCTCTATCTCAGGATCGTTGATGATGTCGTAAGGGTCTTGCGTTAACGCAATGCCGGTCGTATCGCAAATCCGTTGTTTACTTAAGTCTTTGGCGGATGCGCGGGCAATAACAATCTGCCGCCCTGCTCTTCTGGCAATTTCCTCGGCGTTGCGTTTCAACACGTTAACCGTGCCGCCACCGACCGTGCCCAAACCGATGATGCCTATTTTTACGGGTTTCAAGTTTGATCCTTTTTAATAATTTCTTTTACCTTATCGACACTTGGTTACTTGCATATCAAATAACCATCCAATTCTTGATAACTGGAAAAAACACTGTCGAAGCTTAATAGCTTGGCATTGTACTGCAAAGCAGTTGCAATAATAATCCGATCTTGCGGGTCTTTGTGGTGTTCTGGCAAATGAACTGCTTTAGTCGCAATTTGTGCAGTCACAGGCAGTATTTGAATATTTGAATTCATCTCGACTTCACTTAGCCAGTCCTCGAAAGACATATCCATCTCGATCCGACCGTGACGCACCAGCCAGGCCATTTCAAAACAGGATATAGCTGAGACGGCAACATTCTCGGTTTCAGAAACCAAGTCAAGATTGTCCGAAGAAAGTTTTCCGGGGATTTGGTTTACCCACCAATGCCAAATGTGAGTATCAAGCACCAACACTTAATGGATTCCCCAATCTTCCGCCGGTACGGACGTTATGACATCGCCTTTTTCTTTGACTCGCCCTGCAAGTCGCTGCGGAGGAACGCGACGGCGTTGCAGTGGATTAGGGACGGATTCATCCAAGGTAATCACCAAAATTTCAACCTGACAATTAACAAACGACGCAGGTACTTGAATGACCACGTTCTGGGTGTCTACGGTTTGTAAAATACGTTGGATTTGCATAATCGTTACCTGTATTAATTGTTGGGCTTCATTACATTCAACCCAACCTACGGGCTGAATGTTTGCGCGGCTAGTCCGCCCTTAGCGTTTCCCAATGATAAATCCTGCATAGTGGTTATTCATACGGCGTGCAAGTGTTGAGCAATATCCGAAATATTTAGCACATTCGGGTTTGTTCATTCTGTCTGTACCTGGATAGCAAAGCGAAATGAAGTAAACATCAGTTGACGAAAGCATTGCCATTCGTGAAACGAATTTTTTTGCGACTTGGTCAGCGCGGTTTTTATACAACTCAATCACTACAACAAATCCATCCCCCTCCCCAAAAACATCGATGGAATCTTTGGTTTGGTTATTCGGACAATGCTCCATTTTCCAGTCAATATCTGGAATTGAAACATCTAATGCAAATGCTATTAACTTTTGGAATTCTGTAACAATTATTCGTTGGTCAGAATTTGACTTTCCAATATGGTCAGAGAAAAACTCTGAGCATTCGATATCGGAAATGCAAGCAATAATTTTGCTTAGGGTATTACAGTCATCTGATTTTTCGAGTAGCTCTGGAATCACTTTGACCTCCGAAAATCTAACGTAGTTCGTTGGGTACGGTGGAAAAGAACCGCATCAATCGAGTTAGTTCATTTTTATACTTCAAACAACCCCATCCTTCCTCATCATCTGCTTAATCCCCCTAATTGCCTGCCTTGTACGGTGTTCGTTTTCTATTAATCCAAAACGCACATGATCGTCACCGTATTGTCCAAAACCAATACCAGGCGCTACAGCGACTTTGGCCTCTATTAATAACTTCTTGGAAAACTCCAGCGAACCCATTTCCAAGTAAGGTTGAGGGATTTTTGCCCACACGAACATGGTCGCTTTCGGTTTTTCCACTGGCCAGCCGATGGAATTCAAACCTTCACAGAGGACATCACGGCGCTTGCAGTACATATCGGATATTTCCCGCACACAATCTTGTGGGCCTTCCAGCGCGGCAATCGCAGCGATCTGGATGGGCGTGAAAGTGCCGTAGTCTAGGTAAGATTTGATTCGCGCCAATGCGCCGACCAATTCTTTGTTGCCGCACATGAAGCCGACGCGCCAGCCCGGCATGTTGTAACTTTTCGACATGGAGAAAAATTCGACGGCAATATCTTTCGCACCCGGCACTTGCAAGATGGATGGCGCAATATAACCATCGAACACAATATCGACATAAGCAATATCATGCACGACCCAAATCTTATGTTCTTTGGCTAGAGCAATAATTTTTTCAAAGAAATTTAGCTCAACACATCCGCTGGTTGGATTGCCTGGGAAATTCAGGATCAGCATTTTCGGCTTCGGCCAGCACTCGACGATGGCTTTTTCCAGTTCTTCAAAAAAATCGACACCAGGAATTAACGGCACATGGCGCACGTCTGCACCCGCAATCACCACCCCGTAAGGATGGATGGGGTAAGCGGGATTTGGCACCAGTACCACATCGCCTGGGCCTAATGTCGCCAACGCCAAATGCGCCAGACCTTCTTTGGAACCAATGGTAACAATGGCTTCTGTTTCTGGATTAAGGTCAACATCGAAACGAGTTTTATACCAATTGCATATCGCTCGCCTTAGCCGAGGAATACCCTTGGATACCGAATATCGGTGCGTATCAGGCCGTTTGGTCGCTTCCAACAACTTGTTGACGATATGATCCGGCGTAGGCTGGTCAGGATTGCCCATACCGAAATCAATAATATCCTCGCCCGCCGCCCGCGCCTTGGCTTTGAGTTCATTGACGATATTGAAAACGTAAGGGGGTAAACGACTTATGCGATGAAATTGTTCCATTAACAGCTCTTGAGAAATCCGTGTATAAAAGAAGTTATGTTACTGATGCAACTGCACCTTGTCTACTTGCTTATTGATCCAGCCTTATGAAGTTTTAATTTCCCTTCGGCTTCGCTCAGGGAACGCCGCGGTAACGTACCCTGAGCAAAGCCGAAGGGATTCACCGCTATTTCAAACATTTAAAGGCCGAATCTATTAATAATAAAGAACCTATTTGACTGGTAATTTGTCCGAAGAGATTGGCTTTATTGTTGAAAGTTAAGGAGAAACTGTTCAACCCGTTGCAAATCCTCCGCCGTGTCAATCCCTGCCGGCGGCGTTTTTGCGACAATTTTCACTTTTATTTCTTCCCCGTGCCATAGAATACGCAACTGCTCCAAGGATTCAACCGTTTCCAATACGGAAGGTTGCCATTGGCAGTAGTGATTCAGAAAATCGACGGTATACGCATACATGCCGATATGCCGGTAATGCGTTATGCGCTCCGAAACGTGCTTAGTTTTGTCGGCGAAGCCGTCCCTGTCCCAAGGAATAGGCGCACGACTGAAATACAGCGCATACCCGTCCTTGTTTAGCACCACCTTCACTGCATTGGGATTGAAAATTTCCTCAAAATCGCTGATTTTAGCTGCCAACGTCGCAATCCCAGCCTGCTCTTGACTCGCCAAAACCAGCGCAAGTTCTTGGATGATGTCTGGTGGAATGAGGGGTTCATCACCTTGTACATTAACGATAACATCGTGTCCTGACCAACCACACAGTTTGGCAACCTCGGCAATCCGCTCCGTGCCGCTTTGGTGGTCGGGTCGGGTCATGACGGCTTGTATGCCTAAATCGGTGACCACTTTAAAAATCCGCTCATCATCGGTAGCGACCACAACTTCCTCAGCCCCCGATTGCTGTGCTTTCTCGCAGACATGGGCAATCATCGGTTTACCGGCAATATCAAGCAAGGGCTTACCCGGCAAGCGGGTAGAGGCATACCGGGCAGGAATGACGACTTTAAAACGCACCGTCATTTGTATAAAGCATCAACTTCTTCGGTTGTTAATGTTCGCGCTTCATCCTCGAGCATCACCGGAATGTCATCGCGGATCGGAAACGCCAAGCGATCAGCGCGGCAAATAAGTTCTTGATTCACCTTATTATAAATCAGGCGGCTTTTGCAAAGCGGACAAGCCAATATGTCGAGCAGTTTTTTATCTATCATCTCTTTTATCGATTTTTTTATTTAACAATTCTAAAAATTGGCGGCCGAACAACGGTTCGAGAACCGCTGTTACTGGCAAATACCAATGTTGGTGTCCGGCAAACTGGGTGCATTTTACCGCATCTTTTTCGGTCATCAGCACCAGTTTGTTATCGCCAAATTCAATATCATCGTGCTGAAACTGATAATGATCGGGAAAACTGTGCGTTGTACAGGACAAACCGGCGGCTTCAAGACATTTAAAAAAGCGTTCGGGATTGCCTATTCCTGCAAGCGCATGGCAAGCAAGCCCCTGAAAGTCTTGCAACGGTTTTAGCTCGCCGGTCAGCACATTAACTACCGTATCACCCACTAACTGCATGGCAAATTCATGGTCTTCATATTTTTCGCCATTCACAACCACAAAATTGACACTGCTCAAGCGTTCAATTGGCTCACGCAAAGGCCCCGCTGGTAAACAGTAACCATTGCCGAAGCGCCGCTCACCATCAATAACGGCAATTTCAATATCCCGATTGAGCTTGTAATGCTGAAGGCCATCGTCCGATAGCACAACATTACAACCGAATCCGTCCAGCAGCTTTTTTGCCGCAGCCACGCGGGAAGGATCAACCACGACCGGGCAATGGGTTTGCCTGGCAATCAACAACGCTTCATCGCCCACTTTACTGACATCGCTGTTTTCATCCACAGACTGCGGACTGCTTGCCGATTGTCCGCCATAACCTCGGCTAATGATGCCAGGCCGAAAACCCGCCCGCTTTAGATGCTCAGCCAACCAAATAACCAGCGGGGTTTTCCCCGTGCCGCCGACGGTTATATTGCCGACGACAATCACCGGAACCGGCAGGGTATACGATTTTAATAGCCCAACGCGGTAAAAATATCGCCGCAACCTGACAACATCGACAAACAAAAAGCTAAACGGTATCAACAAAATACCGAGGAATGCATCCTTATACCAAAGGTCAATTAGCCATCGTACCAGCGTTTTTTTCATTCTTCGGGCGGCGATTCTTGTGTCGCGAAAGCGATATGGCTAAAACCCACCTCGTTCGCCATTTCCAGCGCCGTCATAACAGCCTGATGGGATGTTTTGCCATCCGCGCTGATGATGAAAGGCATATCAGTTCCCTGAGTCGCAAGGGTAGACAACTCATGCCGTAATGTTTCCTGGTTTTGATCGGACAATTTGCGGGTTTGCCCATCACCATCCGTCAGATAATAAACACCATTCCTGTCAATGCTGACCGTAACGCTTTTAGCCTCAGTTTCAACGGCTGGTGCCTTGGCTTCCGGCAACTTGATCTTGAGTGCCGCCTGATGATTGAAAGTGGTGGTTATCATGAAGAAAATCAGCAATACCATGAATACATCAATCATCGGTATGACGCTAATATCAAACTTATCCCTTTTTTTACGCCGGAAATTCATCAGACTTCCTCGCGATCGCCATAGATCATATCGACCAATTTTAAGGCTTCACCTTCCATATCCAGAACATATTCATCAACAAGGCGCTCAAAAAATCGATGAAAAAACAAACTGGGTATAGCCACAGCAAGACCCGTCGCCGTGGTAATCAAAGCCTCGGAAATACCGCCAGCCAGTATCGTCGGATCGCCCAAGCCATGGGCGCTGGTTGCAGAAAATACGCGGATCATTCCACCCACCGTACCTAACAAGCCCAATAATGGCGAGATCGCGGCAATCGTACCCAACGTATTAAGAAAACGCTCCAAGTCATGGGCAACCCTGCGACCCGTTTCCTCGATGGATTCTTTCATAATTTCCCGACCATGCTGTCGATTGGCAAGCCCAGCAGCCAGAACAGCACCCAAGGGTGAACTCGTTTTCAAGCGCCTGAGGATAGGCTCATCCAACTTATGGTCGCGAGATAACATCCACACCTGAGGCACCAGCTCCGGCGGCAGGATTTTCTTTCTTTGTAGAGACCAAAACCGTTCAATGATGATACCCATCGCCGCAACTGAAGACAAAATGATCGGCCACATCAACCAACCACCATTTTTTATAATTTCAAACACGTTTCTTCCCTAGTTATTAATATGTTATGTAAGTTCTAAGATGACAGGATTCGGGTGCAATTTTGTCAAATCTGCGTTATTTATCTTAAGTGTAGCAAATTCTCTGACCGACCCACCCAAATAAATGCAACCACAAACGCAATACCACAGCTCACGGCAGCAACAGAAAAAATAACATGCGACCCAAGAGGCTCCCAATAATAACCACTGCCAAGACTGCCCAACATACCGCCCAAACCGAAGCTCAAACTGTGGTACAAAGCCTGCCCTTTGCCCTGATGCTGTTGATCGAAAAACCGCTGCACGAAATGAATGCCCGCAATATGCGTTCCGCCATAGGTGGCGGCATGGAGCAATTGGGCAAACATCAGCAAGCCAATATTATCGACATAGCTGCCAATCAAAACCCAGCGCACTATCGCGAATATTAAGCTCATCAACAAGATGCCACGCAAAGAATAGCGTTTTAATAAACCCTTCATAAACACGAACAACACAATCTCGGCAATAACCCCCAACGACCAAAGCAAACCGGTGGCCGTCGTCGAATAAAGATGTTGTTTCAAATAAATAGAATAAAAAACATAATACGGCGCATGGGCAAATTGGATCAGCACATACACCAACAAGAACGCCAGCACTTCCGGTTTTTTGATGATGCTGACTATGTTAATCGGGCTGTGGTCATGGCTTACGACGATTCTGCTTTCTGGCGTTACTATGGTTGTCAACCAAGTCAAAGCCAATAATCCTGTAATCAAAATGGGCAACAGCCCTATCGGCTGGCTATCCAACAACTTACCTATTCCGACGACCGTGAATATAAAACCCACCGAACCCCATAAGCGTATGCGGCTGTAGCGGTGCGAATCTACCTGTAAGTGCGACAAAGTCGTCGCCTCATACAGCGGCAATGGTGCATTCCAGAAAAAGCTAAAACCAATCGTGAGCCAGGCAAATTCGACGTAATTGTTGATTGCCAAAAATCCGGCAAACAACAGTGCCGCAAAAAATGATGTCCAGCGGATGATACGCAGGTTTTTCCGGGTATGGTCGGCAACCCAACCCCACAAATTCGGCGCAATGATTTTAGTGCCTACCAAAAATGCCGATAACTGGCCTATCTCGGTAGGATTAAAGCCGTTTTCCTTGAGGTATAAACTCCAATAAGGAATGAATGCACCCAAGGCGGCGAAATAGCAGAAGTAGAAGCTGGATAAGCGCCAGTAGGGAACTGCCATTTAGAAACCACACGGTAGGGTGCATTTTATGCACCATAAAAAAGTGTTATTCATTAAGTAAGTACAAAGTTTTATCATCAAATAGCAAATCGACATGGTTTTTGGTGCATGGAATGCACCCTACTATTCACCAAAACCTGTTAATTTTTCATCACCAGACACACCCGCCCAATCCATATCATAAACGCCTTGTACAACATAACGATGAAATGTCGAATACGGCCAATCGGACACTTTTTTAACCAAGCCATGTTTTACCGGGTTGTAATGGATGTAATCCATGTGCTTTTGAAAATCGCTTTCGTCGCGGATTTGATGTTCCCAAAACCGACGTTGCCAAAAGGTTGATTCTTGTCTTTTTAGCTTTGATGGATTCAGCCATTCGTCGCGCTTAAATTCAGGGTTACATTGTTTGGTAACAAATCGTTTGATTAACGCCCAACGGATACCAAAATCGGCATCATCAGGCGGCAATGTCCAAATGGTGTGAAGATGGTCGGGCAGCAAAACCCAGGCATCGATGGTAAATGGGTTAGTAAGTTGAGTAGCTTTGATCCCTTCGCGCAGTGCGGTACGAACCCGTTCGTCACATAAAAATGGTTGTCGGCGATAAGTCACGACCGTAAAAAAATAAGTCCCGCCTTTGGCATTCGCCCGCCGATAATCAGACACCAATCGTAGGGTGCATTTTATGCACCATAAGGCGGTGTATCATGTGTAAGCGCATAGATTTGGCATCAGAGGCAAATATTGGCGTGGTTTTGGTGCATGGAATGCACACTACTCGACTGACCTACATTACTAACTCTTCATCAAATGGGTAAATAGAGATACATAGAGAAACACCCAGTGTTCCAACTAGCAACATTAGCTGAGGAGGAAAAGTAAAAGATGACCATCTGGTCTGATGAGCTTCTGTGCCAAAATCAAGATCTATGTCTTCAACGCCTTGAAATGAAGTTAGTTTCACAATTTCAGATTTATGTTTTGCGAAAAATAAAATGGCATCTTCAATTTGCTGAGGCAATTCTAAGAAGTCAGCTTCGCTGACAAGAACGCGAATACCTGAAGTTTCATTTAACTTAAAATTGGTGTTGCTATTGGAGAAACAAGGGTCACCCTTTTTCCAAAAAGAGTCTGGTTTCATAGAGTTTTGTTCGATGAATTTTTCGACTTCAAAATTTTCGCCACCAGCACGGAGTATGCAACTCATGAAAGCTATCTCAAAATCGCCAACCCCGAATCCACCCCAAAATTCTGCCCCCGATGCCTTAAATAATGATCCATCAGGACAATCGCCATCATCGCTTCTGCAATCGGTGTTGCCCGTATGCCAACACAGGGATCATGACGGCCTTCGGTAATCACTTCGACGGCTTCACCGCGTGTATTGATACTGCGCCCAGGTAGGCGCAGGCTAGAGGTTGGTTTTAAGGCGATACTCGCCGTAATAGGCTGACCGCTGGATATGCCGCCCAAAATGCCGCCCGCATGATTGCTTAAAAAACCGTCGGGCGTGATTTCGTCCCGAAATTGCGTACCTTTGGCGTTGATGCAGTCAAACCCGCCGCCGATTTCCACGCCTTTTACGGCATTGATGCTCATCAACGCATGGGCTAAATCCGCATCCAGGCGGTCGAAGATCGGCTCGCCCAAGCCGGGTGGCACGTTGGTGGCGACGACTTCAATCCTTGCGCCGATGGATTCGCCTTCTTTCCGTAAGGCATCCATGTACGCTTCCATCTGGGCGACTTTATTCGCGTCGGGACAAAAGAAGGGGTTGCTGTCGATAATGTCCCAATCGACTTTTTCAATTTTGATCGGGCCTAGCTGGGATAAATAACCTCGTATTTCAATGCCGGCAATTTCACGCAGATATTTTTTGGCGATGCCGCCCGCCGCCACGCGCATCGCAGTTTCCCGCGCTGAAGAGCGCCCGCCACCGCGATAATCCCTGAAGCCGTATTTGTGTTGATAGGTGTAGTCGGCGTGTCCAGGGCGGAAGGTTTCCGCAATTTTGGAATAATCTTTCGAGCGTTGATCGGTATTTTCGATTAACAATCCGATTGGCACGCCTGTCGTTTTCCCTTCAAATACGCCGGAAAGAATTTTAACCGCATCGGCTTCCCGCCGCTGGGTGGTATGCCGTGAAGTACCGGGTTTCCTTCGATCCAGGTCGTTTTGCAAGTCGTCTTCCGATAACGCCATTCCAGGGGGACAGCCATCGACGATACAGCCAATCGCAGGGCCGTGGCTTTCGCCAAACGAGGTGACGGTAAATAATTTTCCTATGGTATTTCCTGACATATCAATATGTTGTGTTAATTGAGGGCGTTAGCAAAATCTTGATGATATTCGTTGACCTGATCGGCAGTTAACAGAAACACGCCATCGCCGCCGCGTTCAAAATCCAGCCAGTAAAAAGGCACGTTAGGAAAAGTTTCTTGCAAAGTTTGTGCGCTGCTGCCGACTTCGACAACTAATATCCCTTGCGGCGTTAAGTAATTAACGGCTTCCGCCAAGATGCGGATGACAATATCAAGGCCAGAATCCCCGGCGACAAATCCGATTTCCGGTTCGGCATGAAATTCTGGGGCAAGTTGTTGCCACTCTGCAATAGCCACATAAGGTGGATTGCTGACAATAATATCGTATTGGGCATCGGGCAAGGCATCGAACAAATCCGAGGGATACAACATAAGTTCATCAGTGAACTGATGTTTTTCGACATTAATTTCAGCGACTTTGAGTGCATCCGTCGAAACATCGACCGCATCCACCTCAGCATCAGGAAACGCGTAAGCACACGCTATGGCAATGCAGCCGCTGCCGGTACATAAATCCAAAATACGTTCGACCTGATCTTCTTCCATCCAAGGCGCAAACCGTTGTGCGATAAGCTCTGCGATAGGCGATCTGGGCACCAGCACCCGCTCATCCACATAGAAAGACAAGCCAGCAAAGATGGCTTCATGGGTTAGATAAGCGGCAGGCTTGCGAGTGCTAATCCGTTGCTCGATGATATCGACCAGTTTTTGCCGTTCGGCTGGGGTTAAATTGGCCTGTAGATAGAATTCGCTTAAGTTGTAAGGCAAATGCAGGGTATGCAACGCCAAGGCAGCGGCTTCATCCAACGCCGTCGCGCTGCCATGGCCGAACTTAAGTTTAGCTTCGGCAAATTGGCTGGCTCCCCAGCGAATGTAATCACGTAGTGTATGGAGGGAAGACAAAACGTCGAATGATGTTTGCAACATGGCTTTAACTGAGCTTGATCAAAGCGAACATTTTAAACTAAAGCGGCTTTTGGTGGGGAGAATTCAAATTAAACAGGGATAAAACGCGCTGGACACGATGACTTAAAATATCCCACGTATCATTTTGTCTTTATTGGGATATTTTTAAGGCATCAGAAAAAAATTTGTTGCTTATGAACTTTTCTTCATGAATTGGCAATTAACGGGCGTGTTTAGAAAAAACTGACACAAACACTGTTATTTAAACCAGGAGAAAAGCAATGAAAGCAAAAAAAATTATCGGATTGGCAGCAGTAACTTTGGCTTTGAGCTTTGGTATTCTTGCCGATGCTTATGCCGATGTTTCCGTAAAATGCGAAGTACGGTCAGGTCGCGCCAGAATGTCTGTGGATGGCTCCAAACTCGCCAATGGCGTTTATCGGGCGCGTGCATTATCTGGCAACTCAACGCCAGTGTGGTCTAAAAACACACTTCGCCCAGTAGCGGGGCAAGCCGAATTTGACTTCGACAGCAATCGTCAGGATGTCATAGATGGTGCGACAGCCATTCCTTCTACCTTTATCAAAAACGGCCGAGCAACTGGGCAATTATACATCCGTAATGCAAAGGGCACCTATTCCCTAAAAGCCCAAGAAACATCAGCTTGCAGAGTTAGATAAAGCTAAGGAGCGTTTTATAAAACGCAAAGTTAAGTTTAATTAAGATGTTGATAAGGCCGCTTTTAAGCGGCCTTCGTTTTTTGGGGGATAAACTGGAAGTGAAATTTTAAAACCGTCGATAGTACGCATAAAACAATCTAAGCATTTTTCTTAGGTGATTTTTCCGGCAAAAACTTTACCAGTTTCACCGCCTTATCATCACATTTAATTATTTCCAGAGGATAGCCGTGCAGTTTGGTGCTGGTTCCTGCTGCTGGGATGGTTTCCATAAACTCGATAATCAATCCGTTCAGCGTTTTGGGGCCTTCGGTTGGCAATTCCCATTGCATAAAGCGATTGAGTTCTCTGACTGTAATATTGGCATCAACCAGATAACTGCCGTCGTTTTGTAGTCTGACCATGCTGTCATCGGTGATCATTTCACCGACAATTTCCTGCAACAAATCATCCATTGTCACCAGTCCCTGGACATCGCCATATTCATCGACAACCAGTCCTATCCGTACTTTTTCGGTTTTAAATTTAACCATTTGCGAATGTACAGGGGTTGTGTCTGGGATAAATACTGGTTTGCTCAACAAGCTAATCAGCATCTGTTTGTCAAAATCGTCATGATTTAGCAAGACCAGGACTTTCCTTAAATGCAGAAAACCGATGATACGATCGACCGTTTTTTTATAGACGGGCAAACGGGTATGTGGACTGGTTTTGATGTGCTGGACGATATCCTCTATGGACTCTTCCAAATCAATCCCGACAATCTCATTCCGGGGTGTCATGATGTCTTCAACCGTGGCTGATTCAAGGTCGAGGATGCCCATCAGCATTTTTTGGTAACGCGCAGGCATGACACTTTCCGCTTCTGCAATCACAACTTTAAGCTCTTCTTTGCTAAGGGTCTCCTGACTGTGTTTGGTAATATCCACGCGCATCATGCGTAATAGCGTGTTTACAAAAATATTGACGAATTCGATGATTGGATAAAACAGTTTCAGCATAGGTACATAGACCCATGCCGAGGGAAACGCCATTAGCTCCGGTTTGACGGCAGCAAATGTTTTGGGCGTGGCTTCTGAAAAAATTAAGGTCACCATAATTAGGATGACATCCGCAATGACGACGATATGCTCATTGTGCGGATAAAGCCGAATGGAAACGATAGTGACGACGGAAGCGGCAACGGTATTGACGAAGATATTACCCAGTAAAATCATACCCAGCAAGCGATCTGGTCGTTGCAGTAAGCGCTGGGCTTTAATTGCCCCGGCATGTTTTAACTTTACCAAATGCCTTAACCTATAACGGTTTAAGGCCATTAATGCCGTTTCTGAGCCGGAAAAAAAAGCCGAAAGGATGAGCATGGCGGCGAGTATGCCAAACAGCACACTTGTGGAAATATCGTCCAATGAGGTCTCTTGAGTAGTGAAAAACTGGTTTAGTGTCTACGATGTGGAAATTTTGTCAAGCAATGATGAGTGGCATGGTGATAATAAGGAATCTCTGATCAAGTTGATTTGATTCATAGTTCGGACAGGTTCACCATGAACGGAATCAACGAGTTATCGTTCGTCCTCGACTGTATGGATGTAGGAGGTAAGGCAACAAATGGAGCCGTTGCCGAGAGTTTGTCGAAAGACTTAATCGAAGTTTCATTAAGAATTATCTGAAAGACTGTTATGTGCTGGCTTTAAGCCCCAGCGCGTTTCCAAATAGTCTCGCCGAACATTAAATATCTGCTCTAATCGGTCGGCAATCAGCAGCGTGTTCAGTGCCGAGCCGAACCAGCCTAATGGCATGGCATAGAACACAATATCTTCCATGGCAATCCCATTGTCCTGTTCCGTCAAACAGACTTCATGGCTCCAGAATTTAAATGGACCGATGCGTTGCTCGTAGACGAATCGTTTGGGTTCATCACAGTGGCTGATTTCCGACAGCCAAGCCATAGGAATTCCCGCTATTGCCCGCATCGAGTAACTGATCATCAAGCCGCTGTAAATGCGCTCAGGTACCTTTGAGGTGATAGTGATATTAAAAAAATCTGGCGTAATGGTGTTCAGGTTGTAAGGTGATGAAAAAAACTCCCAGGCTTCTTGTAAGGATAGAGCTAAGGTTTGGCTTCGATAGAGTGAGTAAATTTTCATCACAGAATTATTTTAATGTACAACCCATGTGCCAAGATAAAAACCGGTAAACCAATAGTGATATAATTGCATTTACGGATTAATCAAGCGAAAAAAAGACAGCGAAAATCCAATTTTTGCCGTAGCCACGTTCCCTCACCGCTTGACTTAATATCTCTAGTCAAATGCTCATTTATATGCTGGATCATGACCGAAAAATACGATCTTCATAGTCACTCAAACATTTCAGATGGTGTGCTGTCACCGACCGACTTGGTACGGCGCGCCCATGAACACGGTGTGACTTCGTTGGCGTTGACCGATCATGATACCACTGCGGGGCTTGCCGAGGCCAAAGCGGCATCAGAAGCGACAGGTATTCGCTTGATTTCGGGGATTGAGCTGTCGGCAAGCTGGCAAAATAAAACATTGCATATTATCGGCTTAGGAATTGATCCTCAGTATCCGCCACTGCTGAACGCGATTCGGGATTTGCAAGTGATTCGTTTTGAACGCGCTGAGAAAATTGCTGCCAAGCTGGAAAAGAAACGCATTCCCGGTGCCTTGGCTGCGGTTATGACATCAGCCGGAAACAGCATGATTACCCGTACGCATTTTGCCGATTTTCTGGTCTCGCAGTTTCATGTGTCCAATCAACAGGAGGCTTTCGACCGCTATCTGGCTAAAGGTAAACCCGCTTATGTGGCGACGGTTTGGGCAGACATGGCTTTGGCTGTCGACTGGATAACCCAATCAGGCGGCGTTGCGGTATTGGCGCACCCGTTGCGCTACAAGTTGACGCCCAATGTTATGAAACGTCTGCTACCCGCCTTTAAAGATGCCGGAGGACAAGGTATAGAAGTAATTACCGGTCGCTGCAATGCCGATGAAATCAAACTGGCTGCTTATTACGCGAACATTTATGATCTGGCAGGTTCGGTAGGTTCCGATTTTCACAGCCCCGTCAACCCGTGGGTAGAGCTGGGTAGGTTGCAACCGCTTCCTGAACATATCAAACCCGTCTGGGAGTTATTCGGTTAGATTATTGTTGAGAATGCTTTCGTTTAGCCATCATTCATAATTGTTATGCTAGGCTAAGTAACATATCAAAAATGAGGGTTTAATCATGGAAGCGCTCGATCAAATAACCGCAACCTTGGCAGTGACAATGGGCTTGGCCTGGGCCAGCGGCATCAACTTATACGCTACCTTGCTGACATTGGGATTTCTTGCCAACAGCGGTAATATTCAATTGCCGCCCGATTTACTGGTTGTTGCCAATCCCCTGGTCATGGGTGCTGCGGCCATTATGTATTGCGTTGAATTTGTCGCCGACAAGACCCCCGGCGTGGATACCGGCTGGGATACCATTCATACTTTTATCCGTATTCCCGCCGGAGCGATGCTGGCTGCGGGTGCCGTAGGCGACCTTAATCCTGCCGTTGAAATTGCCGCAGCATTGTTGGGCGGTAGCCTTGCAGCGGGAACACATGCGACCAAGGCGGGGACTCGGGTTCTTATCAATACCTCACCGGAGCCCTTCAGCAACTGGTTCGCTTCAATTGGCGAAGATGTTGCCGTGGTGGCCGGAGTTTGGGCGAGTATCAACCATCCGGCTGCATTTTTGGTTGCGTTGGTACTTTTTGTGGTACTGATGATCTGGTTGCTGCCCAGAATTTGGCTTGGCGTCAAAAAAGTATTTCGTTTTATTGGTGGCTGGTTCCGAAAAGACGACCCATCAACCGGAATTAACCTGCCGCCTTAAGCATATTCCTATTGACTGGAAGGGTATAATCGCGTCTAATGGCGCTCTTTTGTATGCCCGCCCAGGTAGCTCAGTCGGTAGAGCAGAGGACTGAAAATCCTCGTGTCGACGGTTCGATTCCGCCCCTGGGCACCATCAAAATGGCTGATTTACCCAAATCAGGCAATAATGCGCTTCAAAAACTGCCCAGGTAGCTCAGTCGGTAGAGCAGAGGACTGAAAATCCTCGTGTCGACGGTTCGATTCCGCCCCTGGGCACCATAC
>JABFQX010000068.1 GCA_013141505.1 Methyloglobulus sp.
TTGCCTATCGCTTTAACCGTCGCTTTCAGCTCAAAACCCTGCCCGGACGATTGTTGGTAGCCGCTGTAGCTATCGGGCCTCGACCAGAAGCTTGGCTGCGGTTAGCGGAAGATTCTTGCTAATCAGTAAATCTAATGCACCTGCTTAGGCCGCCACTAGTCTGGTCATTTTGCCGTCGATTCAAAAGTGATTAACGGCTAATTTTGAAACGACTGCATTGAATTCGCCTTAGCACACTTGCCAGCCAATCAACTTCATCGTAAATGTTATAAACCGCCAAAGAGGGCCTGACGGTACTTTCCAGGCCAAAGCGGCGAAGGATTGGCTGGGCGCAATGGTGTCCGGAACGCACGGCGATTCCTGCCTTATTCAATTCAGCCCCTACATCCTGGTTACTATGACCTGCCAGAATAAATGACAAGACACTGGTTTTTTCAGCCGCCGTGCCAATCAACCTTAAACCCGGAATACTTTGCAACACGTGCATAGCATAAATTAATAACTCGTGTTCGTAGCGGGCAATGTTTTCAAGCCCGATTTTTGTCAGATATTCCAAAGCCGTTCCTAATCCGACTGCATCAGCAATATTGCCGGTGCCTGCTTCAAACTTGGCTGGTGCTGATTGATAGGTCGTTTTTTCAAAAGTCACATCTTCAATCATGTTTCCGCCGCCTTGCCAAGGCTGCATTGCCTCGAGTAATTCGGATTTTCCATATAAAACGCCTATGCCAGTTGGCCCGAAAATTTTATGTCCGGAAAACACAAACCAATCACAATCCAGCGCTTGCACGTCAACACGTAGATGGGAAACGGATTGGGCGCCATCCAACAATACCCTGGCACCGACACGGCGCGCCATAGCGATCATTTCCTGGGCGGGTGTAATGGTGCCCAAGGCATTCGAGACTTGGGTAAACGAGACTAACTTTGTGTGAGAATTCAGTAATTTTTGATACTCCGACAATAACACTTGTCCGTCATCATCCACTGGAATCACCCGAAGAATTGCGCCGGTCTCTGCGCACAGTTGTTGCCAAGGCACAATATTGGCATGGTGTTCCAGCCAACTGATGATAATTTCATCACCTTCACTTAAATATTGACGCCCCCAGCTTTGGGCAACCAGATTGATGGCTTCGGTGGTTCCCCTTACAAATATAATTTCAGAGGACGAATCCGCGTTGATAAAGCGAGCAACCGTATCCCGCGCGCCTTCGTAAGCATCCGTTGATCTTGCCGCCAGTTCATGAGCCGCACGATGAATGTTGGAGTTCTCGTGTTCATAGAAATAAGAAACCTGGTCGATCACCACCTGCGGCTTTTGGGTGGTCGCCGCGTTATCGAACCAAACCAGTTGATGGCCGTTCACGCGTTTCTGGAGAATAGGAAAATCACGCCGGATAGCATGGACATCAAAAGGCGGATGAGCCGCACCAAGACCTGGCGCATTAAATCCGGCAGATTTCAATTCATCAAGAAAATAGAAGCTTGAACCCGCCCCGCTGCTTGCTGGGATACTTCCGGTAGGTGCAGAAACCGCAGCGAAAAGCCTTTGCAACTCAGCCTCTCCAGGCAGGCCATAATTCTGTGGGGAAAGCCCGGCTATCAATGAAACGTCCAAGTTAGCCGGAGAGCTTGTCAAACCTGGGGTTGGCATCGAAGTGGGATCGCCATAAACCGAACTGGTATCAATACTGTTAGGGATATTATCGAAAGACGACTTTTGCGACGCTAAAAAATGCCGCACCTCTGCCTCTCCTGGCAGACCCAAGCCTTGCGGTGCAATCCCTGTTACCCTGACTTTATCAAGGCCAGCCACTGGTGGTGTGTAACCGGACGGGACGTGCGATGATGCAACACCCAGTCTCGAACCATCGCAAGGCAATGCTGAAAATAGCTCATTGGCCAGTTTAGTCAGATGATCGATATCGGGCAGCGATGCAGTACCTAAATTTTCCGTTAAACTTTGTTCCGCTGGATTGGCGTTATTAAATTCATTTGTATTCATGATATTTGCCCACTTCGACATTCTCGAGCACCCCGAGGGCATCATCTGTCAACACCGCTAGCGAGCAATACAGCGAGATGAGATAAGAGGCGATCGCTTTGTGGTTGATACCCATAAACCGGACTGAAAGCCCCATGCTCAATTCGCCGGTCAGGTTAGGTTGGTAAAGGCCTACCACGCCTTGACGGCTTTCACCGGTTCGCAACAGCAAAATATTGCTTTTACCGTTGGTAACCTTGACTTTGTCAGAGGGGATTAAAGGCAGGCCGCGCCAGGACAAAAATTGTGAACCGAACAGAGTGATTATAGCCGGCGGTACGCCACGGCGGGTGCATTCACGTCCGAACGCGGCGATTGCCTGCGGATGCGCCAGGAAAAATGCAGGTTCTTTCCAAACCCGGGAAATCAATTCATCCAGATCGTCGGGCGTAGGTGCACCGGTGCCACCGGGACGTGTCTGCACTTTTTGCGCTGGCGCGACGTTATTGAGCAAGCCATATTCAGCATTATTAATTAGTTCGCTTTCCTGGCGCTCTTTGATGGTTTCAATGGTCAAGCGTAATTGCTCGTGAATCTGGTTATGCGGACTGCTATATAAATCAGAGACACGGGTATGAATGTCCAATACCGTATTAACAGCGTTTAACCGGTACTCGCGTCCCCATTCTTCGTAATCGACAAACGTCTGCGGCAGTTCCTTTTCATCGAGACTGGAACAATCCACCAGGAGATCGGTTTCATTTTTAACTTTATTAACTCGGTAAATACCTGCCTCAAGGGGCGTCCAATGCAATAGATGAACCAGCCATCGCGGGGTGATGGTTGATAACATGGGCACGGTTTTGGTGGCATTTGCCAGGGTACGTGCGGCGACATCGCCTAATGCAGTATGGGCTTGATGAATATCGGTCATGGTAATTTCCTGTTTGTGGTTAGGTTAGAAAAAATGATTAGTGACAGATGAGCCTGCCGCTTGGGTAATGTGGCTGCCGGGCGGTACACTGTGGGTCAACCACACATTACCGCCTATCGTTGACGCACGGCCGATCGTAATACGGCCTAAAATAGTTGCCCCTGCGTAAATCACCACATCATCCTCGACAATAGGATGCCGAGCATTGCCTTTGACCAAAAGGCCATTGTCATCTTTGACAAAACGCTTTGCGCCCAAAGTAACCGCTTGATAAAGACGTACGTGTTGCCCAATCATCGCAGTTTCACCAATCACCACCCCAGTGCCATGATCGATAAAAAAACTACTGGCAATCTGGGCGCCTGGATGAATATCAATGCCCGTGGCGGAATGGGCTATCTCGGCAATAATACGGGCAACCAATCGTGCGCCGAGCTGATAAAGGATATGGGCTATACGATGATGGATGATGGCTACGATGCCAGGGTAGCAAACCAGGACTTCATCAATACTCAGTGCTGCCGGATCGCCCTCATAAGCCGCTTGAATATCGGTATCAATCAAGGCCCGCACCGCAGGCAGTTGTGCGGCAAACTGGCGGGTAATGCTTATAGCTTTAGTATGAGTGTCACTGACGATCCCTTGATGCTCGGCTTCGAATTGCAATTCAAGACGGATTTGTTTGTTTAATTCCTTCAATAGGCTATCCAAGGTATGGCCCACGAAATAATCAATGCCCTCATCGGTAAGATCAGGCAACCCCAGGCGATTGGGAAACATGACTGCGGCCAAATTATCAAGTACGGTGCTTAAAACTTTTCGTGAAGGGAGCTTGGGAGGGTAATTCTGGCGGTGGCGGCTTTCTAATGAGCGTAAACGTAATTGACGCAGTTCAGCCACCAATTTTTCTACGCCCCAATCGGGGTTTTTATGACCATTTTCATAGCCCATAAATTTATCCGCCCATACATTCATAATGGCTGTCATAGTAAGAGATGATGCGTTTGTTTTTAAACGATATTATTAGATATTTATATCGACAAATTTGAACCTAAGTAGAGCACAGGCGTTATCGTAGTCCAACGTTAAATCAATCAGGGAAACTCCGTTCAGACGAAGTTCGATCAGCGACAACAAAGGGGCGTTCGTGTATTCTTGACTTGCCACGGTAATTAAACGCTATCGCTTGATAATAACTACCCTCGGTTAGATCAAAATGCGTACTGCGGGCTAATGAATCGATTTTTTTCTGATCAACCTGGTGCAAAATACTCTGCCCATAGACTGAGGCAACTGTCGCCGTTAATTCACTTAGCGCCTCAACAAATAGACTGTCCGTATAGCTGTTGTCCAAATATTTTGCCGAGACGCTGACATAATTCGGGGATAGCTTGGTAATTAAATCAAGCGCTGTATTATCCCGACTCAAGTCATTAAACTTAAGTGCAATTTGATACCCTTGATGTCGGTAATTAGCCAATCCGGCGAGCAACTTCTGGTAATAACGCGCATATTGGCTGTGTAGCGATAACACGATAACTACATTACTGGTTTTCAAGCCGCACTGGCTAATGACTTCACCGAAATAAACGCCATGATCATGTTTTATGCCCAGTATATGAAGTGGGTCAACATCCAAAAAAAGTGTGCCATCGACCGGCGCTAACGTCAGATAGTTGAGCATGTGGACGGTGCGTGATAGACGGTCAAAATTGATAATTGACTCCAGATTTGTCGGCTGCTGTCCATTATTCGCTAACAGATATTCAATTTCACTTTCATAAAACGGGTGGCTACCATAGGTGGATACTTCAATCTGTGCGTTATGACCAATGATCTCGGTGGGATCCAAGGCCTTTCTAATCGGCGAAAACAGGCTACCAATCCGAATTGGACCATATAGGCCACTGACTTTTTCATCCTTAATGATAAAGGGCCGAAAGATGGAGCTATGTTCCTTTGCGAAACGGTGATTAAAATAATCAACTAAGTGTTGTAATGGCATAATATTTTCTCGAAAAAATTGGTTTTGATCTTAAATTTTCTGTATTGAATGGATTAAATAACGGTTAATTCAAATCACATAGGTTGTAAAAAATGGGTGGGGCTAAAAATCACCCCACCCGAATGACATCCCTGGGAGGCGGACACTTTCAAATAATCCCTAATAGAAAGCGATGAGGAACTGGCAAGCGTGCAATTCAATTTCTCTTGTTTTCCTGCTTGAAACCATAGTATTGCGGTTTCTAACTTTAATGAACCGCTATATTTAGATGTGTTTATCTATAAAATGGATATTGGGGGTTTGCCTACAATTGCCCTATTGATTCGGCCTTATGAAGCTTTAATTTCCCTTCGGCTCCGCTCAGGGAACGCTACGGTTTCGTTCCCTGAGCGGAGCCGAAGGGGCGAAACACCGATTTCAAACTTTAAAAGGCCGGATCAATAAGGTGACTGACTAACAACAAATCTGGTCTTGCGAAAAATCAGCCACCTTATTTTTCACTCGATTTCGGATGGCTTTGTCGCCATAAACCTGCTTGATAATTTCCCTTTTTGCTTCTAGCCAGTCGCGAATTTCATCGCCCGGATAAAAATTGCGTTTTTCCGCTTTATAGTAGGCTGCTTCAGCAATCATTGTTTGCATGACTTCAACACTTATTGGCTGCTCTAATACGGGTGTTTCTGCATTAAAACCAAATTTCAGAAGGCCGGTAAAATCCTTGGGCACGTCCCCTTTAATGCCGATTTCTTTAGGTTCCAGCTTTGTTAAAGTGCCGAACAATCGATCCCAGATTGAAAGTACTGCACCATAATTACTGTCATGTTCATGACGCTGCTTGGAATGGTGGATGCGATGTAAATACGGCACAATAATCAGGTAACCCACAAACCTTTCACCCTTGAAGGTCAAGTTGCTGTGGTGGAACATCAGGAATAAGGTATTTATAACCTCATTCGTAAATACCGCTGACTTATCAAAACCAAATACGACAATGTAAGAAGCCTTAACTAGGGTGATAACAAGCACGTCCAGCAGATGAAGCCTGAAAGCCGTCGAGACATTCAAATAAGGTTCACTGTGATGGACTCTGTGGAACAGCCAAAGAATATCAAAACGGTGGCTTGCCCAGTGCCAGATATAAAGCGACAGATCGAATAGTAAAAACGACACAACCACTTGCCAGGCAGGATTTGGCAGGTAAACAAGTAGCCACTTATCAGAATAATATTCCGCCAGCACCAGTAATGTTGAAGCTGATACCAACGACAGCACCATACTATTGAAGATAAACAGGCTTATGTTGGTTTTAAAAGACGCACGTAAGTTATCTGTGGGCAGTTTTTCTCTCGGGAAGCGCCATTCTAATACCGAAAACAAAACGAAAAATACGACCAATAAAGGGCTGGTTATCGCTCCTGAGAGCAAAGACGATATATTGAAACCTTGGTCAAATAAGGCTGGTGAGTTATTGTTAACTATCATGGCGTGATCCTCAATTCAATATTGATACGAACTGAGAAGCCAACCTTGAGTATTGTTATACAACACAAGTTTCCCCCATTGGCTAGCAACTCTGTTCTAGTGAGGAATATCCTAATGCGGTTATTATCTTGAATAAAACGATATTAATAGATTTGAAAATCTATTAATTATATGTACTAACTCAAATCTGGCCTGATGGGATGGACTCGCTCTCAACCCATAACAAGTACTAAGCTATGGATTGAGAGCCCCCCAAAGGGACTATCCCTTGAAAAAAATTATGATAGCGGCACTATCAAAAGCATCATTTTCAATACTCGGGTAATGGCCTTATTACCTCGAAGATTTACTGTGTACGGGAAATGTCTGTCTGCATTGGCACAAATGGACGTAAGCCTTAAAGAAGAAGTATGATCGTCTACATATCCAGCACACTATTGTGCCCAATCCGAAGTGCCCTGTATTATGTTGGCCATATGATCCGTGAACCAAGTTATCAACGAAATAAACCACCTCCAAGGATTAAACCAATCCAGACAATTTTTATTGTCGCCGGAATTTTAGTGTTAGTAATAATTGGGGTTTTTCACACATTACCGACAACCCAAACACTGCAAACGCTTAAAGATAAGCCACTGGCTACGTTTTCTGCCAGTCGCGCCATGGCCCATGTCCGGCACATTGGTGCAAACCCACACCCTATTGGTAGTGTTGAAAATGCCAACGTCCGGCAATATGTGGTGGATCAACTAGCCACATTGGGCTTGCAGCCGGAAATTCAATCGACGCTTATCGTCAATCTGCGCAAGCGACAGGTCGGTAGAGTCCATAATGCGCTGGTGAAAATTCCTGGATCTTTGCCGGGTAAAGCCTTGCTGTTAACGGCGCATTACGACTCCGTCCCCACAGGGCCAGGGGCAGCGGATGATGGTGCATCTGTGGCAGCAATTCTGGAAATACTGAGGGCGCTTAAAACGCTACCTGCCTTACAAAATGACCTATGGTGCCTTTTTACGGATGGCGAGGAAGCGGGACTGCTGGGTGCACAGGCGTTTGTTCAACAATATCCATTAATAAAAAATATCGGTTTAGCGCTTAATTTTGAGTATCGCGGCAATAGCGGCGCGTTTATGATGTTTGAAGCCAGCCAAGGTAACGGCGATCTTATCAAAGGATTGGCTGCTTCGAGTCCACATATATTGGCAAATTCGCTGATGTACGAGGTTTATAAATTTTTGCCGAATGATACCGATTTTACGGTTTTTAAACAGGCCGGCATTCCAGGGATGAATTTTGCGGCGATTGAAGGCCACACCAGTTATCACACGCAATTGGATCGCCCTGATTTTTTAGACCAAAACACCCTGCAAGAACAGGGTGACACGTTGCTCGCCCTAATCAAGCATTTTGGTAACATTACGTTAGACGACTTACAGACCACAGATCATATCTATTTTGATATTCCTGGACTTGGCTTGGTTAATTATCCCGCAAGCTGGGTTATGCCGCTCAATGACTCTTTATTGATACTGTTTGCCCTGGTGTTTAGATTGGCTTTAAAAACCCAATCAGTACGAATAACTCGAGTAATCTTAGGAGGTTTCGTATTTATTTTGCTATTGCTCAGCCTGCCTGTAATCAGCCATTTTTTATGGCTTGGCATTTGCCGAATTTTCCCCGAATACGACACGTTTATTCAGGGCGATACCTACAACAGCCAGTGGTATTTGTTAGCGTTCGTATTCCTTAACATTGGCTTATTCGTTTTTTCGCAAGGCTGGGTTTGCCGAAAAATGAGTGCTATCGAATTTAGCTTCGGTGTCATAGCTTGCTGGTTTTGTATATTGTTGCTGACAAGTTTCTGGGTTCCAGGCGCAAGCTTTCTGTTTTTATGGTCGTTGCTAGGAATGCTTGTAGTGTTGGGCGTACCCTTTGTGAGAACCTTAAATAACCATCAGCCTAGCAATTTAGCACTAATCTTTGTTGGCAGTATGCCAGCAATTATTATTTTCACCCCCTTGATTCGAGGCCTGTTTATTGGTCTGACACCACGGTTGACCGCTGTCGTTATCGTTTTTTTAGTGCTGTTGTTAGGTCTGTTGACTCCTCTTTTCGAGGCGATGGAGCAACGCAAATACCTGGCAAAGTCTTGTTTGCTGTTAGGATTAATTGCGCTACTGGCGGGTTCGATGACATCCGGTTTTGATAATGAACACCCTCAGCAAAACACCTTGTTTTATGCCCTGAATACATCAAACCATTCTGCTTTCTGGCTATCTACGGATAAGCAAACTGATCAATGGACGACAAAATTTTTTCCGAATGCCCAGGCAAAGCAGCAATTGCCCGAACTATTTGGTAAACCCTTCCCCGCACTATGGGTGTCCCCTGCCCCGGTATTAGATTTACCCCCGCCCACTGTAGAAATCTTGGCAGATACCGTCATAGCGGGTCACAGAAATATTAAGTTAAAAATAAAATCGGCACGCCATGCGCCGAAGTTAAAAGTCACTATAGAAGCAACCGAAGTGCTGAATAGTAAAGTTGCTGGTCAGGAATTTACCAAGTACCCGCAAACACATTGGTATCTTGATAGTTTTGGCTTGAATGACGAAGATCTGATTATCGAATTCATGGTTGCAGCCGATACTCATTTCGCCGTAAAAGTAATGGATATTTCCTATGCGTTGCCTACTTTTGCATTGCCCAGACCGTCTAATATGATCAGCAAACCCTCAGAATTTAGCGACAATACCATTGTTGCCACATCGAAGAACTGGTAACTAAAGTACGCGTAAATAGCATGAGGTTTTGTACAAATGCCCCCATTTTTCGCTTAATCACACCAAGCATCACGATCAATATAAATATCAATATGACGTGCCTGGATGGTTGCAACCGGCAGGTTAAATCCTGAACGCCATTGTTTAACGGCATCCTGTTTGTTGGCTCCGGTAATCAGAAAGATAACGCGTTGGGAATCACTCAGGGCTTTGGCACTGATTGTGACCCGCTCCGGTGGTGGCTTTGGCGAGTTATAAACAGCATGGGTCAATTCATCCAACGGGTGGACATGGCCGGGAAACAAACTGGCTGTGTGACCGTCTTCGCCCATACCTAATAACACCACATTAAAAGGCAAAGCAGCTTTAATAGCTTGTTGATATTGCTTGGCCGCTTGTTCTGGGCCTAATTCAGCAGGGATGGTAAAAATCTGCGTTTGTGGAATGGCAACTTTTCTCAGAAACGCCTGTGTTGCCATCAGGCTATTTCTATCGGCATGATCTTCAGGCAAACACCGCTCATCACCATAATAGATAAACCATTTTGACCAATCGGCATCGGCTTGCGCCAGCAAACGATAGACCTTTTCCGGTGTAGTCCCACCTGCCAGAACAATTTTAAATTGCCCACGTTCAGCAATCGCTTTAACGGCATCGTCAAGAACAGTTTGACACACTGCCTGAGCCACATCATCTGCGGTTTGCAGACGATGCCAATGACTATCAACCTTCATATTTACAAGCCTCTGGCGTTAAGGAACTGCGCCAGGACTGGCTTTCTTTTTCGAATAAGCGGCGGCTGTCTTCCGGCCCCCATGATCCAGCAGGATACGTGGCGATATAATCGCGTTCAATCGCCCAGGTTTGCAGGATGGGGTCAACAATACGCCAAGCATATTCAACCTCGTCAAAGCGCAGAAACAGTGATCGGTCACCTTTCAATACATCCAGCAACAAGTCTTCGTAAGCGTCAATCGCTTTTTCATCCTGATTGCGAAAACTGGCATCCAAGCTGCTTGTGCGGGTACTCATTTCGAGGCCGGGTTCTTTAACTGTCATTTCAATACGGATACATTCTTCCGGTTGGATCCCCAGTAGAACCCAGTTGGGATTCATGCACTGTACGTGGGTATCACGGAAAAATTGCAGCGGCGGATGCCGGAAGCAGATTGAAATCGACGATTGCGCTTTCGCCATACGTTTGCCGGTACGCACATAAAACGGCACACCGCGCCAGCGCCAGTTGTCGATATACAACTTCATGGCAGCGTAGGTTTCCGTCGTGCTGTTGGCAGGGATATTTTCTTCCTGAAGATAGCCGTTCACCTTTTTGCCGCCGACACTACCTTTGGCATATTGGGCGCGGAACGAATGTCCGTGCACCGCTTCTTTCGGGATGGGCCTTATCGACTTCAGCACCTTTACTTTTTCGTCACGTAAGGATTCTGCCTCCATTGAGACGGGTGGTTCCATTGCCACCAAGGTCAGCATTTGCAGCAAATGGCTTTGCAGCATATCGCGCATCGCCCCCGCGCTGTTGTAATACTCGCCCCTCCCCTCAATACCAATTTCTTCGGAATGGGTAATCTGCACATGATCGATATAATTCCTGTTCCATAACGGTTCCAGCATCACATTGGCAAACCGAAATACCAACACGTTTTGCACCATGCCTTTACCTAAATAATGGTCGATGCGGTAGATTTGTTCTTCAGTCAAATATTGGCTGATGCGTTTTTGCAAGGCCTGGGCGCTATCAAGGTCGTAACCGAACGGTTTTTCAATAATCACCCGCCGCCAACCATATTCTTCCTCGAATAAATGATTGACGCTCAGTAACTCCATTACCTGGGCAAAATCGGCAGGACTGATGGACAAATAAAACGCAATATTTTTGGAAAAGTTCTGCTCTGAACTATTGATGAGTTCAGCCAAGGCGGCGTAGGCTTCCACTTCATGCAGATCGCCCCGGTGGTAATGAAACCGCTCACTAAAGCGTTTAAACACTTGTTCGTCAAATTCGCTTTTCACCTTCTGCTCGATCATATCCCTGAGTTCTTTCAACCAAGTTTTTTGATCCCACGGCCTTCGCCCGATAGCGATAATGCGGGTGCCTTCCGGTAATTGTTTAGCCACATCGAGATGATACAATGCAGGCATGAGTTTGATACGGGACAAGTTGCCCGTAGAGCCATAGATAACGTAAGTACAGGGTTCGGCGTTCATGGTTTACCAAAAGGTCAAGGTTCAAATATATTTTAAGCGCACAGCATTAATTTCTTCTTACGTTGGTTGTGAATACCTAAAGGGGCATAACAAGGTTATGCCCAACATTGTTGGTTATGTTTATTTTTTGGTTAACAACTTCATTCCAACCTACGAGCTAAGCTACAAATCTTTACTGCAATAACGACAAGTCACCGCTTTGGATTTGATCACCTCATCACAGTATGGACAACGTTTCATGCTGCCTGATTTTATACCGTCATTGTCGAGTACCGTTTGATTAGGTCGGCTGATAATGGCGATAATTAACCCAATTAAAGGACTTAATAGCAAGGAAACAATGAATATAAAAAAACCACTGTTGCCCTTGCTTGACGCAATGTGCGCAGGTATTAGGTTAAAAAATAGCCAAAAAAATACTATGATTACCATCATATCGAAATCCCAATTTATGAAAAACTTACAAGATGCGTCTCGTTTCTCGCACATTCTGTGTTACTGATTTCGTTTAACCACTCTCTTTATAGTCGATCCAATCAGCAAGTAGGGCGGGTCGAGACCCGCCTTACAAATGCTGAAAAATCCTTTAACCCTTCAACGCCTTCAACACTTCCTGCAACATCTTATTGGCATCACCAAACAACATGCGGGTATTGTCCTTGACGAACAATGGATTACCAACACCAGCATAACCTGAAGCCATACTGCGTTTCATTACGATGGTGGTATCGCCTTTCCAGCATTCCAGTACCGGCATTCCGGCTATGGGGCTGTTGGGATCGTCTAGGGCTGACGGATTAACGATGTCGTTAGCGCCGATGACGATACTTACGTCCACTTTGTCCCAGTCTTCGTTGATTTCGTCCATTTCATAAACGATGTCATAAGGCACTTTGGCTTCTGCCAGCAACACGTTCATGTGACCGGGCATACGACCCGCGACCGGATGGATGCCGAAACCGACTTTTTTGCCCTTATCGCGCAGGAATTTGGTGATTTCATTGACGGTATGTTGGGCTTGCGCGACCGCCATACCGTAACCGGGGATGATCATAATATTTTTTGCATCCAGAAGTAATCTGGCGGTTTCTTCGGCGTCTATGGGATGTACTTCGCCCTCAACTACAGCTGCTTCGCCACCAGAAGCGGTACCAAAACCACCCGCAATAACACTAAGGAAATGGCGGTTCATGGCGCGGCACATGATGTAGCTCAAAATTGCGCCGCTGCTGCCGACCAATGCGCCGGTCACAATTAACAGGTCGTTGTTTAACATAAATCCGGTAGCCGATGCTGCCCAACCGGAGTAGCTGTTCAGCATGGACACCACAACCGGCATGTCTGCACCGCCAATCGCCATCACCATGTGGATGCCGAACAATAATGCTAATACTGCCATACCCAATAATGGATACAGACCGCCACCGTTTTCAGTTTGATGCAAAAATACATAACCTAGATAAACGGTTCCGAGCAATAAACCTAAATTCAGCCAATGCCGTGCTGGCAATAACAGGGGTTTGCCACTGATTTTTTCACTGAGTTTGCCGAAAGCAATGACCGAGCCGGAAAAAGTGACCGCGCCAATCAATATACCTAAATAGATTTCGACTTCATGGATAGTTTTTTCAACCCCGGTCAAGTTGGTGCTGGGATCCATAAAATTAGCATAACCGACCAAAACCGCCGCCATACCGACCAAGCTGTGCATAATCGCAACCAGCTCCGGCATTTGTGTCATTTCAACTTTTTTGGCGGCAAACAGGCCGATCAAGCCACCGACCGCGAGGGCAGAGAATAAAATTGCATAAGACGTGACCGCGCCGCTAAGCACTGTGGCAAAAATGGCAATCGCCATCCCCAACATGCCGAAATAATTGCCGCGTCGCGAGGTTTCTTGATTGCTTAAGCCACTCAAGCTCAGAATAAAGAGAATGGTGGCGACGATGTAAGACATCGTAACTAAACTTTGTGACATTATTTTCCCCTTATTTTCTGAACATTTCCAACATGCGGCGGGTGACTAAAAAGCCGCCAGCAATGTTGATCGACGCAAGTAAAATCCCTAAACCGGCCAAAATCATAACGATCTGGGTGGGCGATGAAATCTGCACCAGCGCACCGATAACGATAATGCCGCTAATTGCATTAGTGACACTCATCAACGGGGTATGCAACGCCGGGGTGACGTTCCAGATAACTTGATAACCGATGAAACAGGCCAGGACGAAAACGGTAAAATGGGACATGAAGGCTGTCGGTGCAGCCGACCCGACCCAGAACAACAGTGCGCCGATAACCAGAAAAGGCAAAAATTGCTTAAGCGGTGATGGCGCAGGTTTTTCTGCCGTGACTGTTTTTGGCACTTCGGCTTTTGCTGCTGGCGCTACCGACAAAGTTGGCGGCGGTGGTGGCCAGGTGATTTTGCCTTCTTTTATAACGGTCGTGCCACGAATGACTTCATCGTCCATGTTGACGTTGATAACACCATTTTTTTCCGGGGTTAAATCAGTCAATAAATGCCGCAGGTTGGTCGCATACAATTGGCTAGACTGATTGGCAAGGCGGCTGGGCAAATTGGTGTA
Organism: Methyloglobulus sp.; assembly: GCA_013141505.1. Lineage (GTDB taxonomy): Bacteria > Pseudomonadota > Gammaproteobacteria > Methylococcales > Methylomonadaceae > Methyloglobulus. The sequence continues at coordinate 14,003 of JABFQX010000068.1, forward strand.
GCCAATCAAGGTGACTCCGTTTTTGACAACTACCTCATTTTTCTCGGTCAATTCGCAATTGCCGCCCTGCTCTGCTGCCAAGTCCACAATAACGCTACCGGGCTTCATGGATTTAACCATGGCTTCGGTAATCAATTTTGGCGCGGGCTTGCCGGGAATCAACGCTGTAGTCACAATAATATCGACTTCCAAGGCTTGTTGGGCAAACAAGGCCATTTCCGCTTCAATGAATTCTTTGGACATGGTTTTGGCATAACCGCCCGTGCCGCTGCCTTCTTCCTTGAAATCCAGCATCAGGAATTCAGCATCCATGCTTTCGATTTGTTCTTTTACCTCGGGCCTGGTATCGAATGATCGTACGATAGCGCCCATGCTTTTTGCTGCGCCGATTGCCGCCAGGCCGGCGACACCTGCACCAATAACCAGCACTTTAGCCGGTGGAATTTTACCGGCCGCCGTAATTTGCCCGGTGAAAAAACGACCAAAATGTTGCGCCGCTTCAACAATAGCACGGTATCCGGCGATATTTGCCATTGAACTTAGGGCATCGAGCTTTTGCGCCCTGGATATGCGAGGTACGCTGTCCATCGCCAGTACGGTCGCGCCTTTTGCCGCCAGTTTGTTCATTAATTCTTCATTTTGGGCGGGCCAAATAAAGCTGATTAGACAACCACCTGTAGGCAATAAATCAATTTCATTGATACCCAATTCAGGATGTTGCTCCGGTGCACGCACTTTCATAACGATGTCCGCAGTTTCCCACAGGGTTTTCGCATCATTTACGATCTCGACACCGACCTTTTGATAAACTGCATCAGATATGTCGGCATTCACGCCAGCACCACTTTCAATACTGACGGTAAAACCCAGTTTGATGAGTTGCTCCGCCGCTTCTGGAGTTGTTGCTACTCGCTTTTCACCGGGGTGAATTTCTTTAGGTACACCAATCTTCATAAGACTTCCTGTGAGTGATTAAAGGACATTTGGGCTTTATTTGTGGTTACAGTCAAAACTGCCAGAGCATAGAAGATTAAGCTATGGTTTTCAATCTATTTATCTGTGGGTTTAGCTAGGGACGGTTATTCAGGATGAGCCTATTTGCAGGGAACCACAAAAAACCCAATTATTTTGATTTGAATCAAAGTGCCGTCTATCAATACTGGGAAGATATTTCCAATTGCCGTTAGGCAATTACCTTATTTCATAAGGTTTACCTGAAAATTATCATATTTAATTATCGACCCGCCGCAATTCACTTAAACAAATTTTGGAGATTTCACATGATAAACAAAATTTTAATTTTCGTTGCCCTGTTTAATATTTGCTCCGTAAGTCACGCTAGCCTAGCAAAAAACAGAGGTTACACCTTTCGTACCTTCGATGTGCCAGGCGCTGTTGAGACCTACGCGACCAACACCAACAGTCGAGGACAAGTCGCCGGTCACTTTTATGATGGCAGCCATTATTTCGGGTATCTTTTTAGCAATAATGGGTTCATGCAATTGGATACGCCAAGTTCCGTTGATATCGAAGCTATCTCCGTCAATAATAACGGCATATTAGCGGGTCAATACTTCGAGAACGGGCATCTCAGTGCATTCATCTATAAAGCTGGGAGGTTTACGCCAATTAATAACCCAAAAAATCCAAATGATCATCTGTGGTTCACAAATATCGACGGCAGCGGTCAGGTTAGTGGATATTATGGCTCCCCGCCCTATTTTCATGGCTTTACTTACCTTAATGGTAATTTCAGCACGGTAGATGTGCCTAATGCGACCTCTACAATGATTAATGATGTTAACACTGGCGGCCAGGTTGCCGGTTCCTATTTCGACACTTATATCCCTAATCTAACGGGGCATGCTTTTGTCCTCAATAAAGATGGGGTTAAGACCTTCGATGCGCCAGGAGCGACTAGCACGGGATTTATTTCTATTAATGCCAAAGGGCAAATAATAGGGAATTACAATGATAGCTCATTCGCATCTCACGGCTTTATTTACAATGATGGCAATGTTATTTATGTCGATGTTCCTAATGCTACTTCAACAACATTGCTCGACAACAATGACAATGGGCAAGTTATTGGTTTTTACATAGATAATGCCGGAATATACCGGAGCTTTGTATACAGTGATAGTACCTTCACAACTATCAATGTTCCGGGTAGTGTCAGTCGCTCGGATATTATTGGCACATATATAAACACTATCAATGCTTGCGGACAATTGACCGGTCAATTTATAGACAATTCTTTGCATACACATGGTTTTGTTGCTTACCCGAATCACAGCAAAAAGAAAGGCTGTCAAAAAGGAAAAAGAAACGATAACGATGATGACGTAACGGACTGACACATTAATCTCCGTTAAATACTGCAATCCCCGTCCGAGGGAGGGAGATATCGGTCGGGGATAATATTGGGGCTTGCCACACGGCCTGAGTCGTGGGCATTTCAGATGGAGAGCAATTGCCCCTACATATGAACAAATTCATGTGTAAATTATCCGCTATTTAAACCTGTCGAATACGTAAACCGATCGTTTGGTTCAAGTTGCTATTTAACGCTTATTTTGTAAGCACTGAAATTACAAAATATGAAGTAACGGTACATCTTACTTTTTCCGTTCAGTTTTGAGCAAGGAATACGCCATACCCGCCAATAACAAAACGCCAATCACCAAGCCACCCCAGAGTAGCCAGCGTTTGTAATCCGGAGCCGATAACCAGGGATTAGGGGCATTATCAGAAACAACACCGCTATTTGTTTTAATAGTAAGCTGAGCTTGTGGTACTTGCCGTACTTTTTCTATCGTGAAATCAGGAATTAAATGGGCGATTTCTACCTTGTTAACAATGTCTGGACTGTTGCCAATATGCAAGGTAAATGGCGTTGAGCCACGGGCATTCCATACCAGCGTGTGCGGTTGCCAACCGACCGCAAGCGTTGGGTTATCCTTGCCAATACCGCCATTTGCCAAGTTAAATTGTATTTGCCAATAATGGGCGACGCTGACGGGGATATCCAATACCGGATTGGTCAGGGTTCTACCTTGCTGCCTTATAGAGTAAAGCGATGCCCCGGTAAGATAACGCCAAGGTTCATTGGTTTTATTGCGGATCTGGATGGTTGCGCCGGTAATGGTGTTTTCTTGCGGTAAATTAATTGTTAGCTTACTGGCAGGAAAATAACCTGGCGATTCATAGTTAATATTGATTCGACCGGCACTAATGTCTTGCTCACGATTGATAAGGCGCAAGTCTTGCCAGATGGTTTCACCAGGAGATGTTTCTACCGTGTTGTACTCCGCGATGACTTCAGTTAACGCAAAAGCATCGACACGTGTGGGTTCAGAAGTGCGAATTTGCAGGTAGTGTGCGCCTGTTGCGTAATTTAAGGTGATCGTATTTTGCAAGAGTCGGCTGCCGCCTTTACTGGTCTTGAGCAAAACTGTATCGCCCAACATTTGCCAACTTTTTAAATCATCACTGCCCAGAATCTCTAAAGGGATCAGTTTGTCATCGTCGCCTTTCCATGTGACATGAAGTGTTTTTAAGGCTTGACCTTTCTCACCCGCATCGACGACAAAAATATGCCGAGAATCCGTTTCAGCATGGCTAGAAGACATACTGACGGTTGTTTTATCAGCATTTTTTTCCAGTTGAACCCTTAATTCATCGGAACTTTTTAAGCTGTTTTCTTGAACCGGAAAGAACACCAGTGCTTTAGTATTACGGCTGCTGACGGTTTGCGGATGCAAAAATGAATACGGTAACAAAGCATAAGGCACTTGTTCGCCTTCCGCATTGGTAATAATCAAATCTTCAAGGCCGCCACTGTGTGAATGTTGATAAACTGCTTTGGGAAGGCTGGTTTGATAAAGCGGCTCACCACCCGTCACATTAAAATCGAAAGCGACCGATGGTGCCGATTGGTCAGGCATTGCGGCAAAACAGGGTGCAACGAAACAAATGCCCAATAAAAAATATATGTGTTTCATTCCAACATCCCTTCTTCTATTGAATCTGTTGAACCTAATGAACTCGGCGGCAAGGGTGCAAAATAACCCATCACCAGTAACATCACCCCAGCACCGATAAAGGAAATGATACGCTCGACAGAGCCATGTTGGGCAAGATCGAGCAAGAAAATCTTGGCAACGACCAAACCCATCAACACCGCACCGACGATCCACATCTTCCGTTGTACTCGACGATGGGCGAGCAGCATAAGAATGAACGCCGTGATGCCCCACAAAAAAGTGAATGCCATTTGCACTTGCGGATAAGTAAAAATTGCCAGCCATTCAAATGGCGTACCTATCCAGTGGTGCAAGGTACGTAGCAACATACCATTGAGCAAAGCAAAGCCCATCAATCCGGCGACAATGGGTATGCTATCCGGCAAGGTTATCGTAAATTGATTAAGCTCACGATGCCAAATTAACAGCAACAGCAAAATTGCGGCAAGGGCAATATCCAGCGGGTTCAATAAGGGGAAATAGGCCAATGGCGCCGCATTGCCACTTGAGCTAAGTGACTCAAACACAAACCAGGCAACCAAAAACAACATAATGGGCGCACAACCCACCCATAACCAATCATGTGTGGATTGCTCTTTTCCAGGACTAGACATCGCTTTACGACGATGCCAATACAGTGTCATAACAACAATAATAGCTGGCGCAATCGCCCAACCGATGTCGCGCCATACATTGGATTCATTAATATAGCTCGAGAGCTGACATTTCCATTCCATAACGCCAATAATGGCCGCCGCCCATAACAACGGTGCCCGCAAGATTGCGCCATTGGGGATCTTTTCCCTTGCCAACAACCATAGATAAGCTGCAAAAGCGATTAGCCAACTCAAGCCGCCATAGTTTGCAAAAGGATGATATTGAAAAATATCCGGCAACATGGCAACCACTATCACAGGTAACAGCAACGCGGACAGGTTAGACAATTGCCGCCACTTTAAAATCTTGGCAATAGGGGGCAATGCCAAACTGGTCATCGCAACAAAAACCAATCCTGCATGAACAAACAGGGGTGAAGGTAAAAATTGGTCAATGGCCGTTAAGCCAGCCCCTACCCACCAAGCCCAACCCCAAAAAGAAAACAATGTCGTCAAGATTGGCTTTTCATCGCTTCGATAGGCATTAAGCAACGCCCCACACGCCCAGCCGGACAAAGCAATAAAACTGACACCCAAAAACATGTTTTGATGCGCTACTTCTGAAAACCCTGTCAGCCCCCAACCTTGAACAAACGCCCCTGCGCCAAACAATTGCAACACCAAACCAGCCAATAGCGGCAATGCCCGCTGTTGCCGCAATCCGACCCAAATCAAACCCACGCCTTCCACCGCCCAAGCTGCAGATGTCCAACGGCCATCGAGAGCCAAAGGCAAAGTCAATGTGGCAAAACCAACACCCAAGGCTAGAAAGCATTCACCTAAAAATTCCAACGTGTCCCGCTTGCGGGTGAGTACCCACCACGCCAGTCCTATATAAAAAACACCCAGTGCCAACGCGCTATAAGCTAGGCCAAAATGAGAATCACGCAACAAAGCATATTGCAGGCTAAAACCTACGATAGGTGTGCCAAATACCAGAGTAGCATCGACATAATCGGACACTTTAGTCGCTTGCCGATGTGCGTAAAGCACTGCAATCGCGGTGAACAACAAAAAATGAATGACCAGAAACGGTTCTGTACTGGCAAAATGTTCAGGCTGATAATTTTTAGCGCCCCACACAGTGCCAATGATAAACGTGAACGCAAAGCCCAACACATTCAGGGGTCGCCAGCTTCGGTAATAGGCAATAAAGGCAATGGCTAAATTGAGCACCAAATAATAGCTAAACAGATTGACATGGCTGCCCTGCCCCGTAGCTGTAAAAATAGGTGCCAGAAAACCACCGGCAAAACCAAGCACCGCTAACGACATGGCAGATTGCAGCACGGCAATAGATGCCGATAAAAACGCCACAGCAATCAACAAACCAAATGCAGCGCCCGCTGGGATCAATTGATATAACTTGAGTGCCGCAAAAATAGTCAGGTATAAAACACCAATACCGCCACCTTGTAATGCCCACGAATATTCAGGCCGCTTATCACGCAACCGCCAACCCAGTACCAACAAACCTAGTCCGAAAAAAACAATCGCGGCTAAACGCAATTCAATCGGAACATGGCTGTGTTCAGCGGCATATTTGAGCAGGAAACTGATGCCAATAAACAAAATGACAATGCCGGATCGAACCAACGTATTACCACCCAATAACCAGTCTTTAGCGAAAGTGAAGCCTTTATCAATAAAATTAGGTCCATCAAACCGTCCTTGCAGCGTAGGTTGAATCGGGGATTGTGTCGAAGGTATTTCCAAAATCTCTGGGTGAAATGGCTTTTCTTCTAAGGTTCTAGCTGAGAGAGGTGGTTGTAACCATTCATCATTCGGTCGCGAAGCGGGTTTAGGCGGTTCCATTACAACCTGTTCAGATCGGTCTACAGTTAATGGCGTGACAATTATTTCGAGTGTTTCATCAACATCTGTTGGCGAGGTTTTTTCAAAAATATCCAGGCGTTCTTTAAACTTTAGAAATTCATTTGTGAGTGCGCTGATTTGTTTTTCAATTTCAGCCATCGCATCAGCCGAACTCGTTGCGGAATCTAGCGAATCAGCTTGCATAAAAGGGGGCTTTGTTTGCAACAGTTGCCCCTTCTCAATGGCATCAAAGCGTTTTTTTAGAATCCCTAGATCTTTTGCGATTAACCTAAACCTTTCTTCGTCATCAGGTTTTTTTCTAAAAAGCGATACAAAACTCAGCAAGCCGCCAATGGATGCGAACAAGCCAACTAACCCCATTAAGCCAAACAACTGTTGCATTCGTGTTCCTGATAATTTTGCCGTGGTAGATTATCGTTGTAGCTTAGTACAATAGCACAGCATTTTAAGTGGTGACGAACCAAGCACCCTATTTTGCCTTTGGTTCCACAAGCCGTTGCTGAGCAAGACTAAGGGATTTATTGATCCGGCCTTTTCTTTTAATGTTTGAAGTCGTTGTGATACCCTTCGGCTTCGCTCAGGGAACTCAGCAGCAACGTACCCTGAGCGAAGCCGAAGGGTAATTAATACTTCATGAGGCTGGATCAATAATAAGAGATTTTTAATATACTGACTCATGAACGTAGCAATGCTTAAATCAACAATCCCCCATAACTATGAGCCGAAAGACTTTATAGAAAAGTCTGAAGGACTGGTATTTGCGGTCGTCCAACACGGCACGGAAAGGTCGGAAGAAAAAGATAAAGTATTGTGTTTTTTGCGCTACCTTAAACAGGTTTCCACAAATGGCGACATTTGGCAAAAGGTGAACACTGATGCGGCAAATGCTTACCTAGCGGCTAATCACCCTGAGTACCTGCATTATTCATCCTTTTTGGCTGCGCATTTACATGCCGTAGATATTAATCAAATTGTTCAACATCATCAGCCAAGACAGCGTTTACAGGCGATTTTGACGAGCCGACAACGTGATGAAGTCGAGCAGGATTTATATGATTTATGCTCATTGTTCCAACAGCAAGGTATGGATCTGTTACAAATAGGCGTGACAGGATCGCTATTGATAGGCGCACAACGGGACAGTTCCGATATTGATCTGGTGTTTTATGATCGAACATTATTCCATAAAGCAAGATCAATCACTGCCGAGCTTATCCTTAAAGACCAATTGGCTGATCTTGACGACAACGATTGGCAAGAATCTTTTGCACGGCGTTCATGTGCTCTATCATTTGCCGAGTATGTCCGGCATGAACGACGGAAATTCAATAAAGGCATGATCAATGGCCGGAAATTTGACCTGAGTTTGGTTAATGAGCCACAGCAATCAAAGCCCATTACTTACCATAAACAGGGCACTATCGTGATCCAAGCAAAAGTTATAGGCGATCAGTATGGCTTTGATTACCCCGCCGTATTCGAAATAGAACATGATGCAATCAGCCGTATTGTCTGTTTTACCGCAACCTATATCGGCCAGGCGTTTGTTGGTGAAATGGTCGAGGTTTCAGGATTATTGGAGCAGTCAGAAGACGATAGCCAGAGAATCGTAGTGGGTTCCAGCCGGGAAGCACCGGGCGAATATATTAAAGTCATTCAATGCCCAAATTAACTGATTTTGCCGCCTTGATATTCGACATGGACGGACTGGTATTGGATACCGAGCCAACCTATTGCGCGGCCTGGTTGCAAGCTATCGAAACAATGGGCTTTAAGGCTTACCCGAACGCCTTCAACGCCTTATCCGGTCATCATTACCGGCAAGTCGAAGCGCAATTGATCGACTGGTATGGGGAAGACTTTAACCTGCCTGAGTTCAGGCAAATAAGTGGCGAGCAATGGCGACATGTTGTCAGGGCTAACGGCATAGCCATCAAATCAGGCGTGCTTGAGTTAATTGACTATGCCGAGCAAAATCAGCTACCCATCGCCTTGGCAACAAATAGTTCTGCTGTCAATGCGTTTGAATGCTTGTACTTGGCGGGAATAAAGCATAAATTTCCCGTGATTGTGACAGGCGACGATGTACAACGGGTCAAACCGGAACCGGATATTTTCCTGACCGCCGCTGAGCGGCTGCATATTGATATTAAAAACTGCTTGGTACTTGAAGATTCATACACCGGAATTACAGCTGCTGTTGCCGCAGGAACCTGTACGGTTTATATACCCTCGCGGCTCCCTGCAAATCCCCATGCGGTAAAATTAGCCACCATCACCTTAAATGATATGCTACATATCTTTGATAACTTGCCTTTGCTTGCGCTGAACGGGATATAATCCCAATGCCGTTAAGTTAAGGCTTAAATGGTGATAGTGTCATTCCGAAGAAGCAACGCGACTGAGGGATCTTTTGCGCTTGAGATTTCTCCGGCTGGTCGAAATGACAACATCCATCCTTAACTTAACAACATTGGATATAATCCCCCACAACGATTGATAAGAACACAGCACCACATGCCCTTCCCCACCAAAGTATCTGTTAACGCACCCGCAAGACTGCACATGGGTTTTATAGACCTGAGTGGCGCATTAGGCCGACATTTTGGCAGCATTGGCGTTGCCCTAAATGAAATCAGCACCCGTTTGATTTTGACCAAAGCCGATCAACGCTGCATTAGCGGGCCATCGTCGGAACGCGCTGACCGCTGCTTATCACAACTCTGTCAGGCACTCGACGTATCTGATGCCGTTAACATAACCATTGAAACGGCAATCCCTGAGCATGTGGGTTTAGGTTCTGGAACGCAAATGGCTTTGGCAATTGGTTCGGCCTTGAATGCTTACTACGGATTGGGGCTAACCGTACGCGAAATTGCCTCAGTAATGGATAGGGGCTTAAGATCCGGCATTGGCATCGGCGTTTATGAACACGGCGGCTTGGTCGTGGATGGCGGTCGTGGTGAACATACCATTACGCCACCGGTTTTAGTTCACCTGAATGTACCGGCAGATTGGCGATTTATCCTGGTTTTCGACCAGCGCGGACAAGGCCTGCATGGCGAACAGGAAATCGCGGCCTTTAAAGCCTTGCCGCCCTTCCCTCAACATGAAGCGGAACGGCTCTGTTATCGCCTCATGATGCAGGCCTTGCCTGCCATCGCCGAAAATGACCTCAACCTTTTCGGACAAGTCATTTCAGAGTTGCAAGTCGTGGTTGGCAGTCATTTTGCCCCGGCACAAGGCGGGGTTTATGCCAGTCAGGAAGTCGCTAAAGCGATGGCATGGCTTACTGATCAAGGGGCTGTTGCCGTTGGGCAAACCTCCTGGGGACCAACCGGATTTTGCGCCGTTGCAGGTGCTGAACAAGCCGACAACATCATTCAAAACGCCAGAAGTGAATTTTCCGAGTTGATGAATTTAAGTTTCAGGGTAGTCAGCGTCAATAACCAAACAGGTATTTCATGTTTGGCTGTTTCTGAATCTTAGCCGACCCGATTAGGTCAGGGTAAGTGGCAGCGTTCCCTGACTTACATGGCTAGTAGCTGTAGGTACTGTTATCCAAGTCAAGCGGCATGAAGAGTAGAGTCAAACGGTTGTTGAGATTTCAGGACACCAAAGGCGACATGGATGAGTTTACGCATCATGGTGCCGATGATGAGTTTGGGCGGTTTACCGGACAACGCCAAGCGTTCCTTGAATTGTTTGCCCCAAACGGTCTTATAGCGAGCCACCATCGCAGGCATATAAAGGGCTTTGCACAAGGAGGAATGGCCTACCTTGGACAACTTGGGCTTGCCTTTTCGGCAAACGGATCGAACTTCATCTGCGCCTCGACCAACACCGCGAGGCTACCCATGCCTTTGCGGAAATCCACCGGCTTGGCGCAGATGTAAACTGCCGCTTGCGGATCGGCAAACCGCATCATAAACGGAGACGAGCCAGGGTTCCCAGGAAACTTGCATAACCGTCTGGCTTGATCCCAGCCACCTCGCAGTCAATGCCGTTGGGTAGGTGGAAGCGGAGCAAAATACTTTCATCTCCAATAACAACAGGTGATTCAATCGGCTTGACTGCGACACGGTGAAATCCTGTGCTGGCCGGTTCAGGCTTCGCCAAGCCGCGTTTCTTTAAGCGGTCGTGCCAACACCATAAAAGGTATTCACCACTAAGCCTTGGCTGCGGGCATAACCGGCTAAACTTAACTTGGACTGTTGCCAACGATTGTAATGGCTGTGCCAATACTGCTCCTGTTCAGTAAGCGGTTTGTTTTCAATTTGGTCTTGTCCTGACGACCCTTCGTACATAGATGGGGTTAATTGAGCGTTTACGAAAAACCCAACAACAATCTACTAATGGCGATAGTACAACAATTGCTAGATCATGCTAGCTTTAATTGTATCCGTCGAGGTTTGCTGATTTTATAGCCCATAATCCTCCAAAGGCGGGCAAGTGCAAACCACATGACGGTCACCATAAACGTTATCGATACGTCCAACCGGTGGCCAGTACTTGTCGTCATGCTGATTGTTGTTAGGGAAAAAAGCTTGCTGTTTAGAATAGGGAAACCTCCATTCTTCAAACAATAAGCGGTGGGTGTGCGGTGCATTGTGCAGCACGTTATTTTCGGGGTCGGCGCTGTCGTTCTCAATGGCTGCGATTTCCTGGCGGATAGCAATTAAAGCATCGCAAAAACGGTCGATTTCTACTTTATCCTCGCTTTCGGTGGGTTCGATCATCAGGGTATCAGATACGGGAAAGGCTACGGTGGGGGCATGGAAACCGAAATCAATCAGGCGCTTGGCAATGTCTTCCACAGTGATGTTACAGGTCTTCTTGAATTCACGGCAATCAATAATGCACTCATGGGCAACCCAGCCGTTTTTGCCAGTGTATAAAATAGGGTAGTGGGATGCCAAGCGTTTAGCGATATAGTTGGCGTTTAATATTGCAGTCAAAGTCGCCCGTTTTAGGCCGGCTGCGCCCATCATCGCAATATAAGCCCAGGAAATAGTGTAGATACTCGCGGAACCCCAAGGCGCGGCGGATACCGTGCCAATGGTGCCGTGCTTGCCTTTAGCCGGATTCACGCCTTCCACCACGGGATGGTCTGGCAGGAACGGAGCCAAATGCGCCCCCACACCAATCGGGCCGACTCCTGGTCCGCCACCACCATGCGGGATACAGAAGGTTTTGTGCATATTAAGGTGGGCGACATCAGCACCGATTTTGCCGGGTCGGCTTAAGCCCACCAACGCATTAAAATTGGCGCCATCCAGATATACTTGGCCGCCGTGCTGATGAATGATATTGCAGATTTCCCTGAAAGTTAATTCAAACACACCGTGCGTGGAAGGATAAGTAATCATCAATGCCGCTAGCGTATCGCTATGTTCGACGACTTTAGTACGTAAATCGTCCAGGCTAATATTGCCACAAGCATCACAAGCGACGACTACGACCTTAAGCCCTGCCATGACCGCGCTGGCAGGGTTAGTACCATGCGCGGAAGCCGGAATCAGGCAGATGTCTCGCTGCGACTGGTCGTTGACTTCATGATATTTTCGGATAACCAACAAGCCGGTGTATTCGCCCTGGGATCCGGCATTCGGTTGTAGCGAGAAAGCGTCAAAGCCAGTCAAATCGCATAACATATCTTCCAATTCGGCAAACATCTGCTGATAGCCGTGGGTTTGATAGAGTGGTGCGAAAGGATGTAAGCCATTAAACTCATGATAAGAAATCGATTGCATTTCCGTCGCCGCATTGAGCTTCATGGTGCAGGATCCTAACGGTATCATGGCGCGGTCTAGCGCAATATCGCGCCGGGCTAACCGTCGCATATACCGCATCATTTCCGTTTCGGAGTGGTAGCGTTCGAAAACTGGGTGTTGCAGGATGTTATCGGTACGCAATAAACCATCAGGTACACATTCTTCTATGACTTCATTAAGTCGATTGATGTCAGGAAATTCTGACGCAGGTGTAACGAATACTTGCCACAATTCCCGCAGATTTTTTCGCGTTGTCGTCTCATCTAAAGAAATACCGAGATAGTCATTATCAATAATGCGTAGATTGATATTGGCTTCTGCCGCTTGTGCCGCGAAACGTTTCGCCCGGTTCGGGACTTTAACGATAATGGTATCGAAATAACGACGGCTAACGATTTCAAAGCCTAACTGGGAAATACCTGTCGCCAGAATTTGGGCGTAACGATGCACCCTACCTGCTATCAAACGTAAGCCTTCAGCGCCGTGGTATATCCCATAGAATCCGGCGATGACCGCTAGGAGAACCTGGGATGTGCAAATATTGCTCGTAGCTTTATCACGGCGGATATGTTGTTCGCGGGTTTGCAGCGCCATACGGTAGGCAATTTGGCCATGAATGTCTTTTGACACACCGATAATCCGCCCTGGAACGGAACGCTTAAATTCATCCCGTGTCGCAAAAAATGCAGCATGTGGCCCACCGTATCCCATGGGAACACCAAAGCGCTGTGCGCTACCGACGGCTATATCAGCTCCGAATGCTCCCGGCGGCTTGAGCAAAACTAGGCTTAGGAGATCAGCCGCAACGGTCAGTAACGCTGACTTTTGATGTGCGATTACTGCGATTTCGCTCAGATCCCTGATTTCGCCTTTAGAGCCGGGATACTGTACCAAGACCGCAAAAAAATCATGTTGTTCCAAGTCGTTATATGGATCGGCTATGATGACTTCATAGCCTAAGGAATAGGAGCGGGTAAGAACAACAGCAATGGTTTGCGGGTGGCAATCCTGGTCGACAACTATCGCGTTGGCAGTGCTTTTGGATAAGCGCCTGGACATAGCCATGGCTTCCGCCGCAGCTGTAGCTTCATCAAGCAAGGATGCATTAGCGAGTTCCATGCCGCACAGGTCGATAATCATTTGCTGGAAGTTTAACAAGGCTTCCAGTCGTCCTTGGCTGACTTCCGCTTGGTACGGCGTATAAGCGGTATACCAGCCCGGATTTTCCAGGACATTGCGCTTGATGACAGCAGGCATAATGGTGCCGTGATAACCCATGCCGATCATCGAGGTAAAGACTTTATTGCGTTCGCGCGCTTTATGCATGTGTTTGATGACGGCACTTTCGCTAATCGTTTCCGTTAACTTAAGCGGCTCATGGTTAATTATGTCGTCGGGAAGGGCTTTTTCAATAATTTCTTCCAGGTCGGTCAAGCCCAGTTCGGTTAGCATTTCTTGCATTTGTTGCTTATTTGGGCCAATGTGACGGTGCATAAAATGACCGCGCATTTCCAACTGGTTCAAGCTAGTGCGTGTAGTGGGCATGAGTTATCTATGGTAGCGATGAGGAATGAAGGGTAATCGGGTAATGGTGGCCGCAACTTGATGATCCCGTACTTTTGCGTATAAACGGATGCCTAGGCCGGAATAATGCCGTTCTAGCAGCGCCATCGCAACAGGCTTGCCAAGACTTGGGGCGAAACTGCCACTGGTGACGTGGCCTATAATCTCGTCATTGTCGTTAAATACAGTACTGCCCTCACGTATCGGCTGTTTACTATCGACAATCAGGCCGACCCGTATTTTTTCAGGGCCTTGCTGTAATTGTCGGATAATGGTGTCAGCGCCGGGGAAACCGCTGTGGCCTTTTTTAATAATCCATGATAAACCTGCTTCTACCGGAGTGATGGTTTCGTTGAGTTCATGGCCATAAAGGCACAGACCCGCTTCCAATCTTAAGGTGTCCCTCGCCCCCAAGCCTATTGGAATAACATCTTTTTCCGCTAAGAGTAAGCGAACTAGTGCTTCAGCGTGGTCGTTAGCAACGGAAATTTCAAAACCGTCTTCGCCAGTATAACCACATCGGCTGATAATGCATTTGATGCCTTCCAGCTCAGTTTCATGGGCAGTCATAAATGCCAAATCGGCGGCGCTTGCGGAGAATTTTCTGATGATTGCTGTCGCTATTGGCCCCTGTAAAGCAAATAGTGCCTGATCAGCGAGCTCAACAAAATGACAGCGATTAGATAACTGGCTAGCTAAGTAGTGAAAATCCTTGTCTTTACAGGCCGCATTGACAACGACTGTCAAACCGGACTCGATGCGGGTAATGATGATATCGTCAATGATGCCGCCTTCGTCATTTGTCAATACGGTATATTTTTGTTGCCCGGGTTTTAGCCCAATAATATCGCTAGGAGTTAGTCGTTCCAGTTCACTAGCGGCCTCATCACCAGAAATCAAGCATTGCCCCATGTGCGATATGTCGAAAAACCCAGCCTTACTTCTACAATGCAGGTGCTCGTGAATAATCCCTCCAGGATAATATATCGGCATGTGGTAACCACCAAAAGCGACCATTTTAGCGCCAAGTTCAAGATGAAGCTGATAGAGAGGAGTTTGTTTTAACATAGCTTTACACTAACAGAAAATCGTATGATCCAGTGACTCATAAACGGCCTATCCCTTAAAATCAGCCAGCTTGTCCAGCAAAAATTTCAAATCCTGTTCGGTATGATCGGTGGAAATCTGCAACCTGATTTCCTGCTCGCCCTTGGGTACAACGGGATAATTCAATCCGGTTACCAGAATATTATGGGCAAACAAATGGGCGACCAAGGCTGAGGTTTTATTCGTGTCCCTGACAAAAATCGGCACGATAGGGTGTTCGCCCGGCAAGGTTTCATAACCTAAGCGTTCCAGCCCAGCCCTTAGAAAAACACTGAAACCGTGCAGTTTTTCGAGCAGCCGCATACCTTCATGGCTATCCAAAATGTTCAATGCACCTAAAGAGGCGGCGGCTTCAGCAGGTGTAATAGGGTTCGAGTAAATATAAAACGGAGAAGTTTCACGCAAATAATTTATCACCACCGGGCTGGCGACCACATAGCCGCCATTAACGCCTAGAGACTTGCCCAGCGTTGCAATCAGGATATCCGCCTTGCCGCCTGTCACTTCTTCGGTACCGCGCCCGCTCCGGCCAAAAGCGCCTACACCATGAGAATCGTCGACTATGCTGATAATCCCTTCTTCATAGCCTGCTTCATGTTGCTTACAGCAGGCATTAATCTTGTCTATCTGGGCATGATCGCCGCGCATACTGAAAATGCCATCCGTTACGACACATACCCGTTTGAACTGCCCTCTATTGGTTGCAAGAATCTTATCCAGCGCATCGATATTTGCATGGGCATAAACTTCTTTCTTGGCCGGAAGGGATAAACGGATAGCGTTAATGATACAACTATGGTTAAGCGCATCACTAACAACGAGGGTATCTTCTGATATAAATTGGGGCAGAACGCCCATCATCGTCGCATAGGCGGCACTGAATAGCATGGCCGATTCGCGTCCGTGGAACTCGGCAAGCCGCTTTTCCAGGTCTTTATGCGGTTGGTAAGTTCCGCTGATGAACCGCACCGCTCCGGGGCCGGTGCCATATTTTTCAACTGCTTCGGCTTCAGCTCTTATCACTAGAGGATGCAATGACAATCCTAGGTAAGAATTTGAATTCATTCGTAAGAAAGCCCTATCTCCGTAGCCTTCAAGCTTATAGCGGATGCCAAAGCCGTTTTCAGCAGGTTTGACCCCGATGACGGTTTTCTCGTTGCCTTTACGCATGCCTTGTTCTTCCAGGCTAATCAATTTGGCATTGAATAATTGTTCTACTTTATTAAGCGACATAAGTGGCTATCTCAATTTTTAGTTCAACTTGACGGTGACTTGTTCCAGCATATCCTTGACCATTGTGGCCTTATCATACTTCGCCTCCCAGCCCCATTCAGCGCGGGCGGCGCTATCATCCATATGCCGGGGCCAGGAGTCGGCAATCGCCTGACGGACTGGGTCAATTCGATAACTGATTTTAAAATCGGGTAGGTGTTTTTGTATTTCCGCTGCAAGTTGCTCGGGCGTAAAACTCATGGCTGTGATATTGAATGCGTTTCGATGTTTCAATCTTGCACTATCCGCTTCCATAAGTGTGATGGCGGCGTTAACCGCGTCCGGCATATACATCATGTCCAGTTGAGTATCGGCACGAAGAAAGCAATCATAATGACGATTTTTGACCGCCGCATAAAAAATATCGACCGCATAATCCGTCGTTCCCCCGCCCGGCAAGGCTTTGTTGGAAATCAGTCCCGGATACCGTAAACCGCGCGTATCGACACCATAGCGATGAAAATAATAGTCGCAAAGCAATTCCCCTGACACCTTGGTTATGCCGTACAAAGACTTAGGCCGCTGAATAGTATCCTGTGGTGTATTTAAACCTGTTGTTTCGGGGCCGAACGCGCCGATGGAACTTGGAAAAAATACGGCGCAACTGTGTGTCCTTGCAACTTCCAGTACATTGATTAGGCCGTTCATATTAGTGTCCCAAGCCTCAAGCGGTTTGGCTTCGGCCACAGCGGAAAGTAATGAGGCTAGATGAAAAATCGTATTGCAATGATATTTTTCAACGATTTGATTAAGCGCTGAGGCATCGCGAACGTCCAAGCGGCAATAGAGTTCTGTCTGCTTCAATTCGTTGAGTGGCTGCCTGTTATATCCGGTGGCGACTACATTTCCAGCGCCATATTTCTCACGCAATGCCTGAGTCAGCTCCACCCCGATTTGACCGGCGGCACCGGTTACTAAAATACTCTTCATCTAAATACTCTTCACTTCTTATTGTTATTTTGACCTGCAGAAAGTCTCAATCAGGGGCTAACAAAGTTAATTTGGCTGAATTCACGGTAGAGCTAAATCTTAGCTAACTGATTCCTTAAGAATTATGACCCAAAAACTGAGGAATCGTTGCGATGCCCTTAATGTTTATGATAATTATCTATGAAGGAGGCATTACGCTAACCTAAAGAAAACTATATTGTTTGGGTTAAATCAGAGTCGCCCACTGAGCCTTAATCGTCGGGAAACCTGCCAATGATAAATTTTGGCGAGCAACGGACGAATCAAAGGCAAGCCGATCAACCAAGCCAAAGGCTTCAATAGAGGCACTTTGCTCATTAGCAAAATATAGGCATCCATTTCAGAAAGAATCTGCCGTTCCTCATTCTGGACATGCAATTCGGTTAATGCCTTGTGAGGGTCAATCCCCAGTTCACACAATAGCGTTTCCTGACCAGTGATGTCAGTCCAACAGACATAAGCGCCTGCTTTCCCTGCAAGTTTTTCATAAGTGCGCCTGTCTTTGACGCACTTGGGGCAGGCTCCATCGTAATAAACAATAATTTTAGGTTTGTCCTGATTCATTTGGTGATTTTAGGGTCAAAGCAATAACAACTTGAAAACAAGTTTTCATAGTATGAATATACCTGCCAACTTATAAATGTCATTATGGCAATCTTACAAACATTGGGAATAGTGTCTTGCATGGGTGGGCCAATGCGCCTGTGTGGCTATGCAGCGGAAATGCTGCGGGATGAATTTGCCCGGCAAAAACAAGAACGCTTACTGCTCCAGTGGCATATGGTTTATCCTGAGAATCAGGGTTCAAAAGAGGAGAAATTAACCAAACTTAATAAGGCTATAAGCCAGTTTACTGAATGCTGGACAAAAGAGAATACGCCTTTCCTGACCATCGGTGGAGACCATTCCTGTGCATTAGGAACCTGGGGCGGCGTTTTAAATGGTTTGCAACAACCCTATGACTTCGGCCTAGTCTGGCTGGACGCACACATGGACGCGCATACGTTTCATACGTCTCCATCCGGCAATATTCATGGTATGCCGTTGGCTGCATTGCTTGGGAAAGCTGATGAAAAACTGGCTAGAATGTATCCCAGCTCAGATTTTATCAAACCGGAAAACCTTATCCTAATAGGCATCAGAAGCTATGAACACGAGGAATATGAGTTATTAAAACAAAAATCTGTAGAAATCATTTTTGCCGACCAAATTAATAGGATTGACGCAGCGTTAATCAAGGCCATTGATAAACTCAGCCTATCTTGTCAAAGGATCGGAATAAGCATTGATTTGGATGTAATTGATCCTGAAGATGCCCCCGGCGTGGAAACGCCTGCTCCAGGCGGCATTAAAGCCATAGAACTGCTGGAAGCGCTTTCGTTGATTAACCAGCATCCGAAAGTATGCGGTTTGGAAATAAGCGAGTTCAATCCTGAAAAAGATATAAAAAATAAGACGCTGCATTTAATGAGGGCCATCGTTGAAGCGTTCTATGGTGCACCCAGCAATCCAAATAAGTCTTTAGAGTCGTTGGGTTCAGGTATCATCGGCAACTCTGTACCGAATTGATAGTGTTTGGCTAAATCATAAACAACCCGCAGAATAGAAAAATCTTCCAACGCAAAGCCAACGGAATCAAAAAGTGTAATCTCATAGTTATTCTCTCTTCCAGGTTTGTATTTGCAAACCAGCTCCCATAATTCGGCATAGATACGGTTGGCTGTACATTGCTGTACTTCCCCTTCTACCAGGGTTTGTGGCTTGTATTCGACCACCAGTTTGACTTGATTAAGGAATTTTTCAGATAGTTCGGTTTTCCCCGGACAATCGCCACCCATCGCATTTATGAAAGTGCCTGGAGAAATATCCTCAATGTCCAATAAAGATTGCCGCTTTTTGGCGGCTGTCGCTGTAATCACAATATCAGCATCATGCACGGCTTCGGCAACACAGTTACAAGGAATTAACCTGAATTTTTGCCCGGACAAATTTCGCGAAAACTTGCCCATAGCATGCGGATCAACATCAAAAAAGCGGATATTTTCCAACTGGAAAAAACTGGCGAATGCCATCACCTGAAACTCTGCCTGCGCTCCGTTTCCAATAATGGCTAATGATTTTGCATCCACTCTGGCGAGATATAAGGCCGCCAGGACACCGGTTGCCGCCGTCCTGAATGCCGTCAACAAAGTCATCTCACTGATCATCAGCGGATAACCGCTAACGACATCGCTCAACAGCCCTATAGCCACAACATTGAGCTTGCCGTTAAGCGGATTGCCAGGGTGTCCATTGACATATTTAAATGCGTACAACTGTTGGTCAGCACAAGGCATCAATTCGATAACCCCATGCGGATAATACGTTGCATGACGTGGTGATAACAAAAACTCATCCCAACGACCGAAATCTTCTTCTAAAGCAGCAATAATGCATCTAAAGAAATTTTCCAGGCCAACTGTCTGTAACAATTTCCGAATGTCATTAACGCTAAGAATTTTCATTTTTCTCTTAGATTGGTACTCCAAATCTGTTTTTGGATGGCTTGAAAACAGATCTGAACTGGGTGGCGAGAGTTGTCGATTAACTGATACGTTGGACAATTATTCTTGATTTCCCGCAAAAAACTTGACTTTGAAGGAGTGCAGGAAGCGTAACGTTAGTGGAGCGGAGCACGATCCCCACTGTCGAATAGTCCTTTCATCTATTCATATAAACAATCCGTCAAATCAGGTAACTTTGTTTTTTGTGGGTTCAACATTGTTGCCGTTTCTTCACTGGAATCTACGCGAGCTTTACACCAATCGTGGTAAACCCGGAAAGCCTTATCAAAATCTGCATTCAGAAAACCTGACGCTAACTGTGTACATAAATGATAAAGTTCGGAATAGTGCTTTGCCTGACCGGACGAACAATTTTGAATCTTATCCGATAATAGCCGCATTATCGCAAGCAGTTGGTACGTTTGACAGGTTGTACCTTGATGTTCAACAATATCTTCGTCTTGCATCGCAAGCGCTTGTAAAGAAGTATAAGCAAGAGCAACCAATCCAGCTAAAATATCCGCAATTTCTCCTGATTTAATCGCCTTGAAGATCGCGCTTCCCGCATCCATAAGCAATGCCTGAGTTAAAATTATTTTCATTTCGGAAACGGGCATGGTTTCCCCTTCTACAACCTTTTGTCTTGGTTGAACAGTTTTTATTAGCGTTAAATGTTGATGCATAAAGCCCCCTTATATATGCTCAGTATTACGGTTACACATCATAAAAACCGCGTAAGTTTTTGTATTGTCGTCAACTTATCTGTCAAATTAAGGCCAGTCAACCTGATGAACGCCGCCCCCTTGGGATCATCTGGAACAGTTTTTTAATATTTTGTTCGGTGATAAACGCCAAGAAAAAGAGCTGCAAGAAGTTCTCAGCGACGATGATATCCAAGCCAATTTTTTCAGGGACCAATTCCTTGCGGGTATCAAACAACTTGTCCCAAAATGCCAGAACGATGCCATAGTTGCTGTCATGCTCACTACGCAGGGTCGAGTGATGGGTGCGATGCAAATAAGGGGTAATTATATATTCCGACAACTGCTTTTCATTGTCGAAGGTAATGTTGGAATGGTGGAAAAATATAAAAAACAATTGGATGGTTTCCATCGCAAGCACAAGGTAAGCATCAACCCCGATCAGGATAACAAACAAGCATTTATATAAGATTTCAAGAAACAGGTCAAAAACGTGAAACCGAAAGCCAGTGGATGTGTTAAAACTTTTGCCGCTGTGGTGTACTTTGTGGAATCGCCACAGGAATTCGTATTTATGATTGGCAACGTGCCAAGCGTATATCGCCAAGTCATACAGTAAAAAGGCAAATACCCACTTAATGGGGTTATCCCCAATACCGCTCAACAGTCCGTGTGATGAAAATTGTTGCGCCACAAAAAACAGGGATGTGGCGCGGAGTACAGTCAGGATAATGTTATTGAACAGGAAGGTTGTGGTATTGGTGACAAAAGACTCCCTATCGATTTTATCGGTGAACCGCCGATAGGGCTTCAGCTTTTCGACGACCACCAAGGCAATGAACGCAAGAATGGCCAATCCAAACAATATTTGGCTGGGAAGCATGTTGGTCGTTTCGTTTTGCATGGGTTGTCTCCCTTTAGTCGAAGCAAGCGCCTATGTTGCCGAGCAGTTGGTTTTGGACTGGGTTATTTAGGTTCATCATTCATCAAATATTTAATGTTTTCCACGGTATTTTCAGCTCCTTCTTCGATGGCCGTGCGGATGAGCCTTTCAAACGGCCACATAAACGGTTCTAATCCTATAATTTCAAAGGAATATTCCAGCTCTGTCACATCCTGGCCTTCTTTGCCGGAAAACTGGTAGGTATGCCGAAAAGGTGCGCCTACACCAGTTAAGACCACTTTTTTGGCAGGTTCAAATTCCGACACTTCTAGGACTGACTCGACTTTCTGGTCTTCCTCAAGCCGTGTTTGCCGCGCTTTAGCTCCGACAAAGATACCTGATCCGGTCAGCGGTTTAAAATCCGAGACTTCCAGCGCCCATTTCGGGTAATTATCAAAAAACTTCTCCCCTACGAAGCGAAATACGTCTGTGACGGGCTTATTTATTTCGATGCAGGCCTTGCCTGCCACGGGTTGGGAAACGTCGAAATGCAACATGACACGTCCTCCTGCCAAATAAATAACTGGCCTTTAAGTGGATTAAAGCGGCTGGCTGCTAAATTCAATTTATCCGCTTTAATAAAAACTCACAGGTTTGACAACAATATAAATGACATGTTCCTAAGCAAAGATTGCTGATGTGGTTTTTGGTTTTGCAAAACGTGGTTAGTTTATTGGTTTAGCGAGAAATAATTTGAATTTTTGGCATTTACTGATTATGCAACGGGCAGTGCAGATATTGAACCAATCAATCGCCGAATGAGTTAGCGCAAATCCTTGGCTAACAGGCTGGTATTGCCGCCGATAGCGGCGGTATTGGTGGTGACGGTTTGTTCAATGGCAAAGCGGCGCAAATAGTCCGGGCCACCCGCTTTGGGGCCAGTGCCGGAAAGCCCCATGCCACCGAACGGCTGAACTCCGACCACAGCGCCTATCATGTTCCGGTTGACATAAATATTGCCGACTTTAACGCCCTGCTGGATAGCCTTGATGTTCGCATCAATACGGCTGTGGATTCCTAAGGTTAAGCCGTAGCCCGTTGCATTGACCTCATCAATAACCTGGTCTAGTTTGGCTGCATTGTAACGGATCAGGTGCAGTACAGGGCCGAACACTTCTTGGGTGAGCTGTGATAAGGTGTTTATTTCAACTAATGTGGGCGGGAAAAAACTACCATGCCGCAAGCTATCATCCAGTGTTAGTTGATAGAGCAGTTTCGCCTCTTGCTGCATCTGTTCCAGGTGGGCGTTTAATGGAATCAGCGCTGCCTTATCAATGACAGGGCCAATGTCGGTTTGGTAAACACCGGGATTACCCATTGATAGTTCTTGCATTGCGCCTATCAGCATTGCTATGGCTTTATCGGCGATTTCCTGCTGTACAAACAACACGCGCAAGGCTGAACAACGTTGACCCGCGCTGTTGAACGCCGATACGATAACATCTTGAACTAGCTGTTCCAGTAATGCCGAGCTATCTGCAATCATGACATTCTGCCCTCCGGTCTCGGCAATCAGGGGCACGATAGCCTGATGATGCTGTGCTAACTGCCGATTGATGAATTGCGCAGTTTCCGTCGAGCCCGTGAAGGCAACACCGGCAACCCGTGGGTCTGGCAATAAATGTTGCCCAACCAAGCTGCCACTAGCGGGTAAATACTGCAAGACCGATTCGGGTATGCCCACTTGATGCAATAGTTCCACACAGCGCATCGCGGTTAAAGCTGTTTGGCTAGCGGGTTTTGCGATGACGGCATTGCCTGCGGCTAGCGCCGCCGTTACTTGGCCGATGAAAATGGCAATCGGAAAATTCCACGGACTAATACAAACAAAAACACCCCGACCGTAATAATAAAGTAGATTTTCCTCGCCAGTCACTCCTGGCAGTTTTTTGGGTGTGCTGAACAGTTCTAGCGCAGATTGTGCGTAATAGCGGCAATAATCCACGGCTTCCCTGACTTCTGCCAAGGCGTCTTTGATGGTGCGCCCGCCTTCGCGGATACATAAGGAAACTAATTCCAGCCGATGTTGCTCGATAAGGTCGGCAGCTTTCATCAAGCAATCTGCACGGGTTGTTACAGGACTAAGTCGCCATTCGGCAAATGCTTGGGCAGCGAATTCTATCGCTTGTTCAATCGCTTTTTCGTCGGCATAGTTCACACTGCCGACTGTTAATCTGTTATCAGACGGATTATTGACTAGATGTTGTTCGTCGCAATGATGCCTACCATTAATTAAGGGGGCAGCCTGCCAGTGTTTATCTACTAGAGCGTTAAGGTTTTGCTGTAGCTGTTGTAATAAATCAAGGTCAGCCAGATTTAAGCCTTCAGAATTAAGTCGTTGCTCACCGAATAGTGACCTAGGTAAGGCAATTTTAGGCTTCTTTATTGATATTTTTACCCGTTCAACAGGGTCATAAACCAATTCCTCAACACTAATGTCAGCATTATCTATTTGATTGATAAAGGACGTATTGGCGCCGTTTTCCAGTAATCGCCTGACCAGATAAGGCAACAATTCATGATAATGGCCGACTGGTGCGTAAATACGGCAAGGGATTTGCCATCTTTGGGTTTCAATGATTTGAGCATATAGAGATTCTCCCATACCGTGCAGCCGCTGAAATTCATAACCAGGGTGCTGTTTACCGAGGTGATAGATAGCGGCCAGGGTATGGGCGTTATGGCTTGCGAACTGCGGATAAAACACGTCAGGCCGAGATAGCATCAGTTGTGAACATGACAGATACGATGCATCAGTCGCCGATTTATGCGTGAACACAGGATAATCGCTCAAACCATTTTCCTGTGCGCGTTTTATTTCGCTGTCCCAGTAGGCACCTTTAACCAAACGCAATGGGATTTTTTTATGTTGTTTTACAGCCAATGTGGCAAGCCAGCGGATAACAGATAAAGCCCTTTTTTGGTAGGCCTGCACCGCCAAACCTAATCCTGACCAGCCGCTTAAATCAGGATGTATGAAAACGTTAGCAAAAATAGTCAGGGACATATCCAGGCGTTCGGATTCTTCTGCATCGACAGTGATGGAAATATTGGCTGTACGCGCCTTCTGTACCAGCGCCAACAATTTATCGGTTAATTCCTTAACCGCCCGGACATGCTGCAAAGGCTCGTAGCGCGGACACAGTGCCGATAATTTAACCGAAATCCCAGGGTTGTCATATATATTGGTGGACGGGGCATGTTCAGCCAATGTTACTATTGCTGAAAGATAAGACTGGTAATATCGCTCCGCATCACCTGCTGTTAAAGCCGCTTCACCCAGCATATCGAAAGAATGGCGATAGGCATTTTCTTGCTCACTACGCTCAATTGCTTGTTGTATAGACTCAGCGAACACAAACTGTTCAGCCAGGTAAGCCATAACCTGCTTTAGGGCTGTGCGAATGAGTGGCGCTCCGATGCGATTTAATAGTTGCCCGAAGATAGGAAACCAATGCTGATCAGTCAACAACACATGTTCTTCAAATTGACGGGTAAATAGCAGGGCTTGGCTGGACAGATTGACCAGAAATGAATCGCTGTGTCGCAGATGGTTTTGCCAGTCGGCACGGGTGAGTTTTTCCTGTAAAAACAGGTCTTGTGTAGAGCTGTCAGGTATACGCAGCAAGGCTTCGGCAATACCCATCAACACGATGCCTTCTTGGGAGTTGAGCTGATATTCCCGGAGGAATGCTTCGATTGGAGATTGCCGGTCTTTTTTTGCCCTGACCGCATTGACCAGCATTTTGGCACAATCACTCGCTATCACCGGATCATACGTACCCAGTTGGGACAATAATCCATCCACAACTTCACGTTCGTCCGCCAAATAAGACCGGTTAATGACTGTCCGTAATTCGGTATCTGATTCAAGAGCCATTACATGTACCTATTGCAAATCGAACTGAAGTTACGAAAGTCATTCTTTTTGAATCTCTCCTGTCAATCATAATCCGATAAGATACTTGCCTCCTAAAGGGAGAAGTTGGATTTTTAGGTCTTCACACTTCAGCAAATAA
Source organism: Methyloglobulus sp. (assembly GCA_013141505.1). Classification (GTDB taxonomy): domain Bacteria; phylum Pseudomonadota; class Gammaproteobacteria; order Methylococcales; family Methylomonadaceae; genus Methyloglobulus. The sequence goes on from JABFQX010000068.1 coordinate 39,411, forward strand.
ATTTTATGACAAAAAATAATTAGTTAGTCGCAGATATTTGCGATGAGTTCCTGATAAAATCATTGTCCTGCCCCAGATTTTTTATCCCTACTGTAAAATTAAAAAGTGCCAGGGGAAAGTTGAAATTGTCTTGCTTGAAGAAGACAATCGGAAGCTGATTGAGTTGTTGGGCAACGAAGGTAACGGACGTATCGTGGTCGTCCAATATCCCAAAAGGACATCGGCAATTTTTGGCGATCGACTTACCGAACGCGCAATGGAGCATCATTGGGGTAGTATGATAATCGATGGGGCAATCTGTGGTAGTCAAGTAATTTCGGACACATCAATCGGTTCTTTTGCTGCAAATTGCTGTTCATAAACCAAGGGTGCGACATTTCCCAAGGCAGGATGTCGCCTGGCGCTGTTACAAAAGCCCACAATATAGCCTGTCACATCTTTAGTG
>JABFQX010000007.1 GCA_013141505.1 Methyloglobulus sp.
GGGTATGGTCGTCAACGAGCAAGATATTCATAGCTTTGACGCTCCAAATACTTAAGCCAGATCGCGTAAACATAGGGGGCTTTTCTGATGTGTGCGTACTATTGTTGTTTGTTTGGATTGACACTCGTATTCCTTTTTTGCATTGGGGTCAAGATGAACCACAACGGGATAGTTCGGGTAGCCCTCCGTATCGACTTGGCGACCCTCTATGGAGGTAGAGTAGAGATATTTGATGGCGATGTCTGTGAAATAATCCACTAGAAAAATGTGGACTATTTCACAGACGTTAAGATTAAACTTATGCCCTTATCCTGTAATTCAAAAGATTAATTGAATCTCAAGCCTAATAGCAAAACGTGCTTTATGTCGAATAATTAGATAGCTTCAAAAGTTAATTCAGAAGCAAATTTGAACAACTATTGTAGTTGCCTTTCGATTATTGAACGCTGAAGCTAACGCCAATATGACTAGGATGAAAGGCTTTGGATCGTCCGGTTGTTGACTTCGACCTTAAAGTAACCGAAAAAAAGTAACACCTCCATGTGTTACTTTGGCAAAATACTGGATGACAGGTTTACCTGATCACGTTATGCCCACGTCCGCTCATGCATTGATTGTAGGCGTTCCTGTAACGGTCTTCAGAATTAAAACCTTGTCTGGCACCGCCGCCAAAACCACCCGCCGCTGCGCCGATAGCCGCGCCTGCGGCGGGATTGCCTGTAAATGCGCCCACTATCGCACCACCTGCCGCACCGACTAGGCCACCGACACCTGCACCTATCGCCGTTTCCTTAACCGTGCCGCCACCTGATGATTGCTGCGCCAATTGCCTGCACTCCTCCATATCCTGATTAATGCGATAGGCATTTGGATTATTATAGGTGTCTACAGTCGGTTGATAGCCGCCTTGTGAATAACAGCCCGGCAATAAAATTGCACTCACAAGCACTGCGCTTATTTTAAATATTTTCATTTTCTGCCTCATTAAAAAATTAATACCAAATTGTTGATGTCAGTTTAGACCATCAATTATGAATGGTGGATGAATATAAGCGACAGAATAGCTAATAAGAATTATAGATTCCTTAAAACGGTCAGTGGTGGGGTTTTAGCCACTCGTCGTACCCCCCAATAACCCGCGCTTCCCACGGCAAATGCGCCGATGATAGGTAGTGCTGCCCATAAATACCACGTGGGTCGATAGTCAATTTGAATGGCTTTTGCATACAAGGCGAAGAGCAATGTTTCCGAAAGGATTACCGCCAAAACCCCTGAAATCAGGCCAATCAGGGTAAATTCGATAATATGGGTTCGTCTCAGCAAGCTGCGATTAGCCCCCAAAGTCCGAAGTATTGCGCTTTCATACAGCCGATTGTCCAACGTTGAATAAATCGCGGCAAACAGCACGGTAAACCCTGCCATCAGGGCGAAATACAACAGATAATTGATAGCTTCTGTCAATTGCGTGATGATGGTTTTAAATTGTTTCAGGAGCAAGCCAACTTCAAGGATCGTCATCGCCGGATAATTTTTTACCAGCTTGTTTAAAGCGGTCTTTTTGTTGTCGGGCAGGTAAAAGCTGGTTAAAAATGTCTTTGGATAAGATTCCAGCGTTCCGGGCGAAAAAATCATATAAAAGTTGGGTTTCATCGTCTCCCAGTGCAGCGCCCTGATACTGTTGACTGTTGCCGTAAGCGGCTGCCCGCCGACAACAAACAGCAAGTTATCGCCGAGATTTATCCGCAAACTTTCCGCCAATTTCTGCTCGACTGAGACCCCATTTTTTTGCCCTGGAGACCACCATGTTCCGGCAGTAATTTTGTTTTCTTCCGGCAGATTTTCAGTCGATGTCAAACTCAGTTCCCGGTGGGTTGCGCTTTCACCTTGGGAATCTTTGCTGACAACTTTCTGTACAGGGACGCCATTAATCTCAGTCAGCCTACCTCTGACGACCGGATAAAACTGGCTACCTTCAATACCTTGTTCTGTAAAATCTTTTTGCAGTTTCGGCAATTGTTCAGCAAAGATATTCAAAGCAAAATGATTGGCCGCATGATCTGGCAATTGCTTGTGCCAGTTTTCGATCAAGTCATTGCGTACGGTAAAACTCAATGCCATCGCAACCAGCGTGATGGTGAAAGCAAGAATTTGACTGATCGTTGCACGGCTATTTTTTAACAAACCTTGCAGGCCAAATCGCCAATTCAGCCCCATAGCCGGTAAAAAGCGACGCGCCAACATCAGCAGAAGGTAAACAAGAAAACCCAAAAACAACAATGCGATTAAGCCGAAGCAGAAAATAGTGGCTGTCATTGTCAAATCTTGTGTGTATCGCCAAATCAGTACCGTCACAAGACCCGCGGATAAGCCATAGACCAGCCATGCACTGGTCGGTAGTGGCTCTAAATCCCGACGTAAAACCCTGGATGGCGAAACGTCTTTAAGCCTGAGCAATGGCGGCAAAGCGAAGCCCAATAACACTATCATCCCCGAAATAAGCCCCAAGAAAACCGCCAGCAAGCTGGGCTTGGCGACAGTTTGCGGCAATAGGTCTTTCAATAATCTAAAGAGCATTTCCTGGCCGAACCAACCCAATAAGCAGCCCAGTGCGCTGACTACAAGACCAAGAATTACAAATTGGCTCACAAACAACCACAACACATCACTTTGTTTACTGCCAAGGCAGCGCAGGATGGCGGTTGCATCCAAATGCCGCTCAGTATAGCGCCGCGTAGCCATGGCGATAGCGACACCGGAAATGATAATGACCAAAATACTGGACAAACCCAGGTAACGCTCAGCACGGTTTAAGGCCGAACCCAATTCGGGTCGGTCTTCGTGGATGTCCATTATCCGTTGCGCCAGATTTAACTGCGGCTTAACCCAGCTTTTAAATTCGCTCAACTGCGACGGCTCGCCACTGAACTGATAAAAATAATGCACATGGCTACCCGGCTGGACGATACCTGTTTCCTGTAAATCTTGCTTGTTCATCATTAACCGGGGCGAAAAACTATAAATATCGCCTTGCTTATCCGGCTCATAAGTCATTATTTTAGTGACGGTCAGTTTTTTTTCGCCCACGGTTACAACATCACCCAAATTGAGCTTTAGTGCAGTTAAAACCCGTTTTTCCACCCAGGCCTTACCAGATTCCGGACCTTGATGCTCGATAGCTTCGGCTGAATAATCTGAAGTCGTCGTTTTCAAATACCCACGCAAAGGATAATGCGTACTGGCGGCTTTAACCCCCGCCAGCAACATCTCATCATGTTCTATCAATACGCTGGAAAATTCCGCTGTTTGGCTTTGTGCCAAACCGAATTGCCCTGCTTTCTCAAGCCAAGTATCAGGAACCGGTGCATGGCTGGTGATGACCAGATCGGCAGCCAAAAACTCGGCGGTTTGCTCGGTCATCGTGCGCTCCATGCGGTTGGAAAATAGCGTAATAGCGGTCGAACTGGTGACTGCAATTAGCAAGGCCAATACCAGGATAGTTAACTCCCCGGAACGGGTATCGCGCCAGAGCATCCGCACCACCAGCGTTAAGGGCTTCATGCGAATTTACCTGCGGACAATTTGATGGTGCGTTGGCAACGCATAGCCAGCGATTGATCGTGCGTCACTAATATCAAAGTAGTGCGATTTTCCGTGTTCAGTTCAAACAATAAATCGACAATTGTTGCTCCGGTTTTGCTGTCCAGATTGCCTGTCGGTTCATCCGCAAACAGGATTGCAGGTTTGGTCACGAATGCGCGCGCCAAAGCAACGCGTTGCTGTTCACCGCCGGAAAGTTGTTTCGGCGTATGCGTAAGCCGTTCCGACAAACCCACCCGCTCCAATAAGGCAGTGGCGGCATTTCTGGCATTTTTGTCATTCCTTAACTCGAGGGGCAGCATTACATTTTCCAATGCTGTCAACCCTTGTAATAGCTGGAAGGATTGGAATACAAAACCAATATACTGATTACGTATCGCCGCCCTGCCGTCCTCATCCATTTTGGTCAGGGATTTGCCAGCCAACATTATCGAACCCGTTGTTGGGGTATCAAGCCCCGCCAACAAACTGATCAAGGTTGATTTGCCAGAACCCGATTCACCAACAATCGCAATGCTTTCGCCCACGTAAATCTGCAAATCTATCTCCAATAATATGTGCAGCGTGCCACTTGAAGTCTTAACTGACTTGCCAAGATTTTCAGTTAAAATGATAGTTCCTGAATATTGAGATTGCATCATGTTTAAGTTTTTAGTTGCGCTGATCATTTCCTTAGTATCGTTGTCAGTACCAGGTAAATCAACAGCAAAATCAATTGTGGTGTTTGGTGACAGCATTAGCGCGGCCTATGGGATTGACGTGGGACAGGGCTGGGTGGCGTTGGTTCAGAACAGGCTGCAAGAAAAGCACAGCAATTACACTATCAGCAACGAAAGCATCAGCGGCGATACCAGCGCAGGTGGCCTTGCACGCATTGACGGCGTGTTGGCTCGGCATAAACCCGGCATCGTCATCATTGAGCTAGGTGCGAATGACGGCTTACGTGGCTTGTCGCCCAAGATAATGAAAAATAACCTCGCTGAAATTATTCGTCGAACGCAAAAATCCGATGCCAAGGTATTGTTGCTCGGTATGCGAATTCCGCCAAATTATGGCAAACGCTACACAGACATGTTTTACGAAGTATATCCGCAATTATCTAAAGAGCTGAGCATTGCCTACGTGCCTTTCATTCTTGAAGATGTCGCCCTGGCTAAAGAGTTGATGCAACAGGATGGCTTGCATCCGAATGAAAAAGCCCAGCCTATGATTGTTGATAAGATATGGCCGCATTTATCGCCATTGCTAAAATAAGGGCCGACTAGCTACCCCCTTAAAACGCGAAAGCCCACATTACGTGGGCTTCCAAATACGTTCAAACGGGATTTAAACCGATTTTATTTCATCATCTCTTTTCTGAACATGGTGTCGAGATTCCTGTTGGTTTCCTGGCTGTATTGCGCTGCCTGATCATCAACCGGCATTTGGGCGGCAGGTGGGCTTGGAGCAACGGGCGCAGGAACCTGTATTTCAGGATTATCAACCAGTCGGAACACTTTTCCGTAGGTATTGGCTTGGTCGAAATTATCCCAGACATATTCAGGCTGAACAACCTTTTGTGTGGGCAGTGGCGCGGTAATCAGGTCACCAAAACCTGCCATAATCCGACCTGTTGCGTCTAAAGAACCTTTAATTACCCCACCAATTGTTCCAAATATGATATTACCGTCAGGTTCATTGTATAGATTGATGATGTTTTTAGGCAGTTCAAGAGGTCCAGTCACCATATTGGTGATGCCGCTCAAGGCTTTGTCGCCCACTTGCCTACGGTAACGCTGTTCGTTAAGGTGATTTTGTAGTTCGACCTGACGTTTGAGCTGTTGCTGATATTGCAACTGCTGCTGATAGTAATCAAGCGCAAATGCCGATGTTTGCACCAATAGCAACGCCATAAACACCAAGGCCGAAAAAAAATGTCTGAATGGTTTCATGTCCAATCCTGCGAATCAATAAGATTAAGGGCAAGTATAGCAGAGCTTTTGCTATTTATTTTCTTGGGGTTAAACAGGCTTTAAAAGCCTATTAGACAATTTTTCGCTGAAAAAATCGCAAAACTCAACCTCAACTCCTGTTTTCTATCAATGGTTATTTTTTGTCCATACTTTCGATTATGGCTGCATCAGCAATATATTCTTTGGGAATGATGACTTCCGGCATGCCGCTACTAAACGGCGCAACAGCATAAGCCATGAAAATCACTTTCACGCCTTCCTTGGCGACTAACAATGTGCAGGAATTGCACTGATTATCCAGTACAAATTTACCTTTCAATTTTTCGACATCGTCTGCAAATATGTCATCCCTACTTTTTAGTTGGTCATAAATACTCTGGTTCACTTGTGCAATGTTGCCACCAAAAATATCATTCACCGATAAAACCTGCCCCATTTTTTTACTAATGATAATCCCTTCAACAGATTCCAAACCATGTGCAGCCCCGCTGCCATAAGAATAAGATTGAACGGCGATGGCTAAAATTGAATCTGAACGAAACGTCACTTCGAAATTGCTATCGGCTGAGTTTTGCGTAGTTTGTTCGGCGACTATTATCGGTTTTCCTTCACATTTGCCACTCTCTGCCGTGGTTTTGAGTTTTTGGTTTAGTTGGCTTTGCGCTGAATTATTTTCCAAACCTGAAATGGCTGGATAATGAATATCCGCCTTGCATAAACATTCAGCCGCCACTTTTTTCTTCTTGCCCACTTTACAGTCGGAAGACAGGAACAAGCCTTTCTGTAACACTTGATCTGTTACCGTTACGTCTGCCCGCACCCAGAGCGACAAAAGAAAAGTAGTGACGATTAATAACAGCTTTTTCATAGTTGTTTCCCCTTTAGTTTCGTAAATTGCCGCAGGTAAGATACATTCATTGTAAACTCGGCCAAGTAGTGGGATCCCATCCCCTTCGGCTGGTTCGACTCCGCTGTTTCCCCGATCAGTTTTGAAAATCGGAAACGCCATTCCTTCGAATATTCCGGATTCTGTTACACTCCACCCAATATAGCCAGCAAGAATGTCTGTTGATGGATTAAGGTGATAGTGAGATTACCACCCGATATAGGATTGCCAATAGGCTGATAACCAATTTTAGTATTAAGCAAGCTATCCGCTATCGGTTCCTACTTGACTAAATACGTACCATAAGCCTTGCGCCAATCCTGCATCACGCACATTAACTTAGGCGGTAGCTCTCGCGGTAAGGCGGCTTCCGCATCATTTTTCTCAAAATAGTGAATATTTCACATTTTTGGTGTGACTTTTTTAACAGATTAAGCAAATCATAAAGCGTAGCCTTTATCCTATGGGCATTAATGATGTTACTCCGGTTTTATGAAGCGTTAATTTCCGTCACCCTTATGCCTTGTGGGTATTAAATTTGCCCAATGGCAGGTGCTATAGCTCTTTAAACCGGATTAAATTCAAATATTTAGGCTGATTTATAACGTCTCGTTTTATTTCAGCATCACTATTACTAAGGATCAGTGACTATGAGAAATAAAAAAGCCACCGTTGGCAGTCCGTGGATTTACCGATTGTTCAAACAATCCGGCACATCGGTTGCCGCGTTATCGAGCAAAAAATATTATGCCCATCGCTACGACAGTTCTGCAAGGCATGGGCTTAATCCATTTAGCGACTTATTTTTGGATGCTGAACAAAATACCGCCGAATTTTCGGCTCCGGTGCATCAAGCGGACATTTATCAAATACCGGATATAACTTCGCCCATCAGTATCAACAGGGAACGTGGGCAAAATAACCCTTCACAGAGTTTATTGTTGACGGTGGTGGATTGTTATGATGAAACACCCGATACCAAAACGTTTCATTTAAGCAATCAAACCGGACAGGCTTTAACTTATATGCCAGGTCAATATATCACCCTGTCCGTCATGATTGGTGGCCGGGAATATAAACGATCATACAGCTTGGCATCCAGTCCTTCCCGTCCACGCACCCTAGAAATTACGGTAAAAAGATCGTCAAATGGCGGCATTGTATCCAATTGGTTACATGATAACCTTAAAATTGGTAGCCAGTTAACTGCCAAAGGCCCCTACGGCAAATTCAGCTGCCTACCAGAAACGCCGCAAAAAATCCTTTTTATTGCGGCAGGTAGCGGCATTGTCCCGATCATGTCCATGTTGCGCTGGCTTACAGATACCCATGCCCGCGTTGATGTGGAATCATTGCTGTCATTTCGTACACCGGACGATATTGTTTATGGCGATGAGCTGCAATTCATTGCGACCCGCCATAACAACATCAGCACGTCCATCACCTTAACAGTCCAAAATATAGCTGCTTACGATTGGTTTGGCTTGACCGGGCGCATTGACGAACACATGCTCCAAAAAACCATACCCGACCTGCAAAACCGAGCTGTATTTTTATGTGGGCCTGAAACATTTATGACTGAATGTAAAAAAAGTCTGCTGAATTTACTGGTGCCTGCCGAAAATGTGTTTTGCGAAAGTTTTACGGTAAATCATTCCAAAAACGACCCTGGACTGGATTCAAAAATTTTTCCCTTCAGCCAAGCAAGCAGAAAACCAACAGGCAGCTATCAAATAAACTTTGCCAAATCCGGCAAAACCGCAACCGCCAACGGCACGCTGTCTTTGCTGGAATTGGCTGAGCAGTCCGGCATCATGCTCAATTATGAGTGCCGAAGCGGTAACTGCGGGGAGTGTATGGTCAAGTGCGTGGAAGGCAGTGTCAATATGACTGAGCAAGCAGAAATCGACGACATCAATAGGCGAAAAGGTTGGGTTTATAGCTGTTCCGCCTACCCCACTTCAGATGTCGTCTTGGAAATTTAACACTCTGTGGAAGGGACTCTGCTAACAACAAAAAGGAGAGTCAAATGTTCGGATTATTTAAAGCCAAAGCTAAAAAATTTACGCCTCCCCAAGCCACGCCCATCACCTTACTGCCGGGTTCGGGAGGCGAACACCACTTACAGCAAAAATACGGTACCTTAAAACGGGCCTTGCGCTTTTATGACAAGCAGGTACTGAACTATCTATCGCCTGTCATGAAAGAATTCATCGGCAAACAAGAAATTTTGTTTATCGCCACCGCCGATAAACATGGCGACTGCGATTGCTCATTCAGGTTTGGTAAGCCGGGTTTTGTCAGGCCGCTAAACGACAGTTATCTGATCTATCCCGAATATCGCGGCAATGGCGTTATGGCAAGCCAAGGCAATATCACCGAAAATCCGCATATTGGCATGATCTTCGTCGATTTTTTTGCCAGCACCGTAGGTCTACATGTGAATGGCAAAGCTAAAATCGTCGAACATGAAGATCTGCTGCTTTACCGAAAAGAACTGCCTCAGGATGTCATGGCAGAAATCAATTCCGAAGGCAACTTTCGCCCTGAACGCTGGATCATGGTTGAGATTGAAGAAGCCTATATCCATTGCTCCAAGCATATTCCCCTGCTAAAAAAGGCAGAAAAAGAAATTACCTGGGGGACTGATGACGACAAGCTAAAACGCAGCGATTTTTTTGCCCTGGATGACATCCCCCTCTACCACCGAATCGGCGGTGAACCGGCAATTCAGGCGATGACTGAAACCTTGGTCAGAAGGTTATTGTTAGACGACAAGCTCAGCCCCATTCTGGATAAAATCAGTCTCCAAACCCTGTTGGACAAGCAAAGATATTTTCTAAAGACCGTATTTGGCGGACACGAAATAAGGGATTTACCGGAGAATTTGCGCGAATTTTATCGGCTACAGACCAGTCCACAACTGGATGACCCGCATCTGGCGACGGCCTTGGATCACCTGAAAAAGACCTTGGTTGATCTCGACGTACCAGAACACGAGATCTATAACTTGATGGCAAGGCTTGAAGCCATATAACGCGCTGGCACAATCGCCAAAAACACGGCGAAGCCGTGTACGGCAAACTATGCCGAAACAAATTTGACACATCGCCTCCGTTGCATAATCCCGTCCATAATTAGAAAGTGCCGTTTAGAAAGCCACTAAAATTTCGTCTTCTTCAACTTAGTGGAAAATACCGCAAAAACCTGTTTAATTATTTATAAATCATAAGATTAAAACTTATTTTAGCAATATCTAAAAGTATGCCTGATAGTTTTTAGAAAGCCTTCTTAAGCAAATTAAAAGAATTTTTTATCGCGTTTGAACCTTCCTCTTTTTTTCTGCAATACAGTCAACGTAGAGTAAAAATGAATGTTGTTTATTCATTTTTGTTCTGTTGAAAACTTTGGCTTTTCAAGGAAGTATAAGCCTGTTTATCTTTGGAGATAAAATTTTTCAGCATATTAGTCAGTAAGCTATAAATTTATCTTTTTAATGCTATTTGATTGCAGGAGAAATTCGATGCTCAAGTCCAATAGTGGTGTTGACACCAATACTGAACCGAGACGTGGCGCATACCGGAAGTATGCTATTGCACATTCGCGAAGGCGTAGTTTTATTGCTAGCGAAATTACCTCGAGTCAAACGTCCACCAAGCCTCGGCGCAAGCATTCCAAAGCCACCATCTTCCTTCATTGGGTAACGGTCTTGGCGATTGTCGTGAGCGTAACCGCCATCTTGCTTCGCGAGTACATTGAAATTAAGCCCTACCGAATCCTATTGCTTGATACGCACCGTCAACTAGGTTTGACAGTGTTGGTTGGCGTGGTATTGCGCCTTGCCGCCAGATTTTGGTTTGGGCTTGCCAAACCGGATATGCCGATGTCCTTAATCACTCGCTTATGTGCGGGTTTATGCCATATCACCCTGTATTTGCTTTTGGTTGGCCTGCCTTTGCTCGGTTGGGCGGTTACTAACGCCCATAATGTTGACCTCAATTTTTTTGGGCTGGGCAATTTACCCCGCCTGGTCATGGAAGATTCAGATTTGGCCGATGAACTGACCGACTATCACATCTGGGCATCTTGGGGATTATTAGGCGTTTTGGTGCTGCATATAAGTGCGGCTTTTATTCATCATTATTTCATTAAAGATACGGTGTTGCTTGCGATGTTGCCTGGAAAACAGGTTGGACACAAGAGTCCAAAAAAAAATATTGAAAAATAACAGGCATGGACTAGTCTTATAAAGTCCATAAAAATCAATTAATTAAACAATGATAAGTTTCAAGGGGGCTTATTATGGCAATTGCAAAATTACTATCTCTTATCTTTGTGGTTTTCTCAATCTATGCCGGTCCAGTGGCTGCTTTCGACGAAGAAGCGGCGCGGGAATTGGCGGAAAAAAGCAAATGTTTCAAGTGTCACGCTGTTGACAAGAAAAAAGATGGCGCACCTTACCGGGACATTGCCGCCAAATATGCCTTCAAGTACAAGGGTAAACCGTATGCCGAAGCCGAAGCCCGCGCTATTGAACACATCACGTCAGGTGAGATGGTCAAATTTGATGATGGTCATGAAGAAAAACATAAGAAAGTAAAATCGCAAGACACCGAGGAAATCAAAAATCTCGTGGGTTGGATACTTTCTTTGCCGGGTGGCACGTACACGCCGGAATGAAGGTTAAGGGCTTAAATAAAATTACAATCTAAATCCAGGCATTCTGGCATTAACAAACTGAGGGGATTCGTTATGTTGAAATCAATACCAGGGCGGTACTTATTGCTGTATTTACTGTTGTTATGCACCGGCGTGGCGGATGCAGTAGAAAATACAGGTAACAAAGTTTCAGATATACCCACCGCAATCAATGTCGCCAAACCCGATAATACGGCCGAAAACGAACCCGACCAGGCACTCGAACGCGACAAAGTCTGTACCCGTTGCCACGACGAAACCGACAAGCCGAAAGTACTGCCGATTTACCAGACGCCGCACGGCGTTCGCGGCGATGCCAGAACGCCTTCATGTCAATCATGCCACGGCGAAAGTGAAGCTCACGTAAAAAACACGGGCGGGGACGGCAAGGAGTCCGATGATGACGAAAACCGACCCAAAACCGAGGTTATCTTTTCCGGACCCGACAAATCGTCGCCGGAAAAATTAAACGATACCTGCATGTCCTGTCACCAAGCTGGACTTCGGGTACACTGGACTAGTAGCCAACATGAAACTAACGGTGTTGTCTGCACGTCTTGCCACACTTCCCATACGCCAAGGGACAGGGTACTTGACAAGACCACCACATCCCAATCGGAAGTCTGCTACAACTGCCATAAAACACAACGATCCGAAGCGCGGTTGTTCTCCAAACATCCGCTGATGTTCGCCAAGATGGCTTGTTCATCATGCCACAACCCACACGGCTCGAATGGCCCCAAAATGCTAGTCAAAAACTCAGTGAATGAGACCTGCTATACCTGCCATGCCGAAAAGCGCGGCCCGTTCCTTTGGGAACATCAACCGGTCATTGAAGACTGTAGCAATTGCCATACGCCACATGGGTCGAACAATCCACCCTTGCTGAAAACACGGACACCCTGGTTATGTCAAGAATGCCACAGTGGTGACCACTCGTCACAGATCAATAGCGGTGCCAATTTGGACGACGGTAATGTCACCACAATTAACGGACTAAATCCCCTGGCAAACGCACCCAGCCGAGCCCAGCTTGCAGGTCGTAACTGCCAAAGTTGTCACGTGCTGGTACATGGATCCAATCACCCCGCAGGATCATCGTTCTTGCGTTAATTATTTTGGAGTAGAGCAACCATGAAAACAAAAAATAATACGTTTGCCGCCAAAACGCCGTTGAAAGCAACCTGTGGCCTCGTTTTGGTGATAGGAGCAATGCCTCTTGCCATGGCGGCGGAGGAAGATGATGAAATCAGGAAACAAACTCGTCCGACCAATACCGTCGAAGCGGGGGTTTTATACAACAGTGCCGATTCTTTTAAAGCCGGAGAGTTCAACGGCTTGGCAAACGAAGGCTTCTACGGCATAGGCAACATTGACTTAAGCGGTAGCCCTGACTCCAATAGTGACAGTACGCGCCGCTGGCGTTTTAAAGGCACGAATATCGGTTTGCAAAACCGGAATGTGACCACCGAATATGGCTGGCAGGGCAAACTCAAACTTAACTTTGAATACGATGAATTGCAACGCAACCGCTCAGACTCCTTCAAAACACCTTACATTGGCGAAGGCACCAATGACCTGAGGTTGCCCGGATCCTGGCTAGTGCCTACCATTCCTCAAGTGAACCCTGAGGATGCCAATGCGAGGGGCTTGTCGCCAGCCGTCACCAATTCGAGCGCCTTGGCGAACGGTGTTTTAACGCCACCGACAGCGGCTGAACAGGGTACGGCGAAGACCGTTCAAAACGCTAACCTGCCACTTTTCCACAATGTCGACCTATATACCAAGCGGCAAAAATACGAAGGTGGTTTCAGTTATTTTTTCACGCCCGAATGGGAGTTTACTGCCAATGCCAGACATGAGGATCGTAATGGTGCCAAACCTATGGCTTTTAATACCAAGGCGGTCACGGGTGAAAGAGTGGCAATACTGCCCGACTTAATCAACCAGACAACTGATCAATACAACGCCAGTTTCAACTATACCGGCGAAAAAGCATTCATGCAGATTGGCTATTATGGTTCTTTGTTTTACAACAATATCTACGGTATGAAATGGCAAGACTGGGGGCCGTCTGCGGCAGACGGTTCCGCCGACACACCAACACAAACTCGCTTCGATACAATGAGCACCGCGCCGGACAACCAGTTTCATCAATTTAATTTGAATGGTGGCTACAACTTCTCACCGCGAACCAAATTTGTCATGGGCGGCTCATACGCACAATCAACCCAAAATGAAGCATTTATCAGGGATGCCTTGGTCGTCAGTGATCCGGCCACAGGAGAAACTTACAACCCAAACCCGCTAGTGCCGGTCTCGTCCCTGAATGGTTTGATAGAGACTTCAACATTCAACATGAAGCTCACCCACAAGCCAACTAACGACTTAGGGTTCGCTTTAGGCTACAAATATGACAACCGCGACAATAAAACGCCCGTCAACACCTTTGCCTATTATTCAGCAGGTGAGCCACCCAATCGGAATGCCAATGATGCATTTGTCAATGCACTTGGAGTCGGGCCTCTGGGCGGTAATATCAACATCAACGCCAATACGCCTTACAGCAAAATGTCCAACCAGATTACCCTGAATGGCAATTATCACGTGGCAAAAAATCATTGGCTGAATGCCGGTTACGAATGGGAGAGGCTCGACCGTGGCTGCTCAGGCTCTTGGTACAATTGCGTTAACGCCACGAAGTCGAATGAGCACACCGGCAAGTTTCAGTGGCGCTCCAACCTAACCGACAGCATCAACACTAAAGTTGACTATGCGTTTTCGACACGCTCAGTAAACTATGATGAAAATTCGTGGCTATCTATGGTGCCTATGGCCAATGTTGTCCCTACAGACTCTCCCAATTTACCGAATGGTGTGCCGGCGACTGCTTACAATACGATGGTTTACTACGGCTTGACCGGCTTTGGCCCCAAACTGGGCTATCCCAACCCCAACTTGCCACAACAAGACCCCGCATTGGCTTTCTTTTTCGCGAACAACAATGCACTGTCACCTGCACTGTATGGAAATCGCGACCGAATCAGCGAACTTCTGGGCATGAGACGTTTTAATATGGCTAACCGCGACCGCCATAAACTGCGTACAGCCGTGAACTGGCAACCGACTGACCGATTATCGATTCAGGGCGGATTTGATTTCAGTAATGACGACTATCCAGATTCAACTTACGGACTACAAAAATCCAGGCAATGGGATTTTAATCTTGATGTTTCTTATGCATTCAGTGATTCGTTTAACGCCAATATTTTCTATAGCCATCAAAACCAACTGTCTAACACAGCAGGACGCACCTACACCGCCAACAGTAGCGCGGCTAATGTCAATGGTGCAACCAGACTATCCGGCAATGGCAGTTGCAACAACTTCACGACACTTGAGGAAAGAAACCTTAATTACAAGATCGATCCCTGTCTAAACTGGACTACAGACATGCAAAACGATGTTGATGTGCTGGGACTTTCATTGATGAAGAATGGCTTGCTGTCCGGTAAGCTCTCGTTGACAGGCGATTTTGTTGTCAGCCTGGCACGTACCAATGTGGGCGTCTTTGGGGGTAATTATGCCAACAACCCGCTGGCTGCGCCCGGTGGAATTGCCGCATATTATATTCCCGCAACCAATCTGCCCGAAGTGCAGACTAATACTTACGATTTACGGTTGACAGCCCAATATGCTATCGACAAGGCTTCCTCAATTCGTGCGATGTACTCTTTCATGCACATGAATTCCTCGGATTATGCGTATCAGGGGATGCAGCCTGGCAGCGTAAACGCTGTTTTGCCGACCTACGAGACATCGCCGAATTATAGCGTGCACGCATTCGGGCTAGCCTATAATTACAGCTTTCAGTAAGGCGATGTGCCAGCACTACAATTTCAATCATTTTTAAAGGGTTTATTTATGGTGCTCGTTTAGACAGAAAAACGCAAAACCTGCGTACAATTAAGGCGTTCATTCCCAAATCAAGGAATTTGCAATATGAGTGTCGGGATTACCTTAAAAAATCTGGTCAAGGCTTTCGGTGATGTCCGTGCAGTTGACGGAATTGATCTTGCCATCGACCCAGGGGAGCTGTTTTTTTTATTGGGGCCGAGCGGTTGCGGTAAAACCACACTGCTGCGCTGCATTGCCGGATTGAATGAACCTGACTCCGGGCAAGTATTGATTGGCGACCGCAATGTCACCCATGTACCGCCGCATGAACGTGATACCGGCATGGTTTTCCAGAGTTACGCCCTGTGGCCGCACATGACGGTTACGGAAAATGTGGCCTTTGGCCTGGAAATGCGTAAAGTCACCAAAGCCGAAGTTAACCAGCGCGTTGCCGAAGCCTTGGCGATGGTGCAAATGACCGACCGTGCAGAGTATAAGCCCAACCAGCTTTCCGGTGGTCAACAGCAACGCGTGGCGTTGGCAAGGGCTTTGGTTATAAAACCGACCTGTTTGTTGCTTGATGAACCTTTATCCAATCTGGATGCCAAGTTACGCCTGGAAATGCGTAGTGAAATTCGCCGGATCTGTAAATCCTCCGGCCTGACTGCCGTGTATGTGACCCACGACCAAAACGAAGCACTGAGCATAGCGGATCGGCTGGTCGTGTTGAACAATGGCAAGATTCAGCAGTTAGGAACCCCGCAACAGGTTTATCGTCAACCTAGCAATCGTTTTGTAGCGGAGTTTATTGGTGAGAGCAATTTCATCGATGGCGAAATTATCGCCGTCGAAAACGGGCGTACTGTTGTTAAAACCGTCATCGGTACGATTACCAGTCACCAAAAGCAAACTCAAGACCTTAAAGTTAACCAAGCGGTCATTTTGTCGATTCGACCTGAAATTATCAACCTGGGTGAGCCACCATCTGATCTGTCCAACGTGTATTTCGGCACGGTACATGACACCTTGTATCTGGGCGAAATGGCACAGCATCAAGTTACTTTTGCCAACTTACCTACCAACCAGCAACCGAATGCAAGCCTCAAAATTTTTGAGCTGAATCCCAGAATGGTCGTACGTGACCAAGCGCAGGAAACAAAGCTCTGGTTTGCACCTGAAGATGTTGTTGTATTGGGGATATAAGTGGCTAAAAATATCGTCATTTTGTTATTGAGCATTTTGGTGATTGCCCTGCCGTTCCTGTTTCGGCAAGCACCTAAAGTAAGCGATTGGCAGATTGGCGACCCGGAATTAATCGTGATCACGCCGAATAACGAAGCAATCCGCTTTGAGTTTGGTCAAGCCTTCAGCCAATGGCATCGGCAACATTTTGGTAAACCGGTGAAAGTCGATTGGCGCGCTGTGGGCGGCACGACGGAGATCATGCGCTATCTGGAAGCCTCATATCTTGCCTCGTACCGCGCTTATTGGCAGCATTCTGGCAAAGAATGGCCTGAAACCGCAACGCAACGCTTGATGAGTAACGGCTACAAGCAGGACGGCAGTATTACCGACGACATCTATAACACGTTTAGAACGACTGACGACCCCAACATTATCAGCGCTAATATAGATGTGTTTTTTGGCGGTGGTGAATACGACCACAGGAATGCCTTCGAACACGGATTGACTGTACCGCCGTGGCCGGAAAGCCAACCATCACAAGGCTTATTTGAGCAAGATGGTATCGACATGATACCTGAACATCTCAGCGGCGAAACCTGGCGCACCGCGACTTTATTTGGTGTTGCAGTCAGTACGTTTGGTATCTGTTACAACAAAGACCGATTGCAGGAATTGGGCGTGGACATACCGACCCGTTGGGATGATTTGGTGAATCCAAAATTGATGCGGCAGGTTGGTGTGGCTGATCCTACCAAAAGTGGCAGTATCGCCAAAGCCTACGAAATGATTATTCAGCAAAAAATACAGCAAGCAGTGTTGGCAGCCGGTTTTACCAATGATGATATAAGCCAGTTTGAAAGCAAGTTTGACAAGGCGCATGGCAAACCCTGGGACTTGCCTGTAGATGTCCCCGCACGCTACCAGCAAGTGGTTGAAGCTGGGTGGCGGCAAGGGTTGCAACTGATTGAACGCATCGGTGCCAATGCCCGTTACTTTACGGATTCTGCCAGTAAAGTGCCTATCGACGTTAGTAAAGGCGATGCGGCGATAGGTTTGGCAATTGATTTTTATGGCCGTTATCAAGCCGAATACAGCCGCGCACCTGATGGCACCGAGCGCATGGCTTTTGTTACCCCGGAAGGGGGATCTTCGGTGAGCAGCGATCCGGTCAGTTTATTGCGGGGCGCACCGCATAAAGAACTCGCGGTTCGCTTTATGCAATTCCTGTTAAGCGATGACGGCCAAAAGCTGTGGAATTATCGACCCGGCGAAATCGGCGGCCCCAATAAATATGCTTTACGCCGTTTGCCGATACGACGGTCTTTCTACCCGTCCGATCTACCATCAGTTAACAAAGTGTTTGAGTCGCACCATCCGCATTTGACAGACAACCTCGCCGATCCAGCCATCAATCCGTACGAAATAGGCAAAAAATTTACTTACCGTAAGCGCTGGACGGGACATCATTTCAATATTCACCGTAACCTAATCAAAGCCATGTGCCTGGATGCGGGCGAAGAACTCAAATCGGCCTGGGAAGCCATTCAGCAACACGGTGGAGTCGATAAAAACCACGCAGCCATGCAGGTTTTCAGTGCGATGCCTGACGATTTCACTTGGCGATCTGCCATAGACAGCTACAGCAAAGCCAATCAACTCGACGTGATGCGCCGCTGGGTTGTGCATTTTCGCCAGAACTTCCAAAAGGCCAAGTCTTTGGCTGAAGGAGATATACCATGAAGCAAACGACTGCCAGGTTAATCTTTACGTTGGTCATGCTGGTTTACCTGTTTTTCTTTCTCATCCCGCTAGGCAGCGTGATCAAAGGCGGCTTTATCGTCGATGGCAGTTTTACATTGACGTACATCACTGGCGTGTTCAGCAATCCAATTTATCGTGAAGGTCTTTTAAACAGCTTGTTGATTGGCTTGGGTACTACGCTTTTGGCGACAATCATTGCTTTACCGTTAGCCTGGCTAGCTAATCGTTTCAAATTCCCTTTAAAAGGAGCATTGACGGCTTTGTTGTTGGTGCCGATGATTTTACCTCCATTCGTGGGCGCAATCGGCTTTCAGCAAATTTTCGGCCAATATGGTGCATTGAATGCCGCTTTAAATTTAGGTACTGTTGATTGGCTGGGGAATGACGGACGACTATTTAGCGTTATTGTGCTTCAGGCGCTATCACTTTATCCCATCATGTACCTGAATGTCGCAGCATCGCTCGCCAATATCGACCATGCCATGCTGGAAGCAGCGGAAAACATGGGTTCCTCCGGTTTTACTACGTTTCGCCGCATCACTTTACCGCTGATTATGCCGGGGATTTTTGCCGGAGGCACAATCATTTTCATCTGGGGTTTTACCGAACTGGGCACGCCGATGATCATGAATTTTACCCGCTGTGCGCCAGTACAAGTCTTTGACGCAATCAAAGAAATCGGTTCGAATCCATTTCCTTATGCCCTGGTATTGGTGATGTTAATTGCCAGCGTTTCGCTCTATGCGCTAAGCAAATTAGTATTTGGTCAACAAAGCTATGCCATGATCAGCAAGGCCGCAACCACATTTGCGGAAATTGAAGTGACCGGGCTTAAAGGCTACGCCTTGGTGTTGCCTTTTTTACTTGTCGTGATGCTGGCATTGCTACCTCATTTTGGTGTGATACTCACCAGTTTTACCCAACCGGGCAGTTGGTACCGAACCGTATTGCCCACAGCATTCACGATAAACAACTATCATGAAGCACTCGGTCATAGCATGACCGTCAGCAGCATCCGCAACAGCCTGACCTATTCAATGCTCGCGGTGCTGTTCAATGTGGTGTTTGGGATTGCGATTGCCTTCGTTGTGGTACGTTCCGATTTAAAGCTGAAAGGGCTTCTTGATGCACTTGCCATGCTCCCGTTGGCTGTACCTGGCTTGGTGATGGCGTTTGGCTATTTAACCGTCAGTGCCTACTTGAGCAATCTGGATACGGTAAAAAATAGCCCGTTCTTATTGGGCTTATTCGATGTCAGGACAAACCCGACGCTATTTCTGGTGATTGCCTACAGCATCCGTCGCTTGCCTTATATGGTGCGTTCTGCGGTGTCTGGCTTGCAGCAAACCAGCATTACCCTGGAAGAAGCTGCCGCCAATATGGGCGCAAGTCCATTGAAGACCGTACAGCTTATTACCATACCGTTGATTACCGCGAATTTGATTGCCGGTGCGTTGCTGGCCTTTGCTTTCAGTATGTTGGAAGTATCCGACGGGTTGATGCTTGCCCAACGGCAAGACTATTATCCCATTACCAAAACCATCTACGAACTTTTCCAATTGATCGGTACCGGGCAGTATATAGCCTCGGCATTGGGCGTATGGGCGATGCTGTTCCTCGCCGTGACGATTATTGGTTGCAGCCTTTTGCTGGGCAAAAAAATGGGCGCGATGTTCCGGGTTTAGGACCAATCCATCGTTTGCATTTGTCCCGACTTGGCAGATTCCGGTCATTATCAATCAAGCCTTACCGGAGTCGTTATTATAGATTCGACCCTTTAATGTTTAAAATAGCATCACTACCCTTCGGCTTCGCTCAGGGAACATTGCCGAGGCACTCCCTGAGCGAAGCCGAAGGGAAATTAAAACTTCGCAAGGCGGAATCAATAATTCGGCTTGTTAATGATTGAACCGTCCGTACCCAAAGGGAACCTGTACCCTAAAGAGCATAAATGACCTTTCGATTATAAATACTGAGCTTGTCAAAGCACACCAGCAATTCGGACAATCTCAATAAAAAATATTTACATAGAGCGCTCCCGTAACGCCTCATAAAGCTGACCAGGCCCAAGCAGAATATCCCGCAACCCACTCCTTACTTTCTCTGACTCCAAGGCTTGTTTGCTCATGGTGTTATGGGCAGATAAAGCATCCATGATGGCGTTCATCAATTCATGGGATAAGTCAGGCGAATTGGCGAACTGCTGCTTGGTATTGTTGGCGGCTTGTTGCATCAGAGTTTTCGATTCCAGCAACTTACCCTTGATGACGTTATTGACATAGATAAGCTGGTCGTCATCGGATAGTTCACCTTCAAATAGAACATTCACTTTGGCAATAATTTCGGCCAGATTGGCTTTTTCTTTTTCCCGCACCTGACCACCACCTGATTCGCCCATTGGGTCAAGTTTAGGATAATCATCGCCTCCCAACGGTAAAGGCCGTTTGCCTTGATTTTTCAGGTTGTGGTGGGTCAGTATTACTTTGGAAAGGTCTATTCCGTCTCGCTCCCGGCCAAATTCCAGCAACGGCAGCAAACGCTTGTAGAAAATAAAACGCTTCTCAATATCGGTATTGCCGTAATCAAATATTTGGGAAAGGAAGGCATACATCCGCTGGAATGCACCCATATCATGCTTGAACAAAACGAGGGCATTGATTTCATTTTGTGCAGCTTCGGCGGCGTTTTTATCCTTCTTTGCTTTAGCAATTTTAAGTTTTTCCTGGGCATTCTTATAGCGTTGCAGAATTCTCGAAGCTACAGGCTCTAAAGCTGCATTCAAATCACTTTGTTTGGATTTGGGATTAAATTCGACTTCGACCACACGATTGACCTCGAATTCGTCGTAATGACCTGCTGCATCCAGCTTGCTGCGAAGGTTATAAACGATATGTGGATCGGTGATATTTGCCAGTTCAGCCGTCTCGTAATAAGTCAGGAAAGCATCAAGAATTTCTTCTGGGTCGTTAACGAAATCGAGTACATACGTCGTATCTTTATCTGGATAAGCGCGATTAAGGCGAGACAGCGTTTGCACCGCCGTAATACCCGCTAACCGTTTATCAACATACATCCCGCACAGCAGGGGTTGATCGAAGCCCGTTTGAAACTTGTTCGCAACCAGCAGGATTTGATAGTCGTCAGTATCAAAGGCTTCACGGATACCCTGCCCTTTTAGGTTCGGGTTCATGGTTTTGCTGGTTTCGCTGAACGGGTCAGCACCTGATTGGCTATCGTTGACCTCACCCGAAAACGCCACCAGAGTGCCGATTTTATAGCCTTGGGCTTTGATATAAGTATCAATCGCCAATCGCCAGCGCACAGCTTCAACACGGCTACCAACCACCACCATTGCCTTAGCCGTGCCGTTTAAGAGTGGGGCGACATTCTCACGGAAATGCTCGACCACCACCTGCACTTTTTGGCTGATATTGTAGGGATGCAACCTGACCCAGCGCATGATGCCTTTGAGGGCTTCGTTACGCTCGACCTCTTTATCATCCAATTCTTTGCCATCATGGGCGAGTTTGAAGGCCAGCTTATAAGGTGTGTAGTTTTGCAGCACATCAAGGATGAAGCCTTCCTCAATCGCTTGCCGCATTGAATAAACATGAAACGGCGCTGGCAGGTTGTCCGCACCGACTGGCAAATCAGGATTGGGTAACCGTCCAAACAGTTCAAGGGTTTTGGCCTTGGGCGTGGCTGTAAACGCAACATAGGTAATTCCATTTTCCGCCGCCCTGTTTTCCATTTGCGCGGCCAGCAGATCTTCGGTGCTGATTTCGCCGCCGTCTGCCAAATCCTGTAATTCTTCCGCTGACAACAAGGCTTTCAGCTTTGCAGCCGCTTCTCCTGTTTGCGATGAATGCGCCTCATCCGCAATCACAGCAAAGCGCTTGCCGTGGGTTGCGGCCAATTCCTGCACGGCTTTGAGTGCGAATGGAAAGGTTTGGATAGTGCATACCACAATCTTTTTACCGCCTGACAACGCCGTCGCTAATTCGCCGCTCTTGCTTGCGCTTTCGCCTTTGATGGTGGCAACTACGCCAGCCGTGCGCTCAAAATCGAAAATCGCTTCCTGTAACTGGTCATCAAGCACGGTGCGGTCAGAGACCACCAGCACCGTATCAAACAGCTTTTCATGGTTGGGATTGTGCAGATCGGCCAGAAAATGCGCCGACCATGCAATAGAATTGGTTTTTCCTGAACCCGCCGAATGCTGAATCAGGTATTTTCCGCCCTGCCCTTCGGCCAACACCGCGCTCATTAGCTTTCGGGTTGCATCCAACTGATGAAAACGCGGGAAGATGACTTTCTTAATCTGCTTTTTCTCATCTTTTTGCGTGACCAAATAACGGCCTAAAATCTCCAGCCAACTATCCCGCGCCCAGATTTCTTCCCACAAATACGCGGTGCGATGTCCCTGTTCGTTGGGAGGATTACCCGCAGCGCCGTTGTCGCCACGGTTGAACGGCAGAAAGCGCGTTGCCGCCCCTTCTAGCCGTGTGGTCATATACACTTCGCTATTGCTTACCGCGAAATGCACCAAAGCCCCATTGGGGAAAGACAGCAAAGGTTCAGCGTTCCCTTGCCCCTTCGGGCGTGGCTCACGGTCAAAGCGGTATTGGTCAATGGCATCCTCAACCGATTGCGTGAAGTCGGTTTTTAGCTCCGCCGTAGCAACGGGAATTCCGTTTAGGAACAAACCTAAATCCAGCGCGTTTTCATTATGCAACGAATAACGCAATTGACGCACCACCCGCAGCCGATTGGCTGCGTACCTGGCGAGAATATCAGGGTTCATAGCCAAGGCGGGTTTGAATTGGGCTAGCGCGAGGGGTTGCCGCAAGCCCAACAATTCAATTCCATGCCGTAAAACATCTAACGTGCCGCGTTGGTTTATGGAATCCCTCAGCCGTCCCATCAACACATCAGCCGATTGTGCGCCGTGGTTCTTTTGCAAGGCCTCCCACGCCTTCGGTTGGGTGTCTTGCACCCAGGCCAGCACATCCGCCGGAAACAAAGCACGAGCGCGATCATAGTTTACCGCGTCGCCTTGTGAATAGTGCCAGCCGTTATCAGCGAGGTATTCACAGATTTCATTCTCGAAATTAACTTCCTTGTGCAAATCGGTCATTCCATTTCCCAATCTTCCAGTGTTAAACCGGGCACCCGCGCAAATTCACGGGTATTGTGAGTCACAACGATCAAACCATGAGCACGGGCGATGGCAGCAACTTGTAAATCATACGGGCCAATTGGCGTGCCTTGTTTGGCTAAATGAGAGCGAATATCGCCGAAATGCTGCGTGGCTGAACCTGCAAAAGGTAAACTTGGCAACCATTCCAACAATGTAAGTAAGCGGCCACGATTGTGTTCTTGCCGGGAACTCTTGTAGACACCGTACCATAGCTCAGCTTCTACCGGTGCACAGAGCCGCAACGAAGGTTGACCTACACGTCGTACATGATTCAACAGCAACTCATGCTCTTTTAACAATGCAATAGCTGCATTGGTATCGAGCAAATAAATCATCAGTCCAATACCTTTCGCGGCGCATCATTGCCTAAATCATCGTCGCTAATAGCATCAGGAAAATCCTCACTTAAACCGCCTGCCAAGGCGGCGAGAAAGGCTTCGGTATCGTTCCGGCTTGCTGGAGCGGACGCTAACGGCGCGTAACGTTGTTCCAGAAATTCGATGAAATCCAACGCTTCGCGGGCAGCGGACTCTGGAAGGTTAAGGCTGTGTCGATAAATGGTCTCTGCTAGGTTCATTGGGTTATTCCTCAGTTATAAAATACTATCCTAACGCAACCTTCATGCTTCCTTATCACGGTCAGACTGTCGATCCGTTAACAAGCGTTCCACCGCGCCACTTTCTCCTTTACCGCGAAAAGAAGCAATAGCCTCCCGTGCCGCTGCCTGTAGGGCTTCGCTATTTGTTGTTTCAAGTCCTTGCGATAATGCTTCAAACTCCTGTTTTGATATAACAAATGCAACTGTCCGCCCACGCCGGGTGATGGTTATCGGTTCGCGTTGCGCCGCATCCAGCAATTCGCCAAAACGGTTTTGGGCTTCCACAGAGGTCATGGTACGCATGGTGATTTTCTCCAACTAGCTAATTCAGGTATTATAGTTAATACGGCTAAATTAACAAGGCACGACTTCCGATTTTACTTCGGGATTGGCTGAAACAAGACCGCGCACGTCAATTTTTCCAGTTACGGCGGCGGAAATAAGGGCGGTGCGGCGTTCTTGTAAAAGTTCAATTTGAAAATTTGCTTCTCCGACTAATTTATCTATCTTGAGGGTTTGTTCGCTTAAAAATGTAACAATTCCCTCTAGCTCTTCCAATGGAAACTTAAAAAAGATTAAGTTTCTTAAATCACCCAGAGACAAAAACCCTTGAGCGCCGCCTCTACTTAAAAGCGAAATCTGAATATCAAGTAAACCACTTTGTAGGTAGAACAATATATATTTAGCAAGGTTACAGTTTCCCTTTGTTTTGAATAACGCAACATTTTTGATAGAAAAATTGTTATCGTCTGTAACGATTAGTGCCTTTCCGATATTTCCGCCAATCATTGACATCAATACATCTTCAACTTCTGTATTTGATCGTTTGATAATTTCTAAATGATCTTCAAGCGATATGTATTTTGCATTGTCAAAACAGATTGAATTTCCATCAAAATCCTTTGATGTAATCAATGGATAGGAACTTTCCGACTTATCAACATAATGAGGTGTATCGTGAGTCCCATCTTTTACTTCACATAATCGTTTTATGGGGACTACAAACCAATGCTTAGGCACTTCTCCCAGCCATTCAATGCCTGAATCTTTCATTGGGGCATTGGGGTTTAGGCCTTTGGTGACGGCGTGGGAAATGACCGCTTGCCGGTTTTCCTTGAGCAATTCGATCAGCCGTTGCTGTTCGGCAATTAGCGCATCAATTTTCGCGGTTTCGCGGTCGAGGAAGACGGCGATGGTTTGTTGTTCGTCTTTCGGAGGAAGGGGAAGAATGGTTGATAAAATTGCTTCTTGGTCAATCGTAGTCATCGTAGTGATTTTAGCCTTAGCAATCATCTTGGCTCGATAAATTAAAGAGTTCAGTAGATAACTACAATATCTTGAATTAACATTTGATTGTTTTGGTCTTGCTCTTATTAAGTGACATTCAAAAACAACATCTTCCTCACTAATACCCGCAATTACAACAACAGCAATCCCTTCTTGTTTAAGTGACGAACGCACAAAGAATAGGTCATCAGGCAATACCTGATAAGTAATAGCTTCGTCATGGGAACATTTAACTCGGTCAAGTTGTTCATATTTGATTTTGAAGTCGTTTTGGTAAACATCAAATACATTCACCAAAAGAACCCCATCTCCAAAATCGTCTTTTTTCTTAAAAATGCCATTTGCAAGCGGGACAGATAGTAGCCGACGCAATGCACAGACCTCCCAATGCTCAGGCACTTCGCCAAGCCATTCCACGCCGCTATCCTTGTAGCTTTCGTAACGCGTGAAACTCATGCCGTTAGTCCTTCAATCATGGTCAGGATACGGTCAGTGCATTGCTTCAAGTCTGCATCAATTGCGGCCAATTCACGCGGCGGCTCGAATACATAGAAATGCCGATTAAACGGGATTTCATAGCCGACCTTCGTTTTTTCATGGTCAATCCACGCATCGGGCGCATGGGGCAGCACTTCACGTTTGAAGTAGGTTTCCACGTCTTCACTAAGCGGCACGTTTTCGGTATCGCGCAAACTGGAATCGGGTTGCGGTTTGCCTTTCAACTTGCCCTTTTCACCAAGAATGAGTTTGCCGTTCTCGTCCTTTAGTGGCCGTTCAACCGTGATGGTGCGATAGCCAAAATCACTGTTCTTGAAGATTTTGGAAATGGGCTTTTTGCCGTCGCTGGCTTCAATGAATTGCCCGAACAGGCGGGTAATCTCAGTGATATGGTCATCCGATAATTCTTTGCGCTTCGAGCCAAGGCTTTTTCGCATCTTTTGCCAGAAGTTACTGGCATCAATCAGTTGCACCGTGCCTTTTCTGGCTTCTGGTTTGCGGTTGGAGAGTATCCATACATAGGTTGAAATGCCTGTATTGTAGAACATATCAGTGGGCAAGCCGATAATGGCTTCTACAAGGTCATTCTCCAATACATAGCGGCGGATTTCGCTTTCGCCACTCCCTGCCCCGCCTGTGAACAGGGGCGAACCGTTGAGGACAATACCAAAGCGACTGCCGCCATCATTGGCGGGACGCATTTTGCTAATCAGGTGCATCAGGAACAGCAGCGAACCATCAGACACACGCGGCAAGCCAGCCCCAAAGCGTCCATTGAAGCCTTGGCTTTCGTGTTCCTTGCGGACTTCTTTTTCTACCTTCTTCCATTCCACACCAAACGGCGGATTGGAGAGCATATAATCAAACTTCTTATGTGGGTGGCCGTCTTCGGAAAAGGTATTCCCGAAAACGATATTGGCGACATCCTGCCCCTTAATCAGCATATCCGCTTTGCAAATCGCATAGGATTCTGGGTTGAGTTCCTGCCCAAACATCGTGAGACGGGCTTCGGGGTTATGTTCTTCAAGATATTCACCCGCGACCGAGAGCATCCCGCCTGTTCCTGCCGTGGGGTCGTAAATGGTGCGGACGACACCCGCTTTTGCCAATACGCTATCATCTTCGATGAACAGCAAATTGACCATCAGGCGGATCACTTCACGCGGCGTGAAATGTTCCCCTGCGGTTTCATTTGAGATTTCGGCAAACTTGCGGATGAGTTCTTCAAACACCAGCCCCATTTGCGAGTTGCTTATTTTATCGGGGTGCAAATCCACATTGACGAATTTTTCCGTAACTTGATACAACAGGCCTGATTTAGCCAGTTTGTCAATTTGGGCATAAAACTCAAAGCGCTCGAAAATATCCCGCACTGCTTCGGAAAAACCTTGGATATAGGAAAACAGGTTTTCCTTGATATGGTCTTGGTCACCCATCAGCTTTTTCATATTCAAGGGCGAGGTGTTGTAGAAACTTTGCCCTGCTTTTCTCAGCAAGAAAGGCTCAGGGGCGAGTTTTGCTTGTTGCTTGGCGGCATATTCGGCCAGCACTGCATCCTTGGTGGGTTCCAGCACACAATCGAGGCGGCGCAGCACGGTAAACGGCAAAATGA
This sequence comes from Methyloglobulus sp., assembly GCA_013141505.1. GTDB lineage: Bacteria > Pseudomonadota > Gammaproteobacteria > Methylococcales > Methylomonadaceae > Methyloglobulus. Next base: position 27,172 of record JABFQX010000007.1, read on the forward strand.
TTTTGCCGTAATCGGATTGTTTGTAATCGCCGCGCAGCAGATCTGCAACTGACCAGATGAATGAAGAAAGCGCTTGATGGTTCATGTGTCTTTATTTCCGGTTTGCGATATAGTATGAGCGTCACTTTTAACACTCAATTTTGAAGTAGCTGGCACTAGCTAATCTTTTTAAGGTGGCCTAAGTTGTTATTGATCGAGTATAGCAGTTTTGGTTGCTTGTTAATTCAGGGGATATTGAGCCTTGACTGAATGCTTCAGGTATTTTCCACATGCCTTAATACGAATGCCCTAAAAATTGATAAAATACAGGCAACTGTTCTATTGCCATTTTTATCGTTCCTTTTTCAGTCCATGTCCACTTTAATTCGCGACCTTGGTTTGCAGCCTTACGAAAAAGTTTGGCGAGATATGCAACATTTCACCCAAGAACGCACAGCTTCTACGCCGGATGAAATCTGGGTTTTGGAGCATCATCCGGTTTATACCCTGGGTTTGAACGGCAAACTGGAACACATACTCAATACCGGCACCCTTCCCGTCATTCATTGTGATCGGGGCGGACAAGTGACCTATCATGGCCCTGGGCAGTTGATCGTATATACCTTGCTGGATCTCAAACGTCTGAATCTCGGAATAAGGCCGCTAGTCAGCTTATTAGAACGCGCCATGATTAATGTCTTAGCTCAGCATGGCCTAGCCGCACTTGCCAAACCCGAAGCCCCCGGCGTTTATGTGGATAATAAAAAAATTGGCTCAATTGGCATACGGATCAAAAACAATTGCAGTTACCATGGCATCAGCCTTAACAATAATATGGACTTAACGCCGTTCGACGCTATCAATACCTGCGGCTTTAAAGATTTGCAAGTTACCCAACTGAGCAATTTCGGTGTTAATATCAGCATTGATGAACTGGCTGCTCACGTTACCCAAGCAATTAACCTATCTTTACATTAATGAACCATCAAGCACCTTCGCGTTCTACCCCTGAATCGCACCAGCGCAGCCAGGAAAAATTGGCGCGGATACCTATCAAGGTCGAACAACCGGAAACGGCCTTGCGGAAACCGGACTGGATACGTATCAAAATATCCGCCAGTGATGAAGTTACCCGCATCAAACAATTGTTACGCGAAAACCAGCTCCATACGGTTTGCGAAGAAGCCGCCTGTCCCAATTTAGCCGAATGCTTTCAACACGGCACGGCAACCTTCATGATTATGGGCGACTTATGCACCCGCCGTTGCCCCTTCTGTGATGTTGCCCACGGCAAGCCACTGCCGCTGGATAAAGATGAACCGCAGCATCTGGCGAATGCCATTAAAACTATGGCGCTAAAATATGTCGTGGTTACTTCGGTTGACCGCGATGATTTACGTGATGGTGGCGCAGGGCATTTCGCCGACTGCATCAAACAAATTCGCCAGCAAACGCCGAACACCAAAATAGAAATTCTAGTGCCTGATTTTCGCGGCAGAATCGAAAAAGCGGTTGCCATCCTGGCAAACCAACCTTGCGATGTATTCAACCATAATTTGGAAACTGTGCCTAGGTTATACAAGCAAGTCCGCCCCGGTTCGGATTATCAAGGTTCCTTGAATCTTCTCAAGCAATTTAACGAAGCCCAACCCACTGTTCCCACCAAATCCGGCTTAATGCTGGGTGTGGGCGAAGAGAAAGAAGAAGTGCATCAAGTCATGCACGACTTACTGGCGCATGGTTGCTCGATGTTAACCCTAGGCCAATACCTTCAGCCTAGCAAAAACCATCTTCCGGTTAAAGCCTATATAACCCCTGACGAATTTGTTGAATATGGCAAAATTGCAACGGAAATGGGCTTTAAACACGTCGCCAGTGCGCCGATGGTCAGATCATCCTACCATGCTGATTTAATGGCTAAAGATATTGTGAGTTAGCGATCAACAAATAAATGATATTAAATATCCTTCGCCTAAACCACATATTTAACCAAAATAAGAAGTTAAAACACAAAAATAATACCCTCTAATATCATGACAATAAAAAACAGCAACGGCATCCAGCTTAATGATGGCGATTGCATACAAGTAATTAAAGATTTAAAAGCAAAAAGCACTTCAATTACCCTCAAGCGCGGCACGGTCATCAAGAATATCCGCCTGACCGACGATGAAGAACTCATTGAATGCAATCCTGATAAGGTCAAAGACCTGGTTCTAAAGACCTGTTTTTTGGCGTAGGTTTAGTAGCCCAACCTTTACCGAACATGCACATTCAGCCAGTACTGCAAAAATTATTAGCTAGGCAAGACCTGGCGGCTGCCGAGATGCGCGAAGCTATGCGCGTTATCATGAGTGGCGGCGCGAGCGATGCCCAGGTTGCTGGATTTTTAATCGCCCTGCGTTGCAAAAGTGAGAGCGTTGATGAAATCGCCGCTGCCGTGGAAGTGATGCGTGAACTGGCGACCAAAGTGCCTGTAACTGGCAATCATATTATCGATACCTGCGGCACTGGTGGGGATGGCGCGAATACGTTCAACATCTCAACAACCTGCGCTTTTGTGGTCGCGGCAGCGGGTGGACAGGTTGCCAAACACGGTAATCGTTCGGTATCCAGCAGTTGCGGCAGTGCTGATGTATTAGAAGCGGCGGGCGTTAACCTGGATTTATCTGCGGCACAGGTTGCCAAATGCGTGAATGACATCGGCGTGGGATTTTTATTCGCCCCCAAACACCATTCGGCAATGAAACACACCATCAATGTACGTAAAGAAATGGGCGTACGCACTCTATTCAATCTGCTTGGCCCGCTAGCCAACCCTGCCTCGGCACCTAACCAACTGATCGGCGTGTTTGCCAAAGATTGGGTAGAGCCATTGGCTCAGGTATTAAAAAAACTCGGTAGCCAGCATGTGTTGGTAGTCAGCGCTGATGACGGCCTTGATGAAATTAGCCTAGCTTCAGTGACGCATATTGCTGAACTTAAAGACGGCGAGGTCACGACTTATACTGTATCACCTGAACAATTCGGCTTTCAGCGGGCAAATTTGTCCGCGCTTTCCGTCGATAACGCAAAAGCCAGCCTTAAAATGATAAAATCGGTGCTGAACAACCAATCCGGCTCCGCTTTAGACATCGTGTTGCTGAATGCGGGTGCAGCTATTTATGCTGCCAATATTGCCGACACGATGACAAAAGGCATTGAAATAGCTAGGCACGTTATTGCCGATGGCTCCGCCCTAGCCAAACTGAATGCCTTGATTAACCATTCAAAAACCTTATCCTGCGAACCATAATGACCGACACGCCTGACATCCTAAAAAAAATTCTTGATAGAAAAATCGAAGAAGTCGCCAACCGCAAACAACTCAGGAGCATTGCCGACCTTGAAGAAATTGCCCAAGGCGTCGAAAAGCCGCGTGGTTTCGCCAAGGCTTTGCAACAAAAAGTCGCCGCCAAAAAACCGGCCATTATTGCAGAAATCAAAAAAGCATCACCTAGCAAAGGCGTAATCCGGGAAGATTTTCAGCCAATCACGATAGGCCTGGATTATGCCATGAATGGCGCGACCTGTTTATCGGTACTGACAGACAAGGATTTTTTTCAGGGCGCAGAAGTGTATCTGCAAATGGTGCGCGAACGCTGCCCCTTGCCAATCATCCGCAAAGATTTCATGATCGATCCATACCAGGTTTATGAATCCCGTGCCTTGGGTGCTGACTGCATTTTGCTAATTGTTGCGGCCCTGGCTGACAGCCAAATGCACGAGTTGGCAGACATTAGCGCCAAACTGGGCATGGATGTTTTGATTGAAGTCCATGATGCCGATGAATTACAACGTGCGTTAACCCTGGACACTCAACTAATCGGCATTAACAACCGTAATCTGCGTACTTTTGAGACCGCTTTGCAAACTACGCTGGATTTAAAAACAGGCATTCCCGAAGATCGGCTCATCATCACCGAAAGCGGAATCTATACTCAAGCTGATGTGCAATTAATGCTGGATAATGATGTGTTCGCTTTTCTAGTCGGCGAATCTTTCATGCGGGCTGAAAGTCCTGGCCAGAAAATGCGCGAATTGTTTTCTTTGTAACCAATAACACAGACTAATAATTGTGCGTAACCATGCCGCAAAACCAATTGGCGTTTTTGATTCTGGTGTCGGCGGCCTGTCTGTATTGCGCGAAATACGTAAGCAATTGCCCAACGAAAATTTAATCTATGTTGCTGATTCTGCACACGCGCCTTATGGCGATAAAACCAAGCAATTCATTGAAGATAGATCAACCGCTATCGTTGAATTTTTCCTCAGCCAACAGGTAAAAGCGGTAGTGGTGGCCTGCAATACGGCAACCGCCGCCGCCGGCAAAGAGTTGCGGGCAATGTACCAACTGCCCATAGTGGCAATGGAGCCCGCCATAAAACCAGCTACTGAGCTTAGCAAAACCGGCGTAATTGGCGTATTGGCTACCCATAGGACAATCAACAGCACTAATTTTCAGGTGCTATTTTCCCGTTTTGCCGATCAGGTTAAGATTATCCCGCAAGCCTGCCCAGGACTGGTCGATCAAATCGAAGCTGGAGACATTGACGGCATTAAGACCCGCGACCTTGTTTGCCACTATGTACAACCACTGATGGCGCAAAATGTCGATGTCATTGTGCTTGGCTGTACCCATTATCCGTTTCTGGCACCGCTAATACAGGAAATAGTGGGTCAAGGTATCAAAGTGATTGATTCAGGTTACGCAATTGCCAAACGACTGCTGTTTTTGCTGGAAAGCCACGCATTACTTTCGGAACATCAACAGCAAGGTTCGGTGCATTTTTATAGCAGCTCAGAAAGCGTTAAAACTGCCGAGGTTATTTTCGGGCTTTGGGGTAGCGATGTCAAAACGGCAAAAATGCCGCACATCATTTCGGTTTTAACATAAAAAGACCGCTTGCACGGATTCAAACCATTGGATCTCTACAAGCGGTCGACTATCAAATTATCATCCGCCAAAAATTAATCCAGCACAAAACTTATTTTCATATTGACGCGGTATTCCGTAATCTTACCGTCGTCAATGACCAGTTTCTGGTCTTGAATCCAGGCACCTTGAATACCCCTTATGGTTTTGCTGGCGCGTTTTATACCTTTTTCGATAGCATCATCAAAACTTTTGCTGGAACTAGAGGTTATTTCACTTACTTTTGCGATTGTCATGCTTAATTCCTCGTGTATGAATTATGAATGGGATAATTTTTCCGATACCCTAAAAGATTTTCTAGCCGCGTAAAATCTTTAAAACCGTCAACAACAAGGTTTGAGTAAGGTTGATTTATACCACTAATTGTTGATGACTAGCAAAGACTTAGTGTGGAAACCTTGAAATGGGTTGATATCTTAAAATTTGCTTACACAGTGTATTAAGATACCTTTCTCAACTCGCCCAACCCATTGGGTTTTTTGACTAGCTGCAATTGGGCTTTGAAGCGTTTTTGCACGGCTTCTACATGAGAAATAACGCCGACAGTTTTTCCATGCGCCCGCAAGCCTTCTAAGGTGTTGACAACCGTATACAAGGTTTCCGCATCGAGGTAACCAAAACCTTCATCAAGAAAAAGGGAATCTACGGAACGGCCATTGTTTGCCATTTCCGAAAGCCCCAATGCCAACGCCAAACTAACGATAAAACTTTCTCCGCCCGACAAGGTTTTAGGTAAGCGTCGAACATTGCCCTGATAGGTATCTTCAATTTCTAGTGCCAGTCCGCGGTCGCTGGGTTTATGGCGCAGATAGTAACGACCACTGATTTTTTCAAGGCTGGCGTTGGTTTGCGACAATAACCGTTCTACCATCTGTTCCTGAATGCGACGACGGAGAGCCATGCCATTTTCTACGGACAACTCCGCGACTTCGGCGTTGGCTTTCTGCACCGATAGTTGCTGACTTTCGAGTTGTGCCAAAAGTGTAGAGTACCTTTCCTTATATTGCTTTTGCTCGCGCACGATGGTTTCAAGGCGCTGCGCTTCCATTTTTGCAATCGTCATTTTTTCGGCGACAGCCTTTAGTTGCAGCTCGATCTCCTCTAATGTGAGAGTAAGTTTGCTCTCATGAACAGCCTTATCCAATTGCTCATGAAGTTTATTCAGCTCAGATCCCATGTTACTGACATTCGTATCCAGTTTTGCCATTTGCTGGGTAACATCAGGCTGGCTTAACAGCAAAATCAATGCCTGTTCGATTTCTTCCAGGCTGCTAAATTGCGTACCTGCTATTTTGTCGGCAACCACCTTATCAAGATCTTCCGATTCGGCTTTTAAGCGGTTGACCTGCGACTCTTTATCGGCAATCAATTTTTGTTTTTCGACCAACGCCAAATGCAAACCGACAATTTCTTCAGTGTTTAGCTGTTTGTTGAATTCATCCAGCCTTTGTTTGTAAGAAACGATTTGGACTTCACCAGAAGCCTGCTTTGTTAACAGTACCTCGATTTCTTCTGATAGGCTTTTTCTCCGTGAATCATAGCCTTGGTAATCGTCAAAGCGAAGTTTAAGGCGATCAATCAGCACACCCTCTTTACCTTGAGCAGGGAGTGTTTCACCTAATTGAGCCAATTGATCGGTCAGTTTTGCAATCAGCTCTTGCTCTTCCTGTTGCACTTTGGCGGCACCACCTTCATTTTCTGCCAGCCTGTGCGGCTCGGTCTGCCATTCCGCATCAATATGTTGTACGGCTATTTGCAATTGATTGACAATAGCGGTGTTTTTTTCAAGTAATCCTTTGATTTTATATATATTTTTATCTGTGGCTTTATATTGGGCTAAAAGCAGTCCAATATTTTTCAATTCGGTCGATTCTGTCGTCAACAGTTGTTTTATTGCGCTGGTTTTCTCAATGACCAACTCAGAACTGGTAATATTTAGCTGATTACATAGCGTATGCCAACGGGATTTAATTTGTTGCAATTGGGTATTGCTGGCTTGATTTCTGTCGTCGCGTTTTTTCGCCCAAATAACATTTTGTTCCGCTTGAGCAATTTCGGCAGTCAAGCGTTTTAGTTTTATCCGCTGATCCAACAGGGCTTGTTGTGAATTGGCTGGCGCTGGCGGATATTTGCCATAAGGATGTTCCGCTGAGCCACATAAAGGACACGGCTTTCCATCAATCAGATGTTCGCGATCATGGGTCATTCGTGCGATTAACGCATCATTTGAAATCGCTTTTTCCAGCGATAAACGAATGTTTTCTTCTCGCTTTAATTGTTGTTTTAAGATTTCAAGCTCTTGTTCCAGCTCGACTACATTGCGATCTGGCTGCACTTTTTTACCAAATAAGCCAAAGAAAAAACCCGACTGCGGTGCTAATTTTTCGTTCGCATTAGCCAGGCCGACTAATTCTTCAACCGCTTTGACGCGGTCTTTTTGCTCGACTAGCAAGTCTTCAATCTGCTCAAAACTGTTGCCTTGGGCAAGTGCTTCTAATTTTTTTTCCTCAGTAGCTAATTCTTGGTTGAGTTTGGCCAGTTTCTTATTTTTTCCGTCAATGGCGTCCTTATTTTTCTGCAAGGCCGAGCTGGTCGATTTTGACCATTTATTTAATGATTTCTGTTTTTCGTCAAACTCTTGCCGCAGTAACCTAAGGTTTTTTAGACCGTCAAGGTCGGGAAAATTTTCCAGTAACGGTTGGTCAATAATATGTCCGTCCAACCATGCCGTTACCTCAGCTAAGCTGGCTTGTTTTTCAGCTATCTGGGTGGCTAACGATTTCAATAAAATGATTTCGGATTGCCAGCTGGCGTTAATCAATCCGACTTGGTTCCTAATGTTATCAATGGCTTGCTTTTGCTCAGTAAAACTTTCCGGGGTGTTCTTTAGATCCGCCAATTTAGGTATCGAATTGCTATCAAATCCTGACATTGCCAGCGTAGCCTGTATTTGCTTAAGCTCATTTTGCAAAGCATCCAGCGCGGCAGATTCCTGACCAAGGAGATGTTTTTGGGGCTTGATAACGTCAATATCAGCCCTAAAGGCCAGAGCATTTTCAGCAGCAGCGAGCTGATCCAGTTTTTTTTGTACTGACAAACGCTCGGTTATAGCATTTTCGAGTTGGGTTTCCAGCGTATCTATCTGACTTTTGATGGTCGATGTTTCCGCCAATGTTGTCTGATGTTGCTTTAGGCGGTTAATTTCTTCCTGGTATTCCGCTGTTTGTTCGCTAAAATCAGCCAGATCATGCTCACAGGCTTCCAGCGATTCCGGTTCAATCAAGGGGACTGCCGCCAAATCTTGCTCCAGAAACGCAAGCTGCTTTTGCGCTTCTGTCAGCTTATCTATGGCATTTTTTTTATGATCCGCATAAATATCGGTGCTGATTATTTTTTCCAGAATGTCCATACGCTCACTATCAAGCGCATTGAGAAAAGCCGAAAAATCGCCTTGGGCAAGCAATATGGAACGGGTGAAACTGCGAAAATTCATGCCGGTTATCTCGGCTATTCGCGCACAAACCTGCTGGGGTGATGTCGCTAGTGTTTCATCGCCGTTGTTCAGCCGTAAAAGCTGCATTTCTGAGGGATGTACTTCATGCGGATTGTCTTTTGTCCGCCGCACCTGCCAACTCGAACGGTATTTATCCACGCCCAGGGCAAACTCAATGTGCGAAAAACTCTCATCGGTATGCTGGGTAATGATGTGTTGGGCAGGCTTGTCAAAACGAAAAGTTTCGCCATATAGCGCCAGGGTAATTGCATCGAGAATACTGGATTTGCCCGATCCATTGGGGCCGGTGATAGCAAAAACCCCGGTATCACTGAACGGTGCCTGCTCGAAATCGATCCGGTTTTCACCTTCCAAGGAGTTGATATTCTTGAAATAAATATTCAATATTTTCATATAACTTTGTTTTGTATAGTGTTATATGACGGGTATAGCTATTGGATACACGCCTTGCCAGACACTATTCTAAATAGACTATATGATACATGGCGGAATTACTTGAGAAAACAATAATAAAGCGGATTGAGCAGGTTCATGACATACGGTATTCATCATTCGGCGTAATATTCTGGCTATTTCGCTTCACGGCATTAACAATGCTATTGGTCATGCCTGTAATCATAATGTAAACAAAGATTGGTAATCTCCGTCTCAATCTTCTCAGCTAAGGTCAACGATGTTTGAAGTTGTTCTTGTGAGGGGGAGCTACGTAACCTAAACGCGGAGATATTAAAATGACAAAAATAACAAGCCTTGCCCAAAGTGTTCGAAAAAATGTAGCTAACAGCGTTGGCTTTCCTTTTGTAATAGCAGCCGTTATCGGCTTCATCAGCCCCGCTGTTGAAGCCGATACTTATTCGATTGGTCTCTGGGGCGATTTGGCTTATTCAGATGTACAAGCCACAGTGGGTGTCCCTAATCTTATCGCCGATATGAACGCGCAAAGACTGGCATTTACTGTCCATGATGGCGACCTGAAGGCCGGTAATGCCATCGCAGGTTCAACCACTCCAACTACGTGTGATGATGCGCTATATACTCAATGGCAAAGCTTTTTCAATACCTTAAATGCGCCTGCCATGTTCACTCCAGGCGATAACGACTGGACAGATTGCGACCGTATTTCTAACGGTGCCTTCTCATCTCTTGAACGTCTCGACCACGAACGCCAAGTATTCTTTAGTACGCCTTATTCACTGGGTCTACACGCACTCAAACAAGAGGTACAGATGGAACCGCTCTGCCTGGACGCAAACGGCAACAAGGTAGCCTGTGTCGAAAATCGGCGGTGGACGGTTGATAGGGTGACCTATGCGACATTAAACATTCAAGGTTCTTGCAATAACCTGTGCGACACCGCACCCGACGCGGCGGAATTTGCCGCCCGTAATGCCGCCAATATCAAATGGATGAACGAAACTTTCACAAAAGCGAAATCCCGTAAATCAGTTGCCGTGATGCTGATTTCACAAGCCGACCCTGGCTGGGACTTAAGTGATTCAACGCGTGCGCCGTTGCGTAATCCTAAAACCTTAGTGGAGGCAGCCCTACCGGATGGGTACGTTGATTTTCTCGTTGCGTTACGGGAAAAAGTTATTGATTTCAAGAAACCCGTGGCTTATGTGCATGGCGATTCGCATTATTTCCGTATCGACAAGCCATTTCTCAATACGACCGGACAACGGTTGGAAAATTTTACCCGTATTGAAACTTTCGGCGACAACGCTGCTAATAGTACCAATGATGTAAATTGGCTAAAAGTGTTGGTCGATAACCGTAGTCGGGAAGTTTTTTCGTATCAGCCGCAAATCGTGCCTGGTAACCGTGTGGCGGTTCCTGCTCTCTAGCCATATAGTTTAAACCCGTTTGGCTCCTCGTTTGGCTGGGAAAGTAACGGGGGATAACATACCCAATGTCTTTATGTTAAGCGATTTAGCATCTTCTCCCTCGATAATTGCTCCTGCATTGCCCTACTACCTACACCCATGTAGGTAGTAGGGCATGAGAGGGAGATTCTTTCTCAACTTAACGGCATTGATTGTTTACCCCAATGCTATTCAAATAAGGCAAGAGGCCTTTTTGATGATAACAGTCACTATTTCTTTTTCACAACCTTGCTGGCTGGATTTAGGTTTATTTCGTCAACGATCATTTCTGCGCGCGAATTGATGACATAACTGACCGCATCTGCGATGTCTTCCGGGATTAAATAATTATTTTCATCATCGCCTGGTGCAAACGTCAGGTTGTCAAAGAAAGGGCTAAGCACCATCCCGGGATTCACCAGGCAAACCCTTATCTGGTCTTTACTACACTCTTCACGCAATGCCTGGGTGAAGCCACGCAGGGCGAATTTGCTGGCACAGTAGATGCTG
>JABFQX010000024.1 GCA_013141505.1 Methyloglobulus sp.
ACTGGAGTTCATTTGAATAATGAGTTGGCTTATCCAGATAAGTGCTTAAAGCATTGGCCATTTTTCAAAAAAAATGCCGGAAGCAGTTAGAGGGCAAGTCAGCTTTTTGGATTCTTTCACAGTCTCGATCGCACACCACTGACATTTTCCAAGGCATCTTTAATACGCGAAGATTTTTGGTCTTCCATTACTGCTCTGGGCACAACTTGAATTGAAACGGGCGTATCAAAAATAGGCGTATCGGTTTTGGTGGCAGCAAACCCGTTGCGACGGTTGTAGTCGGTGTTATAGGGATCGTTTGCCCAATTAGGATCATCATAAGGATTGCCAGCATCTGCTTCCACCGTCACTTTAGGTAAGGTGGTATCGCTGTTTGACTGCGATTCGGGCGTTTCTTCGACATTAGCCGTTTTTCTAAAGTTAGCATCCGGTGCTTCTACGGTCACGGTTTTAGCATCGACAAAACGGTAAGTCATGCCACTGCCTTGCAAAAGTCTTGCGCCGGGGTCAGGTTGCCGTCCACGCTATCGGTGCGGAGACCGCGTATTTTTTCGGCGGTGAACATCAGTTCAAGGTGGGAATCGGTGGCGAATTGCATCAGGGCATTGTTGAGTGACTGCGCCGGGATGTGGTAATACCTTGCGTTGTCGCCCGCCATGACGGCTATCCCCGGCATTAGGTTTAGCACTAATATGCTGAATAATGCACCTTTATTTCTGTATGGTGGTTTTAGGTTTTGAGCCATGTGTCCCTCTGTTTATTATTGCCTTTGAGACCTAATAAGACGGATGACCAGAAAAATCCATTACCGGTTGTGGAAATATTTATTAATCGAATGAGTAAAAACTATAATTTATTTGCTTTAACTGATTGTTTTAATGTGTTATTTATGTGGATATTGATGATTAAGTTAAATTTAAAAAACCAGTAAATATTCCCAAAAATTGTCATTTCGAGTGAAGCGAGAAATCTGAATATTTCAGAAATGCTTTGGTGCGGAATAGATTTCTCCCAATGGCCGAAATGACAATAAAAACACTTTGAACGCGAAAATAGCTGAATAGTTGTAAAAATTATATTTTATGAATTTTCTTTCATTGGGCATATCCCTTAACGCCTTAAGGTATATTCAGGCACCATTTTTAATGGTGCAGCAGCACCCACCAAGACCCCAGCCGGGTTTCTTGCAAGCTGAGTATTTTCCTTACTCTAGCAAGCACTTCATCAGGCTTATCCAGGGAAAACACCCCAGTCACATGCAGGTTTTTTAGTTGGGCATCCGCTAAAAATATGCGTCCCACCCGGTAACGGCCCAGTTCGGCAATCAATTCACTTAAAGGGCGGTCGTTAATGAACAGGCGACGCTGTTGCCACGCCGATACTTGGGTGAGATCGGTAGCCGATGGCGGTTGCAGTTTTCCACCCATGGGGTAGATAAGCTGTTGGCCGGTGTTGACCTGGACTTTAGAGTCCTGCGTTATGTTATCCGCTTCAACCCAGGCGGCAACGGCGTGTTCTTGGACACTCACGCTGATGTTATCGGCGGCTTTTTTGTAGATGTCGAACACCGTACCCAACGCACGCACATGCAATTTATCGGTTTGGACTTCAAAAGGGCGGGCTTCTTTGGCAACGGTAAACCGTGCCTGTCCGTGATGGAGAGTGATTTGCCGTTTATTTGTTTGGTAAGTCCACCGACACCGCCGTGTCCGTGTTCAGCAGGATACGGCTACCGTCGGCAAGCTGGATGTCGCGAATTTCTCCGGTATTGGTGTGGTAGTCGCTGAAATAGCTGTCGAAAAGGTGCGCTTGGCTAGGCAAGACCAGCGTAACAGCAAACAGCCAGGCGGCAGCCAAGACGAGTGGTATTGTCAACCAAGGTCGGTAATTCCATGGTGGCGAAGATTTAGCCCGTCTGATTTGCATTGCCTGGGCAGTAAGGCTATTTGTTGTAGCTGAAAGCGGCAATTGGGCAGCCAATACCATGTTATCAAACAACCGCTCGGCTTTGGCAAACGCGTCAGCATGGGCGACATCTTGCGTTAACCAGTCCGCAAAGGCATGGCTCTCCGCGTCGCTGAGGTTTTCGTCGCGTAACTTGACCAACCAATCGATAGCTTCTTGCAAGGGCTTAGGCGGCATGGCTTGTTCAGGCTCTTGTGGCATCAAGATTCCAGAAAACTGAAGGGATTGTCCAATAAGACGTATGATTTGCAAAATCCATTACTGTTCATTTGAAATAAATCGGCTAGGGTCAATCGCTGTCGTCCAATAACTTGGCGCAATGGTTTAAGGCTTTGGTCAGGTGTTTGTAGACCATGGATTCTGAAATGCCTAATTGGCAGGCGATTTGGCCGTAGGTTAGCCCGTCCATGCCATGCAACAGAAACGCTGCACGGCAATCAGGCGACAACTCATTTAAGGTGGCATTTAATTGTTCAAGATGCTGCCTTGCCATGACAGTTTGCTCCGGGCCGGGGGCGTTACTTTTGAAACTCTCGGTGAATAAGGCAGGTTCAACATCGACAGTAAAGCTGTTCCTAAGCTTGATTTTACGTTGGTAATCGGTGGCTAAATTGACGGCGATCCGGTACGCCAGCGCCCTGGCATTGTCAGGTGGATTTTCTTTTACGAATTGGTAAAACCGGAGGAACGTCTATTGGGTCAGGTCGGCAGCAGCTTCAGGACATTTGACCCGCTTGGTCAAAAAATTGAGCAACTCATCGGCTAGGGCTTCACTCCAATACAAGCCGAGGTCAGGAGACTGGGTTTCTGTCATGGAAATAATGGCGGGGCTTTTATCTTAAATTTCCACGTATTATCTAATGAAAACGCTTCCAAACGCTAATTTATAGCATTAAATTTTCGAGCCTTAATGCAATGTTTGCCTCATGATATGGTAAAGGCGGTTGTCGATAGGTATTGTGTTTACCTACATTGCTTGTTAAGAATCCTTGACTGGAAGTTCTGAAAATATGAACTCCACACAGTTCTGCGATTTTGACATAGGATTTGGATTAGAGTTTTCTGGCATTTTCCACTCGATAATGCGAATACCCTTAATTCCTTAATTATTTAAGCTAAGTGGCGGAGTTGCTTGCTATAAAAAGCGGAACTTATTAGAACCCAAAATTTGGGCGTACCAGGCTTGTGGTAACTTGCATGAATGCATGGCAAACTCAGTGTGACAGCTTTTTAAGAATCATGATTTTACTGAAAAGCGTCACGCCGATTGCAAACTCTCAAGCTCATCCCAGCGTTGGTAAACCTGCTCCAGTTTGGTATCTATGGCTTGCAGTTCTGCCAAGGTTTTGGCGATGATGGCTTGGTCGTTTTTATAAAAATCGGCATCGCTGATCTGCCGATTGAGTTCTACTTGCTGTGCCTCAAGCTGGCTGATGAGTTCGGGCAGATTGTTCAGCTCTTGTTGCTCTTTAAAACTGAGCTTTTTCTTGGCGGGGGCGCTAGTATTCTGATTTTCACCGGCAAGTGTTTGTTTTTTTTTGTTATCGGAGTTTTTGTTCGCCAGTTCCGTTTTGGCATTGGCTTGTGACTGGATTAACCAATCGCTGTAGCCGCCGACAAATTCGTCCACCCCGCCGGAACCGTCCAGTACGAATACGCTAGTCACGACATTATCCAGAAATGCCCGGTCATGGCTGACCAGCAACAAAGTGCCGTTGTAATCGACCAGTTTTTCTTCCAATAATTCTAACGTTTCCAGGTCGAGATCATTGGTCGGCTCATCCATGACCAGCAAGTTGGCCGGTTTGGTAAACAATCGCGCCAGCAAAAGTCGATTTTTTTCACCGCCCGATAGGCTTTTGACCGGTGATCTCGCTCTGGCTGGGGCAAACAGGAAATCAGCCAGATAGGACATGACGTGCCGTCTGTTTCCGGCCAGTTCGACGTAGTCATTGCCGTCGGCGACCGTATCGGCGACTGTCATATCGGGATCGAGCTGGTCACGCAATTGGTCGAAGTAAGCGATTTCCAGGCGTGTGCCGTGTTCTACCGTGCCGGTGTTCGGTTCTAATTGTTTGAGCAACAGTTTGAGTAAGGTCGTTTTGCCCGCACCATTGGCACCGATTAGGCCGATTTTATCGCCCCTTTGTATCAGTGTGGAAAAACGGTCGATGATAGTCCGGTCAGCGTAGCCGAAACACACCTCGTCAAGCTCGATGACTTTCTTACCGGATGCATCAGAGTTTGTCAGGGTTAGTTTGCTGGTACTTTGCTGGGTTCGCCGTTGCGCCCGTTCTTTGCGTAACTTTTCCAATGCCCTGACGCGGCCTTCATTGCGGGTACGTCGCGCTTTAACGCCTTGTCTTATCCAGACTTCTTCCTGAGCCAGCTTTTTGTCGAATTCCGCATTTTGGTTGGCTTCATCTTCAAGAGCCGCCGCTTTGCGACGCAGATAATCATCATATGTACCTTGCCAGGACACCAGATTGCCGCGATCCAGGTCGATAATTCGGGTTGCCAGTTTTTGTAAAAACGCCCGGTCATGGGTGACGAACAACACGGCACCGTCGAAATTTAACAACTGCTCTTCCAACCAGGTAATGCTTTCAAAATCCAGATGGTTGGTCGGTTCATCCAGCAACAATACGTGTGGCTCGATGACCAAAGCCCTTGCCAGGGCAACGCGGCGCTTCCAACCGCCGGACAGGTCGCTTATCTTAAGATCAGGGTTTAACGCCAGCTTACTGAGCGTCGATTCAATTTTAGTGTTGAAATGCCAACCATGCATGGCTTCTAGTTTGTGCTGCAATTCACCCAGTTCATGCAGTGCTTTGGGGTCGTGATAATCCATCGTTAACGACAGTGCATGATAACGGGCGATCACCGCACCTAAATCACCCAAGCCACTGGCGACGGCATCATAGATAGTGTCGCCATCCTGCAATTCCGGCGCTTGCTCCAGCCATGCCACTTTCAGCTCAGGTTGTCGCCACACTTCACCACCATCGGGACGGATATTGCCGGCGATGATTTTCATCAAGGTCGATTTGCCTTCACCATTGCGGCCTAATAACCCTACTCTTTCTCCCATATCCAACTGGAAGTTTTCCTTATTCAATAAGGCATGGGTTCCATAAGCGATGGAAAGGTTAGCTAAGCGTATTAATGGCATTGAGTGGGGTCGGTAATGTGTGTTTCGGTAATGAGCGTTTAAGCCGTCATTATACCCGAACAATTGGAACGCTATTTTTTGGATTTTAAATGTTGAAACTGCCCGTTTATTTTATGGTATGGAGGCGCGTTAATTTAATTTGTTATTTCTCAAGCAACGTCAGTACAACTTCCCGTGCATTTTGCTGGCTTATTTTAAAGCCGCGCATTTCCAGTACGCCCTTTATATTCAAAGAAATAATAAGGTAAAGCGCATCAGGGTAAGCGGCGGCTTCTAGATCATACGTAGAAGGCTGCGCCGGTGCATTCGGGTGGGAATGGTAAATGGCGAACAGGTCTTCACCGTTTTCGCGCATGTCAGCCATCGCTGCGATTTGTTGCTTGGCATCGAGCAGGAAGCGTTGCCGGGGTAGTTCTGCAACATTAGCGACGGGATAGCAGGTGACAGGTAAACCCTTTTGGCTACCGACCAGCCCACAGATTTCCTCGCCCGGTGACAGTTGTGCGAGATGGAGCAACTGGTTGGTGAGTTTTCTGGGGATCTGGATTTCTGTGTTGTCAATTAAGGTTTGGGTCATGTCTATTTTCCTTATCAATTGAAGCTATATTAAGCTAGTGCTAGATATTGCCCGGATGTCACTCTGGGTTGTCCTGATAAATCTCGGTGGGTTTGTATATGGTCGTAGCCCAACTTTGTAAAAATAGCTTGTATGCCGTGTTCCTGATTATAACCGTGTTCTATCAGTAAAAATCCGCCATTTTCCAGCCAGTCGCGGGCATTTTCGGCAATGATGCAGATATCAGATAGCCCTTCCTGAACGGCAACGAGTGCGGTAATTGGTTCAAAACGTAAGTCGCCATCCTGTAAATGAGGGTCGTAAGCGGCGATATAAGGCGGGTTGCTGACGATGAGATCAACTTTTCCTGCGGGTACCTTTTCAAACCAGTTACTTTGAAAAAACTGGATGTTGTCAACCTTATGATTCATGGCATTACGCTTGGCGATGTGTAATGCCGCTTCGCTCATATCGGTTGCAATGATCTGGGCATAGGGGCATTCGGTGGCTAAGGTTATGGCGATAATACCTGAGCCAGTGCCCAAATCAATGATTTTTGTTGGTTGATTTTTGGGTATTAACGCTAAGCTGAGTTCAACGAGGAGTTCCGTGTCAGGCCGTGGGATCAGTACATCGGGTGATACCAGGAAATCCCGCGACCAGAATTCTTTGTGACCGGTTATGTAGGCAATGGGCTTGCCTTGCCGTCTTTCAGCCAATAGGGCTTCATAGGTTTCGATCTGGTCAGGATTAAGCGGCTGATCCGGCCAAGCTCTTAGATAAGAGCGGTCTTTATCAATTGCTGTGCAGAGTAGAATTTCCGCGTCCAAAAAAGCTGATTCAGACAGGGTTTGCAGTGATTCGGCGGCATTTTTCAGCACGGTTTTAATTGAAGTCACTGACCTTATTCGTCGCCCAATTGCGTGAGTAATTCGGCCTGATGTTCACTGATCAAAGGTTGTACGACTTGCTCCAGACCGCCTTGCATGATGTCTTCCAGTTTATACAAAGTGAGGTTGATGCGGTGGTCCGTCAATCGACCTTGTGGGTAATTATAGGTGCGGATCCGCTCGGAGCGGTCGCCGCTGCCGACTTGGAGTTTGCGGGTGAGGGATTGCTCGGCGTGATGTTTCTCCTGCTCGGCAGACAATAATCTGGAGGCCAATAAGGACATTGCCCGTGCGCGGTTTTTATGTTGTGAGCGTTCGTCTTGGCATTCGACCACCACGCCTGAAGGAATATGGGTAATACGGATAGCGGATTCGGTTTTGTTGACGTGCTGGCCGCCCGCCCCGGACGCGCGGTAAGTATCGACTTTCAAGTCGGCCGGATTGATTTCGATGGCATCGACTTCTTCAACTTCCGGCATGATTGCAACGGTACAGGCCGAGGTATGGATACGGCCTTGCGATTCGGTTTCAGGAACCCGTTGCACGCGGTGCGTGCCAGACTCGAATTTTAATTGTGAATACACATCGCGCCCGGAAACACGCAAGATAACCTCTTTGTAGCCGCCGTGTTCGCCCTGGTTTTCGCTGATAATTTCAGTCTGCCAGCCTTTTCTTTCTGCGTAGCGTTGGTACATTCGGGATAGGTCGCCGGAAAAAATGGCTGCTTCATCTCCGCCTGTTCCAGCCCGAACTTCGAGGAAAATATTGCGGGTATCGTTGGGGTCTTTGGGTAACAACAAGACTTGCAATTCGTGTTCGATGTCCTCAATTTGCTGTTCCGCTTCGGCAATTTCGTCTTTGGCTAGTTCGCGCAGTTCCGGGTCGTTGTCATTTGCCATTTCTGTTGCCGACGCTTTCTGAGCTAGTGCGGTGGCACGTCGATGGTAGCATTCGACCAGCGGAGTAATCTGGGCATATTCCTGACTTAATGCACGGAATTTATTCTGGTTGTTTTGCGTTTCCGGCTCTGACAGCAATGCCGCGATTTCATCGTGGCGCTCGCAGAGGCTTTCCAGTTTTAATTGTATCGAGGGTTTCATTTTTTCAATTTAAAAATTTCATGTGCGGCGGCAATAACGTCATGCCGTTCATTGGCGGCCGCATCACGGATTTGTGCGCTGGGGGTATGAATCAATTTGTTGGTTAAGCTGTAAGCGAGACGTGTCAGTGCTTCTTCCGGTGTCGCGCCGTTTTTTAATAAAGCGAGGGCTTTTTGCAAAACTTCATCGCGACTTTGTTCAGCTTGCTGGCGGTAGTCGCGTATGGTTGTTTGGGCGCTTTGAGCACGCAACCAGCCCAAAAAATGATCGACTTGGGTATCGATTATTTCTTCCGCTTGTTCTGCCGCCCGTCTACGCGAATCCATGTTTTGTTCGATGGTGTTTTGCAGATCGTCAACTGTATAAAGGTAAACGTCGTCCAGTTTTTCGACTTCGGCTTCAATATCGCGCGGGACGGCAAGATCGAGCATAAAAATGGGTTTGTTTTTACGTTTTTTCAGTGCGCTTTCGACGCTGCCTTTACCCAGTATCGGTAATTGGCTGGCGGTTGAGGAAATGACAATATCGGCTTCTGCCAAATATAAAGGCAATTCTGATAGGGTGATCGCATGGCCGTTGAATTGATCTGCCAGAATTTGCGCTTTGGTATGGGTACGATTGGCAATGATAATACGGCCAACGCCTTGCTGGCGTAAATGCCGTGCGGTCAGTTCGATAGTTTCTCCGGCACCGATCAATAAGGCAGTCTGGTCTTTTAGTTTATCGAAAATTCGTTGGGCAAGTTGAACAGCGGCAAAGGCAACTGAAACTGGGCTGGAGCCAATTGCGGTATCGGTGCGGACTTTCTTGGCAGCTGAAAAAGTCTGCTGAAACAGCTTGCCTAGGTGCTTGCCTAATGTACCGGCTTCACACGCGGTCTGGTAAGCTGTTTTCATTTGTCCCAGAATTTGCGGCTCACCTAAAATCATCGAGTCCAGACCGCAGGCGACGCGGAACATGTGCCGTATCAACTGGTTATCGGAATGAGTGTAGATATAAGGTTTAAAGCTGGCGATGTCGATATTTTTGGTTTGGGCAACCCAATTAACCAAAAATTGCTCATTGGCTGTCGTCGTCGTACAGTAAAACTCAGTGCGGTTACAGGTCGAAAGGATAGCGGCTTCATCTATTTCGACAACTTGCGATAAGTTCTGCAAGGACGAATACAAGGTTTCGGCAGGAAACGACAGGCGCTCGCGTATGGAAACTGGCGCGGTGTTGTAATTAATGCCGATGGCTAAAAGTGTCATGGATTGATCAGTGAACGAATTAGTGAAATTGTAACAGATTTGCAAGCCATCGTAGGTTGAACTCCATAAGATGTGATGATAGTCCAGTTATTGTTTGGCTTTGCGCTGGCTAAAAATGGTCTAACTCAAGATCTTTTGTCAACAGGGCATTGTAAAAAGGTTTGCTTAATGCAGCCTGAAATAGAATATTTCTTAATTTTTAGGGTGATAATTTGCAATTAAGTCAACGCAATATTTTTGCAAATAGCTGATTTTTCGGTATATACAAAGCCATGTGTTTTTGATTAAAGCGCTTCTGGCAAGTAATTTACAGGTTTCGAAAGAGTAGGGAAAATAAATTAGCGGTCTGAACCAATTGGTTTTTCTGCTACTCTATGCTGGATATTTTATGAATTATGGATAGGATTATCTGTGTCAATTTTTAGATTGTTTTCTGTGATTGCCCTCGTTTTTCTTTACGGTTGCGCCAGTACGCCTGAGCAGGTTTCGAGCCCAAAGCCAGTTGAAAAGACTGTCGTGTTGGCAAATCCCGCCATTAAAAAAGAACTGAAGATTGATAAAAATACCTTGGAACCTGACGTGCTATTCATGTTGATGACCGCCGAACTTGCAGGGCAAAGAGGCCAATATGATGTCGCTATGGAAGGTTACTACGAGGCGGCAAAACGCACTCGCAATCCTAAGCTGGCGGAAAGATCGGCAATGATCGCTATGTACATGAAGGATGGCAGCCGATTAAATCAGGCTGTTTCCTTATGGTTGAAGCTGGATCCCGGTAATATTTCGGCCAGGAAAATAACCGCGCTTTCATCTTTCAAGACGGAAGATAAACAGCAAGCCGTTGAACAATTGAGTGCGTTGTTGAAACGTGATCCTGCTGGCTTTGAAAAATCTTTGTTTGAGTTGGCAGGCGCGTTGCAAAAAGACGGCGATGCTAATTTTATTTATGGCGTGTTAGAAACATTGTCGGTTAAACATCCCGATCAGGCGGTGGTGTTTTATGTCCAGTCCATATTGGCTGCGGACATGAAAAAAAATGACTTGGCAGAGAAAAAAATAGATCAAGCCTTACGTTTGCAACCAAATTGGGATAAAGCCTTGATTATGCAAGCGCAGTTAGCGGCGTATGAGGGGGATTTCCAGAAGGCTGAAGGCTTGCTTAGAAATGCGGTCAATAAATACCCCGACAATGAAAAATTTACAAAAATGCTGGCGCAAGTGCTGATCAAGTCAGCCAAGTATGACGAGGCGGGTGAAGTATACCAAGCTCTGGTTGCCAAGAATCCCAAGGACTCAGAGAGTTTATTTTCTTTGGGTCTGGTGCATTTGCAGCAAGACCGCGATGACAAGGCCGAAGATATTTTTAAACAATTATTGACAGAGGCTGAATGGCGCAATCAAGCCAGTTTTTATCTCGGCAAAGTTGAAGAAAAGCGTGATAACACCGATAAAGCCCTGGCTTGGTTTGATAAGGTCAGTGAGGGGCCGTTCGAGTTTGAGGCGGCGATCACTGGAATTTCCCTGCTTGCCAAAGATAAGCAATTTGCCCGGGCGGAACAAAAACTGGCAGGGTTATCGGGCAAATTTCCAAAACAAAAGCCACGAATTGCGTTAATCCAGGCGGAGCTATACAGTCAACAAAAACAGTATGAGAAAGCCTTCGCATTTTTAACGGATGAACTAAAAATTTCTCCAGATCAGCCGGAGTTGCTTTATTCGAGGGCTTTGATAGCTGACCGGATGGGAAAGCTCGATATTATGGAAGCCGATTTAAAGAAAATATTGGCTAAAGTTCCTGATAATGTAGAGGCTTTAAATGCTTTAGGATATGGCTTGACCGAGAAAACCACACGTTATGCAGAAGCGGAAACTTACCTTATCCGTGCGTTAAAAGTAAAGCCGGACGAAGCGGTGATTCTGGATAGTTATGGTTGGCTGAAGTACAAGATGGGCGATCAACAAACCGCTTTGGCTTATCTGCAACGCGCCTATGACAAGCAAGCCGAGAATGAAATCGTCGCACATCTTGCTGAATTGCTTTGGGTTTCAGGAAAAAAAGATGAAGCCAGGAGGCTATTTGATAAAGCCTTTAGCGATGCACCAGATGATGTTTATCTTATTGAATTTAAAAATAAGTTCTTAAATTAAGTAGCGTGTCGTATGTATTCACAAGACGGTTTTTTGTAACCGCCTTCATCCTCTTGTTATCGGCTTGCACCAGTGTTCCCAAGATGCCGGGTGATGCGTATTCAAAAGCCGCAAGAGACTATCTCTATGGGCTGCAATTATGGCATTTTGAGGGACGGCTGGCTATTTCTTCACCGAAAGATGCATGGTCTGCAAATGCGGATTGGCGGCACTCAGGAAACTCGGAAAACCTCAATTTGTCCGGGCCTTTAGGGCAGGGTGCTGTGGCGGTGGAGTTGGCTGATGGTGTCGTCAAAATAGACAGGGGCGGTGGTAATGTGCAATCGTCAGACCAGCCCGAGCGGTTTATCAGCCAACAAGTAGGGTTGTTTGTGCCATTGGAATCGCTGCGCTTTTGGGTGGTCGGCTTGCCTGATTCGGCGCAAGACTTTCAAGAAACGACGGATGGTTTTGTGCAGGCAGGATGGTTGGTTGAATATAAAACCATGCAGAAATCAGCAGGGCAGGTTATGCCGCAAAAAATGATAGTGTCAAAAGATCGGTTGAAGCTGAAATTAATTATCGATCAATGGGATTTGCAAGGATTTAAATGAACGCAAGTTTTGAAGACTCGGCATGGCAACAAAAATGGCCTGCGCCGGCAAAATTGAATTTAATGCTGCGGATAACCGGGCGACGGGAAGATGGTTACCATTTGCTGCAAACCGTATTTCAGTTTGTCGATTTATGTGACTGGCTTAAGTTTCATCCTGTTGCAGATGGTGAAGTTAGTTTAAAAAAAGCCATTCCTGGCGTGGCGGCGGCGGATGATTTGACAGTTAGGGCTGCCAAGTTACTAAAGGCCGAGACCGGTTGCAAGCAGGGTGTTTGCATAGAAGTTGAAAAAAATTTGCCGATGGGCGGTGGCCTGGGCGGCGGCAGTTCCGATGCGGCAACAACCTTACTGGTCTTGAATCAGCTATGGGGGTTGCATCTCCCTAAAGAAAAATTGCTGTCGATGGGCTTGGCGCTGGGTGCCGATGTACCTGTGTTTGTTGCCGGGCATTCTTCCTGGGGTGAGGGTGTTGGCGAGAAACTTAGTGAAATAAACCTTCCTGAACAGTGGGTTGTCATCATTAAGCCAGATTGCCATGTAGACACAAAAGAAGTTTTTTCTGCCAAAGAATTGACACGCAATAGCAAATCCATCACAATGCCGCAGTTTACAGGGGGCGATCATCAGAATGATTGCCTTGATGTGGTTTGTCAGCGTTACCCGATTGTTAA
Organism: Methyloglobulus sp.; assembly: GCA_013141505.1. Taxonomy (GTDB): domain Bacteria; phylum Pseudomonadota; class Gammaproteobacteria; order Methylococcales; family Methylomonadaceae; genus Methyloglobulus. Next base: position 12,348 of record JABFQX010000024.1, read on the forward strand.
AGGGGCTTTGCAAGCATTATCCCAATTTTCGGCGGCAAGGCTTACGGGCACAGGCGCTTGTGTTTTTGCACAATTTGATTCATATGAAGCCGCTGCCGTTGCTTTTGACGCTTTGAAGGATAAATGGGTTATATATTTAGCAAAAGGCATTAATGAATCGCCTTTAGTTGCAAAACTTGAATTGAGTAAAAGATAAAGAATTAATGGGTCGTCGCCAAGCGGTAAGGCACGGGGTTTTGATCTCCGCATACCTAGGTTCGAATCCTAGCGACCCAGCCATTTTCTCGTATGGGCTAAGTAAAATTCAGGAGTGCTCGGATGAATGACACCTCCATGATGGTGTTTTCAGGAAATGCTAACTTGGCTCTGTCCGAAGGTATCGTCAAAAAGCTCAACATGCGCTTGGGTATGGCGACAGTCGGAAAGTTCAGTGATGGTGAAGTTGCTGTTGAAATAGAAGAGAATGTCCGTGGTAAAGATGTTTTCGTCATACAGCCGACCTGTTCACCCACTAACGACAATTTGATGGAACTGCTGGTGATGATGGACGCTTTGAAACGTGCGTCGGCATCCCGGATAACGGCAGTGTTGCCCTATTATGGATATGCTAGGCAGGACAGGCGGTCAAGATCGGCACGGGTGCCTATTACGGCTAAGTTGGTTGCCCAAATGATAGAACAGGCTGGCGCAGATAGGGTTTTAACGGTCGATTTACATGCTGACCAAATCCAAGGTTTTTTTGATATTCCTGTCGATAATGTGTACGCTTCACCTTTATTGCTAGGTGATGTATGGCGGCAGCAATATAAAGATTTAATTGTGGTCTCCCCCGATGTGGGTGGCGTTGTTAGAGCTAGGGCGCTTGCCAAGCGTCTGGATGATGCAGATCTTGCCATCATTGACAAGCGCAGGCCAAAGGCTAATGTCTCCGAAATCATGCATATTATCGGTGACGTAGAGAACCGGACTTGTGTGTTGATTGATGACTTAGTGGACACCGCAGGTACTTTGTGTCATGCCGCTAAAGCACTTAAAGAACACGGTGCCGATAAAGTGGTAGCGTATTGTACCCATGCAGTGCTATCGGGTTCAGCACTGAAAAATATCAATGGCTCCTTGCTAGATGAATTGGTCGTTACCGACACGATCCCTTTAAGTGGCGAAGCGGGAAAATCGGTAAAGATCAGGCAACTTAGTGTCGCAGAAATGTTGGCCGAGACGATAAGGCGTATTGCCGTAGGTGAGTCAGTAAGCTCGCTTTACGTTGATTGATAAGTTTAAATAAGTTTTATGTAAGCGCTTGAAAGCGCAGGGTTGAGTAAAGAAATGTCAAATGTATTCGAGTTTGTTGCAGAAAGTCGTGCCAAGTCAGGAACAGGTGCTGCGCGTGCCGTACGTCGTGCGGGTAAAGTTCCGGCAGTCATTTACGGCGGTCATGCAGAGCCTAGAATGTTGGCGCTAAGCCATAACGAAGTAGTAAAACACCTTGAGCATGAGGCTGTCTACTCGCATGTGCTAGATGTGAGTATTGACGGTAAAAAAGAAAAAGTAATATTGAAAGGTGTGCAGCGCAATCCTGCGAAGTTTCAAATTCTGCATTTGGACTTTCTTCGCGTCAGTATGTCTGAAGCCATAAAAGTTCACGTGCCTCTGCATTTCACTAACGAAAGTACATCTGTAGGTGGAAAAAAAGGCGGCATAGCGGCGCACTCAATGGTTGACGTTGAAGTAACTTGCTTGCCTTCAGCGTTACCTGAGTTTATTGAGGTTGATTTGGCTAAGGTGGATATTGGTGACACATTGCATCTGACTGATTTAGTTTTGCCGAAAGGAGTTGAAATTGTTTTATTACATCAAGGCTCTGAGCACAACTTGCCTGTAGTTTCAATGATGGCATCAAAAGCAAGCAAAGAAGACGCTGCTGATGATGCAAGCAAAGTTGGCGAGTAATGACGTTGTTATAGGCCATGATAAAACTTATCGTTGGTTTGGGTAATCCAGGTCAGCAATACGAAAAAACCCGGCATAATGCCGGGTTTTTGTTTTTGGACAGTTTGGCTTCAGAGCGTTCTTGCAATTGGTCGAATAAGTCTGCCTTTCAAGGTTTGATAGCAGAATATAATTGCGGCGGCGAAAAAGTATTGCTCCTTAAGCCGCAGGGTTATATGAACAGGAGCGGACAATCTGTTGGCAAAGTCGCCATGTATTACAAATTGTCGCCTGAAGAGATCCTGGTCGTCCATGATGAATTGGATTTTGAGGCAGGAGTCTTGAAGCTAAAAAAAGACGGTGGGCACGCGGGTCATAATGGCTTGCGCGACATCATAGCGCATTTAGGCAGCAAAAACTTTTACCGCTTAAGGATAGGTATAGGTCGCCCGTCCGCCGCATCCGTGGTCGCTGATTATGTTTTGTCTGTACCATCAAAATCTGACTTGCAATTGCTAGGTTCAGCGATTGATCTAGGCAAAGAATTCATCGACAGCATTGTTGCGGGTGACACGGCAGTGGTAATGAACAAGTTGAATAGCTGAAAAAAGAGTTCATTCTTACTTTGTTTGAGTCTGCTTGAAACTAAAAAGTGACATATAAAAATAGCCGGATGAATAAAAACGGAAGCGTGTTAAATCATCGGTTGACAGTGAGTAGCCGATAAAAGATAATGCTTCGTTTACGCAATATCGGAGAGGTTCCCGAGCGGCCAAAGGGATCAGACTGTAAATCTGCCGGCTCTGCCTTCGGAGGTTCGAATCCTCCCCTCTCCACCATCTTTTTATTTAAAACATCTGCGGGTGTAGTTCAATGGTAGAACTCCAGCCTTCCAAGCTGATCACGTGGGTTCGATTCCCATCACCCGCTCCATACGTAAGGCTCATATAGCTCAGTAGGTAGAGCACTTCCTTGGTAAGGAAGAGGTCACCGGTTCAAATCCGGTTATGAGCTCCAATTCTGATTTGATGGTGTGGCATTTTTTAGGAATTGAAGGCACTCTATCTAATACATCACAAAGCTAAGCAGTCATATCCTCAAGAACATATTGCTTAGCTTTAGCGCCGGAAACTTCCTTAACTAGCTTAGGTACAAGATAACCGGGTAAGGTATTTTGCATTTGTGTTAATAGCGTCATAGCTTCGGTTTCGGATACTTCAAAATGCCTTGTCCCCATTGCTTTATCCAATGAATGCAGGTAATAAGGGATGATGCCGAGGGTGAAAAGTTTTTCGCTCAATTCGCAGAGAATTGCCGCGTTATCATTCACGCCTTTTAGCAACACCGATTGGTTCAGCAAAGTAATGCCGCTCTTTTTAAATAAGGTGCAGGCATTGATTACCCGTTCATTGATTTCATTGGCATGATTGGAGTGTACAACCACGACGATCTGTTTGCTATGAGTGACCAAAACCTTGAGCAGCTCATCAGTTACCCGTGCCGGTAAAACAATAGGCAAACGGCTGTGTATCCTTATTCGCTTGATATGGCTAATGCCGTCCAACTGTTCAATCAGATGCGCCAATCTTGCATCGCTTAACAGCAGTGGGTCGCCGCCGCTCAGTATGACTTCGGTAATCGTCGGGTCGGATTTGATGGCTTCGATGGCTTTGCCTTCCTGCTGTTTACTGAGTTGTAATTCGTTATACGGAAAATTCCGACGGAAACAATACCGGCAATTAATGGCGCAACTGCCGGTATTGATAAACAAAACCCTGCCTTGGTATTTGCGTAATAGTCCGGGATGCACAACGGCTTCAATATCACCGACCGGGTCGTTGCTATAACCGGGAAAATTTGTCAATTCATCAACAATAGGTAGCACTTGCCTTAATAACGGGTCGTCAGGATTGCCTTTTTTCATACTTGCCGCAAAGCTCATCGGAACACGTATTGGAAAATGGTCACTGGCAGCCGCTGAAATCGGTAAATCGGCTGTAGATAGCATAAGGAAGGCGCATAAATCTTCAATTGAAGTGAAGGCTTTGGCCAATTGCTGTTGCCAAGTAAGGGCAAAATGCATGGCTTCTGATTGTTTTTCCGGCATGTCGGGTGTAATTAGGTTTCTATAGGCTAAGTCGTCCATTATAATGCCGCCATTTAGTTTATTGTTTTCTTCGAGGATAGAATGGCTGTTTATAGCACTAATGAGTTTAAAGCCGGATTAAAAATCATGTTGGACAATGATCCGTGTTCGATTATTGAGAATGAATTCGTTAAACCGGGTAAAGGTCAGGCGTTCAGCCGCGTGAGGATCAGAAATCTCAAAACCGGTCGCGTCATCGAGCGCACCTTCAAGTCCGGAGAAAGCCTTGAAGGCGCAGATGTGATGGATGTGGAAATGCAATATCTTTACAACGATGGCGAATATCGACACTTTATGGTGCCTGATACGTTCGAACAATATCAGGCGGATGATAAAATAGTCGGCGATGCGACTAAGTGGTTGAAAGATCAAGATTCCTGTACAGTTACTTTATGGAATGATGCGCCGCTTGCCGTGACCCCCGCTAACTTTGTCGAATTGGCAATTGTTGAGACTGATCCGGGTGTGCGTGGCGATACTTCTGGCGGCGGCGGCAAACCTGCCAAATTGGATACCGGCGCAGTCGTGCGCGTGCCGTTGTTTGTGCAGATCGGTGAAGTGATTAAAGTGGATACCAGGACTGGGGAATATATCTCACGGGTTAAAGAGTAATTTGGCTTACCACAATATTTCCCCAATGCTTGCTTAATTGTTAGGCTAGTTTGGATACGCAAAAAAGTGAATGGCAGTCAGCATGTTCTTTGGAGTTACTGCGCTTACGGGCGCAAACACTCCAGAAAATACGCCGGTTTTTTATGGATAGATCCGTTCTTGAAGTGGAGACGCCCTTATTGGGCCAGGCAGTAGGTACGGATCCAAATCTGAGTTTTTTTACGAGTGAATATCATTATCCGCCCATGCAAAAAAAAATGTTTTTGCAGACTTCGCCGGAATTTGCCATGAAACGACTGCTGGCGGCGGGTTGCGGGTCGGTTTATCAGATTTGTAAGGCATTCAGGAATGAGGAATCGGGACGGTTTCATAATCCTGAATTTACGATGCTTGAGTGGTATCGTGTGGATTTTGGTTTGTCCGAATTAATGGCTGAAGTCGAAGAATTGATGGCATTATTATTTGAACATCAGGGCTTACAGCCAACGCAACGAGTCAGCTACCAAAGTCTTTTTCAGCAATACACTGGCTTGGATTGCCTTGATTTCTGTTATGAAGATTATGTGGCATACGTCCAAAATAGCGGGCTTTTCGATGCGATTGCATTGTGTGGACACGATCATGCAGTGTGGCTGGATTTTATTTTCAGCCATGGTATTCAGCCGCACTTAGGAGAAAGCGCATTCTTGGTAGTCTATGGTTATCCTGCGTGTCAATCCTCACTAGCCAGGATAAATGCAGAAAACCCTTTAATTACGGATCGGTTTGAGTTGTTTCTTAAGGGTGTTGAATTAGGTAATGGCTATTATGAACTCAATGATGCTCTGGAACAGGAACGTCGATTCGACCAGGAAATCGCGCTCAGGGAACGCTTGCAGCGCCCTGCTGCCATCAAGGATGAGCGGCTGCTAGGCGCATTGGCTCAAGGTTTGCCAGATTGTTCCGGTGTCGCAATAGGTCTGGATCGGATCTTAATGTTGTTGTCCAATAGCCCAACAATTGACGGCGTTTTAGCTTTTCCTGTAAGCAATGCTTAATCATAATGAATATTTTGTGTATTATAATCATTCGATTTTTGTAGCAGGCGGCGACATTTCTTTTAGGTTTAAATGAAATTATATATATTTACGCGTTTTTTATTGATTTGCCTGCTATGTGTTGTTCAATCGGTTCAAGCCGACGATGACTTCATTGTCAGCGATATTCAAGTTAAAGGTCTGCAACGTATTTCCGAAGGTACGGTATTCAATTATCTTCCTGTCAATGTGGGTGAGCGATTTTCCTTAAGCAATGTCGGCTCGGCTGTCAAAGCATTGTTCAAAACCGGTTTTTTTAAAGACGTTACTTTGGAACGGGAAGGTTCGGCATTAATCGTCAACGTCGTTGAGCGACCATCCATTGCAAAAATCATTTTTGAAGGCAATAAAGACCTCAGTAAAGAGGACTTGACTAAAGCGTTAGATAAGATCGGTTTGTCCGAAGGCAAGATATTTAATCGCCAAGTGTTGGACAAGGTTGAGCTTGAATTGAAGCGCCAATACCTCAGTCACGGCAAATATAGTTTGAAGATTAAAACTGAAGTCGCTGACTTGACCCGTAACCGTGTCGGCATTCGGATCAATATATCCGAAGGTCGAGTCACCAAGATAAAGCAAATTAATATTGTCGGTAATAAAACCTACGACGATGATACTTTATTGAAAAGGTTGGAATTAAGCACAACCAATTTGTTGTCTTTCTATACTAAAAATGACCAGTATTCCAAGCAAAAATTAGCTGCTGATCTGGAAACGCTGCGGTCTTACTATCTGGATCGGGGCTATATAAATTTCGCTATCGAATCCACCCAAGTCGCTATTACGCCCGATAAAAAAGACATTTATGTCACCATTAATGTCAAAGAAGGCGACATCTACACGCTAGACAAAGTCAAGTTGACCGGCAAACTGGTGGTTAAGCCTGATGAGCTGATCAAATTGATGACGGTGGGGCCTGGGGAAACTTTTTCCAGGAAGAATGCTACGGAAACCTCAAAAGCCATACAGGATCGTCTGGGCGATGAAGGCTATGCGTTTGCTAACGTCAACATGGTGCCGGAAATCAAGGAAGCCAACAAAACTGTGGACATGGCGTTTTTTGTTGATCCCGGCAAGCGTGTTTATGTACGCCGCATCAGCTACAAAGGCAATACCAAAACCCGCGATGAAGTGCTGCGCCGCGAAATGCGCCAGATGGAATCCAGTTGGGCATCGAGTTCAAAAATTGAGCGGTCAAAAACGCGTTTGGAACGGCTGGGCTACTTTGAGTCAGTCAACGTCGAAACACCGCCTGTACCCGGCACCTCAGACCAGATTGACGTTGACTATACAGTCGTCGAGAAATCGTCAGGCAACTTGTCGGCAGGTATCGGTTTTTCCCAGGTGCAGGGTATCGTGATTAACGCCAACCTGTCCCAGGACAACGTATTTGGTTCGGGCAAGCGCGTCAATCTTGCTTTCAATAACAGCAGTTATTTGACCAGTTATCAGTTTGGATTCTTCAATCCGTACTTTACGACTGATGGCGTCAGCATGGGCTACAATCTGGGCTATACGGATCGAAATGCCGGGCAGATTAATATCGCCAATTATTCAACGACAGTTGCCAATGCGGGCATGGAGTTGGGTATTCCGTTAAATGAATTCGATCAATTGCGGTTTGGTTTTGACCTTAGGCACACACGGGTAAAAACATCCACGAATACGCCAGATGCGATTAATAATTATCTGGCCAATAATGGCGGCAATAAATTTTTAACCTTAGCCCCTTCATTGGGTTGGACGCACGATACCCTGAATAGGGCTATTTTTCCCAATAGCGGCGGACAGCAACGCTTGTCTGCCATGGTCACCCTGCCTGGCATCAGCGACCTTAAGTATTACAAGGTCAGTTATAAACAACAGGAATATTTTCCGTTATCGTCGGACTTTTCCTTCCGGTTGTTGGCAGATCTTGGTTACGGTAACAGTTATGGGGGCACCAAAGGCTTACCCTTTTTTGAAAATTACTATGGTGGCGGTACAGGTTCTGTTCGAGGCTTTAAAAACAATACATTAGGGCCTTTGGTTCCATACACCAGAGGCACCAACAGTAACTATTTTAGCCCGTTTGGTGGTTCCACCAAAATCGTCGGTAGTGCAGAGTTATTTTTTCCTGTGCCTTTTTTGTCTGACGTAAAATCGGTACGGCTAGGCGCATTTTTTGATGCCGGAAGTATTCAGGACGATTTTAACATCCACATGAAGTATTCTGCAGGTGTATCGGGTGAATGGTTATCACCTTTCGGTGCTTTGTCGGTCAGTGCCGCTTATCCTTTAAACGCCAAAAAATACAATCAAGGCGATGGCACTGGTGATCAAAAACAGATCTTCCAATTCAATTTTGGTCAAAATTTCTAACGACACTTTGATTTATTAACCATTAAAACTGGATGCGGACATATCTTTCATTGCCATAAAATTCCTGGCTTGGCTTTTGGATGAACAACAAATTTTTGGTTAATTGGCATTATCGCCTATAATCCAGCCCTTTTTATGATGAAATTTTTATAAAATGAACCTATCGTTTGCTGGGTTGCATTTATAATGCGTCAATAAACACTTCATCGAAAGGATGAAATAAGCTAAAAAATTCATGCTGCATTCAATTGCCACCGGCTGTTATCCGTTGGGTAATAGGTGTGATATGAACAAATTTTGTAACAGTAACTGGAGAACTATTAAACGATGAAAACGAAAATTGCATTATTTTTAGGATTAATACTTGCCACCAATGTCAGTTTTGCTGACCTAAAAATTGGCGTTGTCAACATTCCAGCCGTTCTTGAAAAAGCGCCGCAAGCGGAAAAAGCCAAAAAGCGTTTGGAACAGGAGTTTAAACCACGTGACAATCAATTAGTTTCTCAGCAGAAAGAAATCCAAACCATGCAAGAAAAACTAAAAAAAGATGCTTCTGTGATGAGTGAATCCCAACGCAACAGGATGGAAACCGATATCCAGAACAAAATGAGGGATGCCAAGCGTTCGCAACAAGAATTCAGCGAAGACTTCAATGCACGCCGCAATGATGAATTGGGCAAATTACAAAAGCGTATTGTTGAATCAATCCGGGCTATTGCAAAAGATCAAGAATTTGATTTGATTTTGACTGACGGTGTTATTTATTCAAGTCCACAAATGGATATAACCAGCCAGTTGCAACAAAAATTATCAACAATGCCAGAGTAATTAGCGATACTCTCTGATAGTTTTAATCCCGTGATAATTTTTGTTAAACAGTCAAGTCGATGACCATTAAATTAGATGTTCTACAGATTCAGGCATTCTTACCTCACCGCTACCCATTTTTGCTGATTGATAGGGTGCTTGAGTGTGAACCCGGTGTCAGGTTATTAGGATTAAAAAACGTTACCTATAATGAACCTTATTTTCAAGGTCATTTCCCCCAAAAGCCTATTATGCCGGGGGTACTGGTGCTTGAGGCGCTCGCTCAAGCGACTGGCTTATTGGCATCGGAGACTTCCGACGAATTGGGCGGGATGATTTATTATTTGGTTGGGATCGATAAAGCTAAGTTTAAACGGCCTGTCGTACCTGGAGACCAGTTAATGCTGGAAGCCGTATTCTTAAAAAGCAAGCGCAATATTTGGGCGTTTGACTGTCGTGCGGAGGTCGATGGTGAATTTGTCGCCAGCGCCGAAATTCGTTGTGCAGCGGTGGTATACTGATTTTGATACACCCCTCCGCAATTATAGACAGTCATGCCGAGTTAGATAGCGACGTATCAGTAGGGCCTTATAGTGTTATCGGTAGGGACGTAACTATCGGTTCAGGCTCGGTGATAGGATCCCACGTTGTCATCAAAGGACCGACTTCGATAGGTAAACTGAATCGGGTTTATCAGTTCTGTTCGCTTGGCGAAGATCCACAAGACAAAAAATATGCGGCTGAAATTACCCGGCTGGAAATTGGTGATCGCAACACCATTCGTGAGTTCACGTCTTTACATCGAGGCACCAAGCAAGATCAAAGCGTCACCCGTATCGGCAGTGATAATTTGTTCATGGCCTACACTCATGTCGCACATGACTGCATTATTGGTGATCATGTAATTATGGCGAATGGCGCATCGTTAGCGGGTCATGTACAACTCAACAGTCATGCCATTCTGGGTGGTTTTACCTTGGTGCATCAATTTACCAAGATTGGTCAATACAGCTTTGCGGCAATGGGCAGCGCCATAACCCAGGACATTCCGCCCTTCGTTATGGTCGGTGGCAAACCTACCAAACCACATGGCATCAATTCTGTTGGCATGGAGCGTAATGGTATCTCTGCCGAAGACATTCGCTTAATCCGCAAAGCCTATAAAATGATCTACAAAATGAACCTGAGGCTTGAAGATGCTATCGACCAAATGGAAGATCTTGCTGGAGATAGCAAAGAATTATCAGCAATGGTCAATTTTCTCCGTAGCGTCAGCAGGGGCGTTCTAAGATAAAGCGCATTTATTCTTACCATAAATGGGGCTGAACGGTGCGGGTCGAAGTCAAACCAATCGACAATCAGATAGATTTTGCGTTTTTGGGTTTGATTGCCGGTGTTGACGAAGCGGGCCGCGGCCCTCTCGCTGGCCCTGTTGTCGCCGCTGCGGTTATCCTCGATCCAAACCGTCCCATTCAAGGCGTGGCAGACTCAAAAAAACTGTCCGAAAACCAAAGAAATCATCTTGTAAAACTCATAAAAGAACAAGCATTAAGCTATTCAATAGCACAAGCCAGTGTTGTTGAAATCGACCGATTAAATATCCTGCAAGCTACCCTGCTTGCTATGCAAAGGGCAATAACAGGCTTATCGGTGTTGCCTGATCAAGTTTTGGTCGATGGCAATAGGTTGCCTGTTCTCAATATACCCGCCCAGGCAATCGTCAAAGGCGATAGCAAAGTTAAAGCTATCAGCGCAGCATCCATATTAGCTAAAGTAACCCGTGATGCCATCATGGTCGATTACCACAAAGAATTCCCGAGTTTTGCTTTTCACATCCACAAAGGCTATGGCACTAAACAGCATATTGCCGAAATTGAACGATTTGGCTTTTTGGAAATCCATAGGCGTAGCTTTAATCCGGTGAAAACGATCTTGGCAAATCTTAGAACACCTTGATCCTAAGGGTTTAAAATGCCAACCCAATGTGTTTTGTAACGTTAGCTTAGGAGGGTTATTAAAATGTCCCAACTGTTTAGACGGTTTTTAGGATTGATATTGTTGATTGCAACCGTCGGCATTGCAACTTGCCAGTCTTTGGTTAAAGCTGAAACTGGGATAACGACCACTGTTTCAGCTAAACTAAAACAGTAGTAATGTTGTTCTGATATTTAGCCATCATTGTTAGCGAGGTTTAAGTGGCCGATTTGTATAGCTACCGGAGAAATCCCAAGCGTTTTGTCAAGCAGGCGAAAACCTGGTTCAGCAGCAATGGCTTGCTGCTTTATGCAATTCCTTTCTTGGCGATTCCCGCAACGATCAAGGCGTTCGCAACCGGTAATTTGCCCGCCATTCTGATTAACGCAGGAGCTTATGCTGCCTATATGTTAGCAGCGCGTTTGTTGCGACGTGGACTGCTTGCTGAAATCAGCTACCGGGAAAAACGCGTCACCCGTGCGCCCAAGTGGCCGCTGAAAACCGTGGCGGCGATTATTGTTACGTTAACCACTTTTGCTTTGGCCTGGTTAGGCGCACATAACTCATTTTTTGTCTCCATTGCCTTTGGCGGAGGTGCTTTTTTAGGCATGTACCTTAGTTATGGTTTTGATCCACGCGCTGAAAAAACCATAGCGGGTGGACACGGTTACACCACCGATGAAATCAGTAACACGATAGCGGCGGCAGAAAATGTCATTTTAAGCATAGAAAATGCGAACAATAAAATCCGTAACCTTGAATTTAACACCCGAATAGACCACATTTGTGACACGGCAAGACAAATACTGGATGAACTTGAAAGCAATCCCGGTGCGATCCGCCGAACTCGCAAATTTCTGCTAGTCTATCTCGAAGGTGCCAATAAGGTGACAACAGGTTATGCGAATACGCACCTGCAAGCTGATATTGTCGAGCTGGAACAGAATTTCCGTAATGTATTGGACAATATAGAAACGGTGTTTAAAGAACAAAAAGAAAAATTGCTGGAAGACGACCTGTTTGACCTGGATGTTCAGATAGAAGTATTGGCTAAACAGCTTAAGCACGAAGGTATTGTATGAGTTTCTTATTTACAAGGGGGTGATGGTGAGTGAAAATCAGTTGGATAAAACAATTTCAGATCAAATGCTCACAACGGAGCAAGCTACTCCTGATGTTGCCGCAAAAGTCCAAGAAAACGTACGTGCCAATTCGGTAATAAAAGATTTGGTTCCAGAAACTCAAATGAACATCACAATGTCTTCGGGTTCATCGAGTCCAGAAGTGGGTCGATTGATGACTGAACTCAATCTTGCCGACAGCAAAACTATCCTGTTTTTCGGCAGCAAAGCCCAGGAACAACTCACGACCATCTCCGACAAAATGCTCGATGGTGTCAAAAACAAAGATCTCGGGACAGCAGGCAACGACCTCAACGCAATGGTTGCGGTTATCAGGGGCTTTGATATTGAGTCACTTAACCCTAACCAAAAGCCTGGTTTTTTCGATAAATTGCTCGGTAAAGCCAAGCCGGTTGCCAAATTTATTGGTCGTTATGAAGAAGTCCGTAAACAGATTGACGATATTGGCGATAAGTTGGAACTTCATAAAACGGCTTTACTGACAGACATAACCGCACTTGACCGGCTTTATAACGCCAATCTCGACTATTTCCACAACCTGGAAAGTTACATCAAAGCCGGTGAGCAAAAAATTAATGAGCTGGATGAAAAAACAATCCCGGAAAAAATCAGGCAAACCGAACTCAACGAGCAAACCCTCGCTTCGCAAGAGCTGCGCGATTTGCGTTCAGCGCGGGATGAACTAGATCGGCGGGTGCATGATTTACGGTTGACCCGTCAAGTTGCCATGCAAGGCTTGCCGGGAATACGGTTGGTGCAGGAAAACGACAAGGGTTTGGTTAATAAAATCAACTCAACACTGGTCAATACCATACCGTTGTGGCGACAACAATTGGCGACCGCCGTCACTATTTACCGTTCTTCGCAAGCAGCCGACACGGTAAAAGCGGCGACAGACTTGACTAATGATTTACTAAAAAGCAATGCTGAAAACCTCAAAATAGCCAATGCGGAAACGCGAAAACAACTGGAACGGGGTGTCTTCGATATTGAAACCGTGAAACAAGCCAACACCTTGCTGATTGCGACATTAGAAGAAAGCCTACAAATTGCTGATGAAGGTAAAAAAGCACGGGCGCAAGCGGTGACAGAGCTACAAGCCTGTGAATCGGCGCTTCGTAAAACCCTGTCCGCAGCGAAAGCCACGCCGATAGCTACTACATCTGAGCAACAACACACATCATAACAAGGGATCAATATGGGCTTGATAGATAAAATATTAGGCGAATTCGTCGATGTTATTGAATGGACGGATAGTTCAACCGATACTATGGTTTACCGGTTTGAGCGCTACGGCAATGAAATCAAATACGGTGCCATGCTGACGGTACGGGAGTCGCAAACAGCAATTCTGGTCAACGAAGGGCGCATCGCCGATGTCTACCAGCCCGGTCTATACAAGCTGGAAACCAATAACATGCCCATCATGACGACCTTGGAAAGTTGGCCTCATGGCTTTAACAGTCCGTTTAAGGCCGAAGTCTATTTCTTCAACATGCGCCGGTTTACTGACCTTAAATGGGGTACAAAAAATCCGGTCATGTTGCGGGATAAAGAATTTGGTCCGGTCAGGCTTAGGGCGTATGGTACTTATGCGCTGAAAATAAAAAATCCGGAAGTGTTCAGTAAGGAAATCGTTGGCACTAACGGTCATTTCCGCACTGGGGAAATTAGCGACCAATTACGCAACCTGATTACCTCGCGATTTAGTTCGATTATCGGTGAAGCCAATATTCCCGTGCTTGATTTGGCGGGTAACTATGATGATTTGAGCAACTTTGTTAGCACCCGCATTACGCCTGAATTCCTGGAATACGGGCTGGAAGTTGGCAATCTTCTGATAGAAAATATTTCCTTACCTGAAGAGGTCGAAAAAGCCTTGGATAAACGCACTAGCATGGGTGTTATCGGCAATCTGAATGACTACACAAAGTTTCAGGCTGCCGAAGCCATGAAAGCCGCAGCAGAAAATCCATCCGGTGCGGCATCCGCAGGTGTTGGTATGGGAATGGGCTTTGGCATGGCAAATGAAATGACGAAAGCCTATGCTGATGCCGGTAACAAGCCGGCCAGTCCGCCGCCCGTTCCCGGACAAACGCAATTTTATGTGGCAATTCATGGCGAAGAAAGTGGCCCTTTTGATGTGGCTATCATCAAACAGAAAATTCAAAGCGGTGAAATCACCCGAGAGACTTTGATTTGGCACGACCCCATGCCTGAATGGATGGCGGCGGAAAAGCTGGATAATCTGATTGGTTACTTTTCTAAAATGCCGCCGCCACTGCCACATTCTTAATAGGCTATCAGCCCTTTTTTGTGTTCAAAGCCATAAAGCAAGCGCCACCCGATAATCCCAAAATTGATCGTTTCCCGTGCAGCAAATGTGGTGCTTTGCTCACGTTTAAGCCTGGAACCCAGCATCTGGTTTGCGACTATTGCGGTGAACAAAACCAGATTGAAGATCGTCTCGAGGTTATCCAGGAATACGACTTTCACCAGGCGTTAGTTGAGTTGGCGCGGGCAAAACCTGCCGTAGGCATAGCGCAGATACAATGCGATGCCTGTGGTGCCGGGTTTAAGTTTGCTAACAACGTCCACGCTGGTGAATGCCCGTTTTGCGGGACTGCGATTGTTACTGGCACAGCTCAAACAAAGCCGATAACACCTAAATCCTTGCTGCCTTTTAAAATTAACGAACAGCAAGCCAAGCAGGAGTTTAAACGTTGGCTAAAAGGTTTGTGGTTTGCACCCAGTAAAGTCAAAAAATACACCGATGATGATGCCAAGTTGAAAGGCGTTTACATTCCCTACTGGACGTACGACAGCGACACGGAAACCCGTTATTTCGGTGCGCGTGGGGATGTGTATTATGTCAATCAAGAAGTTCAAACGGTCAGGGAGGGTCGAGTCATATATGAGACCCGGCAAGTACCGCAAATCCAATGGACTCCTGTGCAGGGCAGGGTGGCTCGATTTTTCGACGATGTACTGGTTGGCGCCAGCACCTCTTTACCCCGGCAAATTTTGGATCAACTGGAACCCTGGGATTTGGCAAACCTTGTGCCCTATAACGAAAGCTACCTGAGCGGTTTTACCAGCGAATATTATCAGGTCAATCTCGACCAGGGTTTTGATAATGCCAAACGTAAGATGGAAAGCGTCATCTATCAAGATATTGCTTTCGATATCGGCGGCGATCAACAACGCATCGACCAATTTAATACCCAACACAGCAACACGACTTACAAACATTGTTTATTGCCAGTCTGGTCTGCCGCATTCCGATACCAGCAAAAAGCCTATCATTTCATTATCAACGGTAGGACGGGGCAGGTGCAAGGCGAACGGCCTTACAGCTACTGGAAAATCGGCTTTGCCATTTTCTTTGGCGTTATCGTTTTAGTTGGCCTGTTAATAGCGATGGAGCGGGCAGGGGTGATGCAGGATGTTAGGGGTTATTGATAGCTCTCAAATGCAATAAACGACAGCTCTTTTAGGTCATCGCTATGCTGTCGCCAATAGCCATGCTATAGATCCGGCTTTTTAATATTCGAAGTGGTTCCGATGCCCTTCCATTACTTCGGCTACGCTCAGCACAAGTTCGCTCAGGGCACGTTACCTCTGTGTTCCCTGAGCGAAGCCGAAGGGAAATTAATACTTCATGACTGGATTAATAATTGCCAAAAACTTTTGAGACCAACCAAATTAACGCGGTCGCTAGGTTTACTGTTATATCACACTGATTATCACCCAGATTGTCATTGCCGCCGCTATAGCTTGAACGGGGTAATCGGGCATGATATTTTTCCGGTTTTTCCTTGGCTTTCGCGGTTTGCTCGTGCAGCAATTGACCACCGGCTTTTTTCCATTCCAAAAGATGAATAAGTTCGCCGTTATCCAGCCATATACCATCTACGATACACTGATCGACAACAACGCCGCTACGTTGCCCGAAATTAACCCGATTCATTAAACGTCGACATTGGGGACATTTGATATATCTGATTTTATGGGGCTTTAAATAGCGATCCTTATTGATAGTGTCGATATGTTCGAGATTGATGGCATACACATTGGACACCGAGCTGTGTAGGACGGCTTCGATTTCGCCGCGATCAAAAAACAAGCCGAAACAGGTTTTGCAGCGTTCGATAAAGACATTATCTTCCAGCGTTAATTTAATGGTCTGTAAAGGAATGTCGCAGTGAGGGCAGATGCGGTTAGTAACTGTTTTGGCAACAACATACGGTTGCCGAGCGTGTAAATCGACATCATTGCGCGTTCCACAATAATGACATTTATTGATGTTGGCAGGTAGTGGTGCGCCACAGTGTTTACAGCTTGCCATAATTTTTTGTTAGTTGATTTTTATATTGATAATGTCAGTGTAAAGGGTAGTTGAAAAGTTAGCGGCTGCAAATATCGATATGGCAAGATGTGAGGGCTATCAAATTATTTTTTGGAAATATACTTTGTGATTTTCGTTATTTTTATAACAGTCGATTTTTACAAAAATCTTCAATTTCCCGGTTTATGACCTAGAATTGACCTATTGATCACACTGGTAAATAGACTATGGAATTTAAAGAATACCTGAAATTGCTCGTTCAAAATGACGGTTCTGATTTGTATCTGACTGTCGATGCACCACCTGCCGCTAAATTTCAAGGGGTATTGCGGCCTCTGGAAAATATTAAGCTGACTAAAGATCGGTTAAAGCAAATCGCTTATGCCTTGATGGATACCGATCAGCAGAAAGCATTTGAACACCAGCCGGAATTAAATCTGGCGATTTCAGAGCCCGGAATTGGCCGGTTTCGGATTAATATTTTTAAGCAGCGCAATTGTTTTTCCCTCGTTATTCGCAACATTAAGGTAGAAATCCCCAATGCCGATATGTTGGGGTTGCCTGATGTATTAAAGCGGGTCATCATGGAAAAGCGTGGCTTGATCTTGTTTATCGGCGGCACTGGTTCGGGCAAGTCAACCTCGTTGGCTGCGTTGATCGACCATCGTAACGCCAATAGTTCCGGCCATATCATTACCATAGAAGACCCGATTGAATATATCCATCCGCACAAGAAGTCCCTGGTTAACCAACGCGAAGTCGGGGTTGATACTTTAAGTTATGAGGATGCCCTCAAAAATACCTTACGGCAAGCGCCGGATGTGATCCTGATCGGCGAAATCCGCAGCCAGGAAACCATGGAACATGCCTTGGCATTCGCGGAAACCGGGCATCTATGCCTGTCAACGTTGCACGCAAATAATTCCAACCAAGCACTGGATAGGATTATCAATTTCTTCCCGGAAGAACGCCGTAACCAGTTGTTGCTGGATTTGTCTTTGAATTTAAAAGCCTTTGTTTCCCAACGCCTGGTTCCCACCATAGAAGGTAAGCGGACAGCGGCGATTGAGATATTACTGGCCTCGCAATTGGTCAGGGATTTGATCCATAAAGGTGATGTTCATTCTATCAAGGAGGCGATGGAAAAATCCGAAAATATCGGTATGCAGACCTTTGACAGCCACCTGCTCAGGCTATTCAAGGACGGTATCATTACGCTTGAAGAAGCATTGCTAAACTCTGATTCGCCGAATAACCTTAAATTGAAGATTAATTTAAGTGAGGGTCATGGCTCGGTATCGCCAGCCAGCAAGGCAGCCGATTCGGCAAAGAGTGGGGTGGCAGGAGGTTTGTCTTTGCAAGCCATTCACAAAGATGACGATAAGGATGAGCCAGGCATGTAGTTGCAGGGCAGTTTTCTATTTGAGGATGTGTTTTTCAAGACTTGAGCGGCTCTGCTAAAAAGGTTTTTTGGGTTATAATCGACCACTTTTTATAGCCCACTAAGACAAACTGACGTGTCCAGCTCAAAATACGATGTAACAACTTTTCAGGGACTTATCCTTGCTTTGCAAGATTACTGGTCTGCCCAGGGTTGTATTTTATTGCAGCCACTGGATCAGGAAGTCGGTGCAGGGACATTCCATCCAGCCACTTTTTTACGTGCGATAGGTCCCGAGCCTTGGAATACGGCCTACGTCCAGCCGTCGCGCAGACCCACTGATGGGCGGTTTGGCGAAAATCCCAACCGTCTTCAGCATTATTACCAATATCAAGTTGCCTTGAAACCTTCACCTGACAATATCCAGGAGCTTTATTTGGGTTCCCTGCGTGAATTAGGTTTCGATTTGCTCGAACACGACATTCGTTTTGTTGAAGACAACTGGGAATCACCCACCTTGGGTGCATGGGGCTTGGGTTGGGAAGTTTGGTTGAATGGCATGGAAGTGACCCAATTTACTTATTTTCAGCAAGTCGGTGGTTTGGAATGTAGGCCGGTCACGGGAGAAATAACATATGGTTTGGAACGCTTGGCAATGTATTTGCAGGGTGTTAAAAGCGTGTTCGATTTGGTTTGGACGAAAGGTTCATTTGGTGTTGTGACTTACGGTGATGTGTTCCATCAAAACGAAGTCGAAATGTCCGCATACAATTTCGACCATGCCAACGTGCCGTTTCTGTTCCAATGTTTTGACCAGTATGAAAAAGAATGCCAAAAATTGATCGAACTGGATTTGCCGCTACCGGCTTATGAAATGGTACTGAAAGCGTCTCATACCTTTAACTTATTGGATGCGCGTCATGCTATTTCGGTTACCGAGCGGCAACGCTATATTTTGCGGGTAAGAACCTTGTCAAGGGCGGTTGCCGAAGCCTATTACCAACGTCGGGAATCTCTAGGTTTCCCGATGTGTGCAGGGCAGGGAGCATAACATGACAGCAAAACATTTATTGTTTGAATTAGGCTCGGAAGAGTTGCCGCCGAAAACCCTTATCAAGTTGAGCCAAGCCTTGCTTGATGGTGTGCTACAAGGATTGAATGCAGCGGAACTCACGTTTACTGGCGCTAAGGCTTATGCCACCCCCAGGCGATTAGCGGTGTTCATCGAAAATCTGTCTAGCCACCAGCCTGATAAAATCGTCGAAAAACGTGGCCCAGCGATTCAAGCGGCATTTGCCGCAGATGGAAAACCCAGCAAGGCCGCAGAAGGTTTTGCCGCCAGTTGCGGTACGACTTTCGATAAATTAGAAAGATTAAAAACCGACAAAGGCGAATGGCTAATTTATAAGCTGGCAGTCAAAGGCATGCCGACCGAGCAACTTATCCCCGACCTTCTCCGTCAAAGTATTTCGGCATTGCCCATTGCAAAGCGGATGCGCTGGGGCAGCTTTGCCACGGAATTTGTTCGACCCGTACATTGGGCAGTTTTGCTATACGGACATTCCGTAATCGAATGCGAAATCCTTGGTTTGACCACAGGCACAACAACACACGGACATCGCTTTCATGCGTCGCAAGCCATCACCCTCAGCAGCCCGGAAAATTATGCCGATGTTTTGTTCCAGCAAGGCAAAGTGATTGCGGATGTCGAGCAAAGAAAAACCATCATACGCGATAAGGCTAACCTTGCTGCATCAGCAGTCAATGGCATAGCCCACATTGAAGATGATTTACTGGAAGAAATAGCCGCATTGAATGAATGGCCCGTGCCGGTTACAGGCGGTTTCGACCCGCGTTTTTTGGAATTACCCGCCGAAGTATTGATTACCACGATGCAAACCAACCAGAAATATTTTCCGGTTAAAGATGCCAGTGGTGCGTTATTGCCTTATTTTATTACCTTCAGCAATATCGAAAGTACCCGGCCTGAATCCATCAAGCAGGGTAATGAACGCGTCATTACACCGCGCCTGACCGATGCTGAATTTTTCTGGAAGCAGGATAGGAAGCAATCATTGGCTGATCGTGTTGAAAGTCTGGGCACTATCGTCTTCCAGGAAAAGTTAGGTACGTTGGCAGATAAAACCCAGCGGGTCATTAATCTTGCTGAGAAGGTAGCGGCTGATCTTGGCGCTAATATTGAGTGGGCGAAACGCGCTGCGTTGTTAGCGAAAGCGGATTTAATGACCGACATGGTTGGTGAGTTTGGCAATCTACAGGGCATTATGGGACGTTATTACGCCCTAGCTGATAATGAACCTGAAGAAGTTGCTAACGCTATTGAGCAGCATTATTTTCCCAAGCAATCAGGCAGTCCGATACCGCCCAGCCAAACAGGGCAGATTGTTGCGCTGGCAGATAAAATTGATACCTTGACGGGAATATTCAGTGCCGGGTTAATTCCTACGGGCGATAAAGACCCTTATGCCTTAAGACGGGCTGCACTCGGAGCATTGAGAATCATCATTGAAAGTGAACTAAGCCTAGATATTGTTGCTTTAGTCAATGTGTCGTTGGCACAGTACGCACATGCGTTTGATCGCGAAGCAACCCGCAAATTGGTTATTGATTTTATTTTTGAGCGCTTAAAAGGCTATTGCTTAGATCGCGGTTTTGCGCCCGATGAGTTCGATGCCGTCATTTCAGTCAATCCCGTGCAACCCTTGGACTTCATGAAACGGTTGCAAGCAGTCAAAGCGTTCAGGCAATTGCCAGAAGCGGAAAGTCTGGCCGCCGCCAACAAACGGATAAGGAATATCCTGAAAAAATCCGACACTGCTCCTGCTACACAAGTAGGTGAACTGGTAGAAACCGAAGAACGTGATTTGTTTGCTGCGGCCAAGCAATCGGCAATTGATATTCAACCTTTCCTGGCAACACGGGATTACCAAGCCGCACTGAGCCGCCTTGCCCTGACTGAAATTGCCGTCAATGCATTTTTTGATAAGGTTATGGTGATGTGTGACGACGTTGACTTACGTGCCAGACGTTTGGCTTTGCTAAACATGTTGTCTGAACAATTTTTGCAGATTGCTGATATATCGAAATTACAGTCGTAAGCGGTATGGAGCAACGCCGTTATGTGCTGCTGGACAGGGATGGTGTCATTAACCATGACTCCGAGGATTTTATTAAATCCCCCGAAGAATGGCGACCTATTGACGGTAGCCTTGAAGGCATTGCTTTGCTTAATCAAGCTGGCTATGAAGTGGCGGTGATTACCAACCAATCAGGTTTGGCTCGAGGCTTGTTCGATGATGCCATGTTGACGGCAATACACGAAAAAATGCAGCATATGTTGGCGGATAAGGGCGGCAAAATTGCAGATATTTACTATTGTCCGCACGCCCCGGACAGTTTGTGTAACTGCCGTAAACCCAAACCCGGCTTGCTGGAGCAATTTGCTGCTGAAAAAAAGGTCGATTTAAAATCTGTTTATGTCATCGGTGATTCCCTGCGTGATATTCAGGCGGCACAGGCTGTGAGTGCGAAACCTATCCTGGTCAAATCTGGAAAAGGCGAACAAACCTTGACCAATAATCCTAATCTTAACATTCCCGTCTTTGAAAATCTGTATGCCGCAGCCGAACTCATTACCTCAAACCAATAACGATAATATACGGATCTATTTGGGTTCAGCGGCATTTTTTGTTGGTTTGGTTGTTTCTGCCATTGTGTTTGCTCCCCTCGTTATGGCGTGCATCGTTTTTCCTTTTGCTGTCCGTTATAACATCGGGCGGGTTTGGGCAGGAACCGTGCTAAAAATGGTCGAAATCTGTTGCGGTATCCGCTATGAAGTTGAAGGTTTGGAGCATATCAACGCCAACAGTGCGGTGGTTGTGTTGAGCAATCATCAATCGGCATGGGAGACCATTGCCTTCAGGTGGTTCTTGCCTCCCCAAACATCGTTGTTTAAAGAGTCATTGTTATGGATACCGTTCTGGGGCTGGGCAATGGCGACTTTAAAACCCATCGCAATTGACAGGAACAGCAAGCATTCCGCCTTACGCAAATTAATCAGTCATGGAACTGAGGCTTTAAAAGAAGGCCTGTGGGTCGTTGTTTTCCCCGAAGGTACGCGTATGCCGGTCGATAAGTTGGGTGGTTTTAGTGCGGGCGGGGCGATGTTGGCGCAAAAATCGGGTTACCCTGTCATACCTGTCGCACTTAACGCCGGGCATTGTTGGCCGCGTTACAGCTTTTTAAAGTACCCCGGTGTTATTAAGGTAAAGGTTGGTGGCCTTATAGAGACTAAAGGCCGCAAAGCGGGTGACATTAATAAAGAAGCTGAGGATTGGATAATATCCGCAATGCAGGCAATGGATTAATGAGTCATCTTGCATCATCTATTTTGCCGGTGCATGAAAACAGGCTAAGTGCGTATAATAACGCCTTTGGTTTAAGATTAAATTTTAAGTTGGTGTAAGTTAAATGAAAAAACAATTAGTTGTCCTCGTATTACCCTTTTTGCTTACGGGATGTGCTGATAAGCAGCATTTCGAAGAAGCCGTATTAGCAGAAATGGAAAAAGAGAAAGACATTAAAGATTACAAGATAGACCCTGCCCACATGGCTAAATGTGTCGCCGACACGACCTATATTAATATGCCTGGGCTTTTTGCCTTTGATCCAACCAGAATGCAGGCTTATCGCAACTATACAAAAATGTTGACCCTGACAAAGCTGGAAGATCCCAAAAAAGCACTTGAAGAGCTGAGAAAAGAATTTGGTTCACCACAAGAGCTGGCTAAAGCCCATACCAATTACACAGAAAGCATTATGAACTGCTATACAGCTATCATGCATGAAGAAGATGCAGAAGAGAAACCCGCTAAAGAACAGGGGTAGTAGCTGGCTCATATATACCTGTCTTTAGTGGGCTTTATAATCCTTCGATGTCTATCTTAGGATTCGTCAGAGGAATCTGGCTTGCTTTGTTGGGTTGACTCGTTTGGTTTTACTTCGGAAGATTTAGTGACGGGTTTGTCCTCGGCGACAACCACAGATTCAGGTTTCACGTCCTGTTTGCTTTCTTTAGGAGATTTATAGGGATCGTACACAGCCTCTTTGGCTGCTTTTTTTCTCTTGATTTCCTCTTCGGCAGCGAGGACATCGGCTTTCTTTTTTTCTTCCGCCAGTCGTTTTTCTTCCTCGATAGACTCAAAAAAACCTTTAAACCAAGTTTGATCTTTTAACACTTCCATATCAGGGTCTGCAAAAACATCGGTTGCATCCGGCAAATTGCCTTTATCTTTTGCAATTTTTAATGAGGCCAGGCAATTGTCATTATCACCCCGTAAGCCATGAATACAGCCCAGATTATAGGCGGCAACACCGGCTTGAATTGAATTGGCTTTTTCAAATTGTTTTTTTGCCATTTCATAAAGTTCATCGCTGGCGGGAACACCGCGCGCGCGCGCCAAGTCCATGCAGGCAACACCTGCATCAATAGCGGCAGCCAAATAACTGGGATCAAGTGTCATGCAAAAGGAGAATTTCGCAATGGCATTCCGGTAAATATTGATTGATTCAGGCGGTGTCTTGCTTTTCGCCTGATGCAGCAAGGTAACGCCCCAGTGGTACAGGGTTTCGGCACGTAATGGATCGCCCCCTAGTACATCGGCATAGTCCTGGTAGACGTCCTTCAACAATTGATCAGCTATGCTGCCTTCTGATTTTCGTGCTTTAACGGCTTTTTTAACGGCGGCATCTAGTTTTGATTTTTTTGTGAACGATGCAAAAAACGACATGTAAGCATTCTCCTGTTTAGTGGGTTTTTCATTGTTATTCAGGCTAATAATAGCCCATTTTTAATATCCAGAGCGCACGATATATCTAAATTGAAAAGATGTGCGATGCTCGGTTAGCCACGTTCAGTTACGTGGATCGGGTACAAACCGCTTTTTTAACCTGATTGCTGCGTGAATTTGTTTTATTCGTTTTCGGTGTTTTAGCGGTTTGTTTTTTTATGTGACGATAGTCGGTTTTACCAGGATTCTTGCCTTGGGCAAGTTTTTTGGCTGCCGCTTTTTTTGGGGTATCAATGCTTCTTAACGAAACAGGCTCATAACCGGTATCGCTGACGCGGGGAATTTGCCGCTTGAGCAATTTTTCGATAGCTTCGAGCAAATAAGCATCTTCAGGGCAAACTAGGGAAAGGGCCGTGCCATTGAGGCCAGCCCGCCCGGTACGGCCAATGCGATGCACATAATCTTCCGCGACTTGCGGCATATCAAAATTGACCACATGGGGCAATTCTTCAATATCCAGTCCACGGGCGGCAATATCGGTTGCCACCAGCGCGGTGACTTTACCGGTTTTGAAATATTCCAGGGCTTTATTTCGTGCGCCCTGGGTTTTGTCACCGTGGAGTGCAGCCGTGCGGATACCATCGGCAATTAACTGTTTTTCCAAGCGGTCAGCGCCATGCTTGGTGCGGACAAAAACCAGTACCTGCTGCCAATTGTTGCTGCCTATTAGGTAGGATAACAATTCCCGCTTGTTTTCCTTGCCGATACCATACACCCGTTCGGACACGTTATCCGCTGTCGCATTCTGCTTGGCAACTTCAATTTCGACAGGATGACGGAGAATAGTGGCTGCCAATGTTTTGATGGCATTAGGCATGGTTGCAGAAAACAGCAAGGTTTGCCGGGTTTTCGGTAAATAAGTCAAAATGCGCCGAATGTCCGGTAAAAACCCCATGTCCAGCATTCGGTCTGCTTCATCCAGCGCCAATATTTCTATATTGCTCAGGTTGACGTTTTTTTGCAGTAAATGATCTGTCAACCGTCCGGGCGTAGCGACGATAATGTCGCAGCCCTGGCGTAATAAACGGGTTTGCACAAAAATGCTGGCACCGCCGACAATAAGTTGCGCCTGTAAGGGCAAATATTTTCCATAGGTAACGACACTTTCAAAAACCTGTGCGGCTAATTCACGCGTCGGTACTAATATCAGGGCGCGAGGTCTTCTCGGCTTAATCGTTACATCAGTATTATTGGCAAGACGTTGCAACAATGGCAAACTAAAACTTGCTGTTTTGCCGGTGCCGGTTTGTGCGCCTGCGACAATATCCTTGCCAGACAGGATAACCGGAATCGCTTTAATCTGGATGGGCGTAGGCGTGGTGTAGCCCTGATCAGCAACTGCGTTAAGCAAGGGTTCGGTTAGACCGAGCGAGTCAAATGACATGTGATCCTTATGTAAATAGTCTGTTGTGTCCTGCGAACGTATTTGGCAGGGAGTTAGCCGCCGGTAACGCTCATATGGCGTAAAATGATCGGCTGCTCATGAATATTGAATTCATGCTTTTCCGGCTTGATTTGCATTGCCGCTAGGATAGTTTGTTTTAATAGATCCATATCGCCGGGATTCGCTCGAATAATCTCTTTAAGGTCAACAGAGTGTTCATTGCCAAGGCACAGCAGTAACCTGCCCTCAACCGTCAAGCGTACCCGATTGCAGGTGTTGCAAAAATTGGCGCTGTGCGGGGAAATAAAACCGACCCGGGTTTGTGAGCCCTGCACTTTATAATACACAGATGGCCCGCCAGTTTTTTCGGTTGAAGCAAGCAAAGAAAAATGTGTGGCTAAATCAGCTTTAATGCAATCGCTGGAATAATACGATGCAGAGCGGTCATGGTGGCTGACTATGCCCAACGGCATTTCTTCAATAAAGCTGATATCAATGTTCTTATCAACGGCAAATTGCACCAGATCGACCACTTCCTGATGATTTCTGTCTTTCAAAATAACTGAATTGATCTTAATCCGTTCAAAGCCGACATCACAGGCTGCATCAATACCGCGTTTTACCTGGTGCAAATCACCCGTTCGCGTGATGGCTTTGAATTTAGCTGGATCCAAGGTATCCAGGCTGATGTTGATGCGTTTTACCCCGGCATTTTTAAGCGGCAACGCCATTGTTGCCAACTGTGAGGCATTTGTCGTCAGCACCAGCTCATGCAAGCGTTCTATTTGCCCGATACGTGCCAATAATTCCAATGCGCCTTTCCTCACCAAAGGTTCGCCGCCGGTAATACGGATTTTTGTCACGCCTAACTCAGTAAATGCCAGGGCAATCGTATACAGTTCTTCCAGCGACAACACTTGGTCACGCGGCAAAAACGTCATTTCCTCGGACATGCAATAGACGCAACGAAAGTCACACCGATCCGTAATGGACATGCGTAAATAATCAACCTTTCTGCCAAAGCGGTCGAATAATTGTGTTGGAATAGGGTTAGACATACAGCAAAATTTCAAAAAACATCTATGCTTATGCCTTATATGTTAACACGGTTAGAGAATCCAAGCCTTGGACATTAATAGGCTCGAGCATCCTCTGGAGAGGTTTAACAGTATCTTACCGGGAAACGCGTTGTTTAATTGCAACAATCGGGATATGTCAATACTGTGAGGTGCTTCACAGCCAAAGCGACAGTAGCTATATAACATGTTAATCAATATTAATTTTTTTAAAAATCGGCTAATGGATAGCAACAAGCCAGTGTTAAAGCGATTATTTAAATCAGGTTATATGCCTAGGCTATCAATTCAGCACGGTTTTACCCTTATTGAGCTTCTGGTTACTGTCAGTATTGCTGGCATACTCATTGGTATAGCCGTGCCGAGTTTTAAAGCAATCATTAGAAACAGTCGTCTGACGACCTACACCAATGAGTTTATAACCAGCCTTAACTTAGCCAGAAGCGAGGCCATTAAGCGTGGCGTGCCGGTCACAGTGCGTAAGGTTGATAATAATTCCAAGACCAAATTGGCCGCTGATGCCGAGTGGGAAGATGGTTGGGATATTTTTACAGATTCTGATTTAGATGGGGTTGCCGGTAAATTTGATGGTAAAGATGTCCTGATTAAGAGCAATGTGGCATTTAACGCTACTTATACCTTGCGAGGTAGAGGTGTTGTGGCAAATTATATTCGCTTCGGGGCGTTTGGTCAGCCTGTCAACGGAGACATCCTGATACTTTGCGATAACAGCGATGGCAATGCTATTCCAGAAGCCGACACTGCCAAGCTAATCGATATTAGCAACACCGGAAGGCCGCGCATTATGGCAGATAATAATACTCCCAAAGATGGTATCCCAAATTTGCTGCTCTCTGGGGCAAACATCCAAACCTGTAACCCTTAACCTTTTGAATAGCGTTCTGGCAATGAATAAAAACGCGGGCTTTACCTTAATAGAAATATTAATTGCCATGGTTATACTGGCGATTGGTTTGCTAGGCTTGGCGGCTTTGCAAGCGACTAGCCTTAAAAATAACCATAGTGCTTACAACCGCAGCCAGGCAACCCAATTGGCTTACGATATGGCGGATAGGATTCGGGCCAATCCCGCTGATGCCATTAAGCTCGCAACCAGTGCCTATGTTGCGACCACAACCCCGGTTATACAACAAGGTTGTAAAAGCACTACCGGCTGCACGGCAGCGCAGATGGCGCAAAACGACCGCGCACAATGGAATGCTGACATGATCTCCACCTTTGGCGCTCTTGGCAAAGGGACTATTGCTGTTGATGCCGCCACCCGTATTTTTACCATTACGGTCAATTGGGACGACAACCGGGACGGTGACGTTGATGGCAACGGCGGCGATCACGAAGGGGATACCGATGACGATGGCGACACGGACGATGATCCTTTCTTCCAAATGAGTTTTCAACTATGAAAATTAAAGCTCGCCAAACCGGCCTGACCCTGATAGAAATCATGATTGCCTTACTGATAGGCGCGTTTTTGTTGGGTGGCGTGTTGCAGATTTTTGTCAACAGCAAACAAACTTACCGGATGCAGGAAAACATGTCCAGATTGCAGGAAAACGGCCAGTATGCGATGGGATATTTATCCAGGGATATTCGTATGGCCGGTTATTGGGACTGTATGATGCCGAGTGATTCCAATAACGTTACGACAGCAATGCCCAATCCGCACTATATCGACCTTGAAGGAGTTGAAGGGGCTTCAGGAGCGCCCGACAGCATAACATTAAGGGCGGCGTTTGTACGTACTAAAACTGATGGTTGTGACGCATTGACAGATGCCGGCCAAAAAAAAATTTGTTTGGATACTTATACCTGCGGCACGGCGGTTACTACAGCAGTTACAGTTGCTTCACCCGCCGCCCCTACTAATTTTTACGCCGATAGCAGTTCAAAAATTACTTATTCAATTAACAGTAACAATTTGCGGCGAGTTACTGGCCCCTCCAGCGGTGCTAATGCAGATATTGTCGAAGGTATTGAAAACATGCAGATTGTTTATGGTGTCGATACGGATGCAGATGAAACGGCCAATTATTATGTGGCAGCGAATACGCCCGCAACGTGGGTCGCCGCCGATTGGGCTAAAGTTGTCAGCATCCGCATCACCATAACGGCTCGTACCCTAGATGACAATCTGACCCTGAAAACAACCGCAAATCCGAATGGCAGGGTTACCCGCGATTTTACTTCCACCATTGCCTTGCGTAATCGGTTGAAATACGAAGAGAAGCCATAATGCACATGATAACGACCATAATTCAGGAATGTTTGAAGATGTTGAGTAGGGTGGGCGGGCTTTTTCGCCTTTATAACCTAAAGGTCACAAGTGCCCTTGGGTACACTATTGTCGCTCCGATGTATCATCAGGGTGGGCAGAAAAGCGTTGCCTACCCTACAGGCTATGGCAATGTCAAGCACCTCGGGCATCAATCCGGCGCAGTATTGATTATCAGCTTGATTATGCTGTTATTGCTGACAATCATCGGCACCGTGGGTATGCAGAACGCGTCCCTGGAAGAAAAAATGGCCGGTAACAAGCGCGATTACAACTTGGCTTTTCAGGCCGCAGAATCGGCGTTGCGGGCGGCAGAAGCAAGCACTGCCAAGATCAAATCAACTGACTACTATACAGGTAGCAAAGACCCCATCGACTGGACGAATGCCAAGGTAAAAACCTATGGCGAAGGAGCCGCCCCCGCCGGAACCACTGGTGGCGTTGAATTGAAAGGCTTGTATGAAGCCCCGAAATATATCATTGAAAAGCCGACCGAGACCGAAGTTGATTGCTCTCCTTGTGAAATCGGGCCAAATTCGGGGAAAGTAACCTTATGGTATCGGATCACCGCCCGGGGTACAGGCGGTACGGCCAACGCCGTGGTAACGCTGCAATCTATTTACAAACATTAACAATCCAAATCCGATAGGCAAATCAATGAACGGGTATTCAGGAGTCAGGCATGAACAGTAACAACATCCGCAGAGTGACATTAACCCTTTTTGTTGGGGTTGTTTTAAGTGCTGTGCTGGAGCCAGCGGTGGCGATTACCCCCTCGCAAATTCCTTTAAACATAGGCATTTCGGCAGCCAAACCTAATATCATGCTGATGGTGGATAGTTCAGGCTCGATGACAAGCGACGTAACGACGACCAATCCGGCTTCCCTGCCCAGTGCCGCACCTTCCAACTTTACGTATAACTGTAAGACGGCAGTCCCCGCTGGCTCCCCCGTCCCTATGGTAGTGAACTCCACCGGAACGCCACGCTTTTGCAAGAGCAGCGCCTCCTGTACTAACTCTAACCAAACCAATTTCAGCAAAAATAAATGCTTCAATAACACGAGTAGTTACACCGTATTTTATGTTGGCACTACCAGTCAGATGGGGCCTTACACAGGCTTGCAACTTAACTGGTATTTTAGCAAAAACAACTTTGTATCTGGAAGTTTGGCGGGCGTATTAACCACTACCAGTAAACGTATCGACATTGCCAAACAAGCCGCCAATGACCTTGTGGATTCATTGGCCCCAGATCCCGGCGGTAGGGCAACGGTAAGGATGGGTTTGGCTAGGTATGACAGCTCCAGCTCGGTTGAAGGCGGTATGTTGCTGACCGAGATTAAGGAACTTGATTCAGCCCAAGCTACGGTGCTTACAACGGGTATTACCAATATTCCAACCAGTGGCAATACGCCGCTAGCAACCACTTTGTCCGATATAGGCAAATATTTTGCCATCGGCGAAACCGGCAACCTCAAACTTCATCCCAACGCTACCACACCAACATCCACAAGCATTGGCACCATTTTTAGCAAAGCCAATGGCACCACCCCCCACTCTATCACTAATGCCACCTGCGGCTCAAGCACATGCACAAATACATTGGCAGCGCCTATTTTGGGCTACTGCCAGAAAAGCTATGCGATATTGATCAGCGACGGCCTTCCCAATGGTGATCGGGAAATCAGTCCTTCGCTACGGGATTATACGGGCGACTGTGCAACCAAAGGCTTATGTGTTTCGACACCGGATAACGCTATCAACCTCCCTGGCGGAGGTGGCGTTCCGCTCACAGCCACTGGAACGGCATGTAACAATAACGGAAATTGGGGCAATAAATTCTGTAAAAATGGCACTAAAGCCGGGCGTATTTATGAACAAGACGGTAGCGACTATCTTGACGACGTGGCGCAAGCTTTGTTTGAAATGGATTTGCGGCCTTCTTTGGATGCCACCAAAAAGACTAAAAACGTCACCAAAAATAATTTAGTGACCTACGCTATCGGCTTGGCTGACCCCACTCTTCAACAAGAATCGGTATTAAAAGACGCGGCATTGGTAGGCGGTGGAAAGTTCTTCTTTGCTGAAGATTCCAAAGCCCTGGCTTCAGCACTTGAAGACACTATCGCCGATATCGCCAGCAAAATTAGCTCGTCAGCTTCAGTGGTGGCTAACTCCTCAAAACTGGATGCCGACACTGCCATTTACCAAGGTAAATTTGACAGTGCCGATTGGACGGGATCCCTTACCATGTTCCCACTCAGCGTCAGTGAAGATACCAATGGCGATGGCGTGCTAGATCCCGGCGAAGATATCAACGGCAATGGTAAGTTGGATGATACCTCCATCGGCAATTCACTATGGAATGCCGCTTACCTTATTCCGGCTTTTGGTACTTCGCCGGGTCGTAATATTCTTACCTATAACCCAACTGTCACTTCAAAAGGTGTGGCTTTCGCCTGTGCTAATTTATCGGCCAGCCAAAAAATAGCATTGGGAATAACGGATTGTGCTAATTCTGCGGACGTAGGCGTGTGGCGGCTGAACTATATTCGTGGCGATTGGAGCCATGAAGAACAAAACCAGACGCGTACCGATGCCGATACGATAAGGTCAGCGAGTGCGACAGTTGGCATTTTTCGCAATCGCACCCATTTAAACAAGGATAGCCATATTAAGGTGGGCCCCGATCCCTGGTTATTGGGTGATATTATCAACTCCAACCCTGTGTTTGTCAGTAATGAAAACTACCGGTATGACAAATTGTCAGCTGCTGATGGCGGCACACTTTACAAACAGTTCGTTTCTGACAATGCAACTCGGCGCAAAATGGTTTATGTCGGCGCTAATGATGGTATGTTGCATGGCTTTGATGCGACTTCGGGTACCGATGGCGGTAAGGAAATGCTCGCGTATATTCCCAATGCCGTCTATAGCGGATTAAACGGATTGTCGTCACCCAGTTATACGCATCAATATCTGGTGGATGGTTCACCCCGTGTCGCCGATGCTTACATTGGCGGCGCTTGGCATACCTTATTGGTAAGTACGACCGGTGCAGGCGGCAAAGCGGTGTTTGCCCTGGATATTACAGACCCTAGCAATTTTGGCGGCAGCAATGTGTTATGGGAAATCAGCGATACCCAAAGCCCCAATACCACTGATTTAACGTCAGACACCACAGGATGGCGCGGTTTCGCCAAAAATTTGGGCTACACCATGCCGCAACCGTCTATTGTGAAGATGAAAGATGGTTCTTGGGCGGCAATCGTCGCGAATGGTTATGACAGCGTAAATAACTTGGCGGTTCTGTACATTATCAATATCCAAACCGGTAATATCATCGCGGCGATTGACACCAAAGCCGGTGGTGCCACGACCCCGAATGGCTTGTCTACGCCAATTACGGTTGATACCGATGGCGATAAAATCGTAGATGCCATTTATGCCGGTGATTTGCTTGGTAATATGTGGAAATTCGATGTCAGTTCTGCTAATCCAAGTGCATGGGGGGTAGCGAATGGCGGAGCCCCGTTGTTCGTCGCTTGCTCTAATTCAAGCGATTGCAATAACACACGTCAGCCGATTACGGCCAAACCTCAAGTCAGCGGAGTAAATACGAAAATAGGTCAGTCGGCTAAGACGGGCACTGGCGTTGTCACTGTCATGGTGTATTTTGGTACGGGCAAGTATTTTGAAACGGTTGATAATAATGTGGCCAATGCCCAAACCCAGACCTTCTACGGCATCTGGGACACTAACACGACTGTTGCGAAAACTGATTTGCAGGCTCAAACCATTACTGATGAAGTGACGCAAAATGGCTTTAAAATGCGTGCGACATCAAACAATACAGTGAGTTATCCGACCAAAAAAGGTTGGTATATGGATCTGCTTAAACCATCGGCGACCGCCAGCGATGGTGAGCGTGTCGTCAGTTTCGCACAATTTCGAAATGGCCGTATCATCTTCAGTACCTTGATACCTATTCCTCCCGAGGGTACGGACATTTGTGGCGCAGGATCCGAAGGCACCAGTTGGTTAATGAAATTGGATGCCTACACCGGCAGCCGCACACCAGACACGGCGGCCGGTGCGCCGTGGGATATTAACGGAGATGGTGTGGTTGATGACAAAGATCTTTTGCTTATTAACGGGACTAAAATTGCGGGATCCGGTAAACAATCGACGGTAGGCAGCATTGGCACAGTAGCAATCATTACAGGGGGTAATGGATTGGAACACCAAATTGGGAATGGATCCAATCAGGATACAGCACCTGCTGCAGGCGATAATAATAATTCCTCAGGGGGTACAGATGTAGCGATTAATAGTTCAAATGGCAGTGGCAGTGATCCTAATGGCATAGAGGATCATGTAGGGCCTAATGGCGGGGCTTCGGCTCCCGGCAGCAGGCAATCCTGGCGGCAGTTGCAATAACTTTGCCTGCAAAAATAGCGGTTTAATGTATGGGTTTTATGGCCTATTCAGCAAAATATTAGAAAGCATCTATGCTTAGATTGCTCAGGTTAAAGAATCCAGGGTGGTGGGTTAAACCTGTGACTTGATAGTGGGCGGAGTGACAAATCTTACCCTCTGGGGCATAAAAGGTTTGTCACTCCAAAATACATGCGGCTTACCAGTATGAAGCTGATGAGTTCATCAAAAAAATACAGGTTTAACCGGCTCTACCCGAGGTTTTACGAAAAACCACGTAATTTAATTGCAACAACGGAGATATTTCGTACGTAACAACTACCGATACAGAGAGGCTTTGATAGTCGAGGCTCCCTCAATATCCCTATCTATGTTAAGTACTATTGATCAGTTTGAAATCGGTGTTTCGTCCCTTCGGCTCCGCTCAGGGAACGAAACCGTAGCATTCCCTGAGCGGAGCCGAAGGGAAATTAAAACTTCATAAGGCCGAAGCAATAATGTTCGGAAAAATGCGGAAATGGACACAGATGATGTTAAACCAACTGATTAAGTCAGATCATGAGTCCAGACCATCAAGCCAGATGGGTTTCACCCTGATGGAGTTGATGATCACCGTCAGTATTGCCGGCATACTCACTGGCTTGGCTGTGCCGAGTTTTAACGCGATCATTAGAAGCAGTCGCCTGACCACCTACACTAATGAATTTGTCACCGCCCTTAATTTAGCCAGAAGCGAGGCCGTCAAGCGTGGTATGTCGGTGACAGTGCGTAAGATCGATAGTTTTTCATCGACCAAGTTGGTTGGCGCCAATTGGGAAGACGGCTGGGATGTTTTTACGGATGTAAATAGCGACAGTAAATTTGCAGCAGGTGATGTGCTAATCAAGACCAGTGGGGGATTTAATGCGTCCTATACGTTGCGGGGTAGTGGTTTGTTGGCAAATTATGTTCGCTTCGGACCAGATGGTGCGAGCACTACCGGTAGCCTTGTCCTTTGTGACGACAGCGACGGTAACGGTGTTCCAGAGGCAAATACGTCTAGACTCATTACTCTGGTTACCACTGGCAGGGTTCGCATTATGCCTGATACTAACGGGGACGGTATCCCAAACAAAAATGCCACGACCAATATCCAATTGTGCAGCCCTCCTTTTTGATTTGTATCCCTGTCCATGAATAAAAATGCAGGATTCACCTTAATAGAAGTTTTGATCGCCATGATTGTGCTGGCGATTGGTTTGTTGGGGCTGGCTATGCTGCAAACGACTGGGCTGAGCACGAATCAGGCCGCATATAACAGAAGTCAAGCCGTACAACTGGCTAGCGATATTGTCGACAGGATGCGTACCAATAACTCCCTGGATGCAACGGGCAAGCCCTATGCGGATAAGTATTTATACGCCTTTATGAAGCCCAAAGACGCAACCTGTGCAACGGGCAACACGCCATGTACCGCTTGCGGGTCAGCAGAAAAATTATGCACCCCGACTCAATTGGCTGTTAAAGATTTATATGATTGGAATCAAGCCCTAATCTCTACTTTACCAAAAGGCAAAGATGACCTGGTAGCCACCGGCACAATCACCAAATCAGGCGAGGTTTATACGGTCACTATTCTCTGGGATGAAAACAAAGATGGCAGTTTGGATGCGGCGACTGACGCAAACTTTCAAATGAAATTCCGTTTGTGAGAGTGCATTCGACCATGCAAAAAAGGCCTTCCTTTTTCCAGCAAAATGGCCTGACCTTAATAGAAATCATGATTGCCATGTTGCTGGGCTTGTTTTTAATTGGCGGCATTTTCCAGATATTTCTGGGCGCAAAGCAAAGTTACCGGGTTCAGGAAGCGATGTCGAGGCTTCAGGAAAATGGCCGTTTTGCCATGCAAACGCTAAGCAGGGATATCCGCAAAGCCGATTACCGAGCCTGCCCAAGTATGCCAAGAATCTTACAGGGCAATGGCAGCGGAGGAATTTCTGGCGTAAATGCAGAAAAAGCCCCTACGAAGCCGATGGCTGCGGATACTATAACTGTTAACTGGCAGGAAGACATTGACCTTTGTGGCCCTACAGCTGCTGTACCAAAAAATGCTTTTTATGGAATCGAAAAAAGTTCTGATGGCCAACTCTTCTTAATGCAAGGAATTACTCAATTAGTTGAAGGAGTAGAAAATTTGCAAATAGTTTATGGGGTAGACACCAATAGCGATTTTGTTCCCGATTATTACAGCCCTGCCTTTGCCACGGTTGCTGATGCCAAATGGGCGCAAGTGGTTTCTGTACGTGTCAGCCTGTTGTTGCGTACGCTTGACGATAATATAGCTTCAGAGCCGTTGCCTTATACCTTCAATGGCGTTACCGGTACCGACACTTATGATCCGATTACGGGGCTGGTCAATAATCCCGCTACAGACCGCAGGATACGGCGAGTCTTTACCACAACGATTGCACTACGGAATAGGTTGAAGTGAGATGGTAAATCTTAGCCGAAATGAACTAAAGCTCAAGCAGCAACGCGGTGTTGTGCTGCTCGTCAGTTTGATTATGTTGCTATTGCTTACCATTATCGGACTTACCGGCGTACAAACATCTGGCCTTGAAGAAAAAATGGCGGGTAACATGCGCGACCGCAACTTAGCGTTCCAGGCAGCGGAAGCGGCTTTGCGTGATGCCGAAAAGGATATTGGCGGGAAAATAAAACTCGGATCGACACCGACCAAACATGCCAATTGTCAATATTATGGCACCGCCAGAGGTTGTGAGTTTTCCGACCTTGGCGAGGCTGACTGCGGTGCGGCGAGCGGAAACGATGTTACCGACGATGGGGTTTGCGATTATAAGTCCGGTGTCAGCCCTGGGGATAATGAAAGCCAAATGAAAGCCGCGCCCAGTGTTAGTTACGGCACTTTCACTGGTGATTTGCCTTCGGATATTGCCACCAACCTGTCCGCTCCGCCCCGGTATATCATTGAAAAATTTTCTTCCAAGAGCAAAGAATGTCGCTCGTCCGGAATCAGCAGTAGTTACTGTTACCGTATCACTGCACGGAGCCAGGGTGCAAATCCGAATACAGTCGTTAAGTTGCAAGAGTTTTATAAATAACAATGTTGCTTAAACCACCCATTCATAAATCGAGGCTTAACATGAACGCCAAACGCATCCTGCTTATTTGCCTGTTAGGGTATTTGCCCGTCCCCGCGCTGGCGCTGGCGCCCGTTTTGGCACAGATTCCGCTTAACCAGAATCAGGGGGCTACGCCATTGGTTATGCTGACGATGGAACGTGACCATAAGCTATTTTATGAAGCCTACAATGACCATGCCGACATCAATTTGGATGGCGGGCTTGATATCCGTTATAAGCCAGGGTTGCCGCCTACAATACCGGGCATTGATTACGCCGGTTATTTCGATTCCTATAAATGCTATAGCTATAGCACAAATGTGTTTACGCCTGTTGAAAAGACTATTAACAAGCAATGCCCCAACAATGGTACTGCACCCTGGAGCGGGGATTACCTCAACTATTTGACGATGACCCGGATGGATGCGCTTCGGCGCGTTCTGTATGGTGGTTCACGGAGTACGGATACCACGACATCAACCGTATTGAAGCGGTCATACGTTCCCCAGGATGCCCATAGCTGGGGTAAGGAATATACCAGCACTGCGGTTGACGGTTTTGATATTTCTTTGTACACACCATTTACCCAACCGGCAGCAGGTAAGCGCCATCTCCTGGCAAATACTACATTACTCTGTCCATCGGGAAATACTGATACAACAGCATGTGCCTTTACAGACCCTGATCCCAGTGTTAGTACGATCGAGCCGCCACTGTTGCGAGTGCTCGAAAATTCGGACAGGAGGATTTGGGAATGGGTATCCATTGAACGCCCCGTAGCTGGCATACAATGCGTAACAGGAAAAGACAGTTCAGGAAAAGAAATTCGGAGTAACTGCGTCGGAACAATGACCAATTACATGGTTCGGGTGCAGGCTTGCGT
Organism: Methyloglobulus sp.; assembly: GCA_013141505.1. Classification (GTDB taxonomy): domain Bacteria; phylum Pseudomonadota; class Gammaproteobacteria; order Methylococcales; family Methylomonadaceae; genus Methyloglobulus. The sequence continues at coordinate 49,190 of JABFQX010000024.1, forward strand.
TACCAATTTATTGGAAAGCGAATGCCAAGGTTATCCTACCAATAATCCGACCTATTATAAGCCTGTCGGCCTGTTGCAGCAGTATGGCGAGGTCGGTCGAATGGCATTTGGCTTGATGACAGGTTCCTATGCAAAAAATACTTCGGGTGGGGTGTTGAGGAAAAATATTTCTTCGGTAGCGGATGAGATAGATCCTGCTACCGGCATATTGACCAGTACTGTCGGCGTTATCAAGTCTATCGATAGAATGAGGATTATCGGTTTTGGAAGTTCATACGCCTATGACCAAAGCTGTAGTGTGCCTGAGGTGGGAATTCAGTTGTCCGACAATCGTTGTCGGATGTGGGGCAATCCACTGGCGGAAATTATGTATGAAGGGCTGCGTTATTTTGCTGGTAAAGCAACGCCGACAACGGCCTATTCAGGCACGGATGCGGATGCCACTACCCTAGGTTTGCCTACGCCGGCATGGAAAGACCCTTATAAAGCAACAGCCAGCGGTGGTGGGGGCTATCCTGTGTGTTCCAAGCCGTCGCAATTGGTAATTAGTGATATCACACCCAATTTCGATACCGACCAATTGCCGGGGCAATATTTATACACAGCTCCCAAAACGCTAACTGATTTTTCGACAGACATGCCCAGCGGCCTTAATGTCAAGACCTTGGCAGATACCATTTGGGCGAGTGAATATGGAGCTGATAAAACCCTGTTTATCGGTCAGTCCGGTAGCGATTTTGATGGTACCCCGAAGGCAAAAACGGTCACCAGTTTTGGTTCCATGCGCGGACTAGCACCGGAAGAGCCGACCCAGCAAGGCGGTTATTATGAAGCCAGCGTTGCTATGTATGGCAAGCAGAATGATTTGAATATTGCCGGGGATGGTTTGATCTGCGCCGCCGGAGACCCCATTTGTACTGAAAAAAACCAGAAAACAGAAACCTTTAGCGTGGCATTAAGCTCACCGTTGCCGCGTATCGAATTTCCCTTGAAAATTAGCGGCACTGGAGTCAATAAAACTTTCGACCATTTTATTAAGCTGATACCGTTTGGGAAAACGGTCGGTGGTTGTACGGGTAGTAGTGATTCAAATGCAAGTACTAAAACTATAAATGTCGCCAAAGGCAATTATCAGCCTACCAACACCATTGTCGATTTTTATGTCGATACCATGGTGAACACTAACGCGAGCAATGTGGTTACCGACACGGCCAGCCCGGATTATCATGGCGGTCTTCCTTACGCCAAGTTCAGGATCAATTACGAAGACTCCGAATATGGCTCAGACCACGATATGGATGCAATTGCCGAATATGAAATGACGGTGACGGCAACAGACACTCTAACAATCAGGACTGCTTCAATTTACGCAGCCGGGGGCTGTATTCAGCACATGGGTTTTGCCGTAAACGGCACAACCGCAGATGGAACTTACCTGACGATCAGGGATTCTGATACGGCATTAAATTCTGATGTGGACTATTATCTCGATACACCGCAAATTCCGGGAGGGTTACCAACCGATACTACGCGGACATTTACCTATGGCGCGACCTCCACGGCGGAATTTGTTGCTCATGATCCGTTATGGTATGCCGCCAAGTGGGGTGGCTATATAGACAGCAACAAAAACAACCAGCTTGATACGACTGAGTGGGATAACCGTGATGGCATTCAGGACGGTGTACCGGACAATTATTTTCTAGTGACAAATGCCGGTAAACTTAAGGAGCAACTGGAACGGGCTTTTTTGGAAATTCTGGGTAGGCAGGGCTCATCATCTTCAGCTGCTACCAATTCCACCAGTTTACAAACCCAAAGCCGGGTTTTCCAGGCGAAATACAATGGCCTGGATTGGAGTGGGCAATTGCTGTCTTATAAAATTGCTTACAATACCAGTAAAAACCGATATGAAATCGTCACGCCAGAGGAATGGGATACTGGCTTAAAGATCAAAAATCAGGATTCCAACACAGGTAGGGTGATTATCACTAAAGGTGCTACGGATGGTGTTGGCTTTAGCTACGCCAATCTTACCGGCCTTTCGGCTACCGTGGGTAGTCAGAAGAATTTGCTGGATACTAACGCTGCCGGCACTATCAACGACGGTTGTGGTCCGGAACGGGTTGCTTATTTGCGTGGTGATGCCAGCCATGAGGCGATTACAGGTACTTTTAAATGCGCGTCTAATATCACTACGGCAAATTTTCGTAAACGTTCGACAAAGTTAGGCGACCTTGTCGACTCCAACCCTCTCTATGTATCGCCTCCCCGAGCGGGTTATTTGGAAAGTGAAGCGCCAGGATACAAGGCATTTAGGATTGCCAATAAAAATCGTAAACCCGTGGTTTATGTCGGGGGCAATGATGGTATGTTGCATGGGATTGATGCTTCCATCACCGGGGCTAGCGTAACTGATGCGGGTACACCTACCGCCGATGCGGGCAAGGAGGTATTGGCTTACATCCCGTCTCAAGTCCACGCGAATTTAAGCAAATTAACCGGGCAAACTTACAATTTAAACCACCGTTATTTCGTTGATGCTTCCCCGATGATGGCTGATGTTGATTTGGGCGCGTCTGCCTGGCGTTCAGTCTTGATAGGCGCTATGGCAGCAGGGGGCAAGGGTTATTTTGCCCTGAATATCACCAATCCTGATACCGGTTTTACAGAAAGCAATGCCAGCAATATTCTGCTTTGGGAGTTTGGTGATGATGTTGATGCCGATATGGGCTATGCCTTCAACAAGGCTCCCATTGATTCGGCGACAGGACAAGCTAAACAGATTGTAAAAATGGCAAATGGCAAATGGGCAGCTATTCTTGGCAATGGTTACAACAGTGCCGCTGGCAAAGCGGTGCTGTATATTGTCTACATCAAAGATGGCGTATTGAGTGCCAGCGACTTCGTTAAAATAGAGGCCGATGCACCTTCCGCCAAAGACAATGGTTTGTCTACCCCGGTGCCTTTTGATACTGATGGTGATGGCACGGTTGATACTGTCTATGCTGGCGACCTGAAAGGTAACTTATGGAAGTTCGACGTAAACGGCAACGATTCTACGAAATGGGCTGTTACTAATTCAAATAAACCGTTGTTCACCGCGAAAAGTAGTTCGGGCGCAATTCAGCCCATTATCTCGCCGCCGGAAATTACCTTACACCCGGTATCGGGGCAATTAATCTTTTTTGGTACCGGCAAATATATCGAGAATGCGGACCAAACCAACACCGATACCCAAACTTTTTACAGTATATGGGATGATGCTAGTTTGAAGGCAGACCCTCGGAGTAGGGCTGATTTGCTTCAGCAGACATTGTCGACGGCCACCTGTAGCTCGCCGCCCACTGCTGGTACGGCATGTACCTTGAAACCGGCAAACGCAGGTGCCCGACGTATTCCAAGTGGCAACGCGATAAAGTGGTGCACATCAAGCGGCAGTAATGGTAACAATTGCCAATCGGGCAGTTATTTAGGTTGGTATATCGATTTGCCTGCTTCGGGTGAACGTGTCGTCGGGATACCCCAGGTTATAAACAAAATTATCGCCTTCAATACCGTCGTCCCGCCTTCCACGCTGTGTGACCCAGGTACTGGTTTTTTTATGGCACTGAACTATCAGAGTGGTGGCTTGATAACTGCTTTTCCGGTATTTGACAGCGATGGCTCAGGGGCAATTGACAGCTCTGATGTCAGTACAGGAGGGATAGAGGTAGGTTTCGGCCTGGGAGGATCCATTGTTATTGGCAGCAGTGACAAAGGCTTGGCGGGCGGTAAAGGCATAGTGATCACGTCAACTAATGGCGGATTTGGTGGCGGATCTGGATCTGGATCTGGATCTGACGGTTCTGGTTCTGTCGGTACGACTGGCACTGGAGATAGCGGTGGTTCGGGTTCAGGCGGATATGCCCCGCCCCCTATGAATACTGGTGATATTGAAAAAGGCCGCCAAACTTGGCGCGAAATGCAGTAGAACGGTTATCAGGGTTGATATTGGACTATTTAATTGAATATAGCCAATAATCGCCCTGATCCCAACATGATTGGAAGCGATTAGTTGAAGGCTATAAACTTCTCAAAGCTGGGCGATAATCAGTATAATTAAAAAGAAGACACGTTAGATTTGTCACGTTTATTATCGGTAGGGAGTTGGGTATGTTTAAAAACAAAGGTTTTACGTTAATTGAGCTGATGATAGCGGTGGCTATTATTGGCATTCTGGCGGCTATTGCAGTGCCAAGTTATCAGGAGAGCGTCCGCAAATCGCGCAGGGCTGATGTCAAAGGCGCTTTGCTAGGTCTTGCCAATGCGATGGAGCGGCGTTTTACCGAGACCAACAGTTATTTGGGGGCTGCTGGAACCGATGCAACCCCCACTGATACTGGAACGCCACGACCATCTATATTCAAAGGTGCCACTGATTATTACAACCTAACAATCAACCCAGCTACCCAATCCAGCTACACACTGACAGCTACCCCTATTTCCGGAAAATCCCAAGCTACTGATAAATGCGGGAACTTCACCCTGAATGAACAAGGAGTCAAGGCTTATACCGGAACCACATACGGAACAAAAGACCAATGCTGGTAAATTGTAATTTCGAATACAATAAATACATCAGGTGAATATTGGCGACCGTGTAACTTTGGAATTGCCGGTATCCGATTTGCTGGCCTATTCTACCGACCAATCAATTCCTTGGGGTCAAAATCATCCACTGTAATCGCCGCCAGTCTTGCTTGATCGGACTTGGTCAATAGCTCACTTTCCTCTTTACTGATAATGTTTTTTGCCAGCGCCGCACTGACCACAGTTGATAACTCACCTTTCGCCAATAGCTTTTGTTTCTGTGCTAACTTAATCTTGGCTTCAACCGGAGCCGCCGCCAGCACCGCTTTAAACGCAACTTCAATCCTACCTGTGGCATCGTCTGGCATATGATTGATGTAGATTCCCTTTGTCAAGCGATCACGAATGGGCGAATCCGCCAGCAACAGTGCAGCGGTTTGATGCACAAGTGCATCACTGGCAGGTTTGTTGGGTTTCCCTAGCGGAAAGATCAAAGCCTTTAGCATAAAGGCAACAGGAGCAAATGGTAGCTTGGTCAGGATATCCGCTAAGGCTTGTTGTGCACGATAAAGGCTTTCCTGACATGCCCAATGTAGCAGCGGCAAGTCTTCCTTTTTACTGCCTTGATTTTGGTAATGTTTTAACACACAGGAACACAGGTAAAGGTTAGATAAGGCATCGGCAAAGCGACCGGATAATCTTTCTTTACGTTTTAACGCGCCACCCAAGGTTAATAAGGCGTAATCGGCAAGGAAGGCGAAACCAACACTAAGCCGCGCAACCTGGCGATAATAACGCTTGGTTTGTTTATCCCCTGGAGTCGCCAGAAAACGGGCGTTGGTTAATCCCAGCCATAAACATGCCACTTTGTTATGCCCCCAGTGACCAATATGTTTGAAGAAAACCTGGTCGAATGCCGTCAAGTTACCCTCGGCTATCGCTGCCATTTCTTGTTGGATGTAAGGATGGCAACGGACTGCCCCCTGACCGAAGATCATCATGGTGCGGGTGAGGATGTTTGCGCCTTCGACGGTAATGCTGACGGGAATTACCTGATAAACCCGTCCAAGGTAATTTTTCGGCCCCAAACAAATCCCAGCACCACCGAGTATATCCATACCGTCATTAACCACACGCCGCATCCGTTCGGTGAGTTCGTATTTGAGAATTGCAGAAATTACAGCGGGTTTTTCGCCTTGGTCTAAAGCGGCATTTGTGACTTGTCTTGCCGCATCGAGGATATAAGTTTCCCCTGCCACTCGCGCCAGTGCTTCTTCAATGCCCTCAAATTCCCCGATTGGCATGTTGAATTGCTTGCGGATACGGGAATAAGCCCCCGTGTTGCGGCAGCTGAACTTTGCCGCACCCACGCTGAGTGCGGGTAGCGAGATGGCACGTCCGGTCGTCAAGCATTGCATGAGCATTTTCCAGCCATTGCCGACTTGGGCCACGCCACCGATAATCATGTCCATGGGGATAAATACGTCTTTACCCCAATTGGGGCCGTTCTGGAATGCGGAGTCTAATGGAAAGTGCCGCCGCCCAATGCTTATACCAGGGGTATTGGTGGGTATAAGTGCAACTGTGATACCGATATTGTCTTTGTCGCCTATCAAGTGATCAGGATCGTAAAGTTTGAAGGCGAGACCCAATACGGTAGCGATTGGCCCCAAGGTGATATAGCGTTTTTCCCAATTTAGGCGAATGCCTAAGACTTTGTCTTGATCTTTGAATTTGCCATAGCAGACCACGCCCGTATCCGGCATAGCACCCGCATCACTGCCAGCATGTGGGCCGGTCAATGCGAAGGCAGGAATATCCTCGCCATTGGCCAAACGCGGTAGATAATAGTTTTTTTGTTCTTCCGTGCCGTAATTCAGCAACAGTTTCCCAGGGCCCAGTGAATTAGGCACCATCACTGTGACCGCCGCCGTGCTGCTGCGGCTGGATATTTTCATGACAATTTCAGAATGTGCCGATTCTGAAAACTCAAGGCCGCCATATTTTTTGGGGATCATCATGCCGCAAAACTTTTGCTTTTTGATGTAATCCCAAACCTCTGGCGGTAAATCCATGCGGTTATGGGTAATGTCCCAATCGTTAAGCATTCCGCATAATGTTTCTGTTGGGCCGTCAATAAAAGCCTGTTCTTCCTTCGTGAATTTTGCGACGGGTAGATTTTGTAAGATGTCCCAGTTAGGGCTACCTGAAAACAATTCTGCATCCCACCAAGTATTGCCCGCTTCCAAGGCTTCCCGCTCGGTTTGCGACATGGCGGGGAGTGCCGCCTTCATGAATTTGAAAACCCAGCGACTAATAAGCCATTGCCGTAAGGGGATTACATTTAAAGGGATGAAAACGATTAAATACGTCATCCACAAGCTGAGATTGCTCGACGATGAAGCGCCATTCACCAGTAAGTAAACCGCCAGCAATGCGGCGATGGCGAGAGTAGCCCAGTGTATTGAGGCTTTGTAATAAGCCAATATACCGGCGAGGATGATGAGTGCGAGTAGCCAGAGCATGGTGGTTCTCCTTTTTATTTTGTCGCTAACGCGACTGTTTATTTAATCGGGTTTTCGCACCCGAAGGCGAAATACTTTCTTTTGCGTCGCCAAAAGAAAGTATTCAAAGAAAAGGCGACCCTCTGCCGCTTTTTCACTGCGTTCCTCTGTTTTGACGGGTTTGCTGGAAGGGATATCCGTATCCCTCCGGCAAATTACGGCATCCATGCCGCAACCCTAGGGCAATTCCCGCCAAAATCTCCGGTACTCAGCGCGACAGAAGGGATGGGATGGTTATCCATATTCTGAGTTAGCCGCAAAGCTGATTAACCTAGAAAATTAAATACATATTCCAAAGGCTTTCCAGGCTTCATTACTAACAAATAAAATGGTCTGTATCATTTCGGAGTTTGCTCATTAACTTTGTGTATTTTCCCCTTGGGTAAAAATAACCATAATGCTATGCCCGAAAAGATACCCATCAAAATCACTATTACAAACAAAATATTGTGGGCAACAAAACCGCGTGAAATGATAATGCCAATAAGAAATCCTAATAGTATCAGCGATACAAAATTTACCTTATTAATTTTGTGTAGCACCATAAAAATGAGCAACGTCAACGGTAAATAAGTTAGGTAAAATAAATAAATTAATGGGATCTTTCTTAAAGTTGAATAAAAGCAACTAACTATTTGTAGATCTTCATGTCGGGATATGCTCATATAAATTAAGCCAACAAACCAAATTATTGCCCCACCTAATGGTGCAAAAGTAAATGAAAGAAAATAACGGAATGATTTCATCTGCTAAGAGTTATAAGGTTATTTATGAACCATCTTCCTGGGTTAGCACGGTAGGTTGGGGTGAGGAACGAACCCCAACATGACACTATTAATTCCTCAGCGGCTTACCTGTCTTCAACATATGATCCAACCTTGCCAATGTACCTGGCTGTTTAACCAGAGCAAGAAAGGCTTCCAATTCCAGCGCCAAGATGTTGTCTTCTGTCAGCGGCGCAGTGAAATCACAATCACCACCACTTAAAACATGGGCAAGTTGACCAGAAACGATCACATCATAGTCTGTGGCTTTACCTATCAGATGGAAGGCTTTGATACCCATGTCCAGCAATACTTTGGCAGTAAGACCCGGCATGGGATAGAGATAAGGTTTAGGCGGGGCGTAGTCTTTAGATATAGCCAATGCTTTAGTTTTGGCATCAGCCAAGAGTCGGTCTTTATTCATGGTGATGCTATCGTTAGCGCCTAGATAAAGCAGTTCTTTGGCGTCAAAAGCCGATTTCGACACGCTTGCCAAACCAATTGTTTGAAAGGCTTTGACTACCGGCGGTATCGGGCCACCGGGGCGTTTTAATTGCAAACAACGGCGCAAATATTCCTTACAACCGCCCCAGCCAGGAATCAAGCCAACACCCACTTCCACTAAACCCATGTAAAGTTCGGCATGGGCTTGAACGGCATCACAATGCAGCAGGATTTCGCAGCCGCCGCCCAACGCGAGGCCAGAAGGTGCTGCAACCACAGGGAAGGGCGCATATTTCAGTCGTTGATAAGTTTGTTGACCTGTTTTTATAAGTAATTCCACAGTCGACCAATCGCTTTCATGGATAGCTTTCATCAACAGGCCTAGGTTAGCGCCAGCGGAGAAATTTTCCGCATCGTTATGGATGACCAAGGCTTTGAATTCCTTACTTACCTTGTCGATGCTTTGGTTAATCATCGCCATGGAATTCATGTCCAGCGTATTCATTTTGCTATGGAATTCAAGGCATGCCACGCCGTCACCGATGTCCCATAGGCTAGCAGAACCATTTTTAAGCAATGGTTTAGTTTGCTGTTTAATGTCGGATAGCAGCAGGATACCTTCCGCCCGTTGCACAGGATGATAATTTCCAATAAGGTCGGCAAACGCTAATCGACCTGCATCTGTTGTATATAGGCTGGAATTTTTAGCTAACAGCGGTGGGGCAATCCGATTTTCAGATATCAGCTTATCGACAAACCAGGGCGCACTGATCTGGTCAAGCAACTCAAACGGGCCAAACTTCCAGTTGTAACCGTCCCGCATAGCGGCATCTATGCCGGTGATGTCGTCGGAAATTTCAGGAACTAAATTTGCCGCGTAACATAAGGTGTGGGAAAGCACCCGCCAGGCATATTGGGCGACGGGGTCGGGATGCGATAACAACGCTTGAAGACCCGTTTTTTGGGCATTTTTGATCGCTGATAAATCCGCTTTATCGCTTTTGGCGTAATCACCAGTAACCAGATTTATCGACTCTTTGATGCGAGCGCCGTCTACCTTATTCAAGCGGTAAAAACCACCTTTGCCTTTCCTGCCAGTGTAACCTTCATTAATCATTTTCTGCACAATATCGGGCAAGTGATTCACTTCATGGAAAGCATCTTGTGGAGGTAACGCGAGTTTCATCCCTTTCAAAATCGGAGGGATTAAATCCAGCCCGACCAAATCCAGCAAACCGAATATGCCGGTTTTGGGGATTCCAAACGGTGCAGACATGACAGCATCGGCTTGTTCAACGGTTATGCCATTTTTTATGGCATCTAATAAGCCGTATAACAGCCAATAGATACCGATGCGGTTACCGATAAAGCCAGGAGTGTCCTTACAAATAACGCAGTTTTTGCCTAGTTTAATATCAGCAAACTGGCTGACCGCTTTAACAAACGTGGGATCTGTTGCTGGGCTTGAGACCAGCTCCAACAAACGCATGTAGCGGGGCGGGTTAAAAAAATGGGTAATCATAAAGCGCCGCTTAAAACTATCGGGCATATCCTTGACCAATAACCCTAAGGGCAGGGTAGAGGTGTTTGAGGAAATCAGGCAATCTTGCTTACAAACCGCGTCCAATTTTTGGTAAAGCGACTGTTTTACTTGTGGATTTTCGATGACGGCTTCAATGACCCAATCGGCATCGGCCAACCAGTTTAAGTGGTCTTCAATATTGCCTGTCGTAACCAATCGGGCATTGTTTTTATGCATGAACGCTGCCGGTTCGCTCTCCAACAGCTTTTTGACGGCAGTTTCGGCGATGACGTTACGGTTGGAAGCATCATTGGGTACGATGTCAAGTAAATAAACCGGAATGCCTGCATTCGTAATATGGGCGGCAATACTTGCGCCCATCACACCCGCGCCGATAACCCCCACTTTTTGGATGTTCATTAGATTGCCTCCAGGATAGTGGCTATTCCCTGACCTCCGCCGATACATTGTGTCGCTAACGCATAACGTTTGTTTTCCCGCTGCAACAGGCTGGCAGCTTTTCCGGTAATCCTTGCGCCGGTTGCACCCAACGGGTGGCCTAGGGCAATTGCGCCGCCATCGAGGTTGAGTTTGCTTAAAGGAATCGGCAATTCTTTCAGGACGGCTAAGGATTGTGCGGAAAAAGCCTCATTTAATTCAACAATATCAATATCAGCCAACGTTAGTCCGGCACGGGACAAGGCCTTGTTTGTTGCTGCCACTGGGCCTATGCCCATGATTTCCGGCGCACAACCGGATACCGCAAAAGACTTGATGCGTGCCATTTTGGGCAGCTTATGGGTATCGGCATAATCTTCACTACAGACCAACACAGCGGCTGCGCCATCCGTTAAGGGCGAAGATGTCCCTGCGGTGACTGTGCCAGTGGCTTGGAACGCGGGATTAAGTCCGGCTAACCCTTCGGGAGTGGAGTCAGGTCGTAAGCAACCATCCTTATCAATCAAGCCAGATTTAGTGGGGATGGGGATGATTTCGTCGTCAAAACGTCCCCGTTGCTGGGCAGCATAGGCTTTCTTTTGGCTATCCAGTGCGAAGGCTTCCTGTTCCGTACGATCGATTTGATACTTAAGTGCGAGATTTTCCGCCGTATCACCCATGCTGATGTAAGCTTGCGGAAATGTCTCATATAACGCAGGGTTGGGCATATTGTTGTAGCCGCCCATCGGAATCCTACTCATGGATTCCAAGCCAGCACAAATAAAAACCTCGCCTGCATTCATCTGGATCGCGCCTGCCGCAATGTGTATGGCTTGCATGGACGAGCCACAGAAGCGGTTTAAGGTCATCCCTGCTATGGTATTCGGTAGGCCAGCCAGAAAGACGATCAATCGCGCGACATTAAGCCCTTGCTCGCCTTCTGGAAAAGCGCAACCCAGGATAAGGTCTTCGATGTCTTCGGGATTGACACCGGTTCTAGCGACCAAGCCTTTAATGACCTGGGCAGCCAAGTCGTCTGGCCTTACTTTTGCCAAAAGTCCTTTTTGAGCCGGAGTGAATGGGGAACGGCAATATCCGGCAATAACAACATTTTTCATTATTTTTCTCCTGTTACACCCAACCATTTATAGATACAGCTTTTTAATGTTTAAAATAGCTGTAGTACCCTTCGGCTCCGCTCAGGTAGCGCCCCAGTACCTTTCGGCTCCGCGCTTAGGGGACACCCCGGCAAGGTTCCCTGAGCGAAGTCGAAGGGAAATTGAAATTGCATAAGGCGGATTAATAGTATCGACACTGAGACCAGATTACTTAATATTCGTTTCTTTGCGAGTGTTATTAGTTTCTTCGATACAGCTATTCATAAACTCATCAATACTTTCCCACGTACCACCTATGTTTTCCATCAGGATACCATGCCGTTTTGAAGGCACAATTTTTAGTAGCTTATTGGCAGCAGTCAGTTTATTCGTGACTTCCTGGGCACTTTTAACAGAAACAACAGGATCCTCATTGCCTTGCAACACCAGTGTTGGCACCTTACACAAAGGCACAAACTCATTCATGCTTTCAATCAAAAGCCTCAACTCATACAGGCTCTTGACCGGTACATGTCGGTAATTAATGTCAGGATGCTCTGTGGGGTTTTCAATAAAAGGCTTTATGCCTTCGTATGACGACAACCAGTCTACCAACTTATTGGTGCCATGTAGTAAAGGCACCAGCATGAAAGCGGGATTGATGAATTTTATCGGCACGGACACGGCGCTAATGCCGATGATCTCAGGGAATTGTTCAGATGCCAACTTAAGCGCCAAAGCGCCACCGGTAGAAAAGCCGGTTACAAAAATTTGCTGACAATGTGCTTTTAAGATTTTGTAGCCGCGCAATACCGAGCCATACCAATCTTGCCAGGTCTGGTTTTGCAGTGCGTAAGGTGATGAACCATGACCTTTCAGCCGAACCCCCATCACGGTATAACCCTGTTTAACCAGATGGTCGCCATAATCCCTGAGTTCTGCGGGGCTGGCGAGCAAGCCGTGGATTAAGAGAACACCGATGCCATTATCATCATGCGGATCGAGGAAAAAAGGCATTGAATCAGCGGAAGCCGTTTCATCATCATTGATATCATCATAGATAGCCTTGTCATAAGCATGATGTTCCCAGGTCAAATCGCGGCATTCATCTTCAAAGTGCCAGGCGGCAAGCTCCTGTTGATCGACATGGTCGTATTCTGCCAAGGCTTTAACCAAGGTTTCGCGGACAACCTTAATGGGTTTGGCTTCGTTATCATAGACCGCAATAATATTTTCCAGACGGATACTGTCAAACGCTTGGTCTTCCAATAATTTAGGCAATAAGTGATAACGGGTTTTGTACTCAGTTATCAGGCCGGTATTTTTGGCTTCCAGAATGAAGGTCTCAAAACGAGTGCTTGTGCCATTGACGACTTCACTGTAATCAACTGGATTGAACAAACTTCTGTGCAGGTTGATTGTTGTGTTGTTTTGTAAGTGCTTAACGGCGATGTAAATTACCGTGAAAAACGCTTGTCGTTCGATTTGCAACTGACCTTTCTTGATCAGGTGCATGATCAAAGTTGAAGCCAAATGGCTCAGGTTAATGGTGACATTGAGGTAAATTTCCTCCATGTACTGGTCACGAGTGGCATTTGCCGCTTTTTTAAAATAGTGACCTAGGCATCTTTGTTGCCAGGTTTTAGGTTTGGCTTGCAGGGTGAAAACATCATCGACTGATTTAACGTCAGCCATTACTTTTTGCAGCAGATAATGGCTACCGAAAAAACGGCGATCAAAAGGCTCAATCGGCTTGCCCATACGGATGTCCATGTCAGTGTTTTTTAACATGATGTTGCCTTCAATCAACAATTCTTCGGTTTGCCGAAGACTTAGGCTATCAGTAAAAAAATCGACCGCTTTTATCAGCAAGTTTTCGGATGTGCGGAGTGGATAAAAGGTGATGTTGGCAGGTATGATAAACGTATGTTTGAGCGCCGAGGCCAGTAATTGATCCAAGCTGTCCATATGCAGTTGTTCTTTCCACCACACCAATTGATCATGGTCTTTTTCGAGGTAGGCGCGGCGGATGATGATTTTTATGGCTTCAACACCTTGCGCCAGCACGGCTGCCCCGGTATGCTGCTTGCGGCGCAGCCCAGTCATGCGCGAATAAATGCCGTAGTTGCCTTCATCATCAACAACCCGATGGTCTTTAATCATGCTACCTTCGGGGAAAATGATCACCTTGCGGCCGCGCAGGATTTGCGCGGTCAGCAAAGAAAATAGCCGGTCATGGTCGTGCGGAAAAACGCCGACATGCTGTAGGTATCTTGACAGCACATTATCTTGTTGAAAAAACTCGCCCGATGCGATGGCACAACAATAAGCGCCGGTTTGTTCGTAAATTAAAAATTGCGGGATGAAGGTTTCAAAGCGGGAAAAATGGTTAAACAGGAAAATATCGCCCTGTTGTATTTGGGTGTCAGCGTGAAGTTTCATTTTCACGCTGAGCACTTTTTTGACAGTATCAAATACCCGTACAGACCGGTTATACAGCGTTTTGTCGATGTCGCTCCAGTTTTCGGGATAAGGTGATTTTGGCATGGTTATCTGCGCTATTTAGGCTCGTTTTCTTCGTCTGGTGGGGACAAATCCAAAAAGTGTTTGGAATTGTTGATAACTGGGGCAGGGGGCGGAGGCTCTTTAGGCATCGTGGTTGAATTGTTTATGATGGTAACGGCATTGGGGTCGTGGACGATGGATGCGCCTGCACTTGAACCGGCACCAGCACCCGTACTAGACAGGTTGCTCTTGGATTCGCTATTGCCAGTATCACCGTTTGCGCCGTCATCAAGCATCATGTCATCGGTTTCTTCAGGCGGATTACCGTCATGGATCAAATATTCACGGCGTTGCAAATAAGCGTTTTTAGTAAAATCATAGCGGTCTACCGCTGCTTCATTAAGGATTTTCTCGGATGACATCAGGTCAGAGCGGGTATCGGTAATATCTACTGCAGAAGCGGCTGCGGTACCGGCATTAGCAGCAAAGCCACCAAAAAAAGACACATAGGTCAATGGATTGAACAAGGCATCGCCAATTAGGCCAACGGTATCTCTAGGTGAAGTTGAGCCAAGGAACGGCAAGACCATGTAGGAGCCGGATGGAATGCCCCAAAAGCCCAAGGTTTGACCAAAATCTTCGTCATGTTTGGGCAAGTCAATCATTTTTGCGACATCAAAAATGCCTGCGACTCCGGCGGTGGTATTCACCAGAAAACGGCTGACATCCATACCGCCTTGGGTAAATTTTAGCTGCAAGAAATCATTGATAAAAACACCTATGTCATTAATATTGCTGAAAACATTGGTTATGCTTTCATCGACGGGATTTGGGGTGATGTCCTGATAACCTTTTGCCACCGGTTTTAAAACGGCTTCATCGACATCGTGATTAAAGGAATGCACATCCCGATTCCAGCTTTCCCAGGGATCTTTATGGTCGGCCTGGGTAGTAGGTGATGTCGAACAACCTTGCAGCATATTGGCAATCAGCAACGTGCAAAGTATTTGATAAGGGGTAGGTGCAGATTTTGGTTTCATCATAATGTTGTGCATTATTTAAACGCTGAAGTTAATTGACGGAAAATTCACCAATTTGGGCTAATTAACCGTTTCCACTAGGGCAAGTATAACCTAATGTGTTTCTTAGTAAAAATAGCTGTGGTTAAGGTTATTGCACACATTAAGATTCCTGTCGCAATATCACAAAATACATATAAAATTTCAGTGAACGGGTGAATGGAAATCTTCATTCAGCCCAACCTTTGGCTCTACCAACTGCTTTTTGCCAATAGTGTTTGAGCGTATCGACTTGTTCTGAAGCCCGATTAGGTAGGAAAGTTTGGTTAATGCGCCAAGTATTGCTGATCTCGTCCAGGTTCCAAAAACCAACGGCAAGACCCGCCAGATAAGCCGCTCCCAAGGCAGTTGTCTCAAGATTACTAGGCCTGACAATACTGATATTGGCTATATCTGCCTGAAATTGCACCATCAAATCATTTCTTGCCGCGCCGCCATCAATTCGCAATTGCCTGATGGTTTCGCCATAATCCAGAATCATGGTCTGTAACAGTTCATCGACCTGAAACGCGATACTCTCCAATGCCGCCCGGGCAAGATGGGCATGGGTAGTGCCACGGGTAATGCCGAAGATAGCGCCGCGTGCGTGAGGATCCCAATGTGGCGCACCCAGTCCGGTGAGCGCAGGGACAAAATAAATGCCACCGTTATCGTTGACGCTGCCCGCTAACGTTTCGGATTCGGCGGCTTCCTTGAACACCAGCAAACCATCGCGCAACCATTGCATGACTGCACCACCCATGAATACGCTGCCTTCAAGGGCATAAGTGACATCATTACCGATTTGCCAGGCAACGGTGCTGATTAAACGGTGTTTTGAGGTTATTTTGCGTTTTCCGGTATTCATCATTAGAAAACAACCAGTGCCATAGGTACACTTTGCCATGCCGGGTTGGTGACATAGTTGTCCAAATAACGCCGCTTGTTGGTCTCCGACAATAGCGGCGATGGGTATGCCTTCGCCAATATCGGGATTTTGGGTTAAGCCATAGATTTCGCTTGATGTTTTTACGGTAGGGAGCAGGGCAGCCGGTATATTGAATAAAGTCAGTAATTCAGGATCCCAGCGCATGTCTTCAATGTTATACAACAGGGTGCGGGAGGCATTGGAGACATCCGTTATATGTAATTCACCCTGAGTAAGATGCCATACTAACCAGGAGTCAATCGTGCCAAACGCCAGTTCACCGCGTTCAGCTTTGTCCCTGGTTCCGGCGACATTATCAAGCAGCCATTTAATTTTGGTTGCAGAAAAATAAGCATCCAGCAATAACCCGGTTTTGGACTGGATCAGCGCCTCAAAACCAGCCTCTTTTAATCGGGAACATTCAAATGCAGTCCTCCTATCTTGCCAGACAATGGCATTATGAATGGGTTTACCCGTGCTTCTATCCCAGATAACGGTGGTTTCACGTTGATTGGTGATGCCGATGCCCGCTATGTCGGATGGTTGTAGATTTTGCTGGTGCATCGCCATTTGGATAACTTTGGCCTGGCTGCGCCATATTTCTTCGGCATCGTGTTCTACCCAGCCTGGCTGTGGGTAAATCTGCTGGAATTCCTGCTGGGCGACTGCGATGGGTTGCGCAGCCTGGTTGTAAACTATGCACCGTGAACTGCTGGTGCCTTGATCTATGGCTAAGATGTATTTCATAGCTACTAATCCTTCAATTGGATAGGTAAACGGATAGATAATATTCGCAATTTTATAGTTTACGCTTGATTTTTTGGTTATTAATATTGATGTGGATCAATTGTGAGAAGATAGTCTCTTGTAAAGTAGGCACAAAACCCTATATCCAGCTTAATTCTTAAGCCAGATTTTTTAAGGAAAATTCATGACGGTCGTAACAACAAATTTTGTAAAAATACAAACCTTCCTCACTGCCCAGTTTGAAAGACTTCAAGCTAGCAAGCACTATATCGCATTGATGGCGTTGCCGGTTGGCGAACGCTGGCTCCGCATCGGTGGCTTGTTTTTGCTTTCCCAGATTGTCATTTTTGGCAGTTTGTATCTGCTTTTTGGCAAATTGGTTGTCATTGGATTTGCGGCGAGTATTCTTGCTGGGCTGGCAACTGGGGTGGGGGCGTTGCCAGTTATCTTTTTCAAGAATATCTCGGATAAACTTTTTAGCAGCTTATTAGGAGCTGCGGCAGGGGTCATGCTCGCAGCTACGGCGTTTTCCTTGCTGGTACCCGGAATTGCTGCGGGAAACCTACTTTGGCCGGGTAGTGGAATTTACGTGGTAGCGTCAGGAATGATGTTAGGCGCTTTCTTTTTACATTATGCCGATCATCAATTGCCGCATGTCCACCTGGATGCTGTGGTGAGTACACAGATCAACTCGTTAAGGAAAATATGGTTGTTTGTTATCGCTATTACCATACATAATTTTCCAGAAGGCATGTCAGTCGGTGTCAGTTTTGGCTCTGGGGACATGAAAAACGGCTTGGTATTGGCTATTGCCATTGCTTTGCAGAATCTTCCTGAAGGTCTGGCGGTGGCTTTACCTTTAGTCGGTTTAGGTTATAACCGCTGGCGTGCAGTCGCAATAGCATTGGCAACCGGGCTTGTTGAGCCGGTTGGCGGCCTACTGGGGATTACAATGGTGACGCTGTTCCAATCGGTACTGCCTATTGCAATGGGCTTTGCCGCAGGTGCTATGTTGTTTGTGATCAGTGAGGAGATTATTCCCGAAACCCACGCCAAAGGCCGTTCACGCTATGCAACTTATGCGTTGATGATAGGTTTTATCGTCATGATGATTATTGATAATATGTTGGGGTGATGCGTTAGTAGAGAGGAAGTTATCTGGAAGATACTTTGTTACGATAAAGGTAGTTAAAGTCGATCTCACTACGGTTGTTTCCCAAACATAGTAAGGTTCTTTTTGGAGAGATGGCTTTATTAGTTCAAGCTACAGCGGTTTGATAATTGGAATATTTAAAGAAAAATATAAGTATTGCGACGCAATTCAAATACTTTTTGGCAAACTTTAAGTTATTATTAGCATAGCTAAATTAGCTCAGGTTCCCGCAACACAACCCGCATTGAGGCAAGGCATACAGAACATGAAGCAAGCGCAATCCAGTAGCCTAGGTTTTACCCTGATTGAACTCATGGTCACAGTCAGTATTGCCGCAGTACTTCTTGCCTTGGCCTTGCCCAGTTTTGCGCCCACCATAAGAAGCAATCGCTTAACAACTTATACTAACGACTTGATTGCATCGTTCAGTCTGGCGCGTAGCGAGGCCGTAAAACGCGGTCAGCACGTCGTGGTTGGCAGAAATGGCGCAAATTGGGAAGATGGCTGGCGAGTTTTTGTCGATATAAATCGCATGGGCGCTAATGCCAATGTTTATGACGCAACGGATGCGGCAAATTGCACCGTTGGTGCAGACTGCTTACTTAAAACCTATCCGGCTTTATCTGGCTCTTATACGTTGAGGGGGGGCAATAATGTCGCGGTTTTTGTGCGTTATGTGCCTTCCGGCATCAGCAATTACATACCCGATGGGTTAAGTAATATTGCAAACGATTATTTTGTTATTTGCGATAACAGTGATGGCAACAATCTTCCAGAAGCGAATACCGCCAAATTGATCACTATCAATTCAGTTGGCAGGCTGCGTTTGGCAGCAGATACCAGCGTGCCTCCTGACAATATCCCCAATTTAAACGCGACAACCAATGTTGCAACGTGTACGCCGGCATGAGTAGTCTCGCAATGAATAAAAATGTCGGTTTTACTTTAATTGAAGTATTGGTTGCCGTGACCATCATGGCGGTCGGCTTGCTGGGCTTGGCGGGGCTGCAAGCCAGTGGCATTAAATTTAACCAGAGCGCGTATCATCGTAGCCAGGCAACCAATCTTGCTTATGACCTGGCGGATCGCATCCGGGCAAATTCGAGTGCAGCGGCGACCTACATCAATATAGATGGTGGCAATATGGATTATCTGCAATCACCTTTGCCAATAGGAACCGCGAAACCCAATTGCAAGCTTATTGCCGGTTGTACACCTCAACAAATGGCAGAAACTGATATCAACCAATGGCGTGCCGACATTTTTGCAGCCCTACCCAGTGGTTGTGGCAGCGTGATGGTGGGCGCTGTTGGTGCCGCTACCAAAAACGGCTGCGGCGGCACTATCCCTGCGGCGGTTGCGGCATCGCCTGATGTTTATACCATCACCATTAATTGGGACGACAACAAAGATGGCAAAGTTGATGGCAGCGACCCCAATTTTATGATGAGCTTTCAATTATGATGGCGTTCGCTGCTATCAAAAAGCCATCAGCAGGATATACCCTGATTGAACTCATGTTGGCTATGTTGTTAGGTATTTTTCTGATTACTGGTCTGGTACAAATTTTTATCAGCTCCAAACAAAGTTATCGAATGCAGGAATCATTGTCGCGGCTTCAGGAAAGCGGGCGTTTTGCCCTCGATTTCATTGAACGCGATTTACGGATGGCAGGGTTTAGAGGTTGTGCGAGCAAATCTAAAACCATGCCCGTGAATGCCTTGGTCAACAAAACGGCTTATATCTACAATTTTTCGACGGTCATCCAAGGCTATAATAACGTAGGTGCAAACTGGGCGGATCCTGATGGCACGGGTATCACCAAACCGCTAGTCGGCGGCAATGACGTTTTGACTATTCGCCGTGCCGGTGATGATGGCGTACAAATCACCGGTGTCGCCAATGCAACTGCGCCGCTGAAACTTGCCAGAAATACCGTACCCGTGCTCAACGTCTGCGATGTTGTTGTGGCTGCGGATTGCGAAACAGCAACAATCTTCCAAATTACCAGTAATGATCCCAACAGTATTACCCATACCCAGGGCGGCTGTTCAACCACGCCTACTGGGGGGAACGCCGTTGCCAAGCTGGATAAAAAATATGCTGAAGGCAGTCTGTACAAGTTTTTTACGACCACTTATTTTATAAAACTCAACGCCAATCAACAGCCATCACTGTATCGTCGAGTCAATGCAAATGCTGATGAAGAGTTAATTGAAGGTGTTGAGCAAATGCAGGTTCAATATGGTCTTGATACGGATGCAGATACCGGTCGTAACGCCAACACTTATGTGAATGCCAATACAATCCTTACTGCGGCTGATTGGGCAAAGGTTGTTAGTGTTCGCGTTAGTTTATTAGTGCGAACGATTGAAGATAATATTGCATCCGAAACGCTTAATTACCGGTATAACGGCAACAATAATAATGTTGGCACTGATAGACGGATCAGGCGGGTTTTTACTACCACCATTGCCCTACGCAATAAACTTTTTTGATGAAGAAAATGGTTATGAAAGTTAGCGTGAAGACTCCGACCAAACAAACGGGTGCTGTGCTTTACATCAGCCTGATTATGCTATTGTTGCTTAGCATTATTGGCATAACCGGTATGCAAGTGACCGGGCTTGAAGAGAAAATGTCCGGCAATACCAGGGACAGTAACTTGGCTTTTCAATCAGCTGAGGCTACTTTGAGAGCAGGTGAACAGGCATTAACGGCGGCAGCGCCTCCGGTCTTCAATAACACAGCAGGGCATTACATTTTTAAGCCTGGTGCGACAGAACGCTGGGAAACTGTGGATTGGACATCACAAAGCGAGTCTATCCCTTATGGCGGCGCTCAAGCCAGTGTTTCTAGTACGACCCAGCCAAAGTATATTATTGAAGAATTACAATCGCTTGCAAGCACTATGGAGGCAGGTAATCAATTGGACATTACGTATTACCAAGTGACTGCCCGGGCTGTTGGCGGCACGGATACCACGGTCACTGTTCTACAATCTATTTATAAACTTCAATAAACGGGCGTGGATGAATGCGTTTTTGTTTAAATATATACAGCCTTTTTAGGCATGGTTAAAGAATGACCTATAGACCGGTAGTACCCCCTTCTTTAGTAATCTTATTTTTGATATAAGGTGAATGGCAATTATGAAATACGCATTTAAATCAGGACACCTGTTGGTTGGCAAAAGGCCGCACATCTTGCTGGGCTTCGGGCTTTTTTGGTTGGGCGCGGTTTGTTTGGCAGGCACCGTTTCTCAATCACCCCTGTTTTTGGTGGCACCTGTAAAGCCTAATATCATGTTTATGCTGGATAACTCCGGTTCCATGAACAATATCGTAGCCGAAGCGCCCTTCGTTTCGAAAACAACGTATTTGAATTGTCCGGCGGCACAGCAAATACTGCCGTGCAGTAAATTTGGATGTGTACAAATCAGGGTTTCTGGTGGCGCTCCGCAAATTTTTATTCCTACTGATCCTCTAAAACCGAAGGGAGCTGGTTCGGTCTATCCTCTTGGCATCGGTGCTGGGCAACGCTGTTTCGCCCCGACCGGGACTTATTCTGCTTTGATATATGCCGATAACGGCAATCATACAGCACCTTCTTTTAATACTGGTGATACCGACTATTCCGGTAATTATCTGAACTGGTATTTTAATGTAAGCAATGTTGCTGGATCCTGGGTAAACGGGAGAAAACCGGGTGCTCAGACGCGGTTGGAAATTGCCAAAGCGGCCGGGATAATGCTGATCGATTCGCTGAGTAATGTCCGTGTGGGTCTTTCGGCTTATTACAACTATTCAGACGGCGGAATATTATTGGAAACTGTTGATGATGTGGATACGGTCAGCACAAAGAAATCGAGCATTAAAGCCAAAATTAACGCCCTGACAGCATCAAATAATACGCCCCTGGCGGAAACGCTGTCTGACATCGGCAATTATTTTACCACGGGTTATTCGGGTAATCTTACGCTGCATCCTGGCACAGCCAATAAATCCGAAACCATCGCAAATATTTTTACCCAGGGAACCAAAAGCGATCACAATCTTTATAACAGCAGCGGAGTGTCGACTATTCCAGCTCCCATTCAATTCTCTTGCCAGAAAAGTTTTGCGGTCTTGATGACCGATGGACGCCCCCATCAGGATAGGGACATCAGTGCGTCGTTACGGGATTACACGGGCGATTGTGCTGCGGGGTTATGCGATGCGGCACCAACTCCAGACCCTCTGAGTGATACAGCCCCTGATGCTTTGCCAGCAACCCCTTTAACTTCAACAGCATTCAAAAACGGCACTAAAGTGGGGCGTAAATACGAATGGGGCGGTAGCGACTATCTGGATGACGTTGCCGCCGCCTTGTTTGATATGGATCTGCGCCCCGACTTGGTAAAAGCAACAGGCGATAAAAATAACCTGACAACCTACACCATCGGTTTCGCTGATAGCACAGTGGCTAATGACCCCTTGTTGATGGGGACTGCGGCAAAGGGTGGTGGCTTGTTTATTTCGGCAGAAAGTTCAACGCAACTTGCCGACGCTTTCAGCAATATCGTCAACGATATTAGCAATCAGGTGAAACTGGGTTCCGGTTCAATCCTGGGCGCAAATTCAACCCGCCTTGATACGTCATCAAAGATCTACCAAGCGGGCTTTAAGAGTGACGGTTGGCTGGGTTTCCTGGGCGCATTTGCCCTGAATACGGTCAGTGAAGATACCAACGGCAATGGCGTTCTTGAGGCAGGCGAAGACACCAATAGCAATGGTGTGCTGGATGGTAAAGGCAGTTTGGGCAATGAAGTATGGAAGGCCGAAGATAAAATCCCGGTCGCGGGCAGTCGGCGCATCTTGTCATACAAACCTGACCCGGCCAATACCGGTAAAAAGGGGATACTATTCGATTGGTCAAGCCTGTCCAGTAGCCAGAAAGCGGCACTAGATCCTGCTGCCACAGGTGCCAGTTCGGACGTTATTAATTTTATTCGCGGCGATCAAAGTAAAGAAGTGAAGAAAGGCGGGCTTTTCAGGGATAGGGTCTCGTTATTGGGCGATATTGTCAATTCTGATCCGTTCTTTGTCGGCAAGACGGAAAATTTTGGCTATGGTTCATTGCCCGCAGCGGAAGGCTCGGATTACCTTAAATTTCGTACTGATCCAAGTTATACAAACTATAAAAGAAATAGGACGGAGGCTGTGTATTTCGGTGCTAATGACGGTATGTTACATGCCATTAATGCCAATACGGGCGATGAGTTGTTCACTTACATCCCTGATGCAGTTATTCCTAAACTCAGTAAATTAACCAACCCAAAGTACGGATGCACTCAAAGCGGCTGTTTTCCGCACGAATATTTCGTCGATGGCTCGCCCCGTGCCGGTGATGCCTATTTCAAGGACACGCCCACTGCATCAAGCACTTGGCACACGGTGTTATTGGGTACGACTGGCGCGGGTAATGGCAAATCAATCTTTGCGCTTGATGTTTCCAATCCCTCATCAACAATCGATGCCGATAAGGTGCTGTGGGAAATTTCCCCGATCCAGGCACCCGATAGCGCCGATTTGAATGACGTAGGCACGACAAAACCGGGTTTTGCCAATAACCTGGGTTACACCATCCCGCAACCTTCGCTAGTCAGGCTGTATGACGGCAGTTATGCCGCTGTCGTCGCCAATGGTTACAACAGTGTCAATAAAAAGGCCGTGTTGTTCATTATCGACGTAGCGACCGGTAAAATCATCAGGAGTTTTGATACTTTTGTGGGCAACACAACCTCTCCTAATGGTTTGTCGACCCCTAGTGTTGTTGATGCCGATGGTGATCGCATCGCCGATTATATTTATGCCGGTGACCTGCTGGGCAATATGTGGAAATTGGATGTCACTGACACAAATTCGGCTAACTGGGGCTTTGCATTTGGTTCTGTCACAGCACCATTGCCGCTTTTCAAAGCTTGTTCTGATGCCGCCTGCGCCAATCCTCAACCTATAACCGCCAAGCCCATCGTCGGTAAAAATCCTGAAGGCGGGTTGATGGTGTATTTTGGTACCGGAAAATATTATGAAGCCGGTGACCAGATTGTTGGTTTACCTGCTCAGGTGAATACCTTCTATGGTATTCGTGACAATGGTGCTGTCGTTTCCGGCAAAAGCGAATTACAGCAGCAGACTATCTTGGGCGAAGCCAAATTGACCGGTTTCTCGGCGCGATTCACTTCGGGCATAACCGTCGATTACACGGGGAATTCAACAGGAAGTCCGCCTACTACGGCGAAAAAAGGCTGGTATATGGATCTTGTTGTTGCGCCGTCGAATAACGCAGTGGGTGAACGTGTGGTCAGTGGCGCATTGTTGCGAGGTGGCCGCCTTGTTTTTACGACCTTACTGCCTTCTCTGGTTACGTGCGAACCCGGCGGAACCAGTTGGTTGATGGTGCTGGATGCTTTAAATGGCAGCCGTTTAACCGGGCCGTCGTTTGATGTCGACAATAATGGCGTAATCTCTTCTAAAGACTTGGTCGCGAAAATCGATGTGACCGGTGACGGTGTTTTGGATGCAATAGCCTTGAGCGGTGTGCAAGAAAATGGTGGTGGCATCATCAAAGGGGTTGTCGTTGTCAGCAATGGTGACGGTACTGAGAACTTAGATTTTGGAACGTCTAAAGGGCAAAGAGGCAGCAAAACAATAGGGCAGGATGAACCGTCGGGCAGGCAGTCATGGCGGCAACTCAGGTAAGACCGCCATGAATTAAGGGCACGTTTAACGCTGAAACAATATGTAGCCAATAACCAAACAGGTTTTACACCTGTTTGGTTATTGCATTTTTTGATGATGTTGCATCATTTCGGCGTGATGGGCTTTCATTAGCTCTATTTGCTGTGTTTTAAGCGTTTCTTTTTTGGCGGGATCTTTTTCTGCCAGGATTTGATTGGAAAGGTCGTGCATTTTTAGCTGGTGTTCTTGCATGGAGCGAAAATGTTTATCTTTTTGTTCATCTGTCATCCCGGCCATTTTTCCACCCATGCCGTGGTGCATACCTATTTCTTTCATTGGTGGTGGCGGTGTTTTTGGGATGTCTTCGGCGTGACTGGTTGCTGTAAGCCCTATAAACAGGCACGTCGCAGCAAGGGCTTGGTAACTTTTTATCATCGTGGTTTCTTCCTCGTTAATTTTTGAAATAGGCGGCTAACAGGCCGCTGGAGTGTGAAGTTTGTTCAAGGCCAAAAAACTGCTACAGGCATAGAACACTTCGTGAGAGCCTAACGCTTAGACAAAGTTCAGAAATTGAACAAGCTCCAGCTTTGATTCTGGCAGTTTTGATCTACATCAAAGCGGGGCGGCCTAATAATGAAATAATATACTGTCAGTTGTATCATGACATCCTCCTTCATGGTTATTTATCGATTTTCTACCCGGTAAATAACCATCTTTTATGACAACTAGTATTGATGCGCTGAATGGATATTAAACCGACAATATCCTTATCTGAAGCTACGACAACGGCGGTTGCAGTGAACCAGTGGCGATAATGTTTATCTTGTCGTTTACGGATAGCACACCACATTGATTATGCAGCGCATTCTGCCCAAAATAGACTTTATTCTGCCATTTGCGTAAGCGGTTAAGTGTGGTCAGAGGTTCCTTACCGGTTACTCCAGTATTTGGATCTATAGTAGGTACGGCGCATCGCGAGCAAGGTTTGGGTAAGCGAAAACTAATATCGCCAATCATAATTTCACGCCAGCTATCTTCCGCGTAACTGCCACAGCCCGATACCACCAAGTTGGGGCGAAAACGAGTCATGGCTAAATCAAGTTGCATCGCCTGGTTTAAGGCTTCGAGGGAATTTTCTGAAATCAGCAAGAAAGGAAAGCCGTCGGAAAAGGCGGTATGGTCTTCAGGTTTGGCAAAGTTGGGGTTCACAGGCCGGATACTGGTGTCTGGTTGATAGACCAGTCGGCAGTGAATGCCTAAAAAACGGCTGAACCAGCTATCTGCAAGGGTCGATACGGCTAACGTGTCAAGTTGATCATGCCAAATCGTGCAATTAAGTATTTCACCTGCGGTCGGTTCCAAGGCCAGCGTTAACTCACTCATGCCGGGTGCGGACAGCTGCAATTCAGAATCTGAGACCGCAGTTTTTATTAATGCCATTTTAGGCAATCGGCGTTGGCTGAGGAATTGATGGTCGTTATCTACCAACATCCACTTCCGGTCATACTTAAAACCTGTTGTAGTGACCTGCCATGTTGACATGCGAATGCCGGCAAGCGATTTAACCGGATAGATATAAATATCAGATAGGTAGGGGTGTATCATACCGGACTGTATCTTCTCATTAGCGGTATAAGGGTAAAAACCTTATCAGTTGGGCGGGATTATTTGAATATTAACTTTCTTTGCGTTTTCAGCAGATAGTCAGCTAACCTGTTGTGAACACGATCAAATTTGATTCCATAAGCGGGTACGCTGCCATTTGATTTGTACATAACCGTTGCTAAGATTTTGAATTCCTTGAAATTAGCAAACCGCATCGTCAAAACAACTTTTTTGTTGATAGGTAACTTCATATTGGCAGCAACTTGTATGCCCCGGCTGCTGATGTCGAGAAGTTTGACTGAATCATGAGGGTCTTCAAAAAGATTGAAATCGAACAAGCCGACTTTGCGTATTGTGATACCAATATCGTTTCTGATATAGCGCGTACTCACGCGTCGATTGAGCTTCATGGCGTTGGCTGCGCTGCCCGTCTGGGCTGAATTATCAGGGTTTTGCATAAATAGTAACAATATTGGCACAAAGTAATTATTATTAAGTATTAACCTTAAAGCAATATTTATCAAATACTGACTGAGAAATATGCGTTAAAAATATTAATAATTGCTGAATCCGTTAAAATTAACCCTTGTCAATCCTTTCATAGTCAAATATGCGATCCAACAAGATAGTATGTAGAACATTTTTGATGTTTTTTATTGGCTTCCCGTTATTTGCTTCGGTAAGTGTGTTTGCGAAGGGCAAGCAAGTCATCAATATTGCTTATCTCATGCAAACGCAAAAAGTGCGGCCACCGTTATCCAGTTTAGATCCTATCATTGAAAACAAGGGGGTTCTTGGTGCTGAACTGGCAATAGAAGACAATAACACGACTGGCGAATATACCCGGCAGGCATTCATCTTAAAGACATTCATGGTGCCAGCGGATGGTAATGTTGCTGATACCTTTAATAAGGACATCGCCAAAAAATACAGTTATGTTGTCACCAATCTGGCATCGGGTCTAACCAACAGTGTCGCTGATTTGCCAGCGGCGAAAGACATGGTGATCTTTGATGCGGGGACGGTGGATGATTCCCTTCGAGGTAAACAATGTCGGGCTAATGTGCTGCATTTGCTGCCCAGTCGCGCCATGCGTGCTGATGCGCTCGCGCAATACCTGATGAAAAAGAAGTGGACCAAATGGTTTCTGGCGATTGGTACGACTCAGGAAGATATGCTCTATGCTGAAGCTGTCAAACGTGCCGCCAAAAAATTCAACATGACCATCGTTCAGGAAAAATCGTGGGAGCATACCTTTGATGCCAGACGCACGGCACAATCCGATGTGGCTGTTTTTACCCAGATTGATGATGATTATGATGTATTGGTAGTTGCCGACGAGCAAGGGCAGTTCGGCGAATATCTAGATTACCGCACTTGGTTGCCACGGCCTGTTGTTGGCACCCAGGGTTTGCTGGCGACAGCCTGGCATCGAACCCATGAACAATGGGGCGCGACGCAGATTCAAAATCGCTTCAAAGAAAGGGCAGGGCGCTGGATGGAAGAGCAAGATTATGGGGCTTATCTTGCGGTACGGGCGATAGGTGAGGCGGCAACACGCAGCCAATCCAATGAGCTGAAACCGATTAAGGACTATATTTTAAGTGACCAATTTGCTTTGCAGGGTTATAAAGGCACGCCATTGTCGTTTAGGACGTGGGATCATCAGTTACGGCAACCGGTTTTGCTGGCTGCGCCTCGGTCGATGGTGGCAGTCGCACCCATCGAAGGTTTTTTGCACCCTAAAACCGAACTGGATACCTTAGGTTTCGACCAACCAGAAACACAATGTCAATGGAGCAAAAGTAGTGAATAAACAGGTAATAAGTGTACTGTTATTGGGTTTGATGTCGGTTTCCGTCAAAGCAGAAACCGTGTTTGTGACCTTGGAAAAAGACAATGCGTTGGCTTTAATTGATCCGGTCGAGGGTAAGCTCATAAAAACGGTGGAAATCGGTCAGCGGCCTAGAGGAATAACTATCAGCCCTGACTATAAGGTGCTATACATTGCTGTCAGTGATGACAATACCATCAAAATGTTGGATGCCGAGACTTTGAAAATTATCGGGACGTTGCCGTCGAGCGATGATCCTGAAACTTTTGCCCTCAATCCCAAAGGCGACCGGCTCTATGTGTCCAATGAAGATGACAGCATGGTCACTGTTATTGACATCGCAAAAAAGAAAGCCATCAAGCAAATCAAGGTCGGGGTTGAACCTGAAGGCATAGCCGTTAGTCCTGATAATCGCTGGATTGTCAGTGCGACCGAGACAACCAATATGCTGCATTGGATTGATGCCAAGACCCATGAAATTGTTGAAAATACCTTGGTCGATGCACGTCCTCGTGCCGTTACGTTTACGGCAGACAGCGCCAATGCTTGGATGACTTCGGAAATGTCCGGTAGCCTGATGATTTTGGATGCAAAAACCAAACAGATCAGCAAACGAGTCCAGTTTGAGGTTCCCGGTGTACCAAAAGATAAAATACAGCCAGTCGGCGTGGTTATCGACAAGGATAATAAACGTGGTTATGTGGCATTGGGGCCTGCTAATCGTGTTGCGGTGATTAATGCTAAGACCTACGAAGTGGAAAAATACCTCTTAGTCGGACAGCGGGTGTGGAATCTGGCATTTTCGCCCGACCAAAAACGCCTGTATACCACGAACGGGGTTAGCAACGACATTTCTATTATTGATCTTGATAGCCAAACGGTGACTAAATCGCTAGGCGTGGGCAATTATCCTTGGGGCGTTGCAGTCAAGCCATGAATATAGCCATCCGTCAATCTTCTGACCAAATGCCTAGCCAGGAAACAGCCTTATCTATCGAAGGTTTGAGTTTTTCGTACAGTGGTAAAAAAGCGCTGGACTCCGTTGACTTCGCCATCCAATCCGGCGAGTGCACTGTGTTGCTGGGGCCTAATGGCGCAGGGAAAAGCACTTTATTTGCCCTGATTACTCGATTGTATGATGCCCGTAGCGGACGTATTGAATTGTGCGGTTTTGACATCAAAAAGCAAACTGCCAAGGCATTAGCCCGATTAGGCGTGGTGTTTCAGCAATCGACGCTGGACATGGATTTGACGGTGCAGCAAAACCTGGGCTATCACGCGGCATTGCACGGTATGGGAAGTAAGCTCGCTAAGCAGCGCATCCAACAGGAATTGCAGCGTCTCAACATGCATGAGCGGCGTTTTGAAAAAGTACGCCAGTTGAACGGCGGACACAGAAGGCGGGTCGAGATTGCCAGGGCATTGCTGCATAAGCCGTCGCTATTGTTGTTGGATGAGCCCACAGTAGGCCTGGATGTGCCCAGTCGTCAGGATATTGTTGAATATGTCCACCGTTTGGCTAAGGATGAAAACATCGCCGTGTTATGGGCCAGCCATTTGATTGACGAAATTTTCCCGGATGATCGCCTTATTATTTTGCACAAAGGTCAAATCAAAGCGGCCGGATCGGTTGATGATGTCCTACAACAAACGGGCGCGACAACGATTAAAGACGCTTTCTATACGCTGACGCAAGGAGCGCAAGCATGAAGGTGCTGCATTATTGGCGTGCCATGTGGGGTATCATCTGGCGCGAATGCTGGCGTTTTATCACTCAACGCGAACGCTTTATTTCGGCATTAGTCAGGCCATTGGTGTGGCTGTTTATCTTTGCTGCCGGATTCCGATCGGCATTAGGTTTGGCGATCAGTCCGCCTTATGAAACCTATATCCTCTACGAAGTCTACATCGTGCCGGGCTTGTGTGGCATGATCCAGTTATTCAACGGAATGCAAAGCTCGCTGTCGATGGTCTATGACCGGGAAATGGGCAGTATGCGTATCCTGTTGACCTGCCCACTGCCGCGCTGGTTTTTACTGTTGTCGAAATTATTGGCAGGCACTGCCGTATCTATCTTACAGGTGTATGTATTTCTTGGCATTGCATGGTGTTATGACATTCGTCCGCCGTTGTTGGGTTATGCTTGGGTTTTGCCAGCGTTAGTGTTGTCAGGATTAATGCTCGGTGCTTTGGGGTTATTGTTGTCGTCATTCATCAAACAATTGGAAAACTTTGCCGGGGTGATGAATTTTGTTATTTTTCCGATGTTTTTTATGTCCACGGCACTCTATCCCCTGTGGAAAATCAAGGAGTCCAGTACCTTTTTACATACCCTTGCCCAGTACAATCCTTTCTCCCAGGCGGTTGAGTTGATCCGGTTTGCCTTGTACAGCCAATTTAATCCACATGCTTTTGTCTATACTCTAGTCGCGTTCATAGTTTTTATGATGCTGGCAATCTTGGGTTATAATCCTTCTAAAGGGATGATGACAAGAAAAGGCAATACAGCATGACTCTAGCGCATAAAAATATTTTAAAAATAGCTTAGGAATCAGCGTTTGATAGCAAAGACCCACGGAACTATTATCTTTACGGTGAACAATTGAAAAACTCATTTTTTCTTGTTATTCCGGTCCAAGAATCCAGGCCGGAGCGGCTAAAAGAATTTGAACAAAAAGCGTTGGCGCAATGGCTTGAAGAGTTGCCGACCGCAAACCCTAGCTTGGCTACGCGCTTGATTCAAGATTTCATTGCTGATTTTAACGCCGTAGCCATGCCTTTGCAGCAGCGTTTGGATGCGTTGGAGCAAGTCCGGTCTAAAGTTCTGATTATTGAAGAATACCTGCGTTCCAGGCTGATGAAAGCCGGTTTTCCCAAACAAGAGAATGACTTAAAAATTCTCCATGTTCTGGCGACAATAGAACGAGAATATACAATTGGTTACTGGATTGTTTTAAAAGAACTCACGCATCGACAAGTCGGTTGGTTTCAAGGTAAAAACCTGGCATTGACATTACAACGCTGCATCAAAGGCTTATGCAGTGTGGTTGTAAGCCACATGTTGATGGGCTTGGCGGCACCTGATTGGGTGTGGATAGATCTACATTCCCTTTACAAACTCAGCGTAAAGGTAAAAAAAGACACGGTAAGGGTATCGGATCATACTAATTTCATTAACAAAGCCAGCTCCCCCGAAGAATGCTATCGGCAAATACTGTTGCTAAATCTTTCCCACCCCACAGGGTTAATGCAAAAAGAAGTTTTTCTCGTATATGACTTTATTGAATCGTTATTTCCTTATTTCAGCTTGAGTTCCGCGCCTGTTTTTGGGCAACGCATGCAGTTTATCGTCATGACGGACGAAGACAAGCCGCCATTCGTTCAAATCGAGACCGATACCAGAAAAGATACCGCCGCATTGTTCTTAAACTTTACCAAGCTGTACAAGGCATTGGAAAAGAAAGACAAGTTTATTAGCGCGACAAAAACACGCTTTGCATCTATGCATATCCTTCATAACCATGAAGAAAAACCCACCGCTGAATTGCTAGATTACCTTGAACTTAGGTGGATGGGCGTTGAGCTTCAGAAAGAAGCCGTTTTTAGTGATAGGTTAGATAGATATATGGCGATAGGCATGGGGCCTGCCCATCAGCTAAAAAGCACTGATCTACCGCAAATCAGGGCGACTGCTGGCAGCACCGAAAGCGCGCAGGAAGTTTTAGTTCATACAGAATCCGACCGGTTGTTATTTTCGGTATTTAAAGCCACTGGTGTTTTATCGGTAGGCAACTTAATCAGTTTAAGGAAAGCCAATCAGCCCGACCAAAAACGATCTCTAGCGGTTGTTAACGAGCTGATTGTTGCAAAGCAATCAGGCAAAATAAGTTTTGGTTTGCGTTTGCTAACTGCACTTTATCATGCCGTTTATTACACCATGGTCGAAACGACTGACACTACGTCGTATAAAGGCCTATTTCATAGTGCCGACGATGAATATGATGAAGCTAGTTTCCTAGTGGTTGATAATTTCGTCTTAAAAGAAGGGGATATAATCAAAATGCTGGTTGGCAATGAAGATATTTTTCTTATTTTAAAAGACAGGAAAAACGTTGGTTTGGGTTATTGGCAATTTAAATGCAATAGAATCGCAGCAAAAGTGGATAAGTCGCTGCCGAAAAAAGGTTATGATTTTATTTAAGGCTTAACCAAATAGTCTTGAGTATCAGTTGGCTTGATACAAATCACTTGAAAAGTTTTTACATCGTGGTAAGTTTGTCCACTGAGTAGACGCAAGTCGATGCAGCCAGCGATTGTTTAATAGATAGCGGTCAATACTTTAATGAAGTTTACTTTAAAATATATTTTAAATACCAGATAGCAAACCGGAAATTTGTATCAGTTTTAGAAAGGTTTCACCAAACAATAATTACAAACCATGAGGATGAAAAATGAGTGACGAAGAGAATTTAAATAAAACGGTAGACTCAGCAAAAAATGTCGCAGGCAATCAGTTTGCTGCGTTTATGGGCTTGAAAGAAAAAAATCCCAAAGCATTCTATGGCATTATTGTCGCGCTGGTCTTGCCTGTGCTTATCATGATGTTTAGCGGAGGTGAATCAACCCCTGTTTCCGGGCCGACAATTAAAGATTTATCAGTAGGGCAAAAATACACCTTAAAAAGCCCAAATACGGTTGATAAAGATGCCAAGATACGCCTAGTTCCGGTACCTGGAACGCTTGCCGCTTATGACGATACCGAAGAAGAAGACAGAAAAGATACCAAGGAAAACACCTGTCAGCATATGCCCCAAGGCACTCCTGTAGAAGTCATGGAATTTTCAGATGCTTACGGCAAGAAAAAGATGTTTGTGAAGGTTAAAGTTACGGAAGGCGCTTGCAAAGACAAAGACGGTTGGGTGCTTGCGATTGATGTACAGTAATTTATAGATTGACACCACGCTTAAAAAATCTATAATTAGTAGGATAACTTCAGTTGCGGGAATAGCTCAGTGGTAGAGCACAACCTTGCCAAGGTTGGGGTCGCGAGTTCGAATCTCGTTTCCCGCTCCAATTAATATAGAAAAGCCGCGTAAAGTCGCGGCTTTTTTGTTTCAAGACATTTCAATTATGGCTGCGTAGCAAAATGGTTATGCAGAGGCCTGCAAAGCCTTAGACGCCGGTTCGATTCCGGCCGCAGCCTCCATGAGATGGCATCACAAATTATCAGCAATTATCAAACCCCGCATGTTTACTGGACATAGCGGGGTTTTTTCTGTCCATTGGTTATCAATTAGTGTCTTTCACCTCTCTACAGCTCACGTTAAATGCGGGTAATAATCGGGGGTAACAGTCCTTCACAAAAAAAAGTTACCCCCAAAATGCTGACAGACACCGCATGTAAGAACGCCCACTGGGGCGGCAAAGCCAAATGGGGCAAGGTTTTCAAGCTGGCAGACGGAAAGGGCTTGTCGTTTGGTTGTTACCCCGACATCGCTTGAGCAAGCAAGACAACGGCGAGACGACTCACGAAAACTGATAGCCAACGGCAGCATAGGCTCCGGCGAAAACAGGAAGGCAGTCAAAGAATCAAAGGCAGAACTCGCAAGCAACAGCCTTGAGGTTGTTGCTAAGGAATGGGGGCAAAAAAAGTTAACGGTTGGGACGACAAAAACAACTGTTCAAAACGTATGCTTGAAAGGCTAAAAAAATTTCATGTAATTGAAATATATAGTTATTTGAAAAAACAATCAGGATCCGATAGCTCGAGAATGATAATATGGTTCTCTGATTTCTATCGAAAGAATCAAAACTTGTAGGATTTTTTCAGGGGTGACTAAATATATGGCTCAAGCATTCAAAGGACTTTTTATCCAAATCCCCTTTGGGCAAGAAAATCGGGTGATTTTTCTATTGGCCGGATCAGCCTGTTTGGAGCTTTTTGCCTATATGGCGGGTGGTTATGTTGCTAGGCTTGCCGCCATGATTTGGATTGCCCAAAGCCTGTTGGCAGCTCTTTGTGTAAGCTATTGGTATGTTGAAAATCTACTTAATGCGTGGAATAAAAAGCAATTTCCGTTCTTAATAACGCATAGCATTATTTTATGCATTCTGACTTTCGTTCTGGGCAGTCCTCAAATAGCTGATGTAAGCCCAGAGGCAGCACTGCAAGCCGGAGCGGGGATTGATGCTTTTTCAAGCATTGATTTTAATTATAACGGTAAGGCTTTTCTTGGCTATCCTGCCCGACAATATTTATTGGTTGCATTGCCCAGTAAGTTGTTCGGATCTAGTTTATTCGCATTGCACTTGGGCTTTGCCTGGCTATTTATTATTGGTTTTATGGCATTTTCGGTTGGCTTGCAGCGGTTGACTGCTCGTTTGGGTCGACCTGAAAGTCTAGCGCTTGTCCCTATTTCGCTATTATTCAGCTTTCCTTTTATCCCTGAATACTATTTGATTTTTGAACAAACCATCTTACCCATTTCGCTCACACTCTTTGCCATTGGCATTGTGCTAATTGCTCTCGATGAATTTAGCCCTGCTGCATTGATAGCGCTGGCCTGGGTAAGTGCTTTTTTAAGCCATACCTACACGCCTGCCCTGGCTGCTTTGGGCTTGCTCTTGGTGAGTTTGTTACTGCTTTGCTTAAAGCCAAGCCAAATGGACATGAATTTGGATAGGCATCAATTAAAAAAGGTATTTCTTGCCATTTTTGGCTACGCGGTCATTTTTTTGCTGGCTACTGTACTTGCTGGACGTGAAGACAGGGTTGCCCAGTTGCGCGAAAGTAGTTCAGCGTTTGATCTGCTGACAAGTGTTTTGGCCGTATTGACTGATCGCAACGTTGCTTTTTTTGGTGTATTGGACTTGCCGATATTGGCCTATCTGATTGCGTCTCTGCTTGGTTTTTTTGGCAGGATTCATTTTCTCGTTTCAGTGTGGGTTATCGGCGTTTTAATGGCTGCTCTGCAATTGCAGGGTTATACCCAATACGATGTTGCTTCTATCATGCAACGCGCCCTAATTATTTTGCCTGTTTTGTTGACTGCGATGTATTTAATTTTCCTGCGCTGGATGGCATCAAATTCGGTGGGTTTATCTGGGCGAAGTGCTTGCGTTATCGCACTATCTGCATTAATTGTCTTATTCAGCAATGTATTGCACGAGCATCGTTCTTTTCGTTATTTAAACTCCATTGTGCCTTTTAAGTTCATTTTGAATGACATGAATGCTGATATTAAAAAGATGGGCGTAGAGCAGCCCAAGCAAGTTGACATCCTGTTTTTTACTGACAATCAACTGATGACTAATCTGAAAGACTATGCCCGTTACCTGTTTCCGGCTGCACATGTTTATGTTTCTACAGACAAGGCCATTCCCAATGAAGTGGCTAATTCTAAGAATTTGCTTATTTATGGTGACGAGTCCATTGCTGGAGGTATCGCAGGGTTGCAATTGCAAGCTGTTGGCGTGAAGGATGTGAGAACGGGCGCTCAGGTTAAGTATTATCGTGGTCGTGTTGAATGACTCAAAATAATAACGCCTACAAGCTGTAATCCATAAGAATCCCACAAAACACCGCTAAGCCAAGCCAATTGTTATTTAAAAACGCCTGAAAACATAACTTTTTGTCCCGGTAAAAAATCAATTTCTGTTGATAGAGTGACAATCCTGCCGCAGCTGTCAGTCCGAGATAATAAGCCGAGCCGAATTGCATCATTAAGCCAACTTGGATCAATAGGCCAAGAATAACCAACTGTAATAACGCCATGATGTGACGGTCATAATTGCCAAATAAAATTGCTGTGGATTTAACGCCGATTTTAAGGTCGTCGTCTTTATCGACCATGGCATACATTGTGTCGTACACCAATGCCCATAATATGACAGCCAAATACAGTACCCAGGCCACGGGAGGAATAGTGTTAAGTTGCGCGGCGAAGGCCATTGGCACCGCCCAGCCGAAAGCAATCCCCAGATAGGCCTGCGGTAATTGAGTGTAGCGTTTCATAAACGGATAACTGGCGGCTAAAAAGGCACCGACAAATGACAGCATGATGGTATAGATATTCAGCAGCAATACCAAAGCAAATGCACACAAGCACAGCACGACAAAAACCACCAAGGCTTCTTTAGGCCGGACTTTGCCTGCCGCGATAGGCCGTTGTTTGGTGCGTTCGACATGCGGGTCGAAATCCCGATCGGCATAATCATTAATCACACACCCTGCTGAACGCATAAATACCACACCCAGGCAGAACACCGTCAACACCAGTCCATCCGGTTTGCCGTCACTGGCAATCCACAATGCCCAAAGTGCAGGCCACAATAGGATCAAAATACCGATAGGCCGATCAAGCCGGGTTAAGAATGTGTACTGCCTGACGCGATCCAACAGTTGTTCTTTCGTCATTACGATGTCCATTTTTCAAAAACTGAGTAGGCTAAGGATGCTATTATAAACGCTAGTGTTGACTTGTTTAGAGTTTGGTTTTGACAAAGGTGAAACTGCCATGACTGTGAAAATATACCACAATCCGCGCTGCACAAAATCCCGGCAAACTTTGCAGTTATTGAAAGATAAGGGTATAGAGCCGGATATTATCGAATACCTTAAAACGCCACCCAGTGCTGAAGAATTGGCTGATATTTTGCAAAAACTCGGCATGGAACCGCGTGATTTGATGCGGAAGAGTGAAGGCGAATACAAGGCCAACAACCTTGATAATCCCACACTAGACAGGCTTGTCTTAATAAACGGCATGGTTGCAAACCCGATTTTAATCGAACGTCCTATCGTTATCGCTAATAGTAAAGCAGTGATTGGTCGTCCGCCTGAAAATGTCCTCAGCATTTTGTAATTATCCCAATTTCTTTCAATCATTATGGCAAAAATCTTAATTCTTTATTACTCGCGGGACGGTGCTACGGCGGAAATGGCGAACCTGATCGCCCGTGGCGTTGAATCTGTGCAAAATGTCGAGGCGGCGCTAAGAACGGTACCGGATGTTTCTGCTGTCTGTGAAAAAACTGCCGACAGCATTCCTGCCAAAGGCGCTATTTACGCGACATTAGATGACTTAAAATCTTGTGACGGTCTGGCTTTGGGCAGCCCGACACGGTTCGGCAATATGGCTGCGCCACTGAAATATTTTCTAGATGGTACGACTGAACTATGGTTTTCCGGTGCGCTTAAAGGTAAGCCAGCAGGCGTGTTTACTTCGACAGGCAGTATGCATGGTGGACAGGAAACGACCTTGATTTCCATGATGTTACCCTTGCTGCACCACGGCATGTTGCTGCTGGGCATTCCTTATTCAGAAGTCGCGTTACGGGAAACTGCATCGGGCGGTACACCTTACGGGCCAAGTCATTTAGCGGTTGACGACTCGCCTGTCACTGAGCATGAAAAAGCCCTCTGTTTGGCGTTCGGTAAACGCTTAGCCAGCACAGCGCTGTTGCTCAAACCAGGCCAATGAATATAACGCCGCATTTTTTTTATCGTATTGCTTTAGCGGGTTTTTTGGGGTTGTTCGCTTTACTGATTTTATGGAATACCGTGCTTACGCCAGTGGCGCGTGTACCCGTTGCGTTAATGTTACTGCTCACGGTTACACCACTTTTATTGCCGATGCGCGGTTTTCTGGACGGCAAGCTGAAAAGTTGTGCATGGTTGGCGTATATCAGCCTGATGTATTTCCTCCATGGCTGTGCCGAAGCCTATGTTAATGCTAGTACGCGACCTTATGCTTTGCTGGAAATTCTGCTGAGCTTAATGATATTTTTTGGTACGTCATTTTATATACGCTTGTCGGGAACGCGTACCTGAATGGCCGAGCAGTTACCTGTCGAGTTCGAGTTTCGGGCCAACCAGACCTTCGCTGAGTATTTTCCGGGTGGCAATGAGGAAATCATCGGGGAATTAAAAAAGGCCGTTGCCGGTATCGGCGAACAGTTGCTGTTCCTGTGGGGAAACACAGGGCAGGGCAAGAGCCATTTGTTACATGCCTGCTGCCATGAAGCATCGCTTTTGGGCTTCAGTGCTTTTTACCTTAATTGTCGGCAGTCTGCCGTTTTGCCCCCAGACGTATTTAACGGGCTTGAAGGCATTGACGTTGTTTGCATAGATAACCTTGATGCTCTTGCGGGCTTTGCGGATTTAGAATTGGCCTTGTTTAATTTTTTTAACCAGCACCGTAGCAATGGTTGTCGAATAATCTTGTCGGCATCGTGTGCACCTAAAGTTATCGCTTTGGCATTGCCTGACCTGAAAACCCGTATTAACTGGGGATTATCATTAAAAATTCAGCCCTTGGCGGATAATGACAAAATTGCCGCATTAAGCCATAAAGCCCAACAATTGGGGTTTGAATTCACCCCAAAAGCGGTCAAATTTTTATTGACGCGCTATGACCGCAGCTTGTCTTCGTTGTGGTTGGCGTTAAACAAACTGGATGTCGCATCCTTGTCTGCCCAGCGAAAACTGACGATACCTTTTTTGAAAGAAGTGTTGAAAAACGAACCTTAACTTGTTTATTGAGTTGTTCATTAAAAGACGGGTTTACGAAATGGTTTAAATCTGGTGGCGAACGCTAGCTAGCATTCCTCGTTTTGATTTTACGGATATGCTTGATTTTACCGCTTCGCTTACAGATTGTATGTTGTTAAATAATGTGTATGATTGCAGCCTGTGATTATATAAAATTACGCCACAAATAATTGAGGGGAAACATGAAACTTATAACAGCCATTATCAAACCATTCAAAATGGATGATGTCAGGGAAGCCTTGTCCGAGATCGGCGTAGCAGGCGTTACGGCTACCGAAGTCAAGGGTTTTGGCCGTCAAAAAGGTCATACTGAATTGTACCGTGGTGCGGAGTATGTCGTTGATTTTCTGCCAAAAGTTAAGCTCGAAATTGCGGTGGCGGATGATGTGGTCGATAAAGCCGTCGAAACAATTGTAAACGCAGCCAATACCGGCAAGATCGGCGACGGTAAAATATTTGTCACCAATCTTGAGCAGGTGATCCGCATTAGGACTGGCGAAACGGGAGAAGATGCCATCTAAACGGCTCAGGAAAATCATGTCTTTTAAAACAATAATAAGAAATTACACCATAATCCCCGTCTTGTTTTTGCTGCCAGGAATCGTTTCAGCAGCTGAATTAAATCAGGCCAATACTGCGTGGATACTGACATCCACTGCGTTGGTGCTGTTCATGACAATACCGGGACTGTCGCTTTTTTATGCGGGATTGGTCAGGAGCAAAAACGTACTGTCAGTGCTGATGCAATGTTTCGCCATTACCTGCTTAATTTCCATCGTCTGGCTGGCCGGGGCTTACAGCCTGATTTTTTCCAATGGCGGCGAGTTGCAAAAATATCTGGGCGGAATGTCGAAAGCATTTCTGCCTGATATAAGCACAAGCTCTTTGACGGGCGATATTCCTGAAACTTTGTATTTTATGTTTCAGATGACTTTCGCCATTATCACGCCCGCCCTCATTGTCGGTGCGTTTGCCGAGCGGATGAAGTTTTCGGCGATGTTGTGGTTTAGCGCACTCTGGCTGTGTCTGGTTTATGTGCCGATTTGCCACTGGATATGGGGCGGCGGCTGGCTAGCCGACTTGGGTGCAATGGATTTCGCTGGTGGTATCGTGATCCATATCAACGCTGGGGTTGCGGCTTTGGTATCGGCCTTGGTCATTGGCAAACGTAAAGGTTTTCCGACCACAGCCATGCCGCCGCACAATATGACGATGGTGGTTACGGGTGCGGGCATGTTGTGGGTTGGCTGGTTCGGCTTTAATGCCGGTAGCGCACTAACCTCGGACGGACGTGCGGGAATGGCTATGTTAGTCACCCACATTGGTGCGGCATCGGGTGCATTGACCTGGATGACTATAGAATGGCTACGCTTCGGCAAGCCCAGCGTGCTGGGTATCGTTACGGGCATGGTTGCAGGTCTAGGTACCATTACCCCAGCATCCGGTTTTGTTGGGCCTACGGGCGCGTTGATCATTGGCGTTACTGCAGGTATTGTGTGTTTTTTCGCCACGCAGTTTGTCAAACGCAAACTGATTATCGACGATTCATTGGATGTTTTCCCTGTGCATGGTGTTGGCGGTATTACCGGTTCATTGTTGACTGGCGTATTTGCCGAGGCCAGCCTGGGCGGTCTTGGCCTGCCCGAAGGTGTCACTATGGGACATCAAGTTGCGGTGCAAGCATTAGCTATTGTTGTCACTATCGCGTGGAGCGCAGTTTTCAGCTATCTGATTCTTAAAGGGCTGGATTTATGCATCGGTTTGCGTGTCACCTCTGATGAAGAGGTACAAGGACTTGATCAGGTATTACATGAAGAAACTGGTTACCTGGATATCTGAGGCTGGTCGGCAGTTACAGTCCAAACTTCAATTAGGGGAGAGCGTTAGCAAACTCTTTTCCCGTCAAAACAATTCCGACGAAACGGGTGGTAAGCCAAGCCACCCCGAACCTGCCGAGGCACAAAAGCAAGGAATATTGAACATTCCTGAACCATACGCCAAATTCGTCAAACCGCTGGTCATTTTCTTCAGCGTTGTGTTGGTTTATGCGGTGTTGGGTTTTTATGTCGTTCCGGCTGTTTTAAAAGCTAAGTTGCCCGACATTATTCAGCAAGAAACCGGCAGAAAAGCCTCCGTCGGCAAGATTGAATTCAATCCCTTCAAACTGTTTGCCAGTATTCAGGATTTCAAGATCCTGGAGAAAAATGGCAAGCCGTTTGTGGGCTTCGAGATCTTAAGCCTCAAGATCAATACCTTCCAGTCAATCAAACAATTGGCTTTAGCCATTGATGACATCACTTTAAATAAACCCACGGTATACCTTGCCAAAGACGGTAAGGGTAAATTCAACTTTGAAGATATGGCGGCGGCGAAGCCGAAAACCAAGGAAGAACCCAAAAAAGAGGATGGCAAGCTGTTCCCGTTAAGGCTTGCCAAACTAACTGTAAAAGATGGCAAACTGCTTTGGGATGACGGTCATTTTGCTAAACCGGTTTCCGAAGAAATATCGCCCATCAATCTGAACATCAGCGATTTGAGCACCAAAGCCCAAAGCAAGGCAAAACTGGATTTCAATCTGGGCGTTAAATCCGGCGGCAAACTGGATTGGAAGGCGAATGTCGGTGTTAACCCTGTCTCTTCCGAAGGCACTATAACGCTGGATAAACTCCAGTTACAAAAACTGCTGGCTTTGGCGTTATCCGACACAGCAACTTTTGATTTGCAGGGTAATGAACTAATCAATGTCGATTATAAAGTCGATGTTGATAAAGCAAATGTGAAAGCCGCTATCAAAAAAACCCGCTTTGAGTTGCGTGACTTGCGTTTTGCTGACAAAAGCCCAGACAAAATGCTGCTGACAACGCCGACATTTTCTGTCGAAGCCGATGCGTTGGTGACAATTGCTGGCGACAAAATTGATTTAGAAATCAAAAAAACCAAGCTGGATGGCCAAGATCTGAAATTTTCAAATCAGGCATCTGATCCAATGTCGGTCGGCATCGCTTTATTTAGTCACGAATCGGATCTTAAATTGGCGCAAGCGAAAGACGGCCTGAAGTTATCGGCAGGGAAAGCGATAACGGCGATCAAAAACTTTCAATTCAAGGGCGTAAATCAGCAAAAAATAGAAGCCAAAGCACCTGAGATCAAACTGGAAACCAGCTATCAATTTGCCAAATCCGAACAGGCAATGGATGTCAATATCAGCCACGGCAAGTTTGATTTGCATGATTTGCATCTGGCGGAACCTGGGGAAAATACCACATTAATCAAAATACCTGTCTTCGGCGTACAGGAAATGGCGGTTGACCTAAAAAACAAAGAGGTCATTATCGACCAGATCAATGCCAAAGATGCTGAGTTCCAGACGTGGCTGGATAAGGACGGCGTATTCAATTACCAAAAATTGGTCGCCACGCCACAAGGGAAAAAAGTTGAATCCACCCGCCCAGATTACGCCACCGCCAAAACCATCGATTTTAAAGAAGATGCACAAACGGTTGCTGTTGCCGCGAAAAACGTAAAGCCGGAAAAAGACTGGCTCGTCACCATTAAGGATCTTGCCTTGACCAACTTCGGGGTCAATTTTGAAGACCGTTCCTTAAAAAAGCCTAAACGCATGACCGCCAAGCCCATTAATCTTAAAGTCAGTAATATCAGTAA
The DNA here is from genome assembly GCA_013141505.1 of Methyloglobulus sp. Classification (GTDB taxonomy): domain Bacteria; phylum Pseudomonadota; class Gammaproteobacteria; order Methylococcales; family Methylomonadaceae; genus Methyloglobulus. Next base: position 91,358 of record JABFQX010000024.1, read on the forward strand.
TAAGCCTGATGCTAAACTGCCTTTTCAGCTCGACGTTAAACTCAATAAAACCGGTATGATCAAGCTTAAAGGGGATGCTGTTATTGCACCGCTAACGGCAAAAGTTGATATTGACATCAAAAAAATTGATCTGGAAGACTTCCAGCCCTACGTTGATAAATTTGCCAAGGTCGATGTGTTGGATGGACAGTTTAATATGGACGGCCAACTTGCGCTGAATCAATCGCCCAAAAAACCACTTGATGTTAAGTTTAAAGGCAATTCAGGGATTGCCAGCCTGCTGACCCGTGACCAGATTCAGAGCAAGGATCTTATCAAGTGGGAAAACCTCGCGCTTAAAGGTATTAATGTTGATCTACTCGCCAACCGTTTTAGTGCTACGACCTTGCTGATTGAAAAACCTTACGTCAGGGTGACGATCAGAAAAGACAAAACAGTCAACTTCTCTGACATCATGATTGCCAATAAAACGGAAAAGTCAGAAAAATTGGCAAAACCGGCCAAGCCAGTTAAAGTCGCACACAACAAAACAACACAAACCAGTAAACCGATATTCAAACTGGACAAGGTGAAAATCGTCGATGGTTCATCGGATTTTGCCGACCTGTCTTTAATTATGCCCTTCGCCGCTCAGATCAAAAGCCTGGATGGTGGCGCGAGCGGCATTTCTTCTGGCGAGAAAGCCATTGTCAAAGTCGATTTAAAAGGCAGTGCCTACGATCTGGCTCCCGTTGACATCAATGGTGAAATTAGCCCCTATCTCGGCAACTACAATATCAACCTCACGTTTGATGGGATGCCCATGCCCTTGGTGACACCCTATATGGTACAGTTTGCGGGCTACAAGATTGAGAAAGGTAAGCTGACCTTAGGGCTAAAATATCAAATACAGAAAGGCAAGTTGGAAGCATCAAACAATATCCTGATTGACCAACTTGAGCTGGGTGAAGAAGTTGATAATCCGAATGCGGTATCGTTGCCGCTTGGCTTGGCAATCGCCTTGCTGAAGGATTCCGAAGGTAAAATAAAGCTCGATGTGCCGCTCACAGGTAGTTTGGAAGATCCCCAATTCAGCATTGGCGGCATAATCGTCGATGCCTTGGTGAATGTATTGACCAAAATAGTCACCGCCCCCTTCAATGCCATTGCCTCTTTAGCTGGTAGCGATGAAGATTTAAGCACGGTCAGCTTTAAGCCGGGCAATCAAGCATTGGAAGCGAAAGAGACCGGCAAACTGGACAATGTCGCTAAAGCACTGAAAGAAAAACCTGTGCTTAACCTTGAAATCAAAGGCGCAGCATTTGAAAAAGAAGACTGGCCTGCGTTACAGGATGACGCGTTGCTTGACCAGCTAAAAAAGAGAAAAGCGGACGAGATGACTAAAGAAGGGGGCAAAAAAGTCCGAGCTGAACATGTCGAATTGACGGAAGATGATTACAACGATTTGCTTGCCGATGCCTTCATCGAAAAATTCCCGGCGATGGCGGAAAAATCATTTATCGGTACGCCTAAATTGATTGCCCCAGATGCCGGAGACTTTTATCAGGTTGCCAAACAAAAAATGCAGGAAAGCATTAAGCCCGAACCTCAGCGATTGAAACATCTGGCCGATGACAGGGGCAAAGCCATCGCCAAATATATCGTCGAAAAAGGCGGTATACCCAATGCGAAGGTGTTTATCCTGGATTCTGCGGTCGATCCTAAAAGGGATGGTAAGGGTGTTGTCAGCGCGTTATCGTTGAAGGTGAATTGAAAATGGAAGCCAATTTTGTCTTGTTATGAAGAGCGTTGACCTATTTTCAGGTGCAGGGGGGCTTTCTTGCGGATTAAAGCAGTCAGGTTTCACGCCGCTTTTGGCAAATGAGCTTGTGCCACGTTATGCGGAGACTTATCAGAAAAATCATCAAGATACCCAAGTAATAGTCGGCGATGTACGGCAAGTTTCTGAAACTAACATCAAGAGGCTGCTTGGCGTAGAAGAAGGCGAAATAGACCTTGTTGCAGGTGGCCCGCCGTGCCAAGGATTCTCAATTAATGCGCCAATTCGAACGCTTGATGATGCAAGAAACCACCTTTTTAAAGATTTTCTACGTGTGGTTTCTTGTTTGGAACCACGAGCAGTTTTGATAGAAAACGTACCTGGGATAATTTCTCTCGGTAAAGGTACCGTAGTAGCGCAAATATATGCAGAACTTGAAGCCCTTGGCTACAAAGTGAAACATAAAATACTATTTGCAGGTCATTACGGTATTCCACAAATGCGATATCGGACAGTGTTTATTGGTATACGAAATTATAAGGGTGATATATCATTTCCAGAGCCAGAGTTTGAAGCAAAGGCCGTAGCAAATTTTGCGGGTGCAAAAGAATTATGCCTCACAACATTGCCATCTATTTTTTATCCTGACATTAAACCCCAAGTTAATGTTTGGGACGCATTGTCAGACCTCCCGGAAGTAGAAAATAACCAAACAGTCAGCCCTGGAAAATATGCATCCGAACCACAAAATGCATACCAAGATTATTTAAGGGAAAATTGCTCTATTTTAACAGAGCATCACTGTGCCAGAATTGCGGAAATAAACCTTGAACGCCTCAAACACATTCCTCAAGGGGGAAGCTGGCGGGATATACCCTATGAATTATTGCCCACAGGTTTAAAGCGGGCAAGAAGAAGTGACCACACAAAGCGTTATGGGCGGCTGCACCCCGATTCACTTTGTTCAACTGTGCTAACAAAATGTGATCCGCACTGGGGCAGTTTTTTTCATCCCACGCAAAATCGTGTAATTTCAGTGCGGGAGGCAGCGAGAATACAATCTTTCCCAGACCATTACCAGTTTTCAGGAAGCATTACGCAACAATATGAGCAAATCGGAAATGCCGTCCCGCCTTTGTTAGGGAAAGTTATTGGGAGTGAAATTATGAAAATGCTAAAGGAGACTTCGTGACCTTACGACCAAAGAAAGATTTAATCGAGATATTTGGTTACGCGCCTGACGACACAACAACGCAATGCCGAAGTCTATGGAACTTATCGGCTTGCCCATTTATTAATAAACAATGTACGAAAGCCAATCACGATGGTTCAATAATATATGGGACATGTAGCGTTTCTTCTCCTTATGGGGATTGTGTTATCTGCCCTAACAGGCTTTATGAAGACAATTATGCCGCACTGAGAACCATAGCCAATGAAGCCTTCGATAAAAGCCTTGAATTTTTATTGTATGAACAATTTATACCTGTAAGGGAAAATAAAAAAAATTGTGTTGTTGCTCTTGGTCAAAACTCAGGCAAAGAAGTGAAAATCGGCACAAGCCTGTCTATGGATTGGGTGCTTGCACGAATCGAAAACGGGAAACTTGTTGAATATACCGGGGTTGAGGTTCAAAGCATTGACATAACAGGTAATTATAGGGATGCTTGGCATTCATATAAGAACATTGCCAATATCACTTTAAATATTCCAAGTTCTGAACATGGAATGAATTGGGCAAATGTCCACAAACGACTTATTCCGCAAATAATTAGAAAAGGTACTATATATTCCCGTTCTAATTTTGTTAAATCCGGACTTTATTTTGTTGTGCCGGATATTGTGTATCAGAAATTTGAACAAATTATTGGCCAAGATATTCCCTTGCTCGATAAGCCTGCAAAAGATGTGCTTACCATTCATACCTATGAACTATCGCCGTTTATAAAACATGGAGAACAGCGTTCGTTGCGAATGAAAAGAAATATCAGATTTTCATTGGATGAATTTTCCCAGCGTTTCGTATCTGGCTCAAATTTACCAAGCGGTGAACAACTTGATAGTGCCGTTATGAGAGTTATCGGGTTGCGATAAATTTTCTTGGCTCAATTAAAGTAGCCTAGCAGGTGCATTCAACTAAAGTTCGGCATTAAATAACCATCTGATGAATAACCCAAAACTTGCCTTGCGCGACCTCAACGTCCTCTGGCATCCCTGTACGCAGATGAAAGACCATGAAACTTTTCCAATCATTCCCATCAAAAAAGGGCAGGGCGTTTGGCTGGAGGATTTCGATGGCAACCGTTATCTGGATGCAATCAGTTCTTGGTGGGTCAATCTCTTCGGACATGCCAATCCTTACATAAACGCCGCTCTTAAAGATCAGCTTGATACGCTGGAACATGTCATTTTTGCCGGGTTTAGCCATGAATCCGCTATCAAGCTGGCGGAAAAGTTGGTTGAAGTGGCGCCTGAAGGTCTTGTCCGTTGTTTCTATGCCGATAATGGCTCTGCGGCGGTGGAAGTCGCGATTAAGATGAGTTTTCATTACTGGCGCAATCTGAATCAATCAACAGGTCAGCCGCAAAAGACCAAATTCATTACCTTGGAAAATAGCTATCACGGCGAAACATTAGGCGCGTTGGCGGTGGGCAATGTGCCGCTGTACAAAGAGACTTACGCCCTGCTGTTAATGGATGTGATTACCGTACCTGGGCCGGATTGTTATTGCCGCGAAGCTGGCGAATCATGGGCTGACTATTCTGCGCGTCGTTTTGAGCTGATGGAAAATACCCTGAAAGACCATGCAGACACCGTCTGTGCGGTGATTGTCGAGCCGCTTGTGCAATGTGCAGGCAATATGCGGATGTACGATCCGGTTTATCTTAAAATGCTGCGTAAGGCCTGTGATAAATATAACGTGCATTTGATAGCCGATGAAATAGCCGTTGGTTTTGGTCGTACGGGGACTTTGTTTGCTTGCGAACAAGCTGCCATTACGCCTGATTTTATGTGCTTATCCAAAGGTTTGACGGGTGGTTATTTGCCGTTGTCGGCGGTGTTGACGACCGATAAAATTTATCAGGCGTTTTATGATGATTACCAAAAGCTGACCGCATTTTTGCATTCACACAGTTATACCGGCAATGCCTTGGCGTGTAGGGCGGCATTGGCAACACTGGATATTTTTCAACAGCAGGATATTATTGCCAGCAATAAAACCTTGGCGATGATGATGAGAAAAATGGCAGCGCGTTTTCAAGACCATCCTCATGTGGCTGAAGTACGGCAAACGGGTATGATAGTGGCGATTGAATTGGTAAAAAATAAACACACAAAAGAACCTTATGCCTGGCAGGAACGGCGCGGATTGCGGGTTTATCAGTATGCACTGTCGAAAGGGGTGCTATTACGCCCTTTGGGCAACGTCATTTATTTTATGCCGCCGTACGTTATCAACGAAGCTGAATTAACGTTAATGTTTGAGGTTGCTTGGCAAGGCATGCAGATTGCGGTGAAGGATTGAGATGCGAGTTTCCAGGTTATATGTGCCTTTGGCTTTAGCGACGAACGGGCAGGTAGAGTTAGATGATGATAGCGGCCATTACTTAAGATCTGTATTGCGTCTGAAAAAAGACGATAGCATCATCCTTTTTAATGGTAAGGGCGGCGAGTTTAAGTGTGTGCTTGATGAAGTTAGCCGAAAATCCGTGCGGGTTAATGTGCAATCCTGTTCTGAACGGAGTGTAGAATCGCCATTACACATTACCTTGGGTTTAGGCATTTCACGTGGTGACCGTATGGATTTGTCTGTGCAGAAAGCCGTGGAATTGGGTGTCAACACAATTACACCGATAATGGCTGAGCGTTGCGTTGTGCAATTTAAAGGTGAAAAAAAGCAGCAACGCTTACAGCATTGGCAAAAAATTGTTCAACATGCAACTGAACAAAGCGGCAGGACTGTGGTGCCTGAGCTGGCAGAGGTCGATTTTTTGCAAAACTGGGTCAGCATACAGCAAGGTTTAAAAATATTCCTCGATCCTTACGCGGACATGGCCTTAAACCAACTCCAGCCCGACAAGATGAAAGTGACTTTATTGGCCGGGCCGGAAGGCGGCTTTACCGACCAAGAACGCACAATTGCCAAGGCATCGGGATTTATTCCTGTCAGTTTAGGTAGCCGAATATTAAGGACGGAAACTGCATCCATCGCCGCATTAGCTGCCGTGCAGATGTTGTGGGGGGATTTTGCTGCCCCGGTTCAGAACACTGAAAAATGATGGCAGAAAAATCCGTTGTGACTCGTTCGCCGTCTTTAATACTCAGTTTTTTGTATGCCCTCATACCGTTATTAGTATTGATGGTAGCGACTTTCCTCGCCTGCATTCTGGCTTATAGCCTAGTGTCAGCAGCGGGTGATGCGGTATCTTTTCGAACTATCATAAAAAAAGCATCCCAAGTTTTTTTGGTGCTGAGCATATTCCCGGCCATGCGTTATCTGGGGTTAACTAAACTCGATCTGGGTTTTGCCGCCAGAGTACGCTTTATTAAGCAGATATTTCAGGGTGTTGGCTTGGGTTTTATAACCTTAATGCCAGTATTTTTAGCGCTGTATCTGCTTGGCGTTAATGTTGTCGATGAAACTCAACCGTGGACAGCATTCTGGGTAAGCAAAAAACTCGTCATTGAATTATTGCTCGCCTTGCTCATCTCATTTTTTGAAGAACCCGTGTTCAGGGGACTATTAATCAGCGGATTAAGCCGGAAAATGTCGATAACGGCAGCAATCTTAATCAGTGCATTTTATTATGCCATTTTGCATTTTTTGAATAGCCCTATTGAAATACCGGCAGCAGAAATAAACCTGTTCAGTGGTTTTGTATTACTGGGCGATGCGTTTAACCATTTGTTGAATCCTGAAATACTGTCGGCATTTTTAGCCTTGTTTACGGTGGGTGTGTTTCTGGGAATTATCAGGACGCAATTGAAAGCCAGTTTAGGGCTTTGCATTGGCTGCCACGCCTGTTGGGTGTGGCAGATAAAATTAAGCAAAAGTCTCTTCAATATCAATCCCGATTCGGATTACCTCTATCTGGTTAGCAGTTATGATGGTGTTATCGGGCCGTTGGTCACTGTTTGGCTGGTTTTGGCAATGACCGGATATTTTCTGTATAAGCGGAAAAATTGTCAGAGTTTTTAGTGGATCTTAATTTAGGTCATGTTAAACTATTTTCAAGCTAATTCAATTGGTTAGAATAATTATCTCATATTAATTGTCAACCGGCTTTAGTAGGAGTCCGCCGCTTGCCAATATTTTTCCTGTCCCTTTCCCGCACCTTCACTTTTTTAACTACCGCTTTTTTAGCAGGTTCCTTTTTGTCTTTGCTGCCAGCGGCTTTGCCTGAAGACTTAAGTTTTTTGGGGCCTTGATAGCTGCCTTCCAAGCCTTTAAGGGTGCGGCGGATAAAGTCTTGCTTTAAAAAGCGTTCGATACCGGCCATCAAATTCCATTCGGTGTGCTTGACTAGGGCGATGGTGGTGCCTTGTTCGTCGGCACGTCCGGTGCGGCCTATGCGGTGGATGTAGTCGATGCCGTTGCGGGGAATGTCAAAGTTGATGACCAGGTTGATGCCTTTGATGTCCAGGCCACGGGCGGCTAAGTCGGTGGCAATCAAGGTGTTGATGGTGCCTTCCCTTAACAAAAACATTGTCCGATTGCGGTCTTTTTGGTCGATTTCGCCATGCAGTAACCCGGCGCGTAGGCCAACGCCACGTACCGCGTTATACAATTCTTCAGCCCGAAGCCGAGTATTGGCGAACACGAGGGCTTTTTCGTGCGGTTCATGTTCCAACAACCAGGCAAGTAGCTTCAGTTTATGGTCATGGTCGTCAGCCAATACCAGTTGTTGGGTGATGTTGTCATGACCATCATGTATCGTATTAAGCGAAAGCACACGCGGCGATTTGAGCATTTTATCGGCAATTTTAATTACGCCGAAATGTCTTAAGGTCGCGGAAAATAAAAGGGTTTGCCGTTGTTTATTACATTGTTCGACAATAGCCAGTACATCATCACTGAAACCCATATCCAACATTCGGTCTGCTTCATCAAGGATGAGGAGTCGCAAAGATTGAAAATAGGCATTCTCAATTTGGAAATGCTCCAAAACCCGGCCGGGTGTGGCTATGATAATGTCCGTGTTGTTGTTAAGCAGCGCTTGCTGTTTTTTGAAGTCACTACCGCCGGTAATCAGGCCAGTTTTTAACGCGGTAAACTCGCACAATTGCTGGCTTTGCTGAAAAATTTGCTGGGCAAGTTCACGGGTCGGGCAAAGGATCAGCACCTGAATTCGTGGCGGTTTGGCAGGCACTGCTAGCAATTGTTGCAGGGCGGGCAGTAAATAGGCCACCGTTTTGCCGCTGCCGGTTTCGGCACTGACCAGTAAATCTTTATGCTCAAGCGTAAGGGGTATTGCCTGTTGTTGAACAGGTTTAGGTGTGGTGAAACCCATTTTCTCGATGGCTTTGAGCAACCGATGATCGAGGTTGAATTCAGAAAATGTGGCGGTGGTACTGGTGGTGCTAGGGGAATTTGGCATCAAACTTATGGGCGTTGTGCGGAAGCAAGGAAGAAAACCATTATAAACTTTTTGTAGTGGGTTATGATTAAATCAGCATCTGATTGCTAATCAGTTGATATCCGATATGCTTAAGCTAACATTGCTTACGAGGTTTACATAATGATCCCAATACGAGATACAGCACCTTGCAATTCAACACCTTATGTCACTTGGGGGTTGATGGCAATTTGTAGTTTGATTTTTGTCTCTATGCAGCTTATGCCTTTGGAAGTGAGCACAAAGATCCTTAATTTATACGGGATGGTGCCAAACCGTTATGCCAATCCACAATGGGGACTGGAAAACGGAATGCCTTTTGATGGTTATTTATCGTTTTTGACCAATTTATTTTTGCATGGCAATTGGATGCATATACTTTTTAACCTCTGGTTTATGTGGATTTTTGGCGATAATGTTGAAGACCGAATGGGGCGATGGCGGTTTTTAGCTTTCTATTTAATATGTGGTCTGTTAGCGACGTTGATGCAATGGTATGCCTCGCCTACCTTAATTATTCCTGTCGTTGGTGCTTCGGGGGCGATTGCCGGAGTTTTGGCCGCGTATTATTTTATTTATCCTTATGAGCGGGTGGTCGTATTCTTTTTCCCGATAGTCCTACAGGTGCCGGCCGTTTTATTTTTAGGTTTGTGGGTTATCTTTCAGCTTTACCACATTACCAGTTCCACCTATGTCAAAGGTATCGAAATGGATTCGGCCTGGTGGGCGCATGTCGGCGGATTTATCGCGGGCGCGATTTTGTATCGCTTCTTCATGCGAAAAGATGCAGCGGCATGAAGGCTTTCAGGCTATAATTAGCATATTAAAATCAACTTTCAGGGTAGATAAGGTCATTAATATTTGGCCGTTAATCTGCTTATATTCTTGTCAGGAAAATACAAAACCCTATGAAAAAAGTACATTTTGTCTTAGTAAAGCTTCTTCAGTTTGTTGTTTTTGCGGTATTTACCTTCGCGGTGTTGGCGTATTTTGGTGCCTTGGTATTGCTGCCGTTGGATGCGGTTACAATCCTGGTCAAATTGATGGGCGTGGTGGGCATTCATGGCGTTATCGGAGCCTTGATAGCCATTCCAGCAGTGGGTTATTTGTGCATGATGGTTTATAAAACCCCCGGTCTTTGCGACATGATCATCGAAACGGGTCTTGATTTGATTAAAACTGGCAAGGCTAAGGTTGATGCGTTTAATCCGATTGCGGACGCGGTGAAAGGCTAGTCGTTCACAAACACAAAATGGATGCATGTAATGGTAGTCGCTGTAGTACTATTGGCCGTTGCCATAATTGTTGCCAATAGTTATACGACTTGGTTGCTCGTAAGCGAAGACACTTTAGAGCCAGTACAGAAATATTGTCAAACTGCTATTATTTGGCTTTTGCCCCTTATTGGTGCTGTCATCGTATATAGTTTTGTTCTGTCCGACAGAGCTGATTCCAAATTTTCACACCGATCTACAAACGACACCAGCATAACCGATGGCGATGGATTTGACTTATCCCGTTCGCATTCATCCGAGTTTGTGGATGGTGATTGATATGCTTACAATCGAATAGATCCCATGACCACTCCCAATATCGGCTTCATCAGCCTAGGTTGTCCCAAAGCACTGGTCGATAGCGAACGCATTTTGACCAAGCTGCGTGCCGAAGGCTATACCATTTCGGCAACTTACAAAGATGCTGATCTGGTCGTAGTGAACACCTGCGGTTTTATTGATGCAGCGGTGGAAGAATCCTTGGATAGCATCGGAGAAGCACTGGCCGAAAATGGCCGTGTTATTGTTACGGGCTGTCTGGGTGCACGGGAAGATGAAATCCGGGCGCGACATCCGCGGGTCTTGAAAGTGACAGGCGCCCACGCCATCGACGAGGTGGTCGCATCCGTCCACGAGCATCTTCCGCCCAGGCATGACCCGTTCACCAGCCTGTTGCCGCCGCAAGGTATCAAGCTCACGCCCAATCATTACGCTTATTTAAAAATTTCCGAAGGTTGCAACCATCGCTGCACGTTTTGTATTATTCCTTCCATGCGCGGCGATCTGGTCAGCAGGCCGATTGATGATGTCATGGTGGAGGCCAAACGCTTGGTGGATGCCGGTGTTAAAGAACTGTTGATTGTGTCCCAGGATACCAGCGCTTATGGCCTGGATTTAAAATACCAGCCCCGCTATTGGCAAGGGCGTTCAGTACAAACCCGCTTTTATGATCTGGCTGCGGCATTGGGTGATTTAGGCATTTGGGTGCGAATGCACTATGTCTACCCTTACCCCCATGTTGATGACGTAATCCCATTGATGGCGGAAGGTAAGATTTTGCCGTATCTGGATATTCCCTTCCAACACGCCAGCAGCCGAATTTTAAAGCTGATGAAACGCCCCGCCGCCAGCCAGAATAATCTGGAGCGCATCAAGGCTTGGCGGGAAGTCTGCCCCGACATCACCTTACGTAGTACGTTTATTGTTGGTTTTCCCGGCGAAACCGAACAGGAATTTGAAGATCTGCTGGATTTTTTGGATGAAGCGCAACTGGACAGGGTTGGCTGTTTTGCTTACTCACCCGTAAAGGGCGCTGTCGCAAACGACTTGCCTGATTCAATTCCAGAAGAAATCAAACAAGAACGGTTAGAGCGATTTATGGAACGCCAATCCGAAATCAGCGCAAATAGACTGCAACAACGCATAGGCAATATCGAAACCGTCCTAATCGACGAAGTGGTGGAAGAAGGTGCAGTCGCCCGAAGCCAGTCCGATGCTCCGGAAATCGACGGGCAAGTCTTCATCGACGGCGCAACCCACCTAAAAGTCGGTGACTTTGTTGAAGTTGAAATCGAAGAAGCCGATGAACACGATTTGTGGGGGCACTTGATTTAGTCGTTTCGTTAATTGATCTATCCCCCTTAACACGCCTCCCAAGCCTTAACGATTAAGGCTTACCGCGCTACATTTTCGTCAGTCCCAGTTTCTGGGCTCTGCACTGCTAATGGCGCATTCCCAAAGCGACAATTTCCCTTAACCGTCAAAAAAACACCCATAATGCAGGGTGAACTGCCAATATGAGGGTTGACCGATATTCCGGTTTTTTTCGCAGAAGGTGAATTAAGCTGCTGTTCTAAATATCAAATTTGACTTTATAACTTAGCGGTTCTACCTCTTTCTCCAAATCCAACGAGTATTTGCCGAATCGGTTGATATGCTGCCAAAACGGTAACGTTAACCCATCCAACAATTGGAATGGCTGTTGGCGGGTTTCGACATCAATCGAGTGCGTCGCACGAAGCCTTGCGTTATCGTTATTTTTTATAAGCGCTTTCATTTTTTTCAATCACTTAAAAATAAAATTTATGGCAACATTCCAAATAAGCCTAACAAAAAAGTTAGACTTTTGGGAGGAAAAGATTATTATTTGTCGGTAATTAACTTACGCGCAAGGTGTTGTTATATATCCGGCCTTATGAAGCATCAATTTCCCTTCGGCTTCGCTCAGGGAACATAGCGGTAACGTATCCTGAGCGAAACGGTAACGTTCCCTGAGCGAAGCCGAAGGGAAATTGATGCTTCATAAGGCCGGATCATAGAGTAAAACGCTTTTATCGATATTTCGGGGCAACCCAAGCTTACGCGCTAACGATTAAAAATAAAACAACAAGAATTGAAGATGGCGGATACAGCAGGCAATATGTCCCGTCCGGCTTGGGAGGTCTTTTTAAAAAGGCCGCATTCATCAAATCCACACAGAATAAACACTGGACAATTGCCAAAAAGTCACTATGATTTTGTGCAACACAGTTGGGGTGTTAAGGTAAGGGTTTAGTGCTTACCTGCGCGCTGCGAAAGTATTAATAGCGGTAGTACAAACCTTGGTTTGTGCTGAGTTCCTACAAAAACAATAGCCTAAAAAATACCACGATGATTTTCCGCAACTATTCGATGTTTTCACGGTGGCTCCAGCGAAGCCGCCCAACAGTTACCCGCCATACCACCGAGGTGACAGGCCAGATACGGCTGACGAGCAAGACAACCCGCATCGAATGCAACGGAATATGGGAAAATGGAGCCACGCTTACCCGGATTCCGCACAGGCTTCATCCGGGCTACTTGCTAGGGACTGGAAACGCCAATGCGCCGCAACCAAGTGGGCTTTGCCCCGTTCAACCCCGTGTTGAGAAAAGCCCGGAAACGCATCGAAACTTTATTCTCGCAACTGTGCGACCAGTTCATGATCCGGCGCAACTACGCCAAATCATTCCAAGGCTTATCAACCCGAATACTGTCCAAGTTGACGGCGTTGACCCTCATCCAGTGGCTTAACCTCCGCAACGGCAACCAACTCAACAAGATTAAAATCGTTATCGCCTAAATGCACCACGGGTGAAAAAATAAATGTTAGCATTGATGTGGTTAATTAATATTAACCACATCGTGGCAATGAGCAACTTGTTTTTTACTATCCTAATAAGTACTACATATCTCCAGTAACCATTTTTTAATACATTTAAAATAAGGAAATAATATGCAACGAATACACTTTGTGTTACCCAAATACGCAGCAATACTGATCTTGGCTGCTTGTTTTATCATTGCTCCAACATCAACCTTAGCGGCCTGGAAAACCGTTAAGATATCTGTATCGTCTACGGGTAGTTTTGCCAATGGCAACAGTCGTGAGCCGGCTGTTTCTGCCGATGGTCGTTACGTAGTGTTTATATCTTTTGCCAGTAATTTGGTGACTGGAGACATAAGTGATTCTAGTTCTGATGTGTTTGTACGCAATCTTGTCACTGGTGTAACAAAAAAAATCTCTATCAACCTTAAGCTTGCGGGTGCAACATACTACGGAAGCTATCACCCGCGTATTTCAGAAACTGGTCGTTACCTGTTTTTTGTATCTGATTTTTATGTATTTGGTCGCAAAATTCCGATTTTGTACAAGCACGATCTTAACACTGGAGTAACAAAAGCACTGACAAAATCCGGTGTGCTGGATTATTCCCCCACCTTTGATATATCAAGTGATGGTCGTTACTTGGTGTTTGACAGTAGTGCAAGAGTTTTTCCAGATTTTTCGATGAAATCTCTAGTCCATAAGTATGTAATGGATACAGATACTGGCAAAATAGAAGGTATTAATTTCAAAGATGTACCGGATGCAAGTGGTTTTACACTTTACGGGTTGCGTGTCTCCTTAAATGGTCGGTATGTGGCGTTTTGGGGTCAGCATTACTCTGGTGGTCCAATCCAACTTTTTGTGTATGACCACGCTACCCAGAAAGCAAAGGTGATGCCGTTTAGTAAAGTGGCAATTAAAGATCTCAGAAGCCAAGGGCTTGAATTTGATATGATTGATTCTGCGAGCGGTACTTTAGTGGCTTATAAAACGAGAAGTAATATATTGGCAGCGGACACGAATACTGATCTTGATATCTATACGTATAACCTTGCTACTGGACAACAAAACCTTGTTTCCGTTTCTGATACCGGATATACGCCTAGTTGTAAGACATTAAATTGTGGAGTTGGTATTGGAAGTAGTTCGTCAAATGGTCGCTATATCACTTTTAATAGTGTGGGTTATCCTATGCTAATGTCCGACCCTGCGACTAGTTCGTTATTTATCTATAGACGTGACTTAAATTTGGGCATTACTAGAAGGATTGGCGTGCTGCCGTCGCCAAATTCTTATGACTCGATTAGCAACGAGGTTAGCAATGATGGACGCTTACAATTTGTCTTCGTTAAGTGGAATCGAATAGATCGCTGCGATGTGTTTGCAGTAGTTCAGTAAAATATGACCGTGGAGCCGTATACGGAAGCGTAGTCAATCTGCAAGCCTGTAAGATACTCCAAACGCGTTGCGGGGTATGTTACCCCGTAACTTACGTTTTGCCGATGGATGGGTTTTTGTGCCGTTTAAAACCTACGAACGGGGCAACATGCCCCGTCCGGCTGGTGGTTGCTATTAGCAACCCAGTTCTGAATGTGAACCCAACCTGACCAATTGCAATATATCGTTGTCTACTTTTCGGTAGATAAACACCAAATCCGGCTTGATGTGGCAATCCCGAAAATCTTTCCATTCGCCATTGAGCGGGTGATCACAAAAGCGTTGCGGTAAAGTTTCGTCATTTGCCACTTGTGCCCTTTGGGTAGTTTCCATAGCGCTTCAATAAAGGCGGCATCGAAAGAACCGTGGCGTTTAAAATCGTGTTTAAACGCCGTTGTCCATTCAATTCTCCGCACTCATTGCCTTATTGAAATGCTCAATACTGCCAGCAGACGCTAAATTGCCTTGTATGGCTTCCCGCATCGCGGCAACAGTTTCGGTATTGGGGGTTAACACGTCAAAAGGTACGCATGGTCATGCGCGACCCGGGTCAACATCAAGCGTACGGCATCGGATACCGTCAACCCTTAGTATTCGCTGTTCAGAATTGTTTTCTCTAAAAACTGGGAATTGCATCACAACATATTCGTATCCAGTGCGAACAGGTTCACAGAAATAATCCCTAAAATTCTTATAATTATCACCAATTGGAAAGCACAGAAGCGACGTAAAAATCGCCATCTGGCTACACAGTTATAGTGTGCGTAAAGATAGGCGCAAACAAAGATAAAAAGGCCAAACTCATTGCGAAGTGAGGACGGAAAGTGACAGATCTTTTTCATGCCGAAAAAGATAGCTGCATTGCAAACTAACCGACTTTACTAATTTAATGTTAAGGAAATTAAGCTATGAAAAATAAAATTCGTTTACTCATATTGTGTTCGGCTATCTTGGGCTTTGGCTCCGCACAAGCGGCTTATGTCAATGTCAACGATTTGACCAAAAACAGTACAAGGGCGACTGCATTAAATCTTGATGCAAAATTTGACAGGAAGTTTGATGCCAATATTGGCAATTCCGTTAATAAAAATATCTCCAAATCATTTTTCCATGCCTCAGCTCAAGCGACAACGGATAAAGGCGGCAACAAGGATTGGTATTCATTTACGACTTCTCAATCCAACGTGCAGGCTTATTTTGATATAGATAATGGTATGTGGGATCTGGATTCATGGGTCAGTTTGTATAATGCAAAAGGTAAATTGCTCAAGTCAAATGATGATGGCGGCATTGTCGATCCAGGCTCTGTTCACCGATATGACTCTTTTTTGAGTGCGGTACTGACAAATCCAGGCATGTACTTTGTTTCCGTTGGCAGATACCCTAATCAGGGGCTTTTGCATGGTCAAGATTACACTTTAAACATAGCGTTACAAAGCCATAATTCTGCGAGTGCAGCAACTCCAATTCCTGCGGCAACTTGGTTGTTTGGCTCAGGTATCGCGGGATTGATCGGTATGCGTCGTAAAAAAGAGCATGCCGTTCGTTTAACAGCATAATATTAACCACCCTTTAAATCTCCCGGCTAATTGGCCGGGAGTATGGGTTCTGGCCTATAATCGTGCGTTTACCGACAGCCAAGAGTTGTTATGCACGCGATCATCATTCATGGCATGGGACGTACGCCACTATCAATGTGCCTGCTTGCTGTTCGGTTAAGGGCGGCAGGGATTAAATCCAGCTTATTCGCTTATACCGTTACATTTGAAAGCTGGGCAAACTGCACCAGCAGGTTACATCAATTTATTGCACGAAAAGCGGACGATGAAGAATTCATCGTCATCGCCCATTCGCTAGGAACCGTCTTAAGTCGGGCCGTTTTACCTACAATCACCAATAAACCTGTCGCTTGTTTCTTTTTGGCTCCCCCCACCAAAGCCTGTGATGCTGCACGAAGGCTTGCGTCAAATTGCTGGTATCGTTGGTTTTCTGGGGAAATGGGGCAGTTGTTAGCTAATCAAGCATTCATGGAGTCCTTGCCTGTCCCTGATGTGTCAACGAAAATTTATGCCGGTGATGCGGGGTTAACAGGCCGATATTCACCGTTCGGAAACGCGCCAAACGATGGTATATTGACCGTTAACGAAACGCTATTGCCTGATGTCCCTCACCAAGTAGTTCCATCCTGGCATACCTTTATCATGAATAATCGACTAATTACCAAAGATATTATTAAAATCATTGGATCCAGAAAATATCCTTCCTGATCATTAAGTCGAAGCGTATGTTTGCTAGAGTTGAAGTTATTGGGTGCAATCGACTAAAATTTTCTGATGAACATGCAATATAGCGGGCAAAAGCAAAAGATAAATCGGTTTATCTTTTGCTTTTTTCAATGGTTAGTAGAGGAAAAGAGTTGTTTGTAAATTTAGAACTCGATAGCAACCGCAGTATCGTTTAGAATCTATCTTTCGGAACAATAACGATTGATGAGGAGCTTGGAAGATGATCAAAAGATATCTGGGATTATTGTCGGTAGCGGCAGTTTTTTTTGCACTTTCAGCGAATGCTGATGTCGTACTTAAGGATAGTTCGGAAATATTAGGCAGATGGAAGTTGTATGCAGAGTCGGCTAAATTAGACGGTGAGAAAAAAGCGGTTATAGTAGAGTGGGAATTCAAAGACGGTGGTGTCCTCGAAACTATTGCAACCGATGCCGGTGGGAGAACCAACGAAATGCATATTCCCATTCAGTACAAGGTTGAGGATGGCGTGATAAAAAAGCAAGTCTCGCCAGGTCGGGAAAAATTCGAGGATTGCAAGGTCGTCGAAAAAAATAGTTCAGAGATGATCTTGAAATGCCCGTTTCTTTACTTCTTTTTAACTAAAATATAATAATAAGGGTGCAACGATGATAGGTGGTATAGTTGGAGTTCTTGCGCTGATCTGGGTATATCAGTCAGCCACAAAAGCAAATGTAAACAATTTTATTATTTGGGTAATAATCTGTGGTGTCGCATACATGGCTTCCCAGTTCCTGTTAATTTGGGGAGCTAATTACATGGTCGAAGCGATGCGTGCAAGTGAAGGCGGCGAAGGTTATGAACGTGATGTTTTGAGTGTGGGTGACAGAAAAAATCTCGGTGGTTTCCAAGGCGGTAAAGGGACATTCCTGTCGATATTTTTTGAGTTGTTTCCACCGATTGCTGGGTTTTTGATAGTTGCATTTATCCGCACCAAATTTGTCTTGAAAGAGTCGCTCACAAAAGGTAATTTATTCAGCGGTCTTGGCGATATGTTCAGAAGCATAAAAGAAAGTTTTAAAAATCCACAATAATTATTTTTATAAAAGCAAAAAGCCCGGGCAGTGCCTGGGCTTTTTTGTGTTTGAAAAAATAGATAATTTATTGTTTTTGATTCTATTCTTAGTTGCCAATGACTTTGGAAACGACAAATATCAAAGCAGACACGAAAACAACGGTAAAAATCAAACCCGCGACAATATAAGTCGTCAGTGAGCCTTGTTCGAAATCCAACTTCCTGTTCTTCTCGCTTTGTACGCCAATAAAAGCAGACAAGACGCTCTTTACCGTTTGTAACATCGTGGGTTTTGGCACTTTTCTCTCCCGTTTCTTAAAAAATATTAGAGCTTGACTGCTTTTGCAGTAATAATAATCCGATAATTTCATTCTTTCAAAGACTAAATGAACAAATCAGCACGCCTTAAGCACGCTTTAGCTAAACGCATCCTGTTTCTTGATGGTGCTATGGGTACGATGATCCAAGGCTATAAACTTGAAGAAAAAGACTTTCGCGGCCAGCGTTTTGCCCAGTGGCCTGTCGATCTCAAAGGCAACAACGACCTGCTATCTTTGACCCAGCCCGATATTATCAAAGCTATCCACAGTGCTTACTATGATGCCGGTTCGGATATTGTTGAAACCAATACGTTTAACTCCACCAGCATTTCGATGGCGGATTATCGCATGGAGGCATTGGCTTATGAGCTTAACGTGGCATCCGCTCGTGTTGCCAAAGAAGCTGCGGATGAATATACGGCAAAAACGCCGGACAAACCGCGTTTTGTGGCGGGTGTGTTGGGGCCAACATCGCGTACCGCGTCTATGTCACCGGATGTTAACGATCCTGGATTCCGCAACGTAAGCTTTGATGAATTAGTTGAGGCTTATACAGAAGCCACGCGTGGCCTTATTGATGGCGGCGCAGACATTATCTTGATTGAGACGGTATTCGATACCTTAAATGCGAAAGCCGCCATTTTTGCGGTTGATCAATATTTTGAAAAAATTGGCTACAAATTGCCGGTGATGATTTCTGGCACCATAACGGATTTATCAGGCAGAACATTGTCTGGGCAAACTGTCGGCGCGTTTTGGCATTCACTAAAGCATATCAAACCAATATCTTTCGGTTTCAATTGTGCTTTAGGCGCGAAAGAGCTGCGTCAACATATCGCAGAATTAGCCACCATTTGCGATACCCATGTTTCTGCACATCCCAATGCCGGATTGCCCAACGTATTCGGGGAATTCGATGAAACACCCGAAATGATGGCAGATGAGCTGGCAGATTGGGCAAAAAATGGCTATCTAAATATCATAGGCGGCTGTTGTGGAACGTCGCCAGCCACAATTAAAGCCATTTGCGATGCAGTACAGCACTTTCCGCCGCGCATTATTCCAGACATACCAAAGCAATGCCGTTTGTCGGGTCTTGAACCCATGTCGATTGGGCCTGAATCCTTATTTGTAAACGTAGGTGAACGCACCAATGTTACTGGTTCGGCGGCTTTTAAACGCCTAGTGATAGAAGGCAATTTTGAAGCCGCACTGGATGTCGCTAAACAACAGGTCGAAAACGGTGCCCAAATCATCGACATCAACATGGATGAAGGCATGTTGGAGTCGAAAGAAGCGATGGTGCGTTTTTTGATGCTGATTGCGGCAGAACCGGATATCGCCAAAGTGCCAATCATGCTGGACTCGTCCAAATGGGACATTCTGGAAGCGGGATTGAAGTGCATTCAAGGTAAAGGTATCGTCAATTCCATTTCCTTGAAAGAAGGCGAAGAAGCCTTTATTAAACATGCCAAACTGGTGCGCCGTTATGGCGCGGCGGTGATTGTCATGGCATTTGATGAAGTCGGGCAGGCCGACACCAAGGCCAGAAAAGTCGAAATCTGCCAGCGTGCTTATAAGATTCTGACCGAACAAATTGATTTTCCGCCCGAAGACATTATTTTCGACCCCAATATCTTCGCTATTGCCACCGGTATTGAAGAGCATAATAACTACGGGTTGGATTTCATTGAAGCTACGCATGAGATCAAACAAACTCTGCCTTATGCGTTGATTTCCGGTGGTGTATCCAACGTATCATTTTCGTTCCGTGGCAATAACCCGGTACGGGAAGCTATCCATGCCGTATTTTTGTACCATGCCATCAAAGCCGGGATGTCGATGGGTATCGTCAATGCTGGGCAGTTGGCGATATATGAAGATATTCCTAAGGATTTACGTGATGCGGTGGAAGCTGTTGTTTTAAATACACACGACTGCATGGATGCAGGAGCTAGGGCAACGCAGGGAGCGGTTGCCGCTGACGGCAGCGGTACCGAAAAACTGCTGGAACTGGCGGAAAAATACAAAGGCGACGGCACTACGAGTGAAGCTAAACAAGAAGATCTGGAATGGCGAAGCTGGCCGGTGAGTAAACGCCTGGAACATGCGTTGGTCAAAGGTATTGCCGATTACATCGACGAAGATACCGAAGTCGCACGCCTGGAAGCCGAACGTCCGCTGCATGTTATTGAAGGTGCGTTAATGGACGGTATGAACGTCGTCGGTGACTTATTTGGCGCTGGCAAAATGTTTTTGCCGCAAGTGGTTAAATCGGCACGGGTGATGAAAAAAGCCGTGGCTTATTTGATGCCGTTCATGGAGGCGGATAAATCCGCTGGCGACCGTCAAACCAATGGCAAAATCCTGATGGCTACGGTGAAAGGCGATGTCCATGACATCGGCAAAAATATTGTTGGTGTGGTGTTGCAATGCAACAATTATGAAGTGCTCGACTTGGGTGTGATGGTGCCAGCAGAAAAAATATTGCAAACCGCACGTTTAGAAAAAGTCGATGTCATCGGTTTAAGTGGCTTGATTACCCCATCCCTCGACGAAATGGTGCATATCGCCAAGGAAATGCAGCGGCAAGGCTTTACGATTCCACTGATGATTGGCGGTGCGACCACCTCGCGCGCGCATACGGCGGTCAAAATCGAACCGCATTACGAAGGTGCGACAGTGTATGTTACCGATGCATCGCGTGGCGTGGGTGTCGCCAGCAATCTTTTGAGTGCAGAACTTAAGGAAGAGTTCGTTAAAAGTATCCGTGAAGAATACGCCGAAGTCAGGGAACGACATAAGGGTAGGGAAGCGAAAACCAAACAACATACGCTGGAAGCGGCTAGGCAAAACAAATTCAACTGGGGACGTTACGAGCCGATCAAGCCGAAATTCTTAGGGTTAAAGTTAATTGATAATATTTCGTTAGCCACTTTGGTTGAATACATTGATTGGACACCGTTCTTCCAAACGTGGGAAATGGCAGGCAGTTATCCCAACATACTCAACGATAAAGTTGTTGGCACAGAAGCCAGAAAGCTGTTTGACGATGCCAACGCTATGTTAAAAAAGATAGTCAGCGAGCATTGGCTGACGGCGAGGGCGACAATTGGCTTTTTTCCGGCCAGCAGTCAAGAAGATGATGTAATCTTGTACACTGATGAGACGCGTACCGAAAGACGGGAAATACTCCATCATCTGCGTCAGCAAAATATGAAAGCACCGGGGCGACCTAATTACTGCTTATCTGATTTTATTGCGCCAGCCGATTCAGGCAAGGCCGATTACATTGGTGCGTTTGCGGTGACGACGGGCATCGGTATTGAAGCCAAACTTGAAGAATTTGAGCGCGACCATGACGATTACAGTTCGATCATGCTTAAAGCCCTGGCAGACCGCTTGGCAGAAGCGTTGGCGGAATACCTGCACCAGATGGTCAGAAAAGACTGTTGGGGCTATGCCGAAGGCGAAACGCTGGAAAATGAGCAGTTGATTAATGAAGCTTATCAAGGCATACGTCCAGCGCCTGGTTATCCGGCTTGTCCAGACCACACCGAAAAAGCCAAGTTGTTTGAATTGCTTAATGCGACTGAAACCACCGGAATTGAACTGACCGAAAGTTTTGCCATGTATCCGGCATCCGCAGTTAGCGGTTGGTATTTCTCCCATCCTGAATCGCAATATTTCAATGTCGGCAAAATCGACCAAGACCAATTGCAGGATTATGCCCGGCGTAAAGGCATGGCGGAGGATATTGCGGCGCGTTGGTTAGCGGCGCATTTACATCATTAAGCAATTGCTGAAGCCTGTTGATTAAGTTCTTACCCAAATGGCTGTGCAAGGGCTTTTTAAATGTTAAATATGTCGATTAGCGTTGCCCAGCAATTTGCCCCGTCAATAGAAAACATTGAGCCTTTAGGCAATGGCTATATCAACGATACCTATCTGGTTTCTACAAGCACGAAACCGTTCGTTGTGCAGAAGATAAACAAACACGTATTTACTAATCCTGAGCAGATAATGGCCAACCTGGAGGTGCTTAACCAGCATATTGTACAGGCGAACAATCCGCAGATTACCTTAAAAATCCCCAGGCTTTTACAGACCCAATCCCAGCAAAATTATTTTCGTGACGAGCAGGATGATTGTTGGCGTGCATTGACCTATATAGAAAACTCCGAAAGTCTGGAAGCTATCCGAAATTTGGCGGATGCCGAACAAGTCGGACTTGCACTAGGCCAGTTCCATCGGTTGACCCGAATGTTGGATGCTGAAAAATTGCACGATACCTTGCCAGGATTTCACATAACTCCAGGTTATTTGAGGCATTACAAACAGGTAAAAAGCAGCACTAAAATCCCTGAAGATGTGTTTTGCGCTGATTTTATCGCCCGTTACCAATCTATTAACAATGACTTGGAAATGGCAAAAGAGCAGGGCTTGTTAACTACTTACGTCATTCATGGCGACCCTAAACTCAATAACTTCTTGTTTGATAAAGATACCCGCAAAATAATCAGCATTATTGACCTTGATACGGTTAAGCCGGGTCTTATCCATTATGACATTGGCGATTGCCTACGTTCCTGTTGCCACGACACTATAACCGACCAATTTAACCTTGAAGTGTGTCGTGCTTTGTTGACCTGTTACCTAGAGGAGATGGGCGAGCTTTTTTCAGGCAATGATTACCAATTTGTTTATCCTGCAATACGCTTGATTCCATTTGAATTAGGGATTCGTTTTTACACCGATTACCTGGAAGGCAATCGGTATTTTAAAGTGACTGAACCAGAAGAAAATCTTCGCCGTGCGCTTGGGCAGTTTCGCTTATGTGCAAATATTATTGCTCAAGAATCTGATATTAAGGGCATTATAAAACAGTTGGCTTAGGTTATTATCGGGGATCCTTAAGAAGGCGGTAAGTGATTGCAATTTTTAGAAATACGGTATATACATGCAATTGCAAAGCGTTATTTGGCCTTGTTTCATTTGGCTTAAAAATGCTTTGTCATGGTGATAAAAGAAATATGAGTCTGTAAAATGAATTCCTAACCTTACTGGCTATTCATTCCCGTATTGGTGGGTCAGATAAACATCAGGAGATAGTGTTATGAAACAATATTTTTGCACGAATAGTAAAATTCTTTCTCGCTACGCGTTGGCGTTGATGGGATTAGGTTCTTTTTTGATGTCTTCGGCGAGTTTTGCTTTACCGGATTTCAAAGTATTTCCCGGTGCGAGCTGTCAGGTTGAATACAGTACAAATTATGGAGGAGGCGTTTCAAGCTGGCAATTGTGGGGCGGAGCTTATTCGAACACTAACACAGATCTGGTGGGTGGATATGATCACGTTATCTGTCCCATTGTCCGTGACAAAACGACAAACCTCAATGGAACCCAACATGTGAAGGTCAGCATATACAATTCGGCTAATGGTCGCGGCTTTAACTGCGATTTGTGGAGTGTTGATAAATATGCCGGTACTAATACCGCTGTCCAAGGATTCCCCGTGCCAATGGAGACTTATACAGCCACTTCCCCTACTACCGTTGGTTTTTATGATCTTGCCCTTAATGTAAAGACGAGCAAAGCAAGTGGTTACTATGCGTTACATTGCGAAGTTCCACCTGGGGGATACATCTACCGTTATGAAGTGGGTGAATATGCCGACACAGCTGTTCAATAGTTATTCGATGCTATGAAGCTAAATAATTTGCAGCGTTGGGTAATAGGGTTAAGTACACTCATCTTATTTGTTGCTGCAAGTGCTTGGTTTATGGGTCTCAGTAAAGGCTGGAAAAGAGACATACAATCCCAGCCTTTATCTGAGAAGTCCGTGTCAACTGATGTGCAATCGCCTGAGCTTATCGCTTTACAAAATGAGTTAAAAGCTCTCAAAGAGCAAGTAAAAAACCAGCAGTCCCTTTTGAATACCTTGACTGGGGCACAACCCTCGGTTACTGCTAAACCTGACGCACAACAAGCTAATAACCTCAATGATCCGATCAGCCATACTACCAGGGCTGACGTAGATGCTTCTCAACGACAACAGCAAGACCGTATTAATGCACTGGAAAATGACTTTCAGCAACAGTCAGCCAACCTGAAATGGTCTGCTACTGCAAGCAACATCATTCAGGATGCATTTGAAAATAGAGGTAAAGCCAATGATAAGGGTTTTTCTCGAGGCACAATCAAGTCTGTAGAATGTCGGACAAGCATGTGTCGAGTTGAAATAAATCAAAGCGATCATAATGCTTACCAAAAATTGTTAGAAGACTTTCCTCGTGAAGTCGCTGCAAAAGCGAAATTACCGCGCATGATTACACAACCTACCCAAAATCCAGATGGCACAATAGATACCCTAGTATTTCTCAGCCAGTAAAGTAGTTATACCAATCCCAATAAGTCGTTATTGAAACCTTCTCCAGAGGGAGAAGGTTTCAATAACGACTTATTGGGATTGGTGTTATAAGGAAGGCTACACAGCAATGCTGGGCAAGCAAAGGTTTCTCAGTATGTGTCGTGATTAAATCAGATGGATTGATTATTGGTAGATTATCCTCAAAAACTTAAAAGCCTCGCCTAGATATATGTCAGGGCGAGGCTTTTTTATACGAAACCGGTTGCTATTAGTGGAACAGCCGGGTTGCTAATAAATCAACATTATCGTGTTACTGCAACCGTATCTGTATCTGTTGGATCTTCTACATACTTACTGTAATAAGGCCAAGTTTTTACGTGCAAGTATTTTCTGACCGGTGACTTGATCACCGATACGCATAAGGCAATAGAAAACAAGCACCACACAGCGGCATACTCGTTAGGATCATCGGTGGTAACACTGGAGATCCAAGGCCCCATCAAGTAATGGAAGGCAACGAACCGGTACGAACCATAAATAATCGGCAAAATAAAGGACACCAGGATATAGCTAAGGACGTGTAGACCCCAATCAAAATCGTTCAACCAATGGATAGGGTAGGATAGCAATCCGTTTAAAGGCATTTGCCAAGCGATATGCCAAGCACCGTGAACAGAGCAAACGGCAGGCCCACAAAAACCTTCGGTGCCAATGACACAATGACCAGCCCAGTCAAAAGGATACATCTTAAAGAGCAGGAATAATGTCCCGACAGAACATAGTGTATAGACCGTAACTTGTATTTTATCCCTGATTTCTGGCGGGATAAAGTACATCGCCACCATATTGACGAAAAACGGCTGGAATGAAACGTGTAAATAACCCAATAAAGTCAGTATTTGATTGTTCGGGTTGTCGCATAAATCAATGTATACATAAGTGGCTGCCTGTAATAACTCCATTAAGGCAAAATACGTTAATGGAATCCACAGCTCCTTTGCTTCCCCTTTCTTCGCGATATAGACCGCAGTGCTCAGCCCTATCGCAGCCAACACACCTGACGCTTCTCCACTCCAACACATAAAAACTGACCTTTATTTAAAATAAAAATATATCGCACAATTGCTTAATCCCCGGCTTGGCTTGTTCATGAGAACTTTATTCTCATAAACAAGCCAAAAGGCGGCTAATTGTATTACAGAGCAAGGGTTAGAGAAAGGATAGTGTAATGTGTTATCAGAATAGGCGGCGGTATTTGACAGTTTTAAGGTACTGTATAGCGTAAATCACCGAGCTGAATAGTCAAAGTCCGTATTAAGCGTCCGGTAAAATACGGGTGATCGGCCATGAAGGAAGCGCTAGATTGAACAAAAAATCACTCGCATTGAGAATGCTGAGCCAAATTGTTAATGTTTAATCCCACTTCATTAAATACTTGGATGTTTCTGGGTTAAAGTACACGTCTTTGCCTATTTTGATATAACCAGGGGGGATGACGTTAGAGGTTAGCTTATCTACAATTTTGGGTTTTGGCGGTGCTTTGGCTTCAATATGATGCACAGGCGCATGGTTAATTTTGGCGGTCTTTTTAATGGGTTTTAAATAGGCCAAGTGATCGGCCTTGATTTTTGGTTTATGTTTGTCTTTATCTATGTGACTGATGTGCTGCTCTGTCAATGCAGGTGCTGTTTTTGAAGGTGCAGATCTTTCTTCAAACATTGGCATCGGCCAGGTGGTGGCTGGCGGATACATGAAAGACAAAGGTATTTTGGCATCGGGGATTTGCAGCTTGACCACTATAGCTTCACGCTTCCCATTCATAAGATTATCTAAATATCTGGAAAATAGAGTTATTCCTGCTAATGTAGATACCAACAAAGTAAATAGAAATGAACCAATGACGACCCATTTAATTTTTTCATTGGTGTTTTTTATTTTTGTCGCTAAAAGTAGCTCTTTAATGTCTATTTTTGCAGAGTCCATAATATTAAATTCGTTCTTAAAAGTAATGTTCAGAAGCCTGGCATCAGCAGGCATTCTCGCTTAAATCTAAGTGTCTTCCAGCGCCCTGATATCAATAAATTAGCGATACTTGCCATTATTTTGAATAGCAGCAAACACAAAATCTATTAACGACACAATCCATAGAGCTTTTTAAAAACTTATCTTTTAGATTTGGACATACTATAGCGATTGATTGGATAAGAGAATATCCGTATAAATACCTACAAAAAAGAAAAATCGACCTAAATAACCGCTGAGAATGCCAAGTTTCAGGATCATTGGTGCTTGATTGTATGGTTTTTCTTTATTGTCGGAGTATCAACTTATTCAGGACTGACAAATAGGATTGGGTATAGCTTGGAAAATAATGTTATTTCTGGTTAAAAATGGGTAACCACAGAGTTACACATGCCAAGTGCACTTATGTCAGCAAAACAATGCCGACTCGACTCGATTTGACTGATTTGATTTGACCTGAAAGGCTATTAGATATGGGAAGCTCATATGATTTTGGCAATTTGGATTGATTCACTATTCACTGTATGAAACTGCCTGAGTCAGGCAAGTTAAATTCTTCCCTGGAAAGGTAAAAGATATTGGTCGTTGAACCGTCAATCTCTTTGAATTGGTTAACCATCACGTTAGGTAATTCTGTACCGATTTTCATTTGGAGTTGTGTGGTATTTGGGGCTTTGCCGTTTTCGTCGCTCGCTAACTCTACCTTGCACATGCTGGCGCGGCACTCAATACCGATTACAGACTTAGAAGGAATCTTAGCGCTGGTTAAAGCATCCTGTAGCAGTTGCTTAGTTTTTGCAGACCAAGCCGGATCGATGGTTTGTTGGTGAAATCCTGCTTCCAGAGCCTCTCCTTGTTTGCGGAAAAACTCATCTTCCTTGGCAATGGTTTCTTCCGGCGTGAGTCCCGTATTGGGGGTGGGGTCAGTTGCTGCTTGGTTTTCAGTTACATTGCCGGTTATTTGTTGTCGGCTAGCATGCATATTTGCCCTTAAGTCGGCAAGGTCGGCCTTGAGGAGAGCGACTTCCTTCCTCAAGGCGATTAGGTTTTCTTTCAGATTATCATCCGTGCTGGCATCCGTGCTAGGATCATTATGGACTACGTGCTTTTCAAATAAGGACGATGCTACGCTAGTAGGTTGTACACCATCGGCTGTGCTGTTACCCAGCACCAGATAAGTGCCAATAGCTAACGCCAGCACACTGCCTATCAGAAAAAAATGCCATAGTTTCATAATGCTATTTCCTTATTTTATAGTCGCTCGTCGAAACCAATGCCAATTAAAAGCTAGAAATAACTGAGACGATGTGGCCATTGCCAAATGCTGGCAAGTTACAGGTCACATTGTAATTCGAAGTCGCCGCTACCGGTACATTGTTCCAAGTAATAGTACCTGCACCAAGAATGGGCGTAAATTTCTGAACTGATGCCCAGAAGTTACCATTCCCCCTTCGCGTGTTAAGATAACAATCGAAAAAAGAACTTGTATTATAGGTTAAGCTCACAGAACCGGTTAATTTACCGGGTGTGTGGGTGATTATCAGTGGACAGGTGGCGGTATCGGCAAATGCCCCATAATTATAGAAACCGTCTTCTTGATGATAGAAGTTAGCTGCGCTCGGCCCGGAATAGGCTTCACAGACATTACCATTATGGATGACAGGTGGCACAACAGGTACAACTGCCATTGCACTACCACTGGTTGCCAAGGCGCCTACCATTGTTGCCGCTAAGGCCAGACCTAATGCGATTGATTTTTTCATGAGTTTTCTCCTGATAAATAAGTAAAAGTGAACCTGTCTTAACCTGGGGAGGCAGGCAGGTTCGAGTCACATCGGATATTGCAAGTACGATTTTTAATAACGTTGCGTTCTTTCGATGTGGCTTCATATTAATCATTAGGAAGAAGCGAATCTGTTAAAAATTACACACAAAATATGCGGATTTTTACCTAAAAAACTTTTCGAAACTATGCTTACCCCCATACTGGACGGAACGCTAATAAATTTTAGCGGACGATAATAAGCTGGGAACGTGCGGGATATTCGCTTGAGGAATAACCGTCATGAATGGTGGATGTGCTAATCGTTGCCGTCAGCGTATTTTTCAGGGCAGTTCTTATTTGATTTTAACAATACATAGACTGCGCCAGCGCCGCCTTGTCCTTGCTGCGCTGAGCAAAAGGCTTGCACAGAGTTATGTTGTCTAAGCCAGCGGTTGAGATGATTTTTTAAAATTGGTTGATCTTCTGAGGAACGGTAGCCTTTACCGTGAATGATATGGACACAACGATAGCCAGCCAGAGTGCCGACATGTAAAAACTCGACTAATTGCTGCTTTGCGATAGCACTGGTCAGGCCATGTAAATCAAGTTCGGCCTGCACCCCAAAAAAACCTTTGCGTAATTTTGCGAGTACGCTTTTTTGTATGCCGGGTGCGCTATAACTTAAGATCTCTTCGTGGCTGACACTGTCAATTTCGGGCTGGGCATCAACGTGCCAGCTTTCATTAAAATCAACGGCTTTAGCCTTTGGAAACGGTTTGGGTTTACTGGCTTTTAACTGAATTTTGTCGCTTTTTATAGCCTGCACGTCACCGACTGTTTGTCGAAACAGGTCACTGTCTTTAGGGCTGATGATTTTTTTTGTCACAAATATTGATTTAGTTGATAACATTGTTGATTTTATAGCGTAATCCGCAGTAAGGCGAGTGAATGTACATTTTGTTAAGTAATGACGACGGCTATTTGGCCGAGGGACTTTCAACCTTGGCTAAGGCATTAAGCCAATATGCTGAAATTGCCGTGGTCGCGCCGGATAAAAATCGCAGCGCCGCCAGTAATTCCCTCACACTGGATATGCCCCTGCGTTCTTCTATCGGCGAAAATGGTTTTATCAAGGTCGATGGCACACCTACCGATTGCGTGCATTTGGCAATTACCGGCTTGCTGGAAAAAGAGCCGGACATGGTATTTGCTGGCATCAATCATGGCGGTAATCTGGGTGACGATGTGCTCTATTCAGGCACAGTCGCCGCCGCCACTGAAGGGCGGTTTTTGGGCTTGCCGGCAGTCGCTATTTCCTTGGCGGGAAATAGCGAAACCGTGAGCCATTTTGATACGGCAGCCTATGTTGCTGTTACTTTGCTAAAACAATTAGGTGATAAACCCTTGCCCCGCGACACATTGTTAAATGTTAATGTGCCTGATATTCCTATTTCCGAGTTAAAAGGGTTTCAGGCTACGCGTTTAGGACAACGGCATAAGTCGGAACCCGTCATAAAAAACAAAGATCCACGTGGACGTATCCTATATTGGGTAGGGCCGCCCGGTGCTGAGCAAGATGCTGGGCCGGGTACCGATTTTTATGCGATTAGTACGGGTTATGTGTCGGTAACGCCATTACAATTGGATTTGACTTGGTATGATCGTATTGATTTAGTGGCTTCATGGTTGCCACAGGAGGGCGCGCAATGAACCAAAGTCTTCAAGGCATTGGTATGACCTCGCGGCGAACCCGCGAACGCATGGTTAAGAGACTGATTGAACAAGGCATAAGAAATCGCAAGGTATTGGATGTAATGCGGGACACGCCCCGGCATATTTTTGTCGATGAAGCCCTGGCGAGTCGTGCCTATGAGGATAATCCTTTACCCATAGGGTATAACCAAACGATTTCTCAGCCCTACATTGTTGCTAAGATGACTGAACTACTGATAAAAGTGGGGCATTTGAAAAAAGTGCTGGAAATTGGGACGGGTTGCGGCTATCAAACAGCAGTCCTGGCGCAATTTGCCGACCATGTTTATACCGTCGAGAGAATTTTACCTTTGCAACGCAAGGCCAAAGAACATCTCTGGGAAATGAAAATTAAGAATGTCAGTTATATCCATAATGACGGTGGCTGGGGTTGGCCGGAATATGCGCCATTTGACGGGATTCTGGTAAGTGCGTCGCCTACTGAAATTCCTGAAACTTTATTACAGCAGATGGGAATGGGTGGCGTAATGGTGATACCTATAGGGGAGGGCGGTGGCCGTCAAGTATTGCAACGGGTTATACGGTCAGAAAGTGGTTTTGAGGTTGAAGATATTGAGCCGGTGAGCTTTGTGCCGTTTTTGTCTGGGCGAGAGTAGGGCGGACAACAACTATCTTTTCCTTAAGGAAAAGAAATTATATAGCCTCACTTACGGCCAACGTACTCATCTTATTTCGCTATTAGTAACCGAAGCGTCCAACATTCAATGAGCCATTAACCAGGATTCGGGTTGCTATTCCTCAGGTTGCCCAGTTTAAAGGACAAAACAAACAACGTGTGAAACTCACTCAATCACACTATTTTATTGAGCAGTTAAAGCAGCATTGTTTATCAGTTAAGCTATACCAAGTTTAGCAGATAGTTGTATTGTTAGTTATCATCCTTCATTTCAGACAGTTTTTTGATCGCATTCCCCGCAAGAGGGCTCAGGCCTTCTCCGTTTGCAGCGGTGTAATGCTGGATAATCGCCTTTCTCATACGTGGATCCCACGAACGTAAAATGTGTTTTTTAACGCCTTCGGCAGCGATGTCTTTATCGCTTTCCGCATTAAAGAAATTGGCAATATCATTTGCCATAGAGAGCAATTTTTCGATGTGCATTACGGCTGACTATTTTATTAAAGTTGGGAAAGTGGTGTGGTTCAAACGTTCGGGATGGGTATAAACAACATGCTGGTTTTCGCGCACAAATCCGACTAGGGTAAGCCCGGCTTCTTCCGCCAAACGGATAGCCAAGCCGGTAGGCGCGGATATAGCGGCCAATAAGCCAATGCCAACACTGGCAGCTTTTTGGACGACTTCATAGCTGGCTCGGCTGGTAATCATAACAAAACCCAGAGCCGGATTTTTGCCGATCCTTAATAATAAACCGATGAGTTTATCGAGGGCATTATGTCTTCCTACGTCTTCCCTGACATATTGTATTCCGCTGCCTGGAACAACCCAAGCGGCAGCATGGACAGCCCCGGTTAAGTGGTTGACCTGTTGGTGCTGGCTTATTGCCCCCAGAGCGGCAATAAGCTCGGTCGCGGCGACACTGAGTTCAGCCTGTACCGGCGATACCTGACGAATAGCCTGTTGTAAGGTGGTGGCGCCGCATAATCCACAGCCGGTGCGGCCGGTTAAATTACGGCCTTTGTCAGATAGTTTACAGAATTGGGATTCGGGAATTTGTAATCGAACTTCGATGCCATTCGAGCGGTTATAGGTGTGAATTGAAATTAGCTCAGCAGCCGACTGTATAATGCCTTCGGTGATGCTGAACCCTAGGGCAAAATCTTCGAGGTTAGTCGGTGTCGCGAGCATAACAACGTGGGGTACACCGTTATATATCAGGGATACGGGGGCTTCTTCGGCAACATAATCCAGTTGGCTGGTAAGCTGATTGGCTTGCCATCGTTCAACTTTAACCTGCTCGTAGCTAGGCCAGCCCAGTTCGGGACTCAGGTCTGGCATGACTACATTACGGTTGGCCACGCTTTATTCCTTAGCAAGCAATTCCAGTTGCCGTTCGGAAAATGCTTGGTAATCTTGTTGCCATTCCGATGGGTGGCTGACTTTGCTCACTTGCACTGCCGTCACCTTGTATTCGGGGCAATTTGTTGCCCAGTCGGAATTATCCGTGGTGATAACATTGGCACCGGATTCAGGGAAGTGGAAAGTGGTGTAAACCACACCCGGTTGTACCCGCTCGCTAATTTTTGCCCGTAATACAGTCTCACCGGCACGGCTTTTGATGCCTACCCAATCCTGGTCTTTGAGGCCGCGATCTTCGGCATCATGGGGATGGATTTCTAGCAGATCTTCAGCATGCCAGGCATTATTTTCGGTACGGCGTGTTTGTGCGCCGACATTATATTGTGACAGGATGCGTCCCGTGGTCAGAATCAGCGGAAATTTTTGCGTTACCTTTTCCTGGGATGCAACAAATTCGGTCAGCATGAACAAGCCTTTGCCGTTGTCACGCATGAATTCATGTTCGTGCATAGTTGGCGTACCTTCTGGTGTGTCATCCGTACAAGGCCATTGAATACTACCAAGTTGGTCAATTTTTTCATAGCTGACACCTGAAAAACTTGGAGTAAGGCGTGCAATTTCAGCCATGATTTCAGAAGGATGGTTGTAGTTCATCGGATAACCCATTGCATTTGAGAGCATCTGGGTGATTTCCCAATCTTCATAGCTAGCCAAGGCTGGCATTACTTTACGAACGGGAGAGATACGGCGCTCCGCATTGGTGAAAGTGCCATTTTTTTCTAAAAATGATGATCCTGGCAGGAACACATGGGCAAATTTGGCGGTTTCATTAAGGAACAAGTCCTGAACGATCACGCATTCCATAGAGCGCAGTGCGTGGTGTACATGTTGGATGTCTGGATCGGATTGGGCAATGTCTTCGCCTTCGACATAAAGCCCAAGGAAGCTGCCGTCAGATGCGGCATCAAACATGTTTGGAATCCTTAGTCCAGGTTCTGGCTGCAAGGAAACACCCCAGTTTTGTTCGAACAACTGTCGGGTAGCTTTATCAGATACATGGCGATAACCTGGGTATTCGTGAGGGAATGAACCCATGTCACACGAACCCTGGACGTTATTCTGGCCGCGCAATGGATTAACGCCCACGCCTTCGCGTCCGAGATTGCCAGTTGCCATCGCCAGATTGGCAATGCCGATTACCATGGTTGAGCCTTGGCTGTGTTCGGTTACGCCCAAGCCATAATAAATTGCGCCATTTTTGGCACTTGCATACAGTTTAGCAGCAGCACGTATATCGGCGGCAGGAACGCCAGTGATAGATTCTGTTGCTTCCGGTGCGTGGCGTTTATCGGCAATGAAATTCCGCCATTTGTTAAAAGATTCAACATCGCAGCGGGATTTGACGAATTCTTCATCAACAAGGCTCTCAGTCACAACAACATGGGCAATCGCATTAATTAGGGCAACGTTGCTGCTCGGACGCAGTTTAAGATGATAATTTGCTGCAACATGAGGTGTCCTGACCAGATCAATTTCACGAGGATCGACAACAATCAGCTTTGCGCCTTGGCGTAAGCGTTTTTTCATTTGCGAACCGAACACCGGATGACCGTCAGTTGGATTCGCGCCGATCACCATAATGACATCGGCTTTCATGACCGAATCAAAGTTCTGTGTACCTGATGATTCGCCAAAGGTTTGTTTTAGTCCATAACCAGTGGGTGAGTGACAAACGCGCGCGCAAGTATCGACGTTGTTGTTGCCGAAGCCTGCCCGAATCAGTTTTTGTACCAAATAGGTTTCTTCGTTGGTACAGCGTGAAGAAGTGATGCCCCCAATGGAATCCTTACCGTGTTTTTCTTGGATACGCTTTAATTCAGACGCGGCGTAATTAATCGCTTCTTCCCAAGTGACTTCCTGCCAATGGTCTTTAATGCTCTTGCGGATCATTGGTTTAGTAATGCGGTCTTTGTGCGTGGCATAACCAAAAGCAAAGCGGCCTTTTACGCAAGAATGACCATGATTGGCCTTGCCATCTTTATTTGGCACCATGCGTATCACTTGGCTACCTTTCATTTCCGCACGGAACGAACAGCCGACCCCGCAATAAGCGCAAGTCGTGACGACTGCATGTTCTGGTGTGCCGTGATCGATCACCGATTTTTCCATTAGCGTCGCGGTAGGGCAGGCTTGTACACATGCGCCGCAGGATACGCATTCAGAATCCATGAAGGGCTGGTTTTGGCTGGGGGAAACCTTGGAATCAAAACCACGACCGTCAATTGTCAACGCGAACGTGCCCTGGGTTTCTTCGCAAGCCCTTACACAGCGTGAGCAAACGATACATTTGCTGGGGTCGAAGGTGAAATAAGGGTTGCTTTCGTCTTTGACGGAATTTAAATGATTTTCACCGGCGGGATTGTATCGCACTTCCCGTAAGCCAACTGCACCTGCCATGTCTTGCAATTCACAGTCGCCGTTCGCCGCGCAGGTCAGGCAATCGAGTGGATGATCGGAGATATAAAGCTCCATCACGCCACGACGAACATCCGCCAGTTTCTTGTTTTGGGTGGTTACCACCATGCCTTCTGCGATTGGCGTGGTGCAGGAAGCGGGCATTCCGCGACCGCCCTTGATCTCCACTACGCACAGGCGGCACGAACCGAACGGCTCGATGCTATCCGTTGCACATAATTTGGGGATGTCGATGCCGATACTTGATGCCGCTCGCATAACCGAGGTTCCGGCTGGGGCAATAACCTGAAAACCGTCAATTTCTAGGTTGACCATTTGCGTAGCGGAGATGGCTGGAGTGCCAAAGTCTTTTTCTGGTGTCATCGACATTGTGAATACCTCTTAAATTTATATCAGGCAGCGTCGGCTTGGTTTGTTATGCCAAAATCCGCAGGAAAATGGTTTAGTGCGCTCAGTACGGGATAAGGTGTCATACCTCCGAGTGCACATAACGAGCCGTTTAACAACGTATTGCAAAGATCACGTAACAGTGGAATATTTTTGTTAAGGTCATGGCCTTTCATAATATCTTCAATGACTTCCATGCCGCGCGTTGAACCGATTCTGCACGGTGTACACTTACCGCAAGATTCAATCTTGCAAAACTCCATGCTGTAACGCGCCATTTCAGCCATATCAACGGTGTCGTCGAAAGCAACAATACCACCATGACCCAATACCGCCCAAATGGCTGCGAATGCTTCGTAGTCCAGTTGGGTGTCGAATTGTGACTCAGGTAAATAAGCGCCCAACGGGCCGCCAACTTGTACCGCTTTAATCGGCCTACCTGATGCAGAACCACCACCGTAATCGTAAAGCAATTCCCGTAAAGTCACACCAAACGCCAATTCAATCAATCCTGGTTGTTTGAGATTGCCTGCCAATTGGATGGGCAAAGTGCCACGTGAACGCCCCATGCCGAAATTTTTATAATACTCGCCGCCTTTGTCCAGAATGATAGGAACAGAAGCCAGTGATATGACATTATTGACAACAGTGGGTTTACCAAATAATCCGCAAATTGCGGGCAAAGGCGGTTTAAACCGCACCAGTCCGCGTTTGCCTTCAAGGCTTTCCATGAGCGAAGTTTCTTCCCCGCAGATGTAAGCGCCAGCTCCCAAGCGTACTTCGAGGTCAAATTTCTTGCCGCTGCCCAAAATGTTCCCGCCCAGATAACCTGCTTCATAGGCTTTGGTGATAGCTTTATTTAAGGCTTTGTGCGAATGCGGGTATTCGCATCTTAAATAGATATAGCCTTGTGTGGCGCCGACGGCGATACCCGCAATCGTCATGCCTTCGATTAACACAAAAGGGTCATCTTCCATCACCATGCGGTCAGAATACGTACCGGAATCACCTTCATCGGCATTGCAGAGAATATATTTTTGCTCTGCCGGTGTATTCAGTACAGTATTCCATTTGATACCGGTAGGGAATGCCGCGCCACCGCGACCACGCAATCCTGAATCGGTAACCTGTTTGACTATATCGACACCGGTCGTCGCCAAAGCATTCTTCAGGCCGCGATAGCCGTCATGAGCTAGGTAATCATCAAGACTGGTCGGATCAGTGATACCAACGCGGGCGAAGGTCAAGCGTTGCTGGTTTTTGAGGTAAGATAATTCTTCAGTTAAGCCCAGAAATAATGGATGTGAGCCACCAGCTAAAAAGTTAGCATCGAAAAGGCTGGTAACATCGCTGGCTTGCACTGGGCCATAGGCGATGCGGCCTTTGTCTGTGGCGATTTCGACAAGCGGTTCCAGCCAGAATAACCCTCGCGAGCCATTGCGGATAATCTGGATGTCAAGTTTGCGTTTTTCCGCTTCGGCCAGAATGGCTTTGGCTACCTTCTCAGCACCTAGCGCTAATGCCGCTGAATCACACGGTACGAAAATGGTCGTGCTCATGACAATACCTCAGATTGTTTGATGGTTTCGTCAAATGATTCTGGGCTTACTCTGCCATAGACTTCATTACCAATCTGCATCGAGGGCGAACAGGCACACAGGCCTAAACAATAAACCGGCTCCAAAGAAAAAGCGCCATCTTGGGTGGTTTCGTGAAAGTCGATTCCCAAGGTGGTTTTCACATGATCTTCCAGTTGTTTTGAGCCCATGGCTTGGCACGATTCTGCACGGCACAAATGGATGGTTTTTTTACCTGGAGGCGTGTCACGAAAGTAATGATAAAAGCTGATTACCCCATGGATTTCAGCGCGCGACAAGTTTAGTGCATCCGCTATGGCAGGCACTGTTTCGGCGGGGATATAGCCGAGTGCGTCCTGTATCCCATGCAGGATGGGTAATAGGGCACCGGGCTTATCTTTAAGGTCGGTGATCACGGCTTGCACTTTTTGCGCCTGTTGTACTTGGGGGTTTATGGTGCTCGATCCTGTCATTACGTTTCTCTTGTAAGGGAATATCGCTCAATTAGCGATGTCAATTAACCCCGGTAATTTATAAATTATTACTTAAGTTTACCACACTCATTATTTCATGCAAAAACCAGAAATACTACTGAATACGGACATTCTCAAGGGGTAAATGAAGATATTAAGACGCCATTGACAATACCGGCTAACCCTATCAAACTATCTTCCAAGAAAGAGAGTTCCTAAAAAGCCTTTGTAAAAGGCACGACGTGTTCATAATTGCCTGAGGGATTGGACTTTATCGCCCTTGAGAAATTCATAATATTTACCCTAAAAACTAATTCGTATTTTGTCAATGCAGTGGTTTGTTATGTGGTTCGAATAACACATACCTCACATTACATTTTTTCGCCAAGAATATTGACATGCCTAATCCACATGACTAGACATGCTTGGTTAGAAGACTCGATTAGACAATTAGGATGTGATGACGACCGAACAGACTTACTAATTTCTCAAATTTTTCAAAAAAATTGACAAATTTGCATATACTTTAACCCCCGACCATTGCTTCTTTATTCCTCAATTGAGAGCGCCAAGATTTTGAACTTACAAAACCCTATTTTTATTTGTGGCGCATTGCGCTCAGGATCTACGCTTCTCCATCTTATGTTGGATCATCATCCCGGGATCAAAAACCCGGGTGAGTTTGATTTTATGTTTGACCAGATTGGAGATGATGGCACATTCCCTGATATTGCCGAGTATTGGGAGTTTCTGGACAGGAGCCGTATTTTCAAGGCCAAAAACCTTACCATTGATAAGTATTTGACCTTTGAAGAATTGGTAGTGTCTTTTGTGGAACAGTTGAGTCATAAGAACAAGCTGCTTGCAATCAATGTACACCGTAATTTTAATCGAATCCCTTATGTGTTTCCCGAAGCAAATTACGTTCATTTGCTCAGGGATCCTAGGGATGTCGCCCGATCAAGCATTGAAATGGGTTGGCGTGGCAATGTATATTATGGTGTGGATCACTGGCTTGAAACGGAACAGTCCTGGGATAAGCTGGTCTCTAAAATTGACCCCAAGCAATACGCAACAATCCATTATGAACAACTGATTGAGAATCCAGAGGCTGAATTAACTAATCTCTGCCGCTTCATGGGCATACCGTATGCGAGCAGTATGTTGGATTATCCGCTTAAGTCATCCTATAAAAAACCTGATAAATCATTGGCTCAGCAATGGAAACGTAAACTTGCCGTTCGGGAAATTCAGTATGTCGAAACCAAGGCTATTGATTTAATGCAGCGTAGAGGCTACTCAATGAGTGGGCATCCCCTGATCAGAGTTGGTGAAATAGAAAAACTAAACCTCGCGTTACAAAGCAAATGGCACAGGATTAAGCATGGTTGTAACCGTTATGGCACGGCGATATATATCTATGAAAGGCTCACTAAGCGACTGGGGTTAAGCGGTTTAAATAAAAAATACGTGTTCATGAAACACGAAATTGACCGGAAAAAAATAAAATAAGCGATGAAAGAGGTTACCGAAAGACCAATTTTTGATTTGGCGGTCGTGGTTATCAATTTTCGGACACCGGAATTAACGATCAATTGTCTCAACTCACTAAGCCCCGATATTCAAAGCCTGAATGCCCGTGTGGTGTTGGTTGACAACAATTCTGCCGATGGATCAATCGACAAAATTGAACAGGCAATCGAAAATCTGGCGATTAGGGACAAAATTTTTATCAATCGCTCGCCTGTTAATGGCGGGTTTTCTGCCGGCAATAATATCGGTATTAAAGATGTCGAAGCCCATTATTATCTGTTGACCAACAGTGATACCCTCATTCGTGAAGGTGCATTGCACACTTTGCTGGATACCGCGAAAAAGAACCCAAAAATCGGTTTGTTGGCACCACGTTTGGAATGGCCTGATGGCAGTCCGCAAGAAAGCTGCTTTAAATACCATAGCCCGTGGAGCGAACTCATTCATTCAGCCAAAACCGGCATTATTACCAAGTGTTTGCAAAAGTATAATGTTCCTCAGCCGGTATCTGAGGTGGTTCGCGATTATGATTGGGTGAGCTTTGCTTCCGTTCTTGTTCGTGCAGAGGTATTCAAGAATACCGGTCTCATGGATGAAGGCTATTTTATGTATTATGAAGACGTGGTTTTCTGCTATAGAGCTAAACAAGCTGGATGGTTAATACACTATCAACCTGCCGCCCATGTGGTGCATTTACGGGGCGGCAGCTCCCCGCTGAAAGCTCAGGTTAAATTACGCAAGCGTCTGCCGCGATATTATTACGAATCCCGCACCCGCTTCTTCTACCAAGTCTATGGTAAAAAAGGGCTATTATTGGCTAACTTGATGTGGCGTGCCGGCTGGCTGATTTCTTATGCTAGAAGCCTGTTATCAAGCAACTTTGTTCAGGATATTCCTGAACAACAGGGGCAGGACATCTGGATTAATTACGCAAACCCCGAAACCCCTTACGTTCATCCCGAGAATTATGGCAACAAAGCCTGACTTTATCATCATTGGTGCAATGAAATGCGCGACCAGTTCATTGCATACCCAGTTGGCGCAACAGCCGGGTATTTTTATGACTACGCCCAAAGAACCCAGTTTTTTTAGTGATGACTCCCAATATGCACGGGGCATTGGTTGGTATGAAGCGCTTTTTAACGATGCCCAGAAAGACGATATCTGCGGAGAATCCAGCACCCATTACACCAAACTGCCGCATTACCCCCACTGTGTCGAGCGCTTATCGGCGTATTTGCCCAAGGTGAAATTGGTTTATGTCATGCGCCATCCGCTTGATCGGCTGGTTTCTCATTACATCCACCAATGGTCGCAAAATGTTATCAATTGTGAGATTAATCAAGCTGTCGACCAATACGATGAATTAACCGCTTTTAGTTGCTATGCCAAACAGCTAGAACCTTACATTAACGTATATGGGCGGGAAAATATCTTGCCGGTTTTTTTTGAGGCAGTAAAAGCCCACCCCCAACGCGAACTGGAAAAAATTGCCCGTTTTATCGGTTATACCCAGCCGGTGAGCTGGCAGGAAGAATTGTCTTTGCAGAATGCATCCAATGAGCGGATAAAGCATTTCAAGGGCTACGATATGTTGGTTGATTCTAAATTGATGACGGCATTACGGCGCAATCTAATTCCCCAGTTTGTCAGGGATGTAATAAAAAAGAATCTGACTATGCAAAAGCGGCCTATGTTAGACGAAAAGCACATAGAAGACTTAACCAAAATTTTCGATGCCGATTTGCAACTATTGGGCAACTGGCTAGGAACTGACTTAAACTGCAAAAATTTTGTCAACACCGGATTGTCGGAATCTCTAGGCTGGAAGTAAGTAAACGTGGATACAAAAAAAATAATAGATATATCCGCAACCATACCTGACTGGGACAGAGAAAAACCCCGACGCTTTTGGGATCCAAGCAGAAAGCTGCTGTGTTCGTTACGGCAATATCAATATTGGCACAGCAAAAACGGTTCATTAGCGTTATGTTAAGTAAAATTTGTGTGTTACGGCATAGATTCTGGTCGGTGGTTTGTGGTGCTGATATTCCACTTAATTGCACGATTGGCGGTGGCTTAAGCATCCCCCATCCAAACGGCATCGTTATTCATCCTAATGCCAAAATAGGTGTCAGCTGCCTTATCCATCAACAGGTTTCTATAGGCACTAAACGAGAAGGCGGATTCCCCACCATAATGAGCCATGTAGACATCGGTGCAGGTGCAAAAATACTCGGCAATGTTACTTTACATGAACATGCCATGGTAGGGGCGAATGCTGTAGTGGTCAAGAATGTCCAGGCTTATGAGGTCGTTGCAGGCATTCCAGCACGCGTCATAAAAAAGCTCAATAGCGACCAACCATGAAGTTTTTGGATTTTGCTCAGACGATTGGCGCTGTTGTGATCGGGCGCAATGAAGGGGAGCGGCTACGCGCCTGTTTGGAGTCTTTAACCAAAGACGTGACTGCGGTTGCTTATGTGGATTCCGGTTCGACCGATGGTAGCGTGGAGTTGGCAAAAGAAAAAGGTGTATTGGTATTGTCATTGGACATGACGCAGCCGTTTACCGCCGCTCGAGCTAGAAACGCCGGATTTAAAACATTGTTGGATAATCACCCGGCCTTAAAATATGTCCAGTTTATTGATGGTGATTGCCAACTGGTTGTAGGTTGGCTGGAAGCTGCCACAGGTTTTCTGGAACAAAATCCCGATTATGCCGTGACCTGTGGCCGCCGTCGTGAACGCTTTCCAGAAAAAACTACCTACAATCAACTGTGTGATATGGAATGGAACACGCCCGTTGGCGAGGCAACTGCCTGCGGCGGCGACGCATTGATCCGTATCCATGCATTTACACAAGTCGTGGGCTACCGTGACGATCTAATTGCCGGGGAAGAACCGGAAATGTGCTTTCGCCTACGAAGCAAAGGTTGGAAAATATACCGCCTTGATGCCGAGATGACTTGGCACGATGCCGCTATGACAAAATTTAGCCAATGGTGGAAACGCACATTACGCAGCGGTTACGCGTTCACGGCGGGAAGGTTTTTGCATGGCGATTCGCCGGAAAAATTTTGGGTACAGGAGTACCGAAGAATATTGCTGTGGGGGTTGATCATACCCTGCACAATCATTGCCTTGATATGCCTTAGCCCACTCTTTCTTGGCTTAGCATTGGTTTATCCCGTGCAGGTGCTAAGGGTCGCAGCCCACACACAAGGTAACTGGCAGCAACGATTAAACTACGGCTATTTCACAGTATTAGGAAAATTTGCAGAACTGTGTGGATTGTTACGCTACGTGTACTTAAAACAAAAAAAACTGACACCTTCAATTATTGAATACAAATAATCCTGTTAAAAATAAGCAACGATGCAAAAACATTTGATCTTCACAAGTGGGCGTAGCGGCAGTAATTATTTGTCAAATACACTTAATCTTAGCCCAGAATGCTTAAACTATGGCGAAGTGCTCGGCGAGTGGACTCTTCCATACAAAATGCTTGGAAAATTTTTTTTAGCTAATGGCAAGGTCGATAAATATCTGGATATTATTTATTCAAACCGATGTTATTACGAGTTGGCGCAACTGTATTCCGCCTACGCACATGTAAAAGGTGGTAGGCTAGTCAACTATAAAAAGTACAGTAAAATAAAATCTATTGGCATTAAAGATTTTTTTGTGACCATGGAATGGCAACAGTGTTTTGACTATTTCCTTAAAGATCTCAGCATTAAAGTGATTTATCTGCACAGGGACAATATTCTCCAACGCTATGTGTCCGGCCTTTTTTTGAAATCCAGTGGCCTAGCGACTTCTTACCAGAAATTGGATACGGGAAAAGTTACAATTGATATTGATGATCTTCTTAGCCAACTTAAGATATTCGACGAAGAATGTACCAGGGAAAAAGAATTCATTAGTAAATTAACCAAGCATGACGTACTGGATATCGAATACCAAGCCTATTTTCAATCCCCGCAGAGTACCCAGGATTGGAATGGTGCTATTTTTGACTTTCTCGGTATCGAACCCGTTAAAGAAATGAGCAAACAAACAAAAATACTGTCCAACTCGCTCAAGGATGTCGTCACCAACTACGTAGAGTTGCTGGACGCAATACGTGGCAGTCAATATGAGAAGTTATTGTATTAACAAAAGTTTAGATAACTATTTAAGAGGCTACCATAAGCCCTTCATTTAAAATCCTCAGCTGACATGCTCCGTTCTTATTGACTAATACCCGTTTATGGTAAAGGGTTTGTGTAGATCTTTTAAAAAGATAAGATAACTTTTGGAATTCGCTTGTCTTAAAACAATCCGATAAACTTATCGTTAACTACATACCCACTTTAGCTTAAATCATGACCACACCTTTCCCGATCCAAGATTACGCCTTACTCAGTGACGAAGAATGCGATGCCAAGATAATTGCCGCGAAAACCAGGCTGGGTAAGCGCTGCGTGATTCTGGGTCATCATTACCAACGTGACGAAGTCTTTAAACATGCTGATTTTGTTGGCGACTCCCTGCAATTGTCGCGTGATGCCGTCGCCGCCGAAGCAGAGTTTATCGTATTTTGCGGGGTGCATTTTATGGCGGAAGTCTCGAATATCTTAACCCGACCTGAGCAAATCACTATCCTGCCCGATCTGGCGGCCGGATGTTCGATGGCGGACATGGCGAATCTGGTTAAGGTTAAGAAATGCTGGGAAGAATTAGGGCAGGTGATTGATGTCGATAACGAAGTCACTCCGGTAACGTACATCAATTCCGCCGCCGACCTGAAAGCGTTTTGCGGCGAGCATGACGGCATCGTCTGTACATCGTCCAACGCCAAAAAAATCCTGGAGTGGAGTTTTTCCAATCGGCCTAAAGTGTTGTTCTTCCCAGATCAGCACTTAGGCCGCAATACCGGCTACCGTATGGGCATTCCACTGGAGCAAATGGTCTTGTGGGATTTTAACAAGCCGATGGGTGGGTTAACCGAAGAGCAAATCCGTAACGCCAAA
Organism: Methyloglobulus sp.; assembly: GCA_013141505.1. GTDB lineage: Bacteria > Pseudomonadota > Gammaproteobacteria > Methylococcales > Methylomonadaceae > Methyloglobulus. The sequence continues at coordinate 134,577 of JABFQX010000024.1, forward strand.
ATTTACCTGTGGGGCGGGTTTTGTTCGGTACATCAAATGTTCAAGCCGGAGCAAATCGACAACTTTCTGTCGAAATATCCGGACACCAAAGTCATCGCCCATCCCGAAGCGCCGTTTGAAGTCTGCGAGAAAGCTGAATACATCGGCTCCACCACCATGATCCTGAAAACCATCCGCGAAGCCGAACCCAATACCCGCTGGCTGGTAGCGACCGAACTCAACCTCGTCAACCGCCTGCACGAAGAATGCAAAAAAGACGGCAAAAACGTCCACTTCATGTCACCCACCCTGTGTATGTGTTCCACCATGTTCCGCACCGACCCGCAGCACTTGGCATGGGTCATGGATAACCTCGTCGAAGGCCATGTCGTTAATAAGATTGTCGTGGATAAGGACGAAGCGCGGTTAGCCAAGAAGGCGTTGGATAATATGTTGGCGATACATTAAAATCAGCCCAGATAATGTGTTATTGATGCCAGCAAACCTAATGCTGTATTCTTCAAATTATAAAACAGGTTTGTCTATTTCAATTTACGTTTTAGGAAGCACTAAGGTCAAATAAGCGACTGATAAAAATTTAGGTAACCTTGTGACGCAATGTTTTACGTCAATTAGGATGACTATTTAATGTTAGGCGTACTGAGCTTTTCACGGCATTCGGAGAAAAAGATGGTTGCAAAAAGCAGAAAAATGATAGAAGGCGATGTGGCTTTGTCACATGGCGAAGAACTATTTGCTCAGTTAGCATCATTTTATGCCACGCCCCAAACCGAATACCCTGTAGAAAGGGCAAAGTTATTCGGGTTTGATTGTTTGCGGATTAATGGCAAGGTGTTTGCTAAATTGCACAACGGTCATTTGGTTATGAAACTTCCCGCTAACCGCATCGAGGCTTTGGTTGATTCCGCTCAGGTCAGTGCTTACGAACATCGGGGGCGTGTGTTGAAAGAATGGGGTGTGATTGAATCAAGCAAAGACATCATTTCACTGGCTGAGGAAGCCAGGGGTTTTGCTGGCAACTAAGAATTGCGTACTCAATGCCTAACATTACGCTCAAGCGGGACGCGCCTTTTCGTGGCGGTTTTGAAGTTTTGTATTTTTTCAGCTTCGGTGGCTTCGTCAATCGTCCGTGACAGGCGCGCCCCTTAGCTTTACGCTAGACATCCATTAACATTCAACCCATCACTCCCCTGAAAATGACATGATGCACTAGTTGAATATTTGCGCTAGAATGAATACTATAAGTATCATTTTTCGAGAGCTACGATGGAAAAAGTTAAAAATAAAGTGTTATTGGGTGATTGCAGGAAAGTTTTAAAAGAGATAGCTGATAACACCGTATCTGCATGTATTACAGACCCACCGTATAATTATGAATTTATTGGTCACAAATGGAATGACTCTGAAATTCAGCGTAGAAAGGAGCGCGTTAAAGACAGTAAAACGTTAGTGAAAAATATCCCTTATGGTAGTGGTTTAGCTGGAGGAGTGCGAAACCAACGTTGGTATAAGAAAAATAGAGACAATATTCTTGAGTACGAAGATTGGTGTTTAGAATGGGCTACAGAATTATTTCGAGCGTGTAAGCCTGGTGCTTCCGTTTTGGTCTTTAATAGCACTAGAACCATTGCACATGTTCAAGTAGCTTTAGAAAAAGCTGGATTTTATGCACGAGACATAATTGTATATCGGCGTTCAAGTGGAATACCTAAGGGTATCAACATGGAAAAAAATCTTGAGCAAAAAGGTTATGTGAATCCTGAAAATTGGGAGGGCTGGCATAGTTGTTTAAGAAGTGAATGGGAGGCTATTTGCGTTGTACAAAAACCACTTGTAAATAACTACACTCAAACTCTCCTTGAGTATGGAACAGGACTCTTTTACGCAAAACAAGAAGACGGTGGATTCCAATCAAATATATTGGAAAACATTAAGCGCGATAAAACCGCTAATTACAATGTCCATTGTACGGTTAAGCCTTTAGAACTTATGAAAAAGTTAGTTGATATTTTCGTTCCAAGAGTAGAAGGAACTATTGTTATTGACCCCTTTGCAGGATCAGGCACCACTTTAGTCGCAGCAAAACAAGCAGGGATTGATTACATCGGCATAGAAATAGAACCTTCTTATATAGAGATAATAGAAAAGAGACTTCAATTAATTAGCGAACCACAAGAAATGCCATCGCTTTTCTCATCAGATAATCCTCCATATCAAATCCAGATATTTCCTTAATAAAATCAAATGATTGCTTTCCTGTGTATATATTCCAAGTTCCACTCTGGCAGGCTGTCATTGCGGCAGGCAAGTTATCTTCACGAAGAAATAAAAAAACAGGCTCATATCCTCGTTCCCTTAATAACGGACCATATAATTTAAACTTTTTTAGAGTTCCAGAATCGCCAGACCCGAGTCGATATTTAGTATCAATAGCGTAGTTTTGAACAATAAGATCACATGGTTCATCACCGCCTATACGTAAGGCTGGTTGGAATGTTGGCAGTATTTTACAGGCTTCAATGACCAACGATTCCCAGCATTTACCTAATTCTCGCCCCCAATACTGGCGATTTTCACGTTTAAGTGCCGGGGAAATTCCAAAAGCCTTCATTAGCAGATCATGGTCATCATTCTCTTCTGAATAAACTTTTTCGATAAACGATGTTTTATACCGCTCAAGTATTGCGTCTAAATTCTGTTCAATTGACATTAGATTTTTCCAAAAAGAATGATGCGAGCGGCTGCTCTAATGCGGTTGCAATTTTTTCAGCATTTATAAGGGTTATATTGCGTTCACCACGCTCCACAGAACCAATGTATGTTCTGTGTAAGCTGCAAAGATCGGCAAGTTCCTCTTGGGAGAATCCCTTTAAGTTCCGAAAATGCCTAACTTTTTGACCGAAAGATTGTGTTATTGTCATAATGGTAGATAATCTAGTAATGCACTCTATAAGTCGACAGACTATAAGTAGCAAAAATACGAAGTAAAATAAATGTGGGTATAATGAAATTCAATGTCTAACATTACGCTCAAGCGGGACGTGCCTTTTCGTGGCGGTTTTGAAAGTTTGTTGTTTTTTCGGCTTCGGTGGCTTCGCCAGTCTTCCGTGAAAGGCGCGCCCCTTAGCTTTACGTTAGGTATTCAAGGAGAGCCAGTGCAGGAAATTGAATTTGAGAATCGAGCGGTTGCCTTCATAGATGTCCTTGGCTTTAAGTCCGTAGTCGATGTCGCAACTCAGGATAGAAGTAAACTAGACGAGTTGAAAAATTTAATAGGTTTATTGGAAACAGCCGTTCCAAACCTTGATGGAACGGTTGATCCAAGTGTACCCCGGGCTTTAATACCAAAGCATATTTACATATCAGACAGCATTATTCTTAGCGCTCCGCTTGAGTCAGATGAAATGCCAAACTACCGCGGCCTCTCTATCTTGGTCATGCGAGTTATTCAGATCAGTCATGTTCTTTTGTCCAAGGGGTATCTAATCCGTGGCGGTATATCGGTCGGCCACGTTTGGCATACAGATTCAAACATCGTTGGCACTGCGTACCAAGAAGCATATCAAATAGAAACAAAAACTCTTGTTCCACGAGTCGAGCTATCTCAGGGTGCTAAGGAACTTTGGAATCATACTGAGGGCACTGCTAGTACGATGTGTCTGAATTACAAAAGCCACTTTATGGTCAATGTGCTGCATGATTACTATATACAAGACACCTCGCACGGAGCAGCAGAGCGGGCGTTCGAGTGCTACTCTCGCGTGATTCAGGAAAATCTGCAAGCTGATCATCCAGAATGCGTACAGTACAAGTGGTGGTGGTTCAAACAGTATCTGGAAAGTGAGGTGGCCAGAAATGCGTTCATCATTCATACCTAACATTGCGCTCAACCGGAGCGCGGTTATACTGCGGTTTTATTTTTTCAGCTTTCCGTGCCGCGCCCGGTTAGCATTACGTTAGGGCTCGCGAAAGAGCGGAGAAGATACGTGACCACAAAGAAAACAACTTCAGGAAAAGAGGCGGTGGACGTGGAGTCCTTTATGTGTGAACTCGACCATCCGTGCAAGGATGGTATCAACAGGCTGCGCTCGGCGATTAAGAGCCTGGATTCTCGCATCCAAGAAGAAGTGAAATGGAACAGTCCGAGCTACAAACTCGAAGACCATTTCGCTACGTTCAAACTCTATCCGCCGAAGCAAATCCAGCTCGTACTTCACCGTGGAGCAAAGCCAAAGGTCCTAGATAAACAACTTGGACTTCCAGACCCGCACGGTTTATTAAAATGGGTAGCACCTGATAGGTGCGTTCTATCACTGAGGTCATCGGAACAAGCTATTGAATTGGAATCCGAAGTTCAAGAGCTTGTGCGATTATGGGTAGCGCAGCTATGAATGGCAGCAAAAGCCCTAACATTACGCTCAAGCGGGACGCGCCTTTTCGTGGCGGTTTTGAAAGTTTGTATTTTTCCAGCTTCGGTGGCTTCGCTTATCGTCCGTGAAAGGCACGCCCCTTAGCTTTACGTTGTGCACCAAAAAACAAAATGATGAACTCTGGTATCGACATAGAAGAAATAGAAAAAGGAAATGGTCAAGTTGCACAGAAACATGACTATGTACTTGTTGAATGTCTTTTTTTCTTAAATCGTGGAGATAAAGTAGAAATCTTTCCCAATTACAATCAATTTGTTATCTACCTTAAATCAAGAAACTTTATTCCCGGATTGCTCCATGGAATAATTGGTATGCATGAAGGAGGTGAAAGAAATCTCAAAATTAGCCCTCATCTTGCGTTTGGTGAAAAGGGAGTCCCTGATAAAATTCCACCAAATGCTCTGTTAATTTGTAAAGTAAAGCTACTAAAAATTGTTGATGAAACTTTCTCATTGCCAAGTCCGTTTGAAAGAAGTCGTCAAATTGTTATTTCTCACAGAGGAGAAGCATCAAGCCAAAAACCAAGATGGACGTTTGGAATTATAAATGAAGGAGAATATGGGTTAACAGTAAATCACCCGATTCCTGAAATGACTTGGCGACACACTAGAACAAAAAGGACTGAAGGTTTTTTAACGCAATATCTAATGGATAAAGTTTTTTCAGAAATTAGAAATTTTCCAAACCAATATCCAAATGACATAGTTGACTATGAAAATGTCTGGGCAGACATGAGTGAAAAAGCAGGTAATACTCCTAGAGAAAGGCATACAAATATTCTCTGCCTTCACGTTTCATTACATGAAAAAGAAAAGCCCGTATCATCATATTATGTTGCTGAAAATAATGAGGCGTTTGCCAATTTGACTCTTTGTAAGCTAATTGCAGAATTAATATCAAAAGATGAAATGAAATAAAAATTGCACAACCAAACGTTTCAAGGCCATAAGATGGGCTTATAGGATGCTGCTGAGGAATGAGGCGCATCATCGCGATTGATGCGCTTCACTGTGTTCAACCCGGTAAGGCGCAATTCATAGGGTGCAATAGGCGCTAGCCGTATTGCACCGCATGTTTGACTTCTGTCATCCGGCGCAATACGCTACGCCATTGCGCCCTATTACACTGGGGCATGGGCCGTCATACGAAGTGCGTAGGTTGGGGAAAGCTACGAACCCCAACATTAATCTAAAATACATGAGGCTAAATTTATGTCCGATATGATTCTGCTTGGTACCCGTAAGGGAACGGTAATATTTGATCGCACAAATTCCACTTGGCAGCCCCGAGCCATCGAGCATGCGGGCATACCTGTGTGTTATGCGGCGCGTGATCCGCGTGACGGTACATTATGGGCTTCCCTGGACCATGGCCATTGGGGGCCGAAGTTGTCACGTTCGCGTGATGGAGGGGCGACTTGGCAGGATGTGCTTTCATTAAAATACCCGGAAGGCGCGCGTTTCATCGTTAAAGTGCTGCCGACACCGGATTTCGATCCTCTAGCACCTGCCGGACAACCGGAATACGCGCATGCAACCGTATACAAGATTTGGACTATTGTATTTGGCACGGAAGAACAACCCGGCAGGCTATATGCCGGTACGATTCCCGGTGGCTTGTTCGTCAGCGATGATGGTGGCGATAGCTGGGAGCTGAATCGACCGTTGTGGAATCATGAAAGCCGGGGCGGCGACCTGTTTGCCGGTGATGCGACCAGTGAGAACCGCTGGTTTGGTACGCCGGCCAGCATTGATTACGGCGTGTTCGAGCCGGGTATCCATTCCATCGTTATCGACCCGCGCAATCCGGATCACCTCTATGTCGCTGTATCCTCGGCAGGCGTAATTGAATCTACTGATGGCGGTCGAACCTGGGTGGGACGCAACCGCGGCATGTTGAATGATTACATGCCGAACCCAGAAGCGGAGTGGGGACACGATCCCCATTTTGTGGTCGAATGTGCCGCGCAGCCGGATCATCTCTGGCAGCAGAACCATTGCGGGGTGTTTTATAGCGATGATGGTGCAGCGAATTGGCGAAAGGTCAGCCTACCTGAAGCCGGTGTACATTTCGGTTTCCCTATTGCGGTTGACGCGCAGGACGGGCGAACCGCATGGGTCGTACCCGCGCAGGCGGATATGGCGCGCATGGCCATCAACGGTGGACTTTGCGTTGCCCGAACGACCGATGGCGGGCAATCCTGGCAATCATTTCGTAACGGCTTACCACAAGCCCATGCTTACGACATTGTGCTGCGGCATGGTCTTGATGTGGCGGGTGATTGCCTGTGTTTTGGCAGTACGTCTGGCAATGTCTACCTATCAGAAGATCGTGGTGAAACCTGGCAATGCCTGGGCAATAATTTCCCGCCGGTTTATTCAGTTCGATTTGGCTAAATACCATGCCTTCGGTAGAAATGACCCGCCATCTTTACCAGTTCTTTCCGGCACTGGAAAACCGAACAATTAGGGTGCCAGCGGGTTCGGTCGCGGAGATCTTACGGACGATCAACGAGATTGCCCCCGGATTCACCGATTACGTGCTGGACGAACGCGGCGCACTGCGTCGGCATGTCAATGTCTGTATCAACGACACCATCGTGATCGACCGAAAAACACTTTCAGATCACGTCCCTGATGAAGGGGTCGTTTACATTTTTCAGGCACTGAGTGGCGGATAGGTGCGTAGGTACGATTAGCAGGGTAGCCCATATTTCGTTGCACTTCATACTGGCTACAAAGCGTAGTATCTAAAGCGATATTTTAAGGAAGAACCGTTAAAGTTGCTCTTGCAACACCCGTAGCGGTATTAGGAACAAGAACACAGGTTCCGAGGTTGTAATACTGGCCTCTATTTTTTTCCGACGGCGTTACCACAAACGTTGCCGTAGCCGTTTCGTTAGGCGAAAGATTTTGTATGCTGCAACCTACCATGTATGAAGAGTACCAGTTCCCAACACTACATGCCCCAGTGGCAATGCTGTTGGGATTAGAAAAGCTAAGTTTCACATTGTTATTGATAACAAGCCCGTAAGGCGCCCTCCCGCAAGTTACCCCTCTATATAACAAAGACGCTGTAGGCACGATAGCGTTGGTGGAATTGGTCATTGACGAGGTTACTTTTACAGGCTTGCCGACTGTTGTAATGTTTGGGTTGATGTTCATGCCCGGTAAAACCGCTGCTCCAGCCGCCATGATTTGTTGGGAGAAGCCTGTTATTAAGCATAGGATTACGAGCTTAAACTTTGTCGGTAAGCCGTTCATTTCTTTAACGGTTGCTTTATATGGATTAGGTTTCATTATTGTAAAGCCCCGGTTATTGAAAATTAATGAATGATGGCATATCACGCATTGCTATTTTTAAGTTTCGCCCACAAACATTTGAAGTCAGGGTACTGAAATTTAACAGGGTTTTCTTATGATTGACTTATTAGAATCAGTTTCATTGGCGAAACAAGCCGTAAGTTCTATGGGAGGGTATTCCCTCTACCAAAGCGGTAAATAATAATTATTAGCGAGTTTGGCTGACCCACACATGCCGATAGTTATAGTTTTGGTCTATAAAACGCCACATCCACTACAATGCAGTACAAGTAGTGTTTAGTGGTTTCTATTTTTCCGTATTTCGCACTTCACATTCACACGGGCAGCATAAAGTCATCCTCACCCCCCTGTTACGGGCAAAGGGCTATAAATAGTTTATTTATACATCAATAAGGCGTATTATATGCGCATAAAAAATGTATTTTTAATGTAACCGGAGAGTGTCATGGCAACAGAGAGCAAAGAAGCGGTGCGGCTTAGTTTGTCGTTATCGCCTGAATTGAACGAACGCTTGGAGCAACTGGCCTCATCAGGTCACACCACCAAGACCGAGATTTTGCGTAAAGCTATCGCGCTATATGATGTCGTGGCGGAAGCTAAAACGGAAAAAAAACGCTTAGGTATTCTGGATAAAGACAAACAGTTGCTTACCGAGATCGTAGGCATCTAAATGGCCGATGATCCGCAGATCAATATCGGTCAAATCCTTAGTAAAGATCACAAATACGAATTGTCGGTCAGTAACGAAAAACCCGAAGATGCTGCGGTAAGACGAACCAATGAAACGGCAGATGCCGAACTGAAGCGAAAAATGACTTTCTCGCTATTTTGCTTTTCGCTTTTAATCATAAGCGCTGTATTTGTCGGGTGCATTTACCTTTTTGCGACCGGAACGGCAGAAGACAAAAAATGGAGTGCGGGCATAATCAGTGCTATCGCTTCCGGCTTGATCGGCTTTCTCGTTGGGCAAGGGAAAAAATAAATCGCAAACCCGAGTATTCAATCTTTCGAAAAAAAGAAAACACCTTACCGTTATTGTTCAATCAACCTAGCCCACGATGCAGTGGGCTAGGTTGTGACTGCTTATTATTACAATGCTTTGCAATCTTTAAATGCAATTTTTGTAAACATTGCCAGTGCTGTTAAATACAAAAGGTTTGGTCGTTTTTGGTACCGTAAATAGAGCGGCAGGATAAGTAAAGGACAAAGATGTCAAACAACCTGAACCCGGATTAATTAAAACCGACTGCACACCAATATATGACGCTGTGATGGTGGTTGCGGGATTATCGAAAACACGGGAAATCAAGGTTTGGTAACCACCAGTCGATTTCTCACCACTTGCCACCACAACGACCACTACTTTTCTAAAGTCTATTGATGGCGCGGTAGGCTGTGGAAAATAATCGCTTGTCGCGGTTGTGTAAAAATTTTGCCAGTCTGTTTGGGAGCGAATCACCAGGTTTGTAGGTGTCTTTACCCTAATCAAACTTGAGTCTATGACCGTATAATTAAGTGCCGCCGCTTGAGTTTGCATGCTTGTTAAGATTGTTAATAGGGCGAAGAAGCTAACCTTAAAAAAGCTGCCTTTTAATTTTTTCATTTGAATTACCTATACGTTTATTTGAGTTGAATTAATTCGCTTTGTCAAAATAGGACCTCAGAATATCGTGATCAAATGTTTAACAAAATTCACTGTATCAGAATAATGTTAAATCGACATTAATATAAAAGCTAAACTAAGTTTTTTTTGATATAAATCAATTAATTAATCAGCGTTCACTAATGACACAAACTAAACAAAGTTCGACAGAAAAATTCATTCTGGCCTTTAGCCTAATTGGCATATTTGCTTATTTAGTTTTGAAATACGCTTTAACCGTAAATGACGAAATGTACACAGTTTCGTTACACAGTTCGTTAGCGTCATCGGTTGCCGAAATTTATCAGGGGCAACTTAGTTTTCCGCTGTCTTTAATGCAAATGCCGTTGTATTTGGTGATTATTCTGGGCGGTATTCCTTTGGTTTGGCAGATATTGGCGGATTTTTTCCGTGGCGATTTTGGCGCAGATTTGCTGGCGGGATTATCCATCGTGGTTGCCGTATGGCTAGGTGAAAACCTGGCGGCAAGTTTGGTTATTCTGATGCTAGCTAGTGGCGTGGTGTTGGAAAACTATGCGGTAAAAAAAGCCTCATCGGTGCTGGAAGCCCTAGCAAAACGGATGCCTACGATTGCACACCGAAAACTTAATGGCAAACTCGCTGATATCTCAACAGAAAAGGTTAGCATCGGCGATAGTTTATTGGTGTTGCCACATGAAATTTGTCCTGTAGACGGTACGGTACTGGAAGGTGTCGGTAGCATGGACGAATCGTACCTTACCGGTGAGCCGTATCACATGGAAAAAACCAGCGGTTCGCAGGTGATGTCAGGCGCGATTAATGGTGATGCTGCGTTGTTAATCCGTGCCGACAAGTTGGTGGTTGATTCCCGCTACGCCAAAATTACCGAAGTCATGCGCCGTTCGGAGCAAGACCGTCCGCAGCTTAGGCGCTTAGGCGACCAACTTGGCGCATGGTACATGCCGCTGTCATTGATGATTGCTGGAATTAGCTGGTGGTATTCCGGCGATGTGATACGGTTTTTGGCGGTGTTAGTCATTGCTACGCCCTGTCCTTTGTTAATTGGCATTCCGGTGGTTATCATAAGTTCGATTTCCCTGGCGGCAAAGCGCGAAATCATTATCAAAAATCCGGCGATATTGGAAACCATTGGCGCGTGTACAACAGCGATTTTTGATAAAACCGGCACCTTGACCTATGGTCGTCCAACCCTCACCAAACTCTTGCCCGCTAACAATTTTGATCAAAATACCATACTCACTTTAATCGGTAGTTTGGAACGGTATTCCCGCCACCCTTTATCCGGTTCCATCGTGAAAGCCGCGGAAACAGCTGGAGTGCTATTGCTTAAAGTCGATAAAATCAAGGAACTTCCCGGCGAAGGCATTATCGGCAGGGTCGATGGCAAACAGGTTCAAGTCACCAGCCGAAAAAACATCCTTGAAAAACATGAGGAATATTCTGAAGAACTACCACCTGCGACAGATGGGTTGGAATGCGTGGTTTTAATCGACAATCAATACGCCGCCCAGTTGCAATTCCGCGATGAAGTGCGTTCCGATAGTCCATCGTTTATCAATCATTTGCAACCTAAACATGCCTTTGGCAAGGTGATGATCGTTTCCGGTGACCGTGAGTCGGAAGTTCGCTACCTTGCCGATAAAGTGGGTATCAAACATGTCCATTTCAGTCAAAGCCCTGAACAAAAACTTGAGATCGTCAAAAAAGAAACTCAAGCGGCTAAAACTGTGTACCTGGGCGATGGCATTAACGATGCGCCGGCATTAACCGCTGCAACGATTGGCATAGCTTTCGGACAAAACAGCGACATCACTGGTGAATCTGCTGATGCGGTGATTATGGATAGCTCGTTACAGAAAGTCGATGAATTAATTCACATCGGCGAGCGTATGCGTAAAATCGCCATACAAAGCGCGGTCGGCGGCATTCTATTAAGTTTGGTCGGGATGGTGATTGCTGGTTTGGGTTATATTACGCCGGTGGTTGGCGCTGTCATTCAAGAAGTTATTGATGTTGTTGCTATTTTAAATGCGTTGAGAGCTGCGATCCCTCCCAAAAATCTTTCTGATTATCATTAAAAACGTAATGAACCACCCCATTTTAATCAATATCGGCCTGTTGCTGTGCAGTAATGTTTTTATGACCTTCGCGTGGTACGCGCATTTGAAAGAACTGAACACCAAGCCATGGTGGATTGCTGCGTTGGTGAGTTGGGGTATCGCGTTGTTTGAGTATCTGTTGATGATACCTGCCAATCGTATCGGCTATACCGTCCTCAGCGTGGGGCAGTTAAAAATCATACAAGAAGCCATCACCCTGTCAATCTTTGTGCCGTTTTCGCTGTTTTACTTGCGTGAGCCGCTAAAATTGGATTATTTATGGGCAGGTTTATGCCTGTTTTTGGCGGTATATTTTATGTTTAGGGAAAAGATATAAATATCCGTTTCGTCCGATTTCATCCCGTTTCATTGGATGGCAGAAATAAGGTATAAACCCATATCTTATCTGTCGTTTTTGTTCGGCTCGGTCTTCATATCAAAGACGTACCAAGCAATAATACTCATTACCAACATTTCGCCACCATCTTCAATTAAGCCAATGAATGTTTTTCCCCAGGGAATAGCCGTGTGAAGCATGTCGACGATAATCCCGAAGAATGCCACGGACATGACTAAGATAAAAAGATGTTTTGATATTCGCTTTGCGACAAGGTCACTAAATAAATAAGATGCACCTATAAAGGTGAATAACAAAAAGCCGAAAAATGCGGATACGGTAAGTTCGCCAAAGTCTTCCGCCCGTAAGTTAAACAGGGGTTGAAACCCAAAATAGTTAACCAAGTAAGCGCCCAATTTCTCATGAATTTGCAAAGAATCATCAAGCAACAAATATAGGAACAATAAAGACCAAGCAAAATAAATAATCCGTCTTGTTTTTATGGCTGCTAGAAACAATAACGCAACAATCCAGTACTCTTTGACATATTGATAGATCTCGGCATAGCCAAAATCCATCCTAATCGAAAACATTGCATTCGATACCAGATGCATCTTGTAAAGACCGTGAACCATCATAAAAGCCAAGTCAGCGAGAACTAGCAAAAACAGAAACTTAGTCGATTCTTTTTCAAGATTTAAATTCGTAAGATGTTCCATTTTGCTGTCTCGCTTAACGTGGGGTTAACGATCAAATGTCTGTTTTTCGCATTATGCCATTTTTCTACGTCTCGCTAATAGGCCTGCTGCGCTTGCTGAGCCAAATAACCAGATTGCGCCAGGGATAGGGACAGCGCTCGGATTATGGGCGTTCACGCTGACGTTATCTAAAGCGAACATGTACGGATCATGACGAAGACCAAATTTAATCTCCGTGGATTTCGTAGTAGCGACTACGTTGAATAAATAGTTGGTGTAAGCGTTGGCAGGTGCGTTATACAAATCCATAAGTAACTTGCCATCCCAAAAAACTTGGAAATTATTTTTTCCACCGCCGCTGAAGTTTTTTTCGTCAAACGAAAACTGATAATTTGCGCCTGCAACGGTATTAATGTTCTGGGACAGTATCGCGTTAGAGCCGACTTGTCCAGCATACAGGCCATAGGAGCCTGAACTCACATTTGAAGACTCATTAGATATGCCGGTAAAGTTGACGGACTGTAAATTCCAACCCGCAAGGTCGCCGGTTTCAAATCCGCCGTTTACGACCAATTCTGCCGCGTGTGCTTTGCCGCCAGCTAACATCATTGCTGATACTATCAAGCCAGCAATACGTGAATTTATTTTGAATTTCATAATAGGTTCCTTAAGTTGAATTAAAATTTGTAAAGTAATACAAGTGTTTTCTTTATTCTGTTCATTAGCACTTATCACTTGGCGATCCAGATATGGCTGCGGAATAATGCGGCTCCATTTTTGCCATTTCCATTTATAACGTCTTGTATCGATCAGTGAATCCTTGCCATCCGCTTATGCTTCAGGCTTGGTAATAGATTAAGGGTTTATTGCCGTGTTGAATATTCGTACGAATACCTACGTACCTATACGTAGGCCAATCGCCCCGTCTGTGGGTTTTGACATGGTTCATAATCCCTCCACCGGCAAAACGAGAGTGACGGGTAACATACTACGTTAGGCAAGAGGGGCTGCATTATGTCTCGATTCTGCCACTAATCGGTTTGCAAAAAGGTAATAACTCACATTTTTCGAGTGGAATTGTTTACAGACAGCCCAAATAAATCGTGATAAGTTGGCCTCCGTAGTCTGCATATTTACGCCCCGCAGGGCAGTGTGCAAAATAAAGCTCTAGTCATGCTATGAAATAAGGAGAAAGCCATGTTTTTCGCGAAACAGTCAACATTATCTTTACTAGTGATGTACGGTTTTATGGCGTTGGCAACACTATCGTCGTTTCTTCAGGCCAAATCAGGGTTTGCAACATCAGAAGTGTGCGGCAAAGCCATCGGCAATCGGGGATATGCACGGTGGAAATGGATGTTGCAGTTTCCAGCCGGTATCAACCCTGTCGTAGCCGACGGCAATGCGGATTGCGATTTAGGGCAAAAAGGTAAGGTCTGGTTTCTGGCTGGACGGTTTAGCAGTACAGCTGTAGAACTTGCACAATCAAAACACAACTCTAATTAAGCAGAAATTGACGATGGAGTAAATTGCTATGAACATTAAAAAACTTGCAGTAAGTATGATGGGGTTATTGGCGGCTGTTACCGTTTTCGGAAGTGAGCTTAACCCTGAAAGTAGTAAAATTGAACACAAATCGCTGGTTTTTTTAGACCAACAATGGACTGATGCAGAACGTGAAACGTTTTACTTTACCCCACAGGGATCGTACCTCATTCCCTACACTTGGTATTTGGCGTTAGAATCTGCACACAAACATCAGCCGTTCAACGAGCCTCGCAATATCCGCCGCTACGGCTATTTGGTTGACGAACAATTTTCGTCAGCCAATCCTGACCGACTACCAGTCGGTTTTGCTAAGGAGCCGGTTGAGCGCGGGCAGGCTTGGCTCGGATACACCTGTGCCGCTTGCCACACAAATGATATACGTTATGAAGGTAAAACCATCCGCATTGATGGCGCACCAACGATGGCGGATTTCACGGCATTCGTGGATGGGTTGAATGCCGCCTTGGATTCCACGTTGGAAAATAAAAAACGCTTTGACCGGTTTGCGCGTGTTGTCTTGGGAAAAGAAGGCGATTCGACTGAGCGAGCTGCACTAAGGAATCAGGTAGCGGATCATACCGCTTGGCTTAAGGGATTCGCTAATCGAAGCAGGCCCACCCATGCTTATGGCGCGGGGCGTGTCGATGCGTTCGGGGTCATTATGAACGAGGTTTTCGGACAGGATTTGGGTGTGTCGGAAAATATCAAAGTGCCGGATGCCCCAGTCAGTTACCCCTTCTTATGGGGAACGCCCCAACACGATTTTGTGCAATGGAACGGGTCGGCATTCAATCCCTTTGGCCGCAATGTCGGCGAGGTTTTGGGTACGTTTGGTCGTGTCAACCTAGATATAACATCGCCAACATTCGGTAAGACCACGGCCAGGGCACGGGAATTGTTTGAACTTGAGCGGTTGGTCGCAAAGCTCGATAAACCCAAATGGCCTGAAGACTTGTTAGGTTCTATTGATCAAGCCAGTGCATTTCGCGGCCAGGTGCTTTATAACCAACCCCGAAATGGCGAGGAAAGTTGCGCCGATTGCCATTCATTGCCGGACGGCGCAGGGCGTTACCCATCCACACCGCCGGAAGAAAATTTATTCGGCGTTACTTTCATCAAAACCCATATGGTGCCCTTAAACGACATCGGTACCGATCCGCTCATGGCGACCAATTTTTCTCTTCGTAGTATCAAAACCGGGAATGTCGCACCGATATTGCCGGCACCGTTTACCGGTGCGAAAGATTTACCAGCTCCGTTATTGCTTTCAATATTGGTTGGTACTGCCGCCCAGAGTAGTATTCTGGAAGCGCAACCGCCGTTTAGCCAACTGGAACGTATCGAGTTGATAGGTTATCGTCAGAAAGCTGCCGGCTTGCCGCCTTATTCCCCGCCGAATTTACTTGCTTATCGCGCTAGACCGCTCGATGGCATTTGGGCTACGGCGCCTTATTTGCATAACGGATCAGTGCCTAGCCTATACGAGCTACTATTGCCGCCTACTCAACGTAGCCAAGTATTTTATGTTGGTAACCGGAAGTTCGATACTGAGAATGTCGGATTTAAATCCGAACGTTCTATTTATGGCTTCCGTTTAGATACTCAGCTTCCTGGGAACAGTAATGCAGGCCATCTCTATGGCACCGATTTGAATGATGATGAACGCAGTGACCTGTTGGAGTTCTTAAAAACCTTGTAAAACGGCGGCTTATAATCCACTTTCAGGGTGTTTTCCGTCAGGGAGCGGCACTGTTTTCCGTTGGCTAGCGGAGTCGAATCTAACAATTCGCTTCGACTCCGCTCAGAGAACGGCTTAACTTAACGGCATTGCCTTTGTGCCTAGTTAAGTCAGCAGGTTAATTGCTTTGTATGAACCAATTCCGAATACCCCACTTTATAATCGGGATAAATAAAGCGATAGCCCAGCGATTTGATTCTAGTATTCAGGCAGCGTTTGTTCATATCGACTTGCCCGTCAGTGATTTTAACCGTCGGCGGATTGCATCCCAGTTGCGCCGTCATCCAGGTCATGACTTCCCATAAGGGTGCAGGGTCATCGTCGCTGGCTAGGTAACATTGCTCAAGGTTAGCGCCTACCAACTGTTGCTGGTATAAAAAAGCCAACACGCCGACGCAATCGCGCTGGTGAATCCTATTGGTGTAATAAGGTGGATGTTGCTGGATTGAAGGTGATTGTCGTGCCATTCTAAGTAAGTATTCGCGTCCTGTGCTATAGATGCCGGAAAAGCGGACGATAATATTGTTGGGGTTTAGGGCGATCAACTTTTGTTCAGCCGCGATGATTTTACGGCTGGTGTCGTTGCCGCCTAGTGCAGGTGAATCTTCGTCAACCCATTCGCCTTGATTTTGCCCATAAACACTGGTGGAAGATACAAATAGCCATGTCGCAGGTCGATCCGTTTTTGCCAGTTTGTTAATAAGGTTATTGAGGCCAGTCTCATAAATATCATGGTAACTGCTTTCGTTGCGGCTATCGGCGGAGACGATAAAAAATACTTGGTCAAAATCGGTGTCCAATGCTTCAAGAGTGACGGATGCCGTAATGTCTGCTTTGACATATTTGAATTTTTCCTGACTTATAGGCGGCGGATTACGTTTTAGCCCTGTTACGTCATGTCCGGCTTTTGCCAACATGTTGGCCAGTTCATAACCAATCGCGCCACAGCCAACGATGAGGATTTTTGCCATAATTATTATCTTTGATACTCAAATTTCATTGATTAGCCGCAATTCTTGGGGATACGGCGACATGTAATAAGAATCTTCTATGTAAGGATCGGGATTCTTGCGGAAATGATGTTTCAGCAGCGTTATTGGCACGATCAGCGGTACTTCTCCAAGCCGATAGCGTTCGATCATTTCACAGAGTTCGGCCTTGTCGTCGGCAGGCAGTTCTTTTTTCAGGTAACCCTGGATATGTTGTAGCACGTTGACATGCTGTTTGGGGCTGGCCACTTTTTTTAATGTAGTCATCAGCTTGATGATATAGGCGTCGGCGAGTTCGTCAATATTGGTTTTAGTGACGGTCGCTAGGAGCTGGCCTAAATCGACATAATTTTCCCGGCTCATGATAATCAGTTTGTGCCTGGCATGGAACCGGGTTAAACCGCCGGGCGTTAAACCTTCAGCCAACAACTGTTTCCAACGGTAAAGCACATAAACACGTTGGATAAAATTTTCCCGCAGTCTTGGATCACCCAAGCGACCTTCTTCCTCAATCGGCAGTAGGGGATTATTGAGCATCATTTCTTTCGCGTAAATACCTTGCCCTACTTTTTGGGGTTGATTGTTGGTGTAAACTTTAACGCGTTCCATGCCACAACTGGGCGAATCTTTTTTGAGAATATAGCCACAGAGTTGTGCATGTGCCGGTTTTGATTGGCTGGCGTAATCCTGTAATGCCCCTGTTACATCCATCTCTTGATTTTTGATTCCCACCGCCCGGACATGCCTGTTGGTTTTTACTAATTGAATCGTCGGTCTGGGAACGCCCATTCCTATGGCAACTTCCGGGCAAAACGGCTGGAAATCGAAATATTTCGCCAATGTTCCGGTAATATAGGAATTATGTTTGTGACCGCCATCAAAGCGCACCAACTCACCCAGCAGGCAACTGCTGATACCAACTGGAATTTTTTCCATAGCCGTCCAATAATTCATCGGTAAAGTAAAGAATCTACCCGTAAATTCGTAAATTACAATAAAGTTAACCCATTTTGGTCGTTTAAAACAGACAAAGGTTTGACCTTGTTGATAATTATGGCAAATTAGTTTTGCAGTTCGTTTATTTACTCGAAGCGCTAATCAAAATACAAAATACCCGTTATGGGAATAACCGGATTCACTCGCCACAATAACCATCCAGATACCGCCAGATTATGAAACCAATATTTATTTTTTTAATTTTAATGATAATTGCCATGTCAAGCCAAGCCGAAACAATCTCGAAAAAGAAATTGCCACCGTGCAAAGATACGCCTAATTGTGTCTCCAGTCAGGCGACGGATAAACTGCATTACATCCCGCCATTTAAAGTTTCCGGCGATTCTGCGCTAGCTTGGCAAGAGTTAAGAAAAGTCATTCAAGGCTATGACCGTATGACCATTACCCATGAGACCGAAGATACTTTACATGCGGAAGCTATTAGTTTGGTGTTGCATTTTGTTGATGATGTCGATGCGATTCTCGATGCAAAAGCAGGGTTGATTCACATCCGTTCTGCGTCGCGCGTGGGTCATAGCGATTTTGGCGTTAACCGGAAACGCGTGGAAACATTCAGGACGCAGTTGCGGAAAGTGCATGTGTTGGTGACGGAATAGCGGCGATAGTATTCGTTTAGTACAGTAAACTTTATGCCTGTGAGCCGATACACACGTTCATTATTTATCTTCCGGCGCGATCTTCGCATTCATGATAATTCCGGGCTGAATCAAGCCCTCAGTACATCAGGTTCTGTACTGCCGTGTTTTATCTTTGATCCTAGGCAAATAGACCGCCACCCTTACCAAAGCCAGCCAGCCCTGGCGTTTATGCTGGAATCTATTGCCGAGCTGCAACAGGCATTTTTAAGCGCTGGTTCCAGGCTTGCGCTTTACCATACATTGCCTGTCGATGTAGTTAAGGCAGCTGTTCAGCAGCACCAGATTGAAGCTGTGTTTGTTAATCGCGATTACACGCCGTTTAGCCAAAAACGGGATGCTGAATTAGCGCAAGTTTGTCATGATTTCAACATTGACTTCCACGGCGTGCCTGATTATTTATTGACTGAGCCGGAACAGGCGCTTAAGGGCGATCATTCGCCGTATAAAGTGTTTACAGCTTTCTATAACAATGCCCGACAATTGCCTGTTGCTTTACCTAATGCGTTAACGCAGGCCAATTTCATTAATTCTGGTCACGTATCTACAGTTGATCTGGATGAATTTGTGGCAACGGTTGCGCCATACACTAAAGTAAAGGCTCATAGTATTCCCGGAGGCCGTAACCAGGCGCTCGCCATACTTGGACAACTGCATGAGCAAGCTGATTATCAGTCGGTGCGTGATTATCCCTGTCTGGATGCGACCAGCCATTTGTCAGCGCATTTAAAGTTCGGTAGCTGCTCGGTACGGGAAGCCTATTTCGCTATTGTTCAGGCATTGGGTGCCGAACATCCACTGCTCAGGCAATTATATTGGCGTGATTTTTTCACCCATATCGCATTTCATTACCCGCACGTGTTCGGCAAGTCCTTCAATAGCCAGTACGATAATGTGGTGTGGGACAACAACCTCGAGATTTTTCAACGTTGGGCAGAAGGCACAACCGGTTTTCCGATTGTCGATGCAGGGATGCGGGAACTGAACGCCAGCGGTTTTATGCACAATCGGGTCAGGATGATTGTGGCATCATTCCTGGTGAAAGATTTGCATATCAGTTGGCGTTGGGGCGAGCGTTATTTTGCCCAACATCTGGTTGATTATGATCCCGCCGTCAATAACGGTAACTGGCAATGGGCGGCTTCAACGGGCTGTGATGCCCAGCCGTATTTCAGGATTTTTAATCCGTGGCTGCAACAACAAAAATTTGATGCTGATTGCTTATATATCAAACACTGGCTACCCGAGCTTGCTGGCATACCCGCGAAAACACTGCATCAATGGGCAAGTCGGCATTCAGGTAATGCGTATCCTGCGCCGATGGTCGAACATGGGCTCGAAAGTAATCTTGCTAAACAGCGTTACAAAAGCTGTAGTTTTTTCACGCCGACTGAATGAAACATCAACCCAGTGAACGTCAAGCAACGGCGATGACACAAATATCTATTGTGTTGCAGGCAAGGCATGGACACAGCAATAAGTAGGCTAAGTATTGTTCATATATTGTACAAATATAACTTGACAATGTAGTGTTCTGGCAGTAAGTTATCAACAAGGGTTTTGTTCTATCTGTTGGTTATTCAGACGCTATTTTTGTTGATTAAGTTTCAATCACTAGGTCAGGATGAATTAAATTTGATGGGATAAAAAGACTTGTAACAGTCCTTGTCCTAATGTCCTCCTCTATAGCCCTTCCACACCACGTGTGTGGAAGGTGCTTTTTTTATGGCAATACTGATGACAGTTAACAACTCTAACAGCATGAAAGTAATAAAATTTTTTGCCGATGCCAATTATTATATTTCGGTACTTGTATTGGTATATGGTGGGATCACTGCTATCACAGAAAATCACAGCATTTTTGAATTCAATGAAGACTTGTTTGGTGCGATACACAATAATTTGCGTATCGCTCTGCTTTATATGGGGATGACAGAAGTGGTGCTTTGCTTGTTTTGTTTAGTGACCAAGCAACCTAAAATCATGGCTTTTGTTGGATATTTTTTACTGATGATGATGGGATCTGTTACGTTTTACGGTCAAGTCAACAGTGTGTCTATTGATAATAATATCGTATGGTTTTTTCTATATACGGGCGTTTCACATATTTTGTTCGGGTTGTTATCGGGTTCGCAACAGCTTGTTGACAACAACTATTCTTCAAAAACGTAAGCCAGGGCAATACGAATGGGTAGTGCCAGGGCGGCGCATCACATATTAAGTTTTCCAGCAAGCAGAGGGGGTTAAATCTGTGTTTTTTGATCAACTACATCTTCATAACGGTGATCTGCATGTATTTCGGAGTGACAAACCTAGGTTTGTCACTCCGCCTTATATCAAGTCACAGATTTAATTCACTACCCCAGCAATCAATGCCTATAGGCAGTATTAATGCTCGATATTGAGCTCTTTAACTTTGCGGGTCAAGGTATTGCGGCCATAGCCTAATAGCAGCGCGGCTTCGTGTCGTCGTCCCCGGGTAAAATCTAAAGCGGCTTTTATTAAAATACTTTCCACGATAGGGATGGTTTGTTTGGCGACATCGCTATGGCTCGATGCACCGGACTGTGCGCGTTTTATCAATTGCTGATCGATCCAGTTTCTTAATGAGGTTTCCCAGTCGGTTGCCGATGGTCGTTCTGGATCATCGGAGCTATTGAGCAATTCTGGGGGTAAATCATCAAGCTGAATCTCCCGACCAGAAGCCATGACGGTCAGCCAGCGGCAACTGTTTTCAAGTTGCCTGACGTTTCCAGGCCACTCTAGGGTACTTAAAAATGCTTCCGCTTCGGGTGTCAGTAATTTGACCTCCGTATTAAGTTCTTGTGCAGCTTGGGTCAAAAAATGCCTTAACAGCAAAGGAATATCCTGTTTGCGCTCCTTCAATGCCGGAATGTGAATACGGATAACGTTCAGCCGATGAAACAAATCTTCCCGAAACCGACCTTGCTCCACCAGCACTTCAAGGTGTTGATGGGTGGCGGCAATAATACGCACGTCCACCTTGACTGCGGAATGCCCACCGACAGGATAAAACTCGCCATCAGAAAGTACCCTTAGTAATCGTGTTTGCAGCTCTGCGGGCATGTCGCCGATTTCATCCAAAAATAGAGTGCCGCCGTTGGCTTGTTCAAAACGTCCAGACCGACGGGCTTGTGCGCCAGTGAAAGACCCTTTCTCGTGGCCGAACAGTTCGGATTCCATCAAATCCTTTGGGATGGCAGCCATATTCAACGCGATGAACGGTTTTAGCGCCCTAGGGCTGTGCCTGTGCAAGGCCTTCGCCACCAGCTCTTTGCCGGTACCGGATTCGCCGTTGATCAGTACAGTAATATGTGATCTTGCTAGCCTACCAATGGCGCGGAAAACTTCTTGCATGGCAGGTGCAGCACCGATAATTTCGGGGGTGGCGGCAAGAAGTGCTGCCGGTTCCTTTTGCTCATCTGCCCTGTGTCGTCGGCCATGTTGAACGGCGCGGTGGGCAAGGTCGACAACTTCTTTTATGTCGAACGGTTTGGGCAAGTATTCAAATGCGCCGCCATGAAATGCCGAAACCGCGCTTTCCAGGTCGGAATGCGCGGTCATGACGATGGCGGGCAAATCAGGGTGACTTTTCTGGAGTTTGTCCAAAAGTTGTAGGCCGTCCATTCCGGGCATACGAATATCGGTAATCAAAGCATCGGGTGTGTCCGATTCCAAGGCGCTCAGCAGTTCATTGGCGGCAGCAAAACTTCGGGTGGTGATGTCGGCTTTTTGCAGTGCTTTTTCAACGACCCAGCGAATTGACTTGTCGTCATCAATAATCCACACCGTTTCGGGTTTGCTCATGAGTTATCTCCTAACGCTTAGATAGGTAAAATGATTGAAAACACGGTATTGCCGGGATCGCTGTGACATTCGATTAAGCCATTGTGCTGATTAATCAGGGATTGGGCGATAGATAAGCCAAGGCCAGTGCCTTCGGCTCGGCCTGTTATCATTGGGTAAAATATCCGCTCCATAATATCGGGATCAATACCTGAGCCGTTGTCGATAATATCAATTTTTACCGCCAGCTTATGGTGTTGGCGACCCAGTGTCTGGTTACGTTG
Organism: Methyloglobulus sp.; assembly: GCA_013141505.1. Lineage (GTDB taxonomy): Bacteria > Pseudomonadota > Gammaproteobacteria > Methylococcales > Methylomonadaceae > Methyloglobulus. Next base: position 157,127 of record JABFQX010000024.1, read on the forward strand.
GATGCGGGTTTTTAGAATAATCTTGCCTTTACCTTCAATGGCTTGGACGGCATTTCTGACGATATTCAAAACTGCTTGTATCAATAGATCCCGATCTGCCCGGATGTCAGGAATACTCGGGTCATAATCACAAGTAATGCTCAGATTGCCTGTCGCTTCGGCTTCTACCAGTTGCCTGACTCGCTCAAGCACCTCATGGACATTGATGACCTTGAAGTCGGGTGGTTTATTCGGTCCCAGCAACTTATCCATCAAACCCTGTAAACGATCTGATTCGGCAATAATAATCTGGGTATATTCCTTAAGGTCAGCATCAACCAGTTCAAGATTAAGTAGCTGTGCTGCGCCGCGTAAGCCACCCAAAGGGTTTTTTATCTCATGGGCCAATCCGCGCACCAACAAGCGGGCGGTATTTTGCTGGTTTAGCTGTTGTTCTTCCTTGGAGATGCGTAAATGGTTGTCGACCCGCTGCATTTCAAGCAAAATTTCGTTAACGCAGTCATCAAGGAGAAGAGGCGTTGCACTCAGGTTGACGGTAAAACTTTGCCCCATGCGATCCAGGACGAGTTCGCGGTCAACTAAAGGTTCCGCCATACTCAAGCATTGGTGTAAGTTGTGTAACAGTGCTGGGTCAGAATATTTGAATAACTCAATGGCATTCACGCCAATCAGGTGACGGGCGCTATCCGCAAGCAGGATTTCGCCAGCCGTATTCACATACATGAGCGTTAAGTCGCTGCTAAAGAGTAGGGTCGCAGTATTTAGGTTATCGAGTATGCGTTTGAACATGGTTTTGGTGATGAAAATGCGAACATCGTACTGAATCCAATGCTTTGGTTTAAAAAATAAAGCAGTATTCAGGCCATATTTTAGTGCTGACTTGGTTTAGAAAAAAATAAAATCAAATAACATTTTGATTAATATAGAATAATAGTTGAAAAATAAAATTGTTTGTGCAATCCTGATTCCCTGCAATTAAGCGAAATAACTCGCTTTTTAAGGCTAACTGCAAATGTGGGTAGATGGTTAAAATCAATATATGCACCATTATAGTGCAATTAGTGGGGCGGGACGTATAAATCAGGTAAGGACTTATCGATTACAGCAATTTTTTGTAGCAGGTTAAATCGGTAACTTGATATAGGGTGGAGTGACAAACCTTTTATGCCCCCAGAGGGTAAGGTTTGTCACTCTAAATTACACGCAACTCACAGGCACTCGTACCCACAAGGGCATAAATGACCTTTAGGTTATGAAGCTGACAAGTTCATTAAAAAATACGGGTTTAACTCACACCCAATTTTGTTTAGATAAGTAAATAATGAGATGTGCGTTAAAAGTGATATATGCCCGACATCTTTACTCAGCAATATCGGTTAGCTGCGTAAGTAAGCGTTTTAATTCTTCACCCTGCGAGTTATCGGGTATAGCCAGCCCAGCGCGTTGGTACCAGTAACGCGCATTAGATAAATCGCCTTCGATGCGGTGCAAATAACCGTGAATCTGGCAGGATAAAGGATCGGAATAGTCTTGCACTAAGCGATGTGCGGCATTCCATTCGCCATTTTGGATAAGTTGTAAGGCTTGTTGATGAGTTTTGTTCATAAATAGAACACGGGGCAATATGTCTGTTTAGCGTAATCTTACTGAAGATACAAAATGGCCAAAGTAAACGTAAGAAACGGGGTTGTTGAAACCCCGTTTCTCTTTTGGGAAGATTTTTTGGTATCGCTTGATTAATAACAGGATGCCGCGAAAATATTGGCATGACCTTCCGGCAAAGTATTACTCCAAGCAACCGTACAGGTTTTTTTAAGTTCATAGCCTTCGCGCAATAAAGTCGCTAGTTGATTTCTCAGCGGGTTGTTATTGTAGATACAAGCCCACCCTGTCCCAGGCAGAACAGTGGTCATCCTTATGCAAGCATCCCTGCCCACAGAATCGCTGTTTAAATGATATTCGTTGATTACGCCCCTCTTTTCAAAAGCATGTGCCGTGCTTGCAAATAGAGCGGATAGTGCTAGGGTAATAATGACCTTCGATTGTGGTTTCATTTTGATTTCTCCAAATTGAAGTGATAATTTAAATAATGATAGAAACGTCATAAATATTTCCGTTGACGCGATACTGATTATCAATCAATCAATCAATCAAGGTAATATTACCTATGAAATCTGTGAAATATTACCTTGTAAATTGTTGAAAAATGAGGTCAGGCGCAAATTTACGTGGCCTTAAAAAAGCAAAAATCCCGTCAACCTTAAGGTTGACGGGGTTTTAAGGGTTTAGAACTCGCTTGGTGATTACAAGCTGTAGTACATATCGTATTCGACTGGGTGTGTGCTCATACGGATACGGGTCACTTCAGCCATTTTAAGTTCAATGTAGCCGTCGATCGCATCGTTGGTGAAAACACCGCCACGGGTCAAGAAATCACGGTCTTTATCCAGCGCATCTAACGCTTGGTCGAAAGCGTGGCAGACTTGCGGAATGGCTTTTTCTTCTTCTGGTGGTAAATCATATAAATCTTTATCCATTGCTTCGCCAGGATGGATTTTGTTTTGGATGCCGTCTAGGCCTGCCATCATCATGGCTGCAAACGCTAAATACGGATTTGCAGTTGAGTCAGGGAAACGCACTTCAATCCGGCGGCCTTTTGGGTTGTTGACGAAAGGGATACGGATAGACGCAGAACGGTTACGGGCAGAATAAGCCAGCATAACTGGGGCTTCAAAGCCAGGTACCAGACGTTTGTAGCTGTTGGTTGAGGCGTTGGTGAAAGCATTTAATGCTTTAGCGTGTTTGATAATGCCGCCAATATAGAATAGTGCGAGTTCAGACAAGCCACCGTAAAGATCACCAGTAAATAGGTTAACGCCGCCTTTGGCAAGTGATTGGTGGACGTGCATACCGCTGCCGTTATCGCCGACCAATGGTTTTGGCATGAAAGTCGCGGTTTTGCCATAAGCGTGGGCAATGTTGGCTACCACATATTTCAGAGTTAATACTTCATCGGCTTTTTTGACTAAGGTGCTGAATTTAACACCGATTTCGCATTGGCCTGCAGTTGCTACTTCGTGGTGGTGTACTTCAGTCACCATTCCCATCTCTTCCAGGGTGGTGCACATGGCGGAGCGCAAATCTTGGAACGAATCAACCGGTGGCACAGGGAAATAGCCTCCTTTTACACCTGGACGGTGACCAATATTGCCATCTGCATAGACTTTTTCAGAGTTCCAGCCGGCTTCTTCTGAGTCAACTTTATAGAAAGAACCGCTCATATCAGTGCCCCAGCGTACATCGTCGAATACGAAGAATTCGTTTTCAGGGCCAAAGAATGCAGTATCGGCAATGCCGGTGGATTGTAGATAGGCTTCGGCACGCTTTGCAATGGAACGCGGGTCGCGCTCGTAACCTTGCATGTTTTTAGGTTCGATAATATCGCAGCGTAAAATCAGGGTTTTGTCGTCGTAGAAAGGATCCAGCACTGCCGTGGATGGATCGGGCATCAAGATCATGTCTGATTCATTTATGTGTTTCCAGCCAGCAATGGAGGAACCATCAAACATGTTACCTTCTTCAAAGGTATCTTCATCAATGCTATGAGCTGGGAAAGTGACGTGCTGCTCCTTGCCACGAGTATCGCAAAAACGAAAATCGACGTACTTTACGTCATTTTCTTTAATCATTTTTAGTACGTTTGCTGCTGACATTTAAATGGTCTCCTTGAGATGTTGAATAGATACTGTAATTTATTCGGCGATAACGATACCATTTTTTTTGATGGCTTAGCCACTAAAAAAAACAAGCCTAGAAAAACGCCTGTAAGGGTTGCTAGGACAACTCACTATAGCACCATAATGGTGCTTTATTTGTTTAATCTGCACAACATTAGGGCGTTATTTTTTGTGGTTTGTTGCGTAAATCCAATAAAAATAGCTTTTTTGCAACTGGCACAATATCTGCTTCTAAATTTTATGTAAGTTTTACGACAGACTGTTTAGATGTAAAGAATAATTTTTTAGAAAATGAGGATCAACAATGAACAAGAAACTTAGTAACAACCAATTCCGCACCAAACCGCTGGTTTTAGCGGTAGCCGCTTTGTGTGCGGTTGGTTCAGGTAGTGTCTATGCTGAAGCTAAATCCTTGACAGAAGCCAGCACGTTATTGGAAGCGATGGGTGACCCGAACGAAAGCAGCTTTATGAAAGGCAACAACCTGAAAATAGGCGGCTGGCTTAATGCCGGGGTGACTTATAACGCCAATAACCCAAGCAATAATTTTAACGGCCCGGTCACTTTTGGTGATCGTTCCGCCGAACCGCAGATCAACCAGTTGAACTTGTACATACAAAAGGCAGTTGCCACAGAAGGCGATGATTGGGATGTGGGTGGTCGTTTTGACTTTATGTTCGGTACGGACTCTATCTTTACCCAGGCTTACGGTGTCCCCGCTCTCGATGTCAATACCGGGCAGGCTTTGAACAGGGGCAGTTGGGACTTGAATTTCCTCGGCAAAAATGACAACCGTTTTTATGATATTGCCTTGCCACAAGCGTATGCCGAGTTTTATGTGCCGGTCGGCAACGGCCTGAATGTCAAGGTCGGTCACTTTTATACGCCGATTGGTTATGAAACTGTGCCTGCGCCGGATAATTTTTTCTACACCCATGCTTACACCATGCAATATGGCGAACCGTTTACCCATACCGGCATCATGGCTAATTATGCAATTGATGGCAATTGGTCGGTGATGGGCGGTGCGGTCACAGGTAGCGCGACTGGCGGCTGGGATGGCGGCTGGGATAAACAGCTGGGTAATTGGAGCGGCTTGATGGGCGCGACCTGGACAAGTGATGACAAAAATACGTCATTCAACGCCAGTGGTACTTATGGCGGCACTTCCGAACATAGCAGCGATGATTTTGCTTTTTATAGTTTGGTGCTCAAACACAATATCACCGACAAATTCCATATGATGCTGCAACATGATCATGGTTTTGCCGACAATATAGTTGGATTAGGTGATTCCGAGTGGTACGGAATTAACACCCATCTGACTTATGACGTACTGGATAACTTGACGGCTGGTGTGCGTGGCGAGTGGTTCCGTGATCAAAAAGGCTTTCGTGTTTGTTCACCTGGGCGCGTAGCCGCAGCGACGGATGGCAACGGCAGCAGTTATGCCACGGGCGGTCAGTTCACTTCTGGTTGTACGGCGGGCAGTTATTATGCCGTCACGGCGGGTGTCAACTGGAAACCGGTCAAATGGTTGAATGTTCGCCCGAATGTCCGTTATGACTGGGTGGATGCAAGTACGTTTGCGGGTGGCGGTTCGGCGCTTGGGCCGTTTGGTGACGGCAATGACGACCAATTCTTGTTCTCAACCGATTTCAATATTAGCTTTTGATTCATTAACAGCACTATCTTAGCATCAAGAAAATGCGCCTAAGGGCGCATTTTTTGTTTATTACATGTCTATTATATATTCGGCCAAGTAATTGGGATCCCTTCGGCTCCGCTCAGGGTACGTTACCGTGGCGTTCCCTGAGCGAAGCCGAAGGGAAATTAAAACTTCATAAGGCCGGATCAATAAGATCCATAAAATCATCACTATGAGATGTTCAGCTAAGTATTAAGGCATAAAGTTATGGTTTCTAAAACGAAGGTAATTTCCTGCCTCTTATTGCACCAAAAATAGACGCAAACAGCTATTTTGCACCAATATAATGCATTGTTAGCGTGCGGACGTTACGCCATTGCCTTAAGAACATGATTTATCGATTTAAATAATTTGGCACAGTCCGTGCTTTAACTAATACAAGCGAATCCCTTCTATATTAGAAAGGTTCCTTCTTCCCATTGAGAAAGGAATTCCAGATTCTCTTGGTTGTTAACTTGATAAGGAGTAAATATGAAACTGATAACCGCAATCGTTAAGCCGTTCAAGCTCGATGATGTCCGGGAAGCGCTCTCGGAACTCGGCGTGTCCGGTGTGACAGTCACTGAAGTAAAAGGTTTTGGTCGTCAAAAAGGCCATACCGAACTGTATCGCGGTGCCGAATATGTTGTTGATTTTTTGCCCAAGGCCAAGGTTGAGGTCGCGGTCACAGAAGCCTTGGTAGATCAGGCTGTTATGGCGATTAGCAAGGCGGCGAATACCGGAAAAATTGGTGATGGCAAAATTTTTGTAATCAATCTGGAACAGGTCATTCGGATCCGCACCGGTGAAACTGGCGAAGAAGCGCTTTAAGGGGAATGCGATGAAAAAGAGATTTTCAGGATTTTGGGTTATAAGTTGTTTCTTGATCTTAATGGGTTTTTCCCAGTGGGTTGCCGCTGAAGAAGTCGTCGCGGCAGTAGTGCCTACCGTCAACAAAGGTGATACGGCGTGGATGATTGTCGCAACCGTGCTGGTTATCTTGATGGTAATCCCAGGTTTGGCATTATTTTATGGCGGTATGGTACGCGCCAAAAACATGCTGTCTGTGTTGATGCAAATATTTGTTATTTTCTCGATGATGGCGATCTTGTGGGCACTCTATGGTTACAGTGTCGCCTTTACCGAAGGTAACGCATTCTTTGGTGGTTTCAGTAAGGCGTTTCTGATTGGCATCACCCCCGATTCTATGGCAGCAACATTCAGTAAAGGTGTTTATGTGCCTGAATTTATTTATGTTGCCTTTCAGTTGACCTTTGCGGCGATAACGCCCGCCCTGATAATAGGTGCTTTTGCTGAACGGGTTAAATTCTCGGCGGTGCTGTTGTTTATGTTCATCTGGTTTACTTTCTGTTACCTGCCTATGGCGCACATGGTTTGGTACTGGGCAGGCCCTGATGCTTATACCGATGCTAAAGCCGGTGAAGCCGCTGCGGCGACGGCAGGATTTTTATTCCAAAAAGGCGCGCTGGACTTTGCTGGTGGTACTGTCGTTCATATCAATGCGGGTATAGCCGGTCTGGTGGGTTGTTTGCTGATTGGTAAACGTATCGGTTTCAAGAAAGAGTCCCTTGCCCCGCACAGTGTGACTATGACTATGATTGGTGCTTCGTTACTGTGGGTGGGCTGGTTCGGTTTTAACGTGGGGTCTAACCTCGAAGCCAACGGTTTGGCTGCGTTAGTATTTGTCAATACACTACTTGCCAGTGCAGCGGCTACGTTATCTTGGACATGTTCTGAATGGTTGATGCGTGGAAAACCTAGCATGTTGGGTGGCGCTTCTGGAGCGGTCGCAGGTTTGGTGGCCATAACTCCGGCTTGCGGTTGGGCCGGGCCGATGGGTTCTATACTTCTTGGATTGGTCGTTGGAGCAATCTGCTTTTGGTCAGTTACTAGCTTGAAAGCAAAGTTAGGTTATGACGATTCCCTGGATGCGTTCGGTGTGCATGGGGTTGGTGGAATTATCGGTGCCATAGGTACTGGTGTTGTTGCTTCGCCAAGTTTAGGTGGTACTGGGGTTTGGGATTATGTCGCCAATGGCGTTGCCGAATACAGTATGTCCGCCCAAGTTATCAGTCAATTATGGGGTGTCGGTACTTGTATCGTCTGGTCTGCCGCGGTCTCTTTCCTCGCCTTCAAGATCGTCGATGTGTTGATCGGGTTGCGCGTCAGCGAGGAAGTTGAGCGCGAAGGTCTGGACATTTGCGAACATGGTGAGTCTGCGTACCACGATTAAACTGATTAACTACGTTTGTCCTCGATGTCGTTCTGATATCGGGGATAAACGTAACCTCAAAATATCACTTTAAGGAATCTCTGAACAAGTTGATTCTATTCATGGTTCGACAAGCTCACCACGAACGGAATCAAACACTTACCGTTCGTCCTGAGCTTGTCGAAGGACTTGTTCAGAGATTCCTTAAGTGGTTATATGGTGTTTCTTACGGCTAAAAGACGATGGTTTGGATTATGATTGAAGGGTGGTAAGCTAGCGTACCGTTAAATTCATTGCCGAACTGAATGATAAACAATCGTTTTTCTCGCGCTTTAGTTATCGCACTGGTGACTGCCGGTGTCGGCTACGGTATCTTTTATAAAACTGACCTGGAAACCGCACGGGGTTTGGATGCCTTATTCAAACTTCGCGGGTCTCGTACGCCGCCTTCCGAGGTCGTGGTGGTGGCGATGGACGAAAAGTCGGATACAAAGCTGAATTTGTATTCGGATTTAACCGAATGGCGCGGGTTTCACACGCGGTTGATTCAGGAGTTACAACGGCAAGGCGCAGCATTAATCGTTTTTGACCTCCAATTTATCGCTTCTCAACCTGACCATGATCCGGCGCTTGCGGCAGCAGTTGCTAGCGCAAGTAATGTGCTGGTCACCGACTGCGTGCAGACCCCGACAAGCGCACGTGACCAATGTTCTAAAGCCAATAAAAAAACCTTCAGCAATACTGAAAACGGTAATCAACCCGCACCTAGCAAAAGTTCAATTGAGTGGAAGCGAATTCCGCTTAATCGAATGTTGAGATCGGCGGTTTTGGATCATGCGCCGTTTCTGTTGTCCAATGACGCTGAGAATACCGTGGTTCGAGAAGTATGGACTTTTTTTAATGGACTGGTTGAAGCGCCTTCATTGCCGGTGTTGACTTGGTTTTATTATCTTCAACGCAGCGGTGCATTAAACGGTATAGCCCTGCCAAAGCATCTTTCTCTCTGGTTGGCAGAACAACGCATGCAATGCCCAACGTCTGCACGACAATTAAAAAACAGTGGCCTTATGGAAGATAATCTTACGGAAAGTATTGAAGAAGTACTGTGCTCCGATGATACTCGCCATTTGGATTTTTACGGGCCACCAAAGACCTTTCGCATGGAATCGTACAGCGATGTGTATGAAGGAAAGGTGGGCAATCTAAGCGGGAAAGTGGTTTTTGTCGGCAAAGTATATCGTAATGATTTATCGAATCGTGAGGATAATTTTGATACACCGCTGATGACTACGCAAACGGGGCGCATGTCAGGTGTGGAAATTATGGCGACGCAATTTGCCAATTTGCTTGAAGGTCGGCTTATTACCGTGCCAGCGTGGCACAGCTTGATATTGTTGGTTTTTTGCTTGCTTGTGGGCTTAGTACTTACCCAGTTTGCGGGATTTACCGGCATTATCATAAGTGCCTTGTTAAGTGGTGCTTATGTTGGTTTGGCTGTGTGGTGTTTTAGTAGCTATGGCGCATGGTTGCCAATCGCCGTGCCGATATTGATCCAATTGCCTTTGGCTTGGTTAATTGCTTTACTGTGGTCGCGGCGTGATTTGTTAAAAGAAAGAAAGTGCATTCTGGCTTTTGTTCATCGGGTGTTTCCACAATGGATGCCAATACCGACATCGTCAAAGGAATGGTTTCCAGAAATCAATGACGAGACTCAGGCGCGGTCAGAGCGTGATGTCCTGGGAATTTGTCTCGCCACCGATATTGAAGGTTATACGACGGTTGCCGCCCAACACACCGCCCACGAAATGTGGGAATTATTGAATGCCTATTATCAAGTGCTTGGCTATCCGGTCGCTTCCCATAAAGGCATTATTGCTGATGTAACCGGCGATGCGATGATGGCAGTGTGGATTGATTTGCCCGCAGCCAAAAAACGGCTTGGCGCGTGTTTGGCTGCTCTGGAAATGGCACTGGCGGTAGAGAAATTCAACGAAACAGCCACGACTGGCTGCTGCTTGCCTACACGGATTGGTTTACATGAGGGCGATATGACTTTGGGCAGGTTGGATGCAGGGGAGGGTAGTCATTATCGGGCGATTGGCGATACTGTCAGCACGGCTTCCCGAATTCAAGGCGTAAACAAATATTTAGGCACCCGAATATTGGCATCATCAGGCGTTGTCACTGGGCTTGATGATGTTGTTTATCGGCCTGTGGGCCGTTTTCGCCTGATCGGTCGTGCCGAACCTATTGAGTTGATGGAAATAGTTGGCTTAAAAGCAGATATTGACATGACGGTATATACGTTGCACCAGCAATTTGCCCTCGGTTTAAACGCATTCGAGCAAGGTCAATGGGAGGTCGCCGCAAGCCATTTTCAGATATTGTTAAATCAATATGGCGATGATGCCCCCAGTTTGTTTTATTTGGCTATTGCTTTGAAATATACTAAAAATCCCCCCGCAGATTGGGAAGGTGTTGTTACGCTGACAGGCAAATAGATAGGGAAATAATATGCTTTTTCCATGCACGCCAAGCCTGCATAGGGTTATTCAGATTAGGGTGCCTCTTCTTTTTCATCGTCGTCGTCAGTCATTTCTGAAATTTCTTTCAATCGTGAGATCGCTTTGAAATTGATGCTGTCTTCCGGGTAATTACCGTCTTTGTCGAGATCTCCTACGAGTTTGCCGGTTAATAATTCAAGCGTTTCATCGACTGTTCCGACCGCATAAATTGCAAACAGCCCTTGCGCCACCGCGTCAATAACATCATTATTTAACATAAGGTTACGCTTATTGGCGGCCGGTATGATAACGGCCTGTTGACCATTAAGCCCTCTGGCTTTACATAAGCGAAAGAAACCTTCAATTTTCTCGTTTACACCACCAATCGTTTGCACCTCGCCGTATTGGTTGATAGAGCCAGTGACAGCGAAATATTGCTTGATTGGTGTTCGGGTCAGGGCAGAAATAAGGCAACATAATTCCGCCAGCGAAGCGCTATCACCGTCGATAAAGCCATAGGATTGTTCGATGGCGATACTGGCGGAGATGGCTAATGGAAATTGCTGGGCATAGCAATGGCCCAGATAGCCAGTCAATATCATCACGCCTTTGGAATGGATGGATTGCCCCAATTCCGCTTCCCGTTCAATATCGACGATTCCTCTGGAACCCGGGTATACGGTAACGGTAATCCGCGCCGGTGCGCCAAAACTGCTGCCGCCGATTTCAAGCACGGTCAAGCCATTGATTTTGCCAATAGCTTCACCTTCGGTATCAATGAGGATGGTACCGTCCAGCATTTCTTCCAATACGGCTTGGGATAGTCGGCCATTACGGTGTTCCCTTGCCGCTAAAGCCTGTTCAATGTGTTGTTTATCAATGAGTTCACTATTTGCTTGTCGGCTAAATAATTGCGCTTCCGCGATGATGTCCAGGGAATCTTTGACATGGGCAGACAGTTGTTGCTGGTTTTCCGAGCGGCGGCAACTGTTTTCGATGAGTCGATGGATGGCGGCTTTGGTTAAAGGATTAGCATTGGTTTCCCGTGCGTAGCGCATTGCCAGCAGGGCAAATTGCTGGGTAGAATCGCCATTTAAGGGAATGTAATTATCGAAATCGGCGAGAACCTTAAACATTTCATTAAATTCGCTATCGAGTTCTTCAAGCAGGTAATAGATGTCCGCCGAACCCAGTAAAATAATTTTGATAGCCAGAGGAATATTTTGTGGCTTTAGGGTGGCTGTATTTATGCCTAGATCGGAATAGGGCGATTCAATTTCAATAAACCCTGACTGCAAGGCGCGTTTGATACCATCCCAGACAAACGGGTAGGTGAGCAATTTTTCGGCATCGAGGATCAGGTAACCGCCATTGGCTTTATGCAAAGAGCCAGGACAAATTCGTCGGTAACTGGTGACTAATGCGCCTTGGTCGCTGATGTAGTCTATGCGCCCAAACAGGTTTTGATAGGTGGGATGTGGCTCATAAATAACCGGCACACCGCTGTCATGCGGATGGTCGACCAAGATATTAGGCGCATAAAGTTCGACGAGGGCAGAGCGTTTTATCAAGTTTATGTTTGTGTCTAATGCGCGGGCCGGTGTCAGGTGGTCGGCGATCGTTGTGTTCAGGTTTTTTTTGATCTCCGATAAATAACCTAGCGCATCGTCATTGCCTAGACATGAGTTATCCAGCGCTGTAAATTGCGGTGCAATGGCTTGTTGGATGGTGTCGTAATCGAGTTGCTTGAATCTTTCCAACATGTCCCTGCGTAACTGGGGCAAATCCAGGAGCACTTCGCCAAGATAATCCTCAAGTTCTTCAACATGTTTATGAAAAGCGTCACGTTCGGATTCCCGTAATTTTGCGAATTCGCTTTCATCCAGTGGCTTGCTGAATTTGACCGGCGCAAAGGTAATGGCTTCATTCTCCCGAAATAGCGCCACATTGACGGTTCGTGCGCGTTTTTCCACCAAATCAATAGCGGCGTTGTAAGCTTGATTAAAATCACGTTCAATAGTCGATTTTTTTTGCTGGTAGCTCGGGCTTTCAAACACCGCCGGGAAGGTAACCAGCAGGTTATCTATCAGCATTTCTATGGCATTGCTAAAATCTTGGCCTTGTCCAGAAGGCATCCGAATAGCCAGTGGTTCCCTCGGGTTAGCGAAGTTATCGACATAGGCATAAGAGGGAGGTGCCGGTAGATTTCGAGCCAGTTCTTTCAAGTGCTTGGTTATCATAGACAAACGCCCAGATCCAGGATGACCCATGACAAAAATGTTATAACCGGGATGGGTCATGTTAATGCCAAACTCCAATGCCGATTGCGCTCTGGGCTGACCCAGAATATTATTTTGGGCAATAGGCAATTTACTAAAGTCAATATCGCCAAGATCGACGGTTAATTTCAGTGACTCAGGCGGAAGTTTCAGGTTTAAAGACATGTATTAAAGGATCAGGCCAACATAAAGGGGTGGAATTCTAACATTGTTCCGTGCCTTAGGTATGGGCTAAGGCGAATGAAATGCCGTATGGACGTATAGGGGCGGTGGTTACAAGCTGCTTATATTGTTGTATTATTAAGGGCGTGCATTTCATCAGCGAAGGCTGGTAAAGCTGGTTTTTGAGGTGATAAGGCATAAAATCGCAACCACAATGCTGTCATCTTGACATCAGTTTTAGAATTCACTTTTTGGCTCGTTCATTCCTGATAGATAAATACTATGCATAAATTAAAATTAATCATTCTTCTTTTACTAAGTTTCTCTTGTGTGTCTACAATCGTTGGTTGCGCTGGCGGCAAAACCTACGAAAGTACCGGCGAGTATTTTGATGACTCAGTCATTACCAGTAAGGTAAAAGCGTCCATCGTCGGCGATTCCAAACTCAAATTGTTGCAGATTAGCGTTGAAACTTTCAAAAGCGTTGTTCAGCTAAGTGGTTTTGTCAATAGCACTGAAGCCGCTAATAGGGCGGTAGATTTGGCAAGGCGGGTTAAAGGGGTTAAGCAAGTCAACAATAGTTTGATTGTAAAGTAACCTGAATGCAGTATGGCTTTATGCAGGCAAGGTAGCTTCTACAATATTTCTGCCTGTGGGATATTGTGGTTATCCTTGCCATCGAGAGAGAAATTACAGGCCATCAACGCAGGAATTTCATAGCTCGAAACCGGTCGGCTGAACAGGTAGCCTTGCATCACATGGCAGCCCAGACCCATCATGACCGATGCTTGTTCCCTGGTTTCCACGCCTTCGGCAACCAGGGTAAATTCCAGGGCATTAGCCAAGCCGATAATCGTGCCAAGCAACAAAGGTGTGTGCGGGTTGGTCAGCAAATCTTCTATAAACATTTTGTCAATTTTCAAGCCGTCCAGCGGTAGCTGTTTTAACGATGCCAAGCTGGAAAAGCCGCTGCCAAAATCGTCGATTGCTATTTTTACGCCCAGAGACCTGAGCTGGTTAAAGATTTCTATGTGGCTGACGGTTTGCAGGCCGCTTTCGGTAATCTCCAGTTGCAAATATTCGGCGGGAACCTGATATTTTTCCAATATTCCTTTGATAGTATCCAGCAAGTCAGGATTCTGAAAATAAGTATGGGAAATGTTTACCCCAACCTGGATATATGGCAAACCTTCGCTATGCCATTTTGCAATTTGTTCGCACGCAGTTTTTATCGCCCAAAAGCCCAATTCATATATCAGACCCATTTGTTCCGCAACGGCTATAAAATCATTCGGGGGAATAATCCCTTTTTCAGGATGCTGCCATCTGGCTAAGGCTTCGACACCGATAACTTTACCCGTAACGATTGATATTTGAGGCTGATAATAGAACACAAACTGTTCTTTTGTGGATGCTTCTCGAAGCATGATTTCTTTTTTCAGGCGTTGTTCGGTTTGGTCGGCGATATGGGGCGAATAAAAAATATAGCGTTGTTTACCTGTCTGTTTAGCCAGATACATTGCAGCATCGGCGGCTTTCAGTAATTCGTGCTCAGTTTTTCCGTCTTTTGGAAATAATGCAATACCTATGCTTGCCTTGGGATTGATGTGGTGCTTATCCAGTATCACCGGCAGACTTATTTTTTGCAGACAGCGTTTGGCAATGTCTGCGACCGTTTCTTCTTCGGTAATGTTGTTAAGAATGATGCAAAACTCATCGCCGCCCAAGCGGACAATAAAATCCATTTCCCGGGCGATAAATTTAAGCCGTTGGGCAATTTGTTGAAGAAACTGATCGCCGACATGATGACCAAAATTATCATTGACGCTCTTGAAATCGTCCAGATCAATAAACAGCAACGCAAACTGGGTTTTACGTTGCTCAGCCGATAGTATGACATCTTCAATGCGTTCTTTATAGTACGCCCTGTTTGCCAAACCGGTGAGAAGATCAAAATAAGCCAAACGATGGATTTGTTTTTCAGCACCTTTTTTGTGCGAAATATCCTGAATGATGCCGGTAACAAAATGTGCATTGTCATCGGTTAATGCCTCTACTTCTTGTTGAACATCAATAACGTCTGTTTCCGTGATGTTAATACTGTACTCAATATGTTGAATAGCCTTGCCATGAGCGGCGGCATTGATAACATCCTCGACAAAATCACGGTCTTTGGGGCTCACCAATTTTATAAAGCCTGCCAGTGAACCGTCAAACTCATGCAAATCAAGATTACACAGTTGGGCGAGCTGATCAGAAATGGTGAATTGATCACGTTGGGCATCCCAGGTCCAATAGCCTAAGCGGGCAATGCGTTGAGCAGCACTCAACTGCAATTTGCTGCTTCTGAGTTCAGCTGTGATTTGCCCGGTACGCAAACCAAAATGAATGCGCTGAATGAGGATGAGGTAATTGATCGGTTTAGTGATAAAGTCGGTAGCACCCACGGCAAAAGCCTTCTGAATGGATGCCATATCATCCATCCCCGTTACCATAATGATGGGGATGTCCATTAATGCCGGGTTTTGCCTGAGTAATTGGCAGGTTTGAAAGCCGTCAAGATCTTCCATCATGGCATCGAGCAGGATAATATCAGGTAAGTGCTGTTTGATATGTTCTAGGCCGCTTTCGCCGTCCCCCACTTCATCGACTGCAAACGACTTGGCGCGTAGCACCGAACCGGTAATCAAACGAAAACCAGGGTCGTCATCAATGAGCAGGATTCTGGGTTTGTTTGGGCACTTTTGTAAGCCGGAAGTTATTGTGTTGGCAGAATTGGGCGCAATGGGTGAGAGTTCCTTACGCAAAGCCTCCATGACTATGGGTAATTGATTGACCATCGTATGCAAGATTGATTCAGTACCTTGCGTATGCCCTTGTCTGCCGATGGTTTCCAGTGCGGCAGCGTTGTTCGCGAGGGTTTTTGCACCCAGATTGGCATAAGATGATTTAACTTTGTGGGCAATGCTTGCCAATTCGGCCGCATTTTTATCGTGTACTGCTTTTTGCAACAGATCCATTTCCTGGTCAGCCGTATCCAGGAATAAACCGATCGCTTTTTGCAGCAGGTTATCACCAGTGGATGTTGCCAAAGGCCGTAAATTTTCAAGCGCTGCTTGATCAATAACATTTAAAGCGTCTTGAGTTTTTTTCGCTGAGATTGATGCGGGTACTTGTTTTACCAACACCTTGAGATTATCGGGCAGCCATTTGACCAACATCTCTTGTAGTTGCTTTTGGCTGTAAGGTTTGCTGATGTAATCGTCCATTCCAGAGTCAATACATTGATCAACAACCCCTTTTTGAATATCGGCAGTCAAGGCGATAATAGGGGTACGATTGAGGGAATTTGACTGTTCACGCTGTCTTATTTTGGCGGTGGTTTCAAAGCCATCCATTCCAGGCATGTGGCAATCCATCAAGATAAGGTCATAAACTGTATGGCTTGACAATTCCAAAGCTTCAAGGCCATTTTGTGCCACTTGCACTTGGCAGCCGATTGCTTTGAGCATGCCTTTTGCCACTTCCTGGTTTATAACATTATCTTCAGCCAACAGAATATTGCCTGGGCATTTAAAATCGGCTTCAGCGATATTACGGGCAATGAGTTTTGCACGCAGGGCAGGTTGTTTGTGTTCAGGATCAAAAATGTTGAGCAATACAGCCAACAAGTTTTTCTGTATAACCGGTTTGGCTAGGTTATGACTAAAACCGTAGTGCATGTATTGGGAGGGATCAATAGGCGTATTCGGCGAACCCATCAAGACGACGGGTACATCGGCAATCTGTGGCTCCGATTTGATGGTCAGCGCCGTTGCCAGACCATTCTTGTTGGGCATTTGATAGTCGAGCAATACGCAATCGTAAGGGGTATTTGAACGTGCCCCGATGAATAATTCATTAATGGCCAGCTCACCATTATCCACACAATGCCAACGCATATCCCATTGAGACAGTTGACTGCAAATCATGGCGCTGTTCGTGGCATTATCATCGACAACCAGTACGGTACGCTTTTGCAAAGCGCTAATAGGCTCGTTGGTAAGGTCAGGTGTGCCGATAAAAGCCATGTCGAGGCTAAAAAAGAAGCAGGAACCCTCTCCAGGCTTGCTCTTTACATTAAGTTCCCCGCCCATTAACGCAACCAAACTTTTGGAAATAGCCAAGCCTAAGCCCGTGCCACCATGAGATCGGGTGATGGAGTTGTCAGCCTGGGTAAAACTGTCAAAAATATGCTGTTGTTGTTCTTCAGGTATACCCGTGCCAGAGTCAATTA
Source organism: Methyloglobulus sp. (assembly GCA_013141505.1). GTDB lineage: Bacteria > Pseudomonadota > Gammaproteobacteria > Methylococcales > Methylomonadaceae > Methyloglobulus. Next base: position 174,005 of record JABFQX010000024.1, read on the forward strand.
CTTCGAATAAAAGCCGTTTGCCAGATTCGGTTTCTGGTGATTCAAGCCAACTTACTTTAAGCACTATTTCACCTTGTTCGGTGAATTTTAAGGCATTGCCCAGAAGATTAACCAGTACCTGCCTAAGCCTTTCTTCATCGGCATTTACGCTGCCGGTAAGGTCATGGGGCAGGTGCAGAATTAATTCGATTCCCCCCCGCTCAGCCTGGGGCGATAATATTTCTATAATTTCTTCAAGTAAGCTACGAAGATCAAAATCCTTTAGCATTAACTGAAGTTTTCCCGATTCAATTTTAGAAAAATCCAGAATATTATTGATAATGCCCAGTAAGGATTTTTCGGAGCGGAAAGCCGTTTCTGCAAGTTTCTTTTGGTGGCTATCAAGATCGGAATTGAGCAGCAATTCGGTCATACCCATAACGCCATTCATGGGTGTGCGGATTTCGTGGCTCATGGTCGCCAGAAACTCACTTTTGGCTTTGCTCGCCAATTGGGCTTTTTCGGCAAGCTCGATGGCTTCATCAGTCTTTTTTTGCAGATCCATTGTGCGATTGATAACCAGCTCTTCCAGGCTGTCGCGATGATCGGAAGCCGCTTTTTCGTAGATCGCCAAATCTTGTGACATTTTGTTGAAAGAATGGGCCAGCTCGCCAATTTCGTCAGGTTTCGCGGAAACCTTAATTTTCTTGCCAAAATCGCCCTTGGCAATTTCATTCGTGGCCGAAACCAGTTTCTTGATAGGTTGCGTAATACGCCGGGTTTGCCATAAGGTCAATAGAATGCCTAAAACCGTTATCAAGGGTGCAATCAGTAAAATTTGAAAGGCAAATTGTTGGGAATTTTTATAAATACTGGCCTGACTTATACCCAGTTGTAGATAACCGATAAGTTGCGGATTTGCAGGATGGGGTTTGGGTGTTGCGAAATCACTATCCAAATTGATGCCAGGGACACCCGCCCGCAGATAAACAGGCGTAGTGATATTGATGTAGGTTTTACCATTGGGAGCAGTAAAGCTGATCGTTTGGAGCTTGATAAGGGGAGTGGCTACAAGATCGGGCAGCTTGGTGAGATCCGGCTGCTTTTTTTGGCTGATCGGTTCGCCTTGTTTGTTATAAACTAGGATGTAGGCAATATCCTTGTTGTCTTCAAAACTTTGGAAAGATTGTTCGACGGCGGCTTGATTTTCGGTATAAACGCCATAATCGATGTCTTTGGAGAGCATCAAGGCAATTTCTTCACCGTGCTCGGTAAAGGTCTCAAATGCGCTAATTTGATGCTGCCAAGTGATATAGCCACCAGTCAGTACGGCAGTCAGCGTAATCAGAAAAATAGTCAGGGCATTGAATTTGGAGGCTATTGATCTCATTAGCAGCCAGCAGTTATTTAGTCGAAAACCATTTTAGCGTTTTTAAGAACGCTTGAGGAAATTTCCATATCCATGTCATTAGCGATCTTAGTGTTGATAGTATAGGTGACTTTGCGCGGATGTTCGGCGGAAATAGACCGTACAGACGCACCAGAGGCTATTTTTTTTGCTATGTCGGCGCATTGTTTGCCTAAATCTTCATAATCCCAGGACAAGGCATAAAGCGCCCCGGATTTGACCCAGTTATCCGACAGCCCGATCAATGGCACTTTATTGCTAAAAGAAGCCAAAAGCACCTCTTTTGCGGTATTAACCGACATGGTCATTTCATCAGGAATTGCCAACAGTACGTCAATATCGGTATCGAGTCGTTCCAGGGCATACGGCAGTTCTTTGGGCGTTTGGACAATAATGGGAACCAGCTTAAAGCCTTCTTGTTGACTGATTATTTGGGCCGTTTGTATTGCAGCCGCGTTCTCGGCTGGATTATATAAAATAGCGACATTTTTTGGCGGCGTAAAAAATTTTTTCAACCATTGAAATTGGGTTTTTAACGAAAAATCAAGCCTAACGCCGGTAATATTTGCCGATTGTTTAAAGATGTCATTGTTGACGACCAGTGTAGAAACAATTGGAATGGAAGAGGTTTGCTGCATTGCCCATTCAGTGGTTTCGTTGCCAAGCGCATAAATTAAATCAGGATTGATGGCCTTTATCTTTTTCGCATCGGAGGAAGATGATTCTCTTAGCGTAAGGTCAATAAATTCTGGTTTGGTCGGGCCAGAAAATTGCGATTTAAAGCCTGCCACGGCTTTTTGGTAAGGTTCATCTACAGAATTGCCTATAACCAGCACACGTACGGCCTTTTCTGCGTGTAACGGGCTTGACCCTACGCAGATAATGATAAAAGCAGCTATCAATTGTTTAGCTATTGATAAATTAAATTGCATGAGCTTAGTAACAAGAGTTTCCGTTTGTAAGGTTACAGCTTAAAGGCTGCACCTGAGTTCCACAATTAGTACGAATACTGATAGTACAAATACTTATGCCGTTGCTGGACATAAAATCGTCAAGCAACAGCTGTTCGATGTTTCTTGCAGCTTATTGATCCGGCCATGAAGTATTAATTTCCCTTCGGCTCCGCTCAGGGTACGCACCGCTTCGCTCAGAGTATGTCACTACTGCGTTCCCTGAGCGAAGCCGAAGGGTATCGCAACTACTTCAAACATTAAAAGGCCGGATCTATGTGGATGTTTTTTCAATAAAAAAGTTGCTTAAAAATCGTAACTTGCCCTAACCCGGAAGGTCAGCCCATCCTGTTGTATGGCACTTTGCACATGATCAGACGAAGCCGGATCAAAATAGCGTTCGTCAAACAAGTTGTAAGCACTCGCTGATAACTCTAGCCCCTTAACCCAGTTTTGGGTGTACAGGGTAAGGTTGCTGATGACATAGTTTTGTACTTTAGGATCTTTTTTATCATGCAAGTCTCTCCTGCTGCTCATAAATTGTGTTTCAAGGCCGAGAAAAACCTTATCTTGCCATAGCGGCGCTATCAAGTTGAGTTTAATCATGTGTTCCGGGGAATTGCTCAAGATTTGGTGCGTATGGGCATCCACCGTATTCTGCCAGGAATAACTTAACCGCCCCTGAAAACCGTTATTCCAGGTATTTTCGATTTGGGTTTCAACACCGATGGATTCGACATCTCGGTTATTCTGGTTTTGTGAGCCGCTTTGTGTCCCTACCGAAGTAATATTTTTGTCAAGGTGAGTTTGGAAAACATTAAATTCTGTCCTCAGTTGCCGGGTAAAATAATGTTCAACAATAAACTCCAAGGTATCCAATTTTTCTGGTTTTAAGTGGGTATTAGCAACCAGCGCATCTTTAATCGCATAATTCAATTCAAATTGGTTAGGTGCCCTGAAAGCCGTGCCATACAACAGCTTAAAGGTGGTGTTCTGCCAAGGGTTGTAAATTAAAGCAACGCGCGGATTTACGGTGCTTCCAAATATGCTGTAGTAGTCAAAACGCAAACCCGCATTCAAGGTGAGGTTGTCTGTAATTGAATAATCGTCTTGGGCAAATAACGCCCATTGATAAGTATCTTCATTAGAGTTTAAATTTTTTTTCGCCACGCCTTCATCAGAGTTCACCAGGTTCTGATGAAAATTGCCCTGATATTGTCCGCCCACTGTTATGTGATGATCTTTCCAGATGAATTTACTGGCTTCAAGTTCCATACGCCACCATTCACCATAGAATAAATTTTTATTTATTAAACCAATAGGTGGGGTTGGTAGGTCGCCGGTAAATCGGTAATTGTTATAAGAAAGCCGGGATTGTACGTTCAGTTGGTTTTCAAACGTATGGTCATATTTAAGCTCAACAAAGGCGGCCTGGTCGGTAAAAGTTTGTAAGTGGCTATTGAATAGACCTTGAAATGAGGCTGTGGGTATATCCTTAGCTCTATTTACATAAAGTGCCTGTAGAGAAAAATCGCCAAAACTGGCTTTCGCCATGAGTTTTTTGGCTTGCTCACTGTCATTACCAACACTCAGACCATTATTGGTTGCCGGATTATCAAACTCTTTGTAGAAAAGCTTGTTAAAACCCTGGTTGTCAAAAAAAGTGCCGGTGACAAAAGCCTCAAGGCCATTGCTAAAACGGTCTCCATAACTGAAACTGGTTTTATGGGCATCATTAGTTCCGTAAGAATATTTGATATTTGCTCCATGCTGGTTGCGCCCGCGCTTGGTGATTACATTGATCACACCAAATACGGCACTGGTTCCGTACAGGGAGGAACTTGGGCCGCGCACTACCTCTACCCGTTCAATCACATCAACATCAACCGGAAAGCCCTCTGTGGTGTCAAAAGCATCAAATATATTATTGTTATAGCGATGCCCATCTATTAATAGCAACAGTCGGCTATTAAAGTCCGACGGCAAACCGAACCCCCGTGCGCCTATGTAGCCGTTGTTCCGGTCTTGGGTGTTATAAAATCCCCGGAGACTGGATATTATTTGCCCGAAGGTGCGGTAGCCGTATTTTTTGATTTCATCTGCGGTGACAATACTAATTGAAGCGGGTGCCTTGGTGACTTTTTGTTCGTACTTGGATGCGCTGTACACAGAAGGAATTTCCCCGAAAGGATCTGAGCTTTTTGCGACTTTGGTGTCGATACCAAAAAAATCAGGGGCCGCGAGGGCGCAAGTCTGAAAAGACATTAGTGTAAAAATAGCGGATAGAATGAGGATCTTGGCAAACTTCATAGACGCGATACTTTTTTAATTTGAAAACATTGTCAATATTAGATGATTTTTGTAAAAAATAATCATTCTTCCATCCAAATCAATATTTATCCTAAAAAATCGGTTGAGATGTTTTCTGGTCGGTGTATGTTGAATCCTTAAATTCTGCAAGCCTTTTGACAAACAGGAACATAAAAGAGAGTGGGGTTTGAGGCGTATAGATCCGGCCTTTTAATGTTTGAAGTAGTTGCGATACCCTTCGGTTACTTCGACTACACTCAGCATTTATGCCCTTGGGTACAAGTTCGCTCAGGGAACGCAATGGTAACGTTCCCTGAGCGAAGCCGAAGGGAAATTAATACTTCATAAGGCTGGATCAATAATTTATTTTCCCCGGTTTAACGAAAAATATTCAGGTGTTTTATTAATAGTGCTTTGTAAGCCCAAGTTTTCATGGCTTAAATTTTTCTAAAAATCTATACTTAGCGACAATTTTTTTGCTTGCTCTATTCAACTGAAGACACATCGATTCCTCATCATTTATTCAATGGATTATTAACTTGAGCGCACTCAATCCTGATTATACCCGCATACTAAATTTCATTTCCCGTTCCTGTGATTTGGGTATTATTCAACTCAAGGACGAATCAGATACTTATGATGGTCGTGTTTTAACCATAAACGGAAAGCAGGTGATCAGTTTTGGAAACTGTAGCTATCTAGGCCTAGATACATGCGAATCAATAAAACAAGGCGGGATTGATGCCATCACTAGATATGGAAATTTTTTTTCGAGTTCACGACAATATATGGGCTTGGCTTTAAATGAAGAGCTTGAAGGCCTGCTCAATCAAATTACTGGCTATTACACTTTAGTCACCCAAACGACATCCTTGGGGTCGTTGTCCGCCATTCCAGTGATTACGTCTCCTAAAGATTTAATCGTTCTCGATCATCAGGTACATGCCAGTGTACAAAATGCCACTAAAATTGCCCAAGCTCAGGGTACTCAAGTAGGCATGGTACGTCATAGCAATATGTTGGCACTAGAGGATGTTATTCAAAAACAGCAACATAAGTATGAAAAAATCTGGTACATGGCTGACGGTATGTATTCAATGTTAGGCGATCCTTGCCCTATAGAAGCGATGTACGAACTGATGGAACGTTACCCGAATTTTCATTGTTTTGTTGATGATGCCCATGGAATAAGCTGGATTGGCGAAAATGGCAAAGGGTGGACACTCCACAAAAGACCTTTGCATCCGCAAATGGTTCTGGTGATGTCGATGGCGAAAGGATTTGGTTGCTGTGGAGGCATTTTGGTGTTTCCGTCTGAGGAAACCAGACACTTAGTTAAATGTTTAGGGGCCTCTTTGATATACAGCGGCCCCATACCTACGCCAGTATTGGGCGGATGTATAGCGTCTGCCAAGTTGCATTTAACCGATGAAATCACGGAAAGGCAAAACGCCCTGTATGCCCGAATTAAATTTTTCAGGGAACAGGCTTATGCGGCTGGGTTGCCGTTGGTTAATCACAGTTTTTCACCGATTTTTTATTTTGGTGCAGGTTCAGAAGAAAATGCCTATGTCGTTGTGAGAACAATGCTTGATGCAGGTTATTTTGCTGGAATATGCAATTATCCCGTCGTGCCCAAAAAACATGCGGGCATACGCATGAGCATAACAACCCATAATACTTTCGAGGATATTGAAAACGCCGTTTCAGCCATGGCTGAAATATTCGATGGGCTTGAGCGCGAAGGAAAGCTCGATAAAGACAAGATATACCATGATTTTCGGGCGCTGGAAGTGAGATAAGCGCCTATTGGTCAGCTTTTTAGGGTTTGGTCTTTGTGCACGACAAAAAATCAACGAACATTATGCATCGGTTGTATTTCTGCTATTTCGACAGTTATGTTTTTGTCATTTTTCTATCATTCCGACGGTTATGTTTTTGTCATTTCGACCAACGGGAGAAATCTTAAACTTCAGCAACTTAAGATTTCTCACTCCCGTTCGAAATGACACCGAATATTTTCGAAATGACACCGACCTGTTCGAAATGACACCGAATATTTTAGTTATGCCCGGAAGGTTTGGTCATTGTGTACGACAAAAAATCAACGAACATCAAGTATTGGTTGTATTGGTTGTATTGGTTGTATTGGTTGTATTGGTTGTATTGATTGTATTTCTGTCATTTCGACAGTTATGTTTCTGTCATTTCGAACGAAAGTGAGAAATCTTAAACTTCAGTAACTTAAGATTTCTCACTTTCGTTCGAAATGACACCGACCTGTTCGAAATGACACCGAATATTTTAGTTATGCCCGGAAGGTTTAGGTCTTTGTGTACGATAAAAAATCAATGAACATCATGTATTGGTTGCATTGGTTGTATTTCTGCTATTTCGACAGTTATATTTCTGTCATTTCGAACGAAAGTGAGAAATCTTAAACTTCAGCAACTTAAGATTTCTCACTTTCGTTCGAAATGACACCGACCTGTTCGAAATGACACCGAATATTTTAGTTATGCCCGGAAGGTTTAGGTCTTTGTGTACGATAAAAAATCAATGAACATCATGTATTGGTTGCATTGGTTG
>JABFQX010000097.1 GCA_013141505.1 Methyloglobulus sp.
AAGCATAACAAAATCACCTCTGGCGCAAACATACCCGGACTAAACAAGTAGCTGGTGTCCATTTGACTGTCAGCTATGGAGTTATTGAGACATTCGGAAAAATAAGATGAGGGTCAGGACTGGGTCGGGTGGAGGCTGTGAGCAAAACAAAATTTGCCCGTTGTGAGTGGCCGCTTTTATCAAGTGGCAACGCCTCGGTACAACCCCAGCGACGCAGGGCTTAACGTGGTTTTGCGTTCCAATGTTACCTATCTGGCGAAGATGGCACTTTTGGCGGCTATGTGGCAACTACCCTTAGACAAGGCGAGATCATGCCAAATGCCCGTAGTAGGGCGTTTGTTGGTTTGCCCCACACATCAATTCATTACTTTCCCTGTCCGACAAGAAAGCCAACCAATCCGGAAGCAATCGCGCTGACAATTCCGGCGGCCCATTTCTTGTCGTCCGGCGCCCCAGTGGCGAAGGTGTAAACACAACCGGCAAAGACTACGCCTATTATCAGGAGCGCGAAGCAAAATAGCACATAGGTCATCTTACGCTTCAGATCGGCGTCTGCTGTTTCCTTTGAGCGTCTGGTGTCGGCATCTTCCTGCGTTTCGTTGCTTACCGATAGTTCGTATTTGTGGTCCTTGCCGACTATTTGGCCTAGGTTGATCTGCGGCTCGCCGCCCTTTTCCTTATCCAGTTCGCCCATTAGATCCCTACGATCTCTGTCAGCAAATGTTTATCTTGGTCAAGGATGCCCAATCTTTTTTTCTCCGTCTTAGCCTCAGCCACCACATCATATAATGCGATGGCTTTGCGAAGGATTTCGGTTTTGGTCGTGCAGCCCGATGAGGCCAGCTCTTCCAACCGGTCGTTCAGTTCCGGTGATAAGGCCAAACTGAGGCGTATTACTTCTTTATTGGTTGCCATGTGAATATCCTGCTGCTCAAAAAAAACATTATTAATGCGTAAATAATACGCTTATTTTCCGCATAAACAAGTTATTGACCATTTCAAGTAATTCCTGGTGTCGGATTTCTGGAATAATAAACAAAATTGGTCGTTTGGGGTTGTTCAACTAACAATAAATGTGGCTATTGTCAGTGGCGGCTTTTATGGGTTGTATTATTCTGTTCGCAATCAATACGGGCCGAAAAAGCGGATGCTTCAAAAGCCCGCCCAATTATCAGGGTCGAATTTTGCGCGGACTTCATACGCCGCCCCAATCCGTTTCGGGGCTGATTTCCGCCGCTTGATACAATCACGCACAAGCCTGATCCCCGCCGCCGCGTCCGGCACGATATAGACTTTGGTCTGTCCGCGTGTCCCGATCCGGCCATAATTGAACTTCACGATCAAGTCCTCGAACAAGTCCCGTTCCGCCTCGATGGTATAGAACCGCCAGAGGTTGCGCTCGGGGGCGCAGGCTTGCAGTTCGATACGGAGTATCCCGCCTGTCGTCATGGCCGCTTCAAACTGTTATAAAGCGTCGCACGGCAGACGTTGAGCAGCTTGGCGACCGCCGCAGGGCTTCCGCCCTTGGCCAACAGCCCGCGGGCATGGTTAAGCTGGTCGTCCGAAAGTGAAGGCCGCCGTCCCAGCCTCACACCGCGCCTTTTGGCGGCCTTTAACCCGGCCTGGGTGCGCTCGACGATCAACGACCGCTCGAATTCCGCCAGCGCCGCCAGCATGTGGCCAAGCAGCCGCCCCGCCGCGCTTTGGGTGTCTATGGCTTCGGTCAGCGACCGGAAGGCAACCCCCCTACCCTGCAATTCTGACAACACCGCGACCAAATGCGACAACGACCGCCCCAGGCGGTCGAGCTTCCATACGACCAGCGTGTCCCCTGCCCTCAATGATCCGAGGCAGAGCGCCAATTCTGGACGCTTGCTGTCCGCACCACTGGCCGTGTCGGTGAAGATGTGCCGACAGCCTGCCTTTTTCAGCGCGGCAACCTGCAAGTCCGTTTTCTGGTCGTCGGTCGAAACCCGCGCATAGCCATATTTCATGGCTTAATTATTAGACAAATTTATTAGACTTACAAGCTGTTGATTTTATAAGCTTCTGTTTTTGTCTAAGAACCCTTCCTTTGTTAGACAAGGTGCAGCGATGTAGTCAAAACATTTTCAAGACAAGCACGTTTCCCGCACCTAAAGGTGGCGCTGCATATCTCGGCTCTGATGAAGGATTCGGGCAATAATAAGACTCTCGCCTTGGACGGTAAAAATAATGACATGCTTCTCGATGAGCAGGCTTTTATAGCCGCTGGGCACATCATCCCTCCGGTGGCCTATTTCCGGGTTTCCCGCTAATAGTTCCATACCGTCATAGAGCGCCTGCAAATAAATATCTACTTGCCGTTCGCCATAGTTGGTAAAAGTATATTGGGCAATATCCCTTAGATCGTCCTTAGCCAGCGTGGAAAGTTCAAGCTTGAGCGTTTTCTGGTATGGCATCGGTGCTGCTATAAGGTTCGCCGTTTCTGGCTTTGCGGATCGCATCCTGCTTGATCTCTTGCAGCAAATCCGGTGTGAGAGCAACGGTTTCGCCGCGTTCTACTGCCCTAATACCCTTGGCAATCGCTTCCTGAAAGCGCCTTGCTCGTTCTTTTTCCTCTCTCATCCGGCGTACCGCATCCCGGACAAGCTCGGTTTCGTTGGTGTAAAAACCGCCCTGCACTTCTGTTTTGATAAAATTTTCGTCTACATCAGCAAATCGGACATGCATAAAAACCTCCAAATGGATTTAGTACATACCTAAATAGTACCAATATGATACCTGATATTCAATGTTCCTTTGAAAAAGGCACTGAGCATAAATACCCTAAATCCATTGATTAGAATATATCCGTAAATACGGAAATGTTAATTTACGGTTTTGCGGGTTTGTGTAGTGGCTTTTTCATCGAGCTGTGCCTTGCTCAGGGTCGTCTTTGCAAACTCAATTTCTAACGCATCATAAGCAGCGCGATAGTCTGGGTCGCGCCGCCACTTCTTATGCAAGTCGCTCAACTTGGTCATGATCGTCTTCACTGGCGTTAAGGCGTGTGGTTTACCTTGTCTTCATGGGTTTTCATGTACGCCCGAAGAATGGCGTTGATACGGGTCTGGTAGCCCTTCCCCTGCCCCCTGAACCATTGCAGCACGTCACCATCAAGGCGCAGGAAAACAGGACGCTTGCTCTCTGGAATTGAGGCTTTGGCCTCTTTCCAAAAAGCCTCGGTGAGTTCTGGGATGTCAGAATAATCCGTGTCTTCATCTTTCATGGCCGCCAGCTTCGCCCAGTCGGTCTTGCCCGTGACCTGTGCGAAGGTTTTATCGGTGCGTTGCGTCAACACCTTAGCGTCTTCGGTTAAGACGACTTTAGTTATTTTCTTGTTGTTCATAAATTCTCCGTTCCCGCTTATTGCCCCGTCTCGCAGAAATAATGCGAACTGTTGTTCCTCTCCTTGTGAACGCCACCTGAAAAAACAAATCATGCAGTTCGCCCATCAGGATATAACGCTCTTCACCGTAATCTTTTCGAGTATCTTCAAAAACAACGGTTTCTTGCTGGATGAACAATGGCAGGATGTCGGCAAAATCAACGCCGTGAGCTTCAAGGTTTTTCTGCCGCTTGCGCTCATCCCATTCAAATTCTTGCTCCATCCCGACCCCTTGTTTGTATATACGAAAATATATACACCTTCTGAATAGTTATGACAAGTAAAAAGTGCAGCCTATAGCCTTAAATTGCAATATTGCTATTGTCGGATGAGTTTTACTTTGACTATAACCCTATGATTCGACGAAATAATGATTGACGTATTACAAAATAACATTTAAGGTAATACGCAATTACGGTAAACCTTATTGCCGTATTTACGTAAAGGCGGATTTAATGATTATTGCATTCTTGAACCAAAAAGGTGGCGTTGGTAAAACTACCCTTGCCGTCCATATCGCAGAAGCGCTTGCCCGTTCAGGGAAAAGTGTTCTGCTGGTAGATGCCGATCCCCAAGGCAGCGCCTTGGATTGGTCAGAAAACCGACCTGAGAACCCCAGTTTCTCCGTTATCGGTCTTCCCAAGTCCAACCTCCATAAAGAACTGCCAGCCATCGCCAAAAACTACGACGCGGTTTTGATAGATGGACCGCCTCGCGTGAACGAGATTGCCCGTGCCGCTATCATGGCCAGCGATATTGTGCTGATTCCGGTGCAGCCGTCACCCTATGATGTGTGGGCAGCCAAAGAAATTGTTGACCTGCTGAAAGAAGCCAGCGCATTTAAGGAAAACATTAAAAGCGCATTTGTAATTAACCGTAAAATTACGAACACAGCTATCGGGCGTGACGTAGGGGAGGCTTTGGCAGGGTACGAGGTGAAAGTCTTGAAAAATACCGTTTGCCAGCGTGTCTCTTTTGCTGAAAGCGCCGCGCAGGGGCTAACAGTAATGGATACCGAGCCAACCGGAAGCGCCGCCAAAGAAATTGAAGCCTTAACCCGTGAATTACTGGAGATGTAACCATGACCAAAAAAGTCACCTTTACCGCGAAACCCACCGCCAAGGCCGCCGCCAGCGCTGACACTTGGGTTGAGAACCGCAAGACCACAGCAGCAGAGGAGTTTGAAGCTATGAAACGGCTAACCTTTGACATCCCTGAAACCTTGCACCGCCGCATCAAGACCCAATGCGCGAGCAAGGGGATCAAAATGACAGATGAACTGAGGATTTTGCTGGAAAAACACTTCCCAGAACAGAAACGGGCTTAACCTTAATTGTGACTTTCCACAAATACGGAAAGCCTTAATTAAGGAAAACAATAAATAAGGCTAGATAACATGGCGAAGGTGAAACCAGAGAAAGGCAAAGCTGTTTTGCCACCCAAAGAAGATGATTTCCAAGGGCAGCAACTCGACTTGTTCCAGTCGTTTCTCTACAACACGGAAGGGGAGCGCGACCGTCTCTCAAACACTTTTGACCTTTGGGACAGTGTGCCGCGTTATTCCGTCTCGCGGCAAGCAATGGACAAAATGCGGAAGGCTGGCACATTTCCGCAGTTAATGACTGTCCCGTTCAATTATCGCACCACAGAATTAGCCGCCGTTATTCAACCCGCATGGATAAAAAACGAGGATGATACCGTTACAGGCTATTATCCCAGCGCCAATGAGGAACTGATGGAAGATGCTTTGCGGAAAATTGCCGCCGAGCAAAGCCACGGCTATTTTGACCAGTCGAATTATCGAAGTGGGGTTGTCTTTACCTTGCACCTTCTCCGCGAGGAACTCAAAAAGCGCGGACATACACGCTCTTATCAGCAAATCCATTTGAGCCTCAGAATCCTTGCCCGTAGCTCCATTGAGATAACGAACCGCGACGGAACGAGCGGGGAGGGGGTTTCGATTAGCAGCTATTTTCCTACCTTAACGGCTGTTTCCCGCAAGAAATTGAGAGAAGACCCGGAATCTAAGTGGATGGTGCAGTTTCACCCGCTTGTGACGCGCTCCATTGATACGCTCACTTATCGGCAGTTCAATTACGCACAGATGATGAGCCACAGCACCCAACTTGCGCGATGGATACACAAGCAGCTTTCTTTAAAATTCACCTTTGCCAGCCTCTCAACCTCATTTGAGATGAGATTCAGCACCATCAAACGCGATAGCGCGTTGCTGGAGGGGTATAAGCAGCAACGGCAAGCCGTAGCCGCTCTCGATTCCGCCTTTGAGGAATTAAAAGCCAGTAACGTCTTATCGCTCATCAAGAAAAGTGAAGTTCGCAGCTCCCGTGCCAAGCTGGAAGACGTGGTTTATACCTTGTCCGCTTCGCTCGATTTTGCCTCGCAAATGAAAGCGGCCAACAAACGACAAAGCTTGGTCGAAGATAAAAAATCGCAGGTTATGAATAAAACACCCTCTGATAAAAAGCGGTAGTTATAGGTGACAGGTCGAGACCTTTTTCGGTAGTTATAGGTGACAGGTCGCGGTAGTTATAGGTGACAGGTGCATTTTTTAGACCATCGGAGGGCTATTTTAGCCCCGCTTTCCGGTAGTTATAGGTGACAGGTGGTCTAAAAAGCGGTAGTTATAGGTGACAGGTGGTCTAAAAAGCGGTAGTTATAGGTGACAGGTCAATTTATCAAGGTACTTTTTAGCAAAAATTTGGGTCTTTCTAAGCAATTTTCTTGAGACGACGGTAGTTATAGGTGACAGGTCATTTTAATAACCCATTGTAAATAAATAAAAAAAAGGCTCTTTTTTTGCCCTTATTCTTTTATTCTTTATTTATCCTTTTTCTATTCGTCGATCTGCATGTGGATAACTCAAATGTGAGGGCAGGAAAGGGGACATAAATAGCGATCAAGGCAATGGTATCTCGATTGGCGGACAACGAACCCATTTAGCGCTGTAATTTGTTCTTAAAGTTCAGATGCTGCCATTAGTTCAACCTTCCCAAATAAGGGAACTTCCAGAGTTACAACCCGTTTTAAGGGAAAGCTATTAAACCCATAAAAACAGCCTTTAAAGGCAAAAACACAATTTTTAGGTACAGAACTAACGGTTAACACAAGAAAAAGCCGCCACCGCCAAATTTACTGCCTTAGCGATGCTGTTCTTCTTGCAAGATCAAGCCATTCCAATGAACGGCCAACCCATCGCCTAGACTCTGCCCTAGTCGCAAATTCGCAACTATAAACTTTTACCTTTTCGAGGGGATGGGCATAAATAGCCGACCAAGGCTTTCAGGCTTTACCTTCTGCTGGACTTTCTTCCCCATCTGTTTTAGCTGTTGTTTTGTCAAAATTTCCCGCTTCGGCTGAGGCCAGGTGCGGCAAGCCGAATAGGGCGCGGTCGTCCGGCCTGGTCAAGAACTTGTCCATCTGCTTGATGAAGCGCAACCGTGTCTCTTCGTCGCGCCCTGAAAACTCAAGCGTCATCGCCCCTGCGAGAATTTTACGGCGTGTGTCATCCGAACGCTTTCCCTTGATTAGTGCGTGGACTTTCCTAGCCTCAATCAGCTCTTTTTTGGCCTTAAGCTGCTTGACCTTCTTCCTGGTCTGTTCTTCCAGTTCAGCGATCTGCTCGTCTATCGTCTTCATTGGCCATACCGTGATGTTTTTGGCATTGTACACCTTCCGCAAAAGAATAGCCATACAATAAGAAATATGATATAAGCTAAGCGTCAACGAAAAACCGAAGCTAACAGCAAGGGCGCACTTATGCAAACTGCGTTTGCCGTGCGGCCTACGGCGTAAAACCAGAAGCCAAATCCATTTAGAGAAATGCCCAGCTACCACCTGTCCATCAAGACCATCAGCCGCAGCGCAGGGCGGA
>JABFQX010000050.1 GCA_013141505.1 Methyloglobulus sp.
TCACCTACCAATTGACCATCGTGATCCCGGCGGGCATCGTTGTTCAAAGCCAATGCCCGCAGCAACGGTTGGGGGAAACTCCCGTCTATTGATTCATATAAGCGACCATCGACATAAAACGTTTCGGTACGCATACGGTTTTGCGTCAGGGTGCCGGTCTTGTCTGAGCAAATGAAAGTCACTGAACCCAATGTTTCCACGGCGGGTAAACGTCGGATCAGGGCATTTTTTTTTACCAACCTGTGCGCGCACCCAATGCCAAAGACACCGTCGCCACAGCAGGCAAGGCTTCTGGAATAGCCGCCACAGCTAGGCTGATGGCGGTTAGAAACATAAGTACGGGCGGTTCGCCACGTAGCAAGCCCACCGCAAAAAGGATGGTGCAGATGGCCAAAATCAAAAGGGCAAGGCGCTTGCCAAAGCTGGCCAGACGTTGTTGCAGCGGAGTTTTAGCCTCCTTTCCCTGGCTCAGGAGTGCGGCAATTTTACCGAGCTCGGTGTCCATTCCGGTGGCAAAACCCCTAGTGCACGGCCATAAGATGCTATAGTCCCTTTGTAAGCCATGTTGAACCGGTCACCCAGAGGCGAATCCAACTCCCTTATCAATGACTCTGATTTTTCGATTGGCAGGGATTCACCAGTTAACGCAGCCTCTTCGACCTTGAGCCGAACCACATTCAATAACTTGAGATCGGCAGGGACGATATTGCCAGCCTCAAGCTTGACCAGATCACCGGGAACCAGTTGCTTCGCGTCTATAATTTTAGTTTGCCCCTCCCGCAAAACCTGCGCGGTGGGACTGGATAAACGCTTGAGTGCGACCATGGCTTTTTCGGCACGGAATTCTTGGACAAATCCGATGACAGCGTTCAGGATGACGATCACGACAATGGCGATCGTATCTGTCAAGTCACCAATAAATCCTGCTACGATGGCGGCCATGATCAATACGATAATCATGAAATCGGCAAATTGCCCAAAAAACATCAGGAGAGGGCTGCGGGGGCATCGTTCCCGAATGACGTTCAGACCATGGTTTATTAAGCGTTTTTCTGCCTCTTTATGATTCAAGCCCTTTTCGGCATCAACTTTGAGCCACGCGGTCGCCTGCCAAGGCATCCAAGAGATGCCATGGTGGTGTAGAATGTTGTTTTTTATTAACATTTTGTCGTTTAATCATAGCTTATGGTTCTAGAAAACTGACAATTTGGATGAATTAGTAAGATTTAGGCACTAATTACTTTGAGCATACTATTTGGCTTTAAGTTTTACTATTGCTGACGAGGTAGCAGTAAGTCTTCCAGGAAAAATGCGGATAGCTCAGTGCGTCCTGTCACCCTGGATTTCCGGTAAACCGCGCGGGCTTGGCGCCGTATTGTTCGTTCGCTTGCGTTGCGTACATGGGCAATTTCGCCATGGCTGAGGCCTTTTAACATCAGCAGACCGACTTGCGCTTCAGCCGGAGTGAGTTGCCAGGCATCAAACTGTTTTTGAATTTGCACAGCCAATCCAGCGATAAGTTCACGATTGGCTTCACGCCATTGTTGGGCTTGCTGGTTTGCCAATGCTAAATTTTGCGTCAGAAAACTTATTTTAGCTTGGGCAAATTGATAATAAAGCCAGCCAAAATAGACAACTCCCGATAGGGAAAGTATCAGAATAAGCACTTCTGTGAGCAGATGTGTCCAAGGGACACCGTCCCGATAGTCACCAGTAATATCGATTGTGATCAGGACAAAAACAAACAAACTGAGGGCAATAGCCCATTGGCTAAATTGTTTGTTATCGTTGAACAATACCATAAATAATTGCCTATACGTCGGATGACGGATGCTAAAGAAAGCAGTTTAACGCAATATAGGTCTCGCTAAAGCGGTATCCTATAACTAAACATGAGAAATAATATGACAACTATTAAAAAAACCGTACAGGTATGGAGTCCATTGATCCGTATTGGGCATTGGACTTTGGTGATTGCTTTTTTTACGGCCTATTTTACAGAAGACGATTTCATGAACCTGCATGCATGGGCAGGCTATATCGTGGGGATATATTTACTTACACGAATACTGTGGGGCTTTGTGGGTGGAAAGTATGTGCGCTTCGGTAATTTTATCCATTCTCCGACTAAGATTCTTGGCTATCTGAAAAATCTGATTGCACGGAATCCTCAGCATTATATCGGCCACAACCCGGCGGGTGGTGCGATGGTGATTGCACTTTTAGTCAGTTTAGCCGGTACTACGTTGACCGGCATTAAGTTATACGCCGTTGAAGAAAATAAAGGTCCATTTGCCATAACGGCACAACAAGCGCAGATAAAAATACAGTCGGCAAGCTTAATAACGGAAGCTAAGGCGGAAGATGACGACGAAGACGAAGGATCTAAAGACCTAGATATCGACCATAAGGCCGATAAACAGGCCGATAAACAGGCCGAAGAATTTTGGGAAGAATTACATGAGCTATTCGCTAATTTGACACTATTACTGGTATTTTTACACGTTGGTGGTGTCATCGCTTCTAGTATCATCGATAAAGAAAAGCTGGTAAAAGCCATGTTGACAGGTGAAAAAAACATCGATGATACCTATCAATAACCCACTGACTATAAAGAAAATTCTAAAAAATGGAGCTAAATTGAGACACTCTGAATTTCACCACGCCCATCGTATCGATTGGCTGCGTGCCGCCGTATTAGGTGCCAACGACGGTATCGTCTCTACGTCGAGCCTAGTCATTGGTGTCGCAGCCGCTCAAGCCGACCTCCACACTATTCCTGTCACAGGGGTGGCTGGCTTAGTTGCCGGGGCTGTGGTCGGGTTATTATGAAGGGGTACAAAACATCATACGCCCTAACTTAAGGCTAACCAGCCAATTTATCAAGATAAATTCGTTATCAACGTGGTTTACTGGTAACGGTAGGGATTGTAGTTTGCGACTGAGCGTTACCTGACATTTTATGCTATGTTTTTTACGGATCTTGAGGAACAAAACCAAGTCTTGCGAGTCCCAGCCTGTAACAGTACGCAGTGTATGTGTGTATTGTTTTCGTTATTAATTAAAATATTTATCTGTTCGTTTGATGTTAATGCAGATACGTGGTCGTTAACAATCGATACGGGCAGTAAACAAACCGGGGAATAAATATGAAAAAATCAACATCAGTATTTGGAAGTGCATTATTTCTGTTAAGCGCGGCTGTGTTTGCTGAGCCACATCTTGATGAAGCCATTAAACACGCCACCGCAGCGGCCGAACACGGTAAGGCGGGACACGCTTCTGTACTTGTGGAACATGCCACGCCGGCATTGGAACACGCAATGGCGGGTGCTTTAGTTGCCAGAGGGGTGGCAAAGTCACATACAGATAATGCAGTGGTCGATTTGGAAGAGGCCATTAAACATGGCAAAGAAGGTGATAAGCATGTGGGGGTCGCGACCACCTATGCAGAGACGGCTCTTGAACACTTAAAAGCAGCCAATAAGTAAACTAAAGATCGACAAAAAACGGGCGTTGCTAAGGCACCGCCCGTTTTTTTTGTCTACAGCAAAAGCTGTCAATGCTATTAAGACCCTGAAGGGGTGTGATAATATCCAACTCGAATTTTCAAACTGTCATCCCGGGAGAGCTATCGCATGAATCAAACACCTATCCAAACCTCATCGGAAATGGATATTTTTTCGTCAGATTTTTTGTTGGGCAATGTTGGCGCGCCTTTTATTATTGGCGTGGCCGTCGGTTATTTTGCCAAAAAAATGTTGCGGGTCGCGTTGTTTATTGGCGGTGCGGCGATTGTACTGATGTTTGTCGGCGAATATTACAATATCGTCAACATAAGCGATATTCAGCTGCAAAGTGCTGCCGAAGTTGTCGCCAAAGGCGCTAAAGATTCGGGCGGTTTTTTAGTTGATCGCCTGACACAGGTTACCAGCAAAGGCGTGAGTGCTGTTGGTGGTTTTTTCGTGGGTTTTAGGTTCGGTTAATTGTTTTGGATATTCGATTAGAATCTGATGTAACGGCTAAGTACAACTAGCTGATTGTTATTTTGTTATTATTTGATGTAACTATTTTTACCTGTTTTTGGTTAAGTAACACCCACATCGTATTCGCGCTCAGCTTCAGTTTTCGGCCATCTGCAGCCCTTCGAAGTTACTTGATTACAGGCACTCAGCAGTCATAAGCTGACGTTCATAGCCGCTACAATACCCAAAAATAGCCAATTTGCTAACCTGATGATCTGGCGTGACTTAAACCAGGGCGAACACCACCCAAAACGGCGAACTGTTTAGCTTGAACGATCTGCACATTGCGTCCATCAATGTCGCCAGCACCGCCGACAGCCAACAATCTGCCGGATTGCAACCAGCTTGCCGACTAATGATGTTCTCTGGGCACTTGCGGCATGAGTTCCATAGAAAGGTTAAGCAAAATATTGGGCTTCAAAAATTTAGATCAACCTACCTTACTTAATGTAAATACCCGTGCAAGCTAGCCAACAAAAAGGTAGTTGAATAAAACAGGAACTCCTCTATACTTCGGTGCGATTTTAATAAAAACCCAATGTAAGCAATAACTTACAAATTATCATAATAATGTCATTCCCAGCAATTAGGTCGAGGCTGTAAGACGATAGGCGTGGACAGAAAACGCATTAAACTACGGCAAAAAATAGCGCGGCTACCCACTAAAAACTACCATGAAAATTAATAGCCAGCAACCAACTGGTAGCGCAAAAATAGATGGTTAATAATTCGATAATACGGCGCAATGTCCGTTGGTTAGTGCGCCCGGCCTTGATTATTCTATTTGTTGGCCTTGTGGGTATAGTTCTCCAAGCAACTTGTAAAAATCCAGATGAAAAAAGAATGAATTATTTAAATAATGAAATTGTGAATATAGATATAAATGGCCATTTTTTTAACGTCCCTTTGAATTACGCATATGGAGAGACTTTAGAAAAATGGGGCAATTGGCCTAAAACTGCGAAAGAAAGGGTCATAGTAGATTATCTGCACGTATCTATGCTGTTTGCCGTATCAATCTAAAGATGATGCTCGTTGGAAGGCAATAGGTGGTGGTGATCGTATCGAAGTGACATTAATGAAACCTGTTGGAGGAATGAGAGGGACGGCATGGTTTGATACTGCTCTCAAAGGAACTAGGGAATATCTTTTGACAAACCATTCTCTGACAGAAAGTGAACAATACGGCTTACTTCACATTCCGGAAAAATTTGAAGAAAATTTCTATGATATGACGGGTAAATCATTAAAAATTCATTGTTCTAAACCGGATGTGGTTCCATTCCCTAGGTGTAAAGTTAAATCCCAATATCGTGAGGACTTGGTTCTTGAATACTATTATGGCCTTAATTTTTTACCGCAATGGCGCGAGATCGATAACAATCTGAAAAAGCTATTTCAACAGTTTTCATAATCTAAAAGGAGCCAAAAAATACAAAGCTCGTCAGCTAGAAAGTGTTTTATTCAAACCTAATATCCAAGTTTATATAGTTGTTGAGTTTCATTTAGTCACACCATAACCTATACATAGGATGGCTTTGAAAGAGATTTATTTTATGAAAAATAAGCCAAAAATTTGGCGAAGGCTTAAAAAAATGAAAAATAAACATAATCTATTCACTAGCCTAGTTATTATATGGTTTGTTTTATGCGTATTTATATTTGATCCTATAGCATTGTTTTATTTATCAACTAGCATATTTTACGGTTACGATCCGATAATGGAATTTAAGGTAAATAAAATATTAAGAGAGATAAAAAAAAATGGAAAATTAGAGCCTGTATCTTTGCAAAATATTAGCGACCAAAAAATCATAAAAGCATGTATTCAAACGCCTTACGAGCCGCAAAATTCATTCGAAGAGAAAATAGGTTTCAAGGTAAATAACTTTGATGAAACAGATGATGACGGGATGTATGTTTTGTGGTTTTTTTTTTCTGATGGAGCCGTGGTAAGAATAAGGCAACAGCAAATGGAGAAGGCAAAAAAATCTCCTGTTTGCACAAAAAACAGCATTAAATTAGCTTTTAAACAAGAAGATGGTCTGGTCAAACTTTTAATTTCTGGAGAATAATTTTATGGCTTTAACGCTTTCAAACGGTGAAATAGCACAATTGGTAGAGCCATTTGGCGGATTTTATCGAGATCCAAATCTTAGTGATCCTTATCAAGATAACCAATATGATGCTTTTCGCCATGCATATACAAGTGCAAAATTTACAGAAGAATATAACGATTCTGTAGCGAAATTCTTGGGAGATTTAAAGGAGTTGCATATTCCACCATCAGATCCTGCTGAATTGGCAAAATACCGGGCCCGTGAAAATATGGACAAGTGGAACAATGATGTGGGGAGAGAAGAATACTATCGTTGGAAAGCAGACCATGATGCAGGGCAAACGACAGATACTCTAGAGAAATGGATTTATGACAGGGTCAATGAAGGTAAAACGATAAATAACCCATTTGATCCCCAAGAAACCAGGCAATGGAAAGAGCCTTGGGAAAAAATAATGGACGATATTATTAATGAAATTAAAAACAAGTTTAATCAAGCTTCTACTATTCCATCTCCTATCATTTTAGACTTGGATGGGGATGGCATAGAAACTAGAGGCGTAAGTGCAGGGGCTTTTTTCGACCAAGTTGGCGATGGTTTTGCCGAGCAAACAGGATGGGTGGGTAAAGATGACGGTTTGCTGGTTAGGGATTTGAACGGTAATGGCACAATTGATACCGGCAATGAACTTTTTGGAAATAACACAAAGTTGGCTAATGGAGCCAATGCTTCCAACGGTTTTGAAGCGCTGAAAGAACTCGATACTAACCATGACGGTAAGATTGACTCAAATGACTCTACTTTTACGAGTCTTAGCATCTGGAAAGATGTTAATAGTAACGGAAAAACTGAAGTTGGAGAAATCCTGAATCTAACAGATGAAGGTATTCAATCAATTAATGTCAATTATACCAACTCTTCTTTTGTTGATGTAAATAGTAACCAGCATCAGCAAATAGGAAGTTACTCCACAATTTCAGGACAAATTCGCACTGCTGAAGACGTATGGTTTGAATCAAATAATACTAATAGTCTCGCAACTAATGTGCTTGCTGTTCCTAATGATATTGTTGCATTGCCAAATGTAACGGGTTATGGAAAAGTTTATGATTTGCATCAAGCTATGGTACGAGATGTTTCAGGGACGCTTAAAAATTTAGTTACGCAGTTTAGTCTAGCTAACACTGCAGCTGATAGGGGGGCAATACTACAATCAATTATTTATAAATGGACTGGAGTAGAAAATATTGACCCAGCAAGCAGGGCCGCTACACAAATTTATGGCAATGTCATTGGCGACGCAAGAAAACTTGAAGCCCTAGAAGAATTTATGGGCCAAGACTGGTACGGCGTATGGTGTTGGGGAACCAAAGATCCTAATCCTCACGGTCAGGCTGCACCCGTTCTGCTGAAAGCCTATGATGAACTTTCAGAAAAAATCTATGGACTTCTTGCCGCTCAAAGTTTTCTTAAACCATTATATGAGAAAATTAATTACACTCTTGGTTCTAATAATACGATTAAAGGTGATTTTTCTCTAGTAACTAATGAGATAACTATAGCAATAAATTCAAACCATACATTAGGAAAAGAACTGCTAGTTGAATTTATGCGTAGTCTCAAAGCTACAGGTACTGTGGCAATAATGGATATTTCGAGCTTTGCAGCCAGCCTATCCTCACTGGGCCCAGATATAGAGTCTGTTGTTAATAGTTCTATCGCTATTGTGGGTACAGACCGAGATGATAATTTAAGCGGTAGTGCGAGTATAGATATATTACAAGGTTTGGGCGGTAATGACACCCTTACTGGCAATGCTGGAGCCGATATATTAGATGGAAACAGTGGCAACGATACGCTTTTTGGCAATGACGGAGCTGACCGGCTATACGGCGGAACCGGCAATGACCAGCTTTATGGTGGCGCAGGGGTAGATCAGTATTACTTCTACCGTGGCGACGGGCAAGACACGGTTCACGAAGATTATCTAGAGGACACCTGGATCAATATTGGCGACCTGACTATCGAGGAACTAAGCTTCCGCCGTTCCGGCGCGGACTTGGTGGTGGGCTTTCAGACCAGTTTAACCGATGGCATTGTGTTGGCAGAGTTTTTCAAAAATGGAGAGCCGCAAAGCGCCTTAGTCCTGAAGAAAAGCGATGGACAAACCCAAATACTCAACGCCAGTTCGTTAATCCAACTAACCCTAGTCGCAACGGAAAACGCTGATGCGCTCGATGGAAGTTCGGTTGCGGATACGATTAACGCATTAGGTGGGGATGATCTTGTTTTTGCCCGTGGCGGCAATGACATCGTTAATGGCGGAGCGGGGAATGACAATGTTAACGGAGGTGACGGGGATGATCAAATTACGGGCGGTTTAGGTAATGACACGCTTTACGGCGAGAATGGTATTGACACAGTTGATGGCGGTGACGGCAGCGATCGCGTGTACGGCGGTACAAATAACGACAGCCTGATTGGAGGCGCAGGGAACGATACATTGGATGGTGGTGTCGGGGCTGACAATATGGCGGGTGGTGCGGGTGATGATGCCTATGTCATGGATGATGCGGGCGATGTTATTGTTGAAGCTGCATTAGGTGGAATTGATAGCATTAGCAGTTCTGTCAGTGTTGTTATGTCAGCTAATGTGGAAAACCTTACTCTGACAGGAACTGGAGAGATCAACGCTACCGGAAATTCTGACAATAATGCAATTTTGGGTAATACCGGAGCCAATCAGATTCTAGGCATGGCAGGTACTGACACGCTGAATGGGCTAGATGGTAATGATACCCTTGATGGGGGGGATGGCACTGACGAAATCTTCGGTGGCAGAGGTGATGATTCTCTTGTTGGAGGAAATGAAGATGACAAACTTCACGGTGAAGAAGGTATTGATGTGCTTTCTGGCGGCGTTGGCGGTGACCTTTTAGACGGTGGTGACGGCAATGATAGTTTGACCGGAGGTGCTGGAATTGATTTGTTAGATGGTGGTGCTGGAGCCGATAACATGGCAGGTGGTACGGGTGATGATGCTTATATAATTGATGATGTTGGCGACACTATTGTTGAGGCCGCTGGCGAAGGAGTAGATTCTGTCAATAGTTCAGTCAATGTGGCATTATCAAATAATGTTGAAAATCTATTGTTAGTAGGTTTCGCCAATATAAATGCTGTGGGTAATGCTGATGCCAATGTCATGCTCGGCAACTCAGGTGCAAATCTAATCACCGGGTTGGACGGAAATGATGAATTAAGGGGTGATGACGGCGCGGATACCCTGAACGGCGGTGCAGGCAATGACCTTCTTGATGGCGGTATAGGCCTGGACATATTGGTTGGCGGCTCAGGTGATGACACATATTATGTGGACCGATCCGATGATGTAATTAACGAACAAGCTAACGAAGGCACGGATACCGTACGCGCTGCATCCAGTTATGCATTAGCAATAAATATTGAAAATTTAATTTTAGAAACCGCAGCGGGTTATGGTGAAGCATTTGGTAATAATTTAGCTAATCACCTAGTCGGAAATGAATACGACAACCGCCTAGATGGTGGAATTGGCATTGATGTCATGGAAGGTGGGCTAGGGAATGACACCTATGTCCTCGATGTGATGACAGACCAAATCATTGAAGCCATCGATGAGGGAATCGACACTGTTGAAGTAGGTTTTAACTATACGTTAACTGAAACTTTTGAAAACTTGGTGTTAATTGGATCCGCCAACCTGGATGCGACCGGCAACGAGGGCAGTAACCAAATTAACGGTAATGACGGCAACAACCGGATTGATGGCCTGTTGGGTGCCGATACCTTATCAGGCGGATTGGGCGATGACGTTTATATCGCCAATGAAGCGGGTGACGATATCAATGAAGCCTTCAACGAGGGCATCGATACGATTGAACGGGGTTTTGACACCACCTTGATTCTGGAAAGTAACGTCGAGAATTTAATCCTCACGGGTAGCGTGATTCATGGGAATGGTAACAATCTTGATAATCTAATTACGGGAAATGCTTTTAACAATAGTATGCTCGGATTAGAAGGCAACGATCAGTTAGAAGGCGGTTCAGGAAATGATAATCTATGGGGTGGCGAGGGTTCTGACACTCTAATTGGTGGCGATGGCGTTGACTTTTTAAGTGGTGATGCAGGCGTTGATAGCTTAGTAGGTGGAGCAGGTGATGATCTTTATGCTATCGATAATGTAAACGATATTATTTTTGAGGCTGTTGGCGAAGGTAATGACTATGTACACAGTTCAGTAAGTTTTACACTAGGAGCAAACATTGAACGCATACAAGCCGACGGTTCATCAAATATTGTTTTAACTGGTAATGCCCTCGACAATAGTATTTGGGGTAATTCGGGTGATGACACTTTAAATGGTGAGGCTGGAAATGATTTCTTGAATGGTGGTACAGGCATAGACACCTTGGTTGGTGGACTTGGCGACGACCTTTATATGGTCGATGATATTGGTGATATTATTATTGAAGCTGCCGGTGAAGGCGATGACGATGTGCACTCTTCAATTAGCTTAACACTCGGGGCAAATATTGAACGTCTCGAGGCTGATGGTGCCGCAGATTTAGTTTTAACTGGAAACGCTCTCAACAATGGAATTTGGGGAAACTCTGGCAATAATATTATCACTGGTGGAACTGGGAACGATTATTATGTTGGTAATGCGGGCAACGATGTTTACGTCTACAACCCCGGCGACGGCCAGGATTCCATCGACAATGCCGACGCGCTAACCGCCACCGATACTTTGCGCTTCGGCGCTGGTATCAGCGATACCGATGTGCTGGCCTTCCAGTCCGGCACCAATATGTTCCTCAAGGTGAAAGGCACCACCGACCAGGTTGGCTTCATCAATTATTATGGGGCGAATACAGTCACCAATGGCGTAATGCAAGACCATAAAATCGACCGGGTCGAATTTGCCAATGGGGTGGTGTGGGATCAAGCCATGATCCAAACCGTCGTAGATCGGGCGAACAACAACCATGCCCCCATGATCAATACCTTTTTATCGGCATTTTCCGCCCGTGCGGGTGCGGCCTTTAACTTTAATGTCCCAGCAAATACGATTACCGACCCCGATGTTTGGGATTCCATCACTTACAGCGCCAAATTACAGAGCGGTGCGGCGTTACCGGCTTGGCTGAGCTTTGATTCAGCTACCCGTACCTTTACGGGAACCCCAGGAACAGCAGATGTGGGCAGTTTCCAATTTGTGTTGTGGGGTACGGATAACTATGGTTCATCTGCGGGAGAATTTGTCACTGCAAACGTGGGCGCGGCAAATCGTGTACCCGTGTTGGCAACGGCCTTGCCAGACCAAACAGTAGCCCAAGGTGCATCCTATAGTTATGTGGTGCCTGCCACCGCGTTCACCGATCCGGATGCGGGCGATACCTTAAGCTATAGCGCTACTCTGGCCGACGGCAGTGCATTGCCCGCTTGGTTGGCCTTCAACCCGTCTACCCGCACTTTTACCGGTATTCCGACGAACACGGGTACGGTCAGCGTGAAAGTCACGGCCAAAGATACCGGCAACCTGACGGCGACCGATATCTTCGATATTGTTGTCAATGTGCAAAACCTCACCCTAACCGGTACGGCGGGCGTAGACACGCTTAACGGCGGCAGCGGTAACGATACCTTGAGCGGCTTGGCGGGTAATGACACCTTAAACGGCAATGCCGGCGATGACCGTTTGGACGGCGGTGCCGGCAATGACACCATGAAGGGTGGTTTAGGGAATGATATCTATGTTGCAGATGCGGCAACGGATATCATTACCGAAAACCTGAATGAAGGCATTGACACGGTAGAGACCAACATCACCTTCGACCTTACTAACCGGGTAAATGTTGAAAACCTGACCTTAACCGGCACTGGCATTATTAACGGCATCGGCAACGCGTTGAACAATGTCTTGACCGGAAATAGTGCCGCTAATACTCTAACTGGCGGTGCTGGCGACGACACTTATTTCATCACTAGCGGCGATATTGTGACCGAGGCCACCGGTGCGGGTACGGACACGGTTAATGCAGGTTTCACTTACACTTTGGCGACCAATGTCGAAAACCTGATACTAACCGGTAATACGGCCATCAACGGCACCGGCAATACTTTGGCCAATATCTTGACGGGCAATAGTGCAGTCAATACGCTCGATGGCGGCACAGGCATCGACACGTTAATCGGCGGTGCAGGCAATGACATCTACGTGGTAGACAACACTTTGGACGTGGTCACTGAAAACCTCAACGAAGGCACCGACCTTGTCCAGTCTTCGGCGGCCTACACGCTTTCGGCCAATGTCGAAAACTTGACCCTCACCGGCACAGGCCTCATCAATGGCACAGGCAATGCACTGGGCAATACCATCACCGGCAATAGCGCGGTCAATACGCTTACAGGTGGCGTAGGCGACGACGCCTATTTCATAACCAGTGGCGATATTATTGTCGAAGCCTTGAATGAGGGTACCGAAACCGCCAATGCCGGTTTTACCTACACGCTCGCAGCGAACGTGGAGAACCTGATATTGACCGGCACCACGGCCATCAACGGTACGGGTAATGCACTGAACAATATCCTGACCGGTAATAGCGCAATCAATACCTTAACCGGTTTGACAGGTGACGACACCTATTTCATTACCAGTGGGGATATTGTCACGGAAGCCGCCAGTGCCGGTATTGATACTGTCAATGCAGGGTTTACTACTACCTTGGCGACCAATGTCGAGAACCTGATATTGACCAGCACCACGGCCATCAACGGCACCGGCAACAGCCTGCTCAACCTGTTGCTTGGCAATGGCGGCGCCAATATCTTGGCAGGCGGGCTTGGCAATGACACCTTGACCGGTGGCTCCGGGGCTGACCAATTCTTGTTCGACACCGCGTTCAATACGACGACCAACAAAGACATCATTACCGACTTTAACGTGGTCGACGACACCCTTCGCCTGGAAAACGCCATTTTTACCAAATTCACCACGGCCGGTGCATTGACGGCGGGCACTTTCGTTTCAGGGGCGGGCGCAAAAGCCCTGGATGCCAACGACTACCTGATCTATAACACCACCACCGGCACCTTGTCTTATGATGCCGACGGCAATGGCGTAGGGGCGCAAGTGGATATCGTCACATTGACCGGCATCCCGGCGTTGACGACGGCGGATTTTTTAGTGGTTTGATTTTAATGTTAACAAAACCCCAGTGAACTGGGGTTTTGTGAGCCATTCGAATGTATGTAATATGCAAATTAGTCAAAACCCTCTGGGTGCCCGAGAAGGGTCGAAAACGGAAGCTGAGCGCAAAAACGATGAGGGCGTTACTCAACCAAAAATATGTAAAAACTGTTATATCAAATAATAACAATGAGTTAGTGCTATTTAACTGTTACATCAGATTCTAATCTAATACCGATTGGAGTTTGCGGCATTAAATTATCCTCAGGAAAAATTATTTTGAGGATATTTTTTCCAAACTGGATAAAAGCCCCGCCGTTCCTTTGTAAAGAATGGACGAATGAGTTGATTTTATCGAAGAATCCGCCAATTGTTTAAGAGGGATTAACAAGCGTTGACCCAAAGAGAGGCTTTGCCGCTTTTTAAATTTATTCACTTCCCGCAATGCGGCTTCGCTTATCCCGTGATACGCCGCAAGCGCTTTCAATGATTCGCCCTTATCAAGATAATGCACGGTTAAGTAGTTTTGTGCCATTGCATTTTTTGTTGTCTGTTTATCATCTGATTTCGGGCTGACTTGAGTTTTAGCGTTGTATCCGTTAGGAAGCTGGCTATGTAAATCTTCATCAATACTGAGTGCCAACAAAGGTGTCCTAATGTCAGGCTGAGGAAAAGAAAACAATGGCAGCTCTTGTGATGATTGCGTTGTAGGTATTGTGCTGGCTGGTTGCGCCAAAAAAGCTAAACTTTGATGTAGTTGATTGGCGTGACTGATGGGGAGTAAAAAACTATAGGGTTTACGCTTGGTCAAGTTGGTTTTCAGATACGCCGCGTTTAAAACACCAAATTCCTCGGCATTAAAATCGGCCAATTTGGCAATCGTGTTTAAATCTTTTGCCACCAGTTGGGCAACATCAATGTCGCGATCAACATTGACTTTGATGAAATAAGGTTCATTTCTCACCGGCCTCGGCTTTAAGCCATAACTTCCGGGATTGGCAAAAATGCTTGCTATTGCAAGTAATCTTGGCACGTAATCTTGGGTTTCGGCAGGCAAATCCAATGACCAAAAGTCCGTATCAAGGCCTTCGGCTTGATTCTTGGCAATTGCCGCATCAACTGCGCCTTGACCGCAATTATAAGCTGCCAATGCCAGCAACCAGTCACCTTTGAAATGGCTATTTAAACCGCCAAGAAAACGGATTGCGGCATGGGTTGCAGCAGTAACATCAAGCCTGGCATCGTATTCATCGTTTTGTTCCAAATCGAAATCACGCCCCGTACTGGGGATGAACTGCCAGATTCCAGCGGCGTTCATGGGTGATAACGCGGTAGCCTGATAAGCACTTTCAACAATGGGCAACAATGCCAGGTCTAAAGGCAATCCATGTTTACTGAGTGCATCGACAATGTGATACAAAAAAGGCCGTGCACGTTCGGACGCTTGCCATAAAAAACCGCTTTTCTGAGTGAAACCGGCAATTTGCCTCCCGACCCGCTCATAAATGGCATCTTGCTTACTGCGACATTGCTGGGCCAATTGGGGATAGCTGTCTGATAGAAAGCCCTGCCCGGCTAAGGTAATGACATCTTTCTTGTTTAAATCGGAACAATATTTGATGGCAACTTGTGGTTGAGATAAATTTTTGTTGTTACTTTTAGTTAATACGTTATCCCGATTTACGGTTGGTTCGGGCGTAGTAATATCCTGCTTGAATAACTCAGGATGCAGTCCCAGTTTGGTACGGACACGCTGAATGGAGGGCGATCTGAACAATTCGTTCGATTTAACTAAAGGTTGCTGGGTGGGATGATTGTATAAGGAGCCAGAGGATTTTTTCGTTAAAATCGTCTGTTGCCCGTTTGTGGCAAATAATTTTTTTCCTAAACCGGTGTATTTTTCTATCAACGGCGATTTTTTAAGCAATTGTTTCTGTGGCGATATGACGGTGGTTAATCGACTTGTTCGCCCATTCACGGCGACTGCGGCGGTTTCTTTGATAGGTTCTGCTGTCGGTATTGCCAACACAGTAGGCTTAAGTGGAATAGGTATGTGATCAAATCCGGCAGATGATGGGCTAGGCCTGGGAATCCTCAAACCCAGCCTGATACGCTCCCAGACATTACCGGAATTTGCGGATAGTTTTTTGCCTTTACGGCTATGCGATTTAGCACCCCGATGAACGGCGCTTTTGCTTGATTTTGAACCCGCAGCAGTAGCGACCGGAACGCTGTAACTCGTCACTAATGACAAACTGACAAATATAACCAGGGATATTAGGGATGAACGCATGTTTTCCTGTAATGTTTTTGGGCTTTGTTAAAACGCCACGCAGAACTGATAAATGTTAAGGAACCTCTGGTTAAGTACTTCGACAAGCTCAGGACGAACGGTATATTATTGATTTTTTAGTATCCTATGGGGCATATAATGGTGAGCTTGTCGAACCATAAATGAAATCCACTTGTTCAGAGGTTCCTTAAGCGAATCTCTGTGTGTTCCTGTCTGACCAGAACTTTACCGCTAACGCATGTGCCTGTTCCTGGGTTTGGGCTTTACCCAGCAATTTTAAGGCAACTGCTGCTGTGCCGATTACCGAGGCTTCCGCAAACTCATCAGCAATTTTATTTTGCCAAACCAAGGCCAGTTGTTCAGGTTGCAAATTCTCCGGTTTGACATGCCGTTGTGGAAAAAGTGCCGGCCAAGTTTCATCAATCATTTCACCGTTGTGGACACTTTGCACTAAACAATCCATATCAGGATTGCGTTCCGTTTCGCCGCCTTCGCCTTTTAGTGCCGCAGCATGGGGTTGCTGTAACAAAGCAGCAGCTTGTTGATGAACTGATCGGTAAGAAGGATGGAATATTCCCTGAATGCTGTATTTAGCATTGAATGGATTTAACAATTTCACCAAGGTATGCACAGGCGAACGTAAACCTAAAATAGGACGTAATTCGATAATCTCATGCAGTTTAGGGCAGATAAGGTCTAACGACAGATAACTAAAATGATGATTTGCAAGTTGTCTTTTCGCTTGCTCAATTGATGTCGCTACTTCATGCCCCAGATAGCTCAGCATATTTTCCGTATATACCCTGTTGGTTGAATGCCCTGGTGAGCCGTGCATGAAAACTTTGATGCCATTTTCGGCCAGTAACAGTGCTGACAATAAAAACCAGGGTAAATGCCGCCGTTTACCGGCATAAGTCGCCCAATCAAGGTCTACCAAAACACTATCGCCCGCTAAATGGCAAGATTCCCGTGCCGCTAACACGAAACCCGCCAATTCCTCCGGTGTTTCTTCCTTAACCCGCATCAGCATTAGAAATGCGCCCAGTTGTTCCGGCAAGACTTCATTCGCCAGTATCATTTTCATGGCATGATAGGCTTCAGCTTGGGTCAGAGGCCTTGAACCTTTTTTGCCTTTACCCAGAATTCTTATAGTTTCTGCAAACGGATGTTCAGTTGTGGACGTAGCGAGATGATGCGAAAAAGTCATAAGTTGATCCGCACATAATGGTCTATCAACAAAGCTGCAAACAGAAGTGTGATATAAATTATTGAAAACCAAAAAGTCAGCATGGCGGTTTTGACATCTTTATTCCGCATCATCAATAAGGCAAAATAAATAAAACCCGCGCCCAACAGCGCGGCGAATACCAAATAAATCAGGCCAGTCATACCAGTGGCATGAGGTAGTAAAGTCACAAAAAGCAACAATACTGCGTAAAGCAAGATCTGAACCCGCGTAAATTCAACTCCATGAGTAACGGGAAGCATCGGAATATTAACCAATGCGTATTTCTCTTGCTTGGCAATTGCTAAAGGCCAGAAATGCGGTGGTGTCCAAATAAAAATAATCGCCACCAATAGCAAGGCATGGGGATGCACCGTGCCAGTGATCGCACACCACCCCAGTAGCGGCGGCATTGCCCCAAAAGCGCCACCAATCACAATATTTTGAGGTGTTGCCCGTTTAAGCCAAAGCGTATAGATAATGGCATAACCGAATAAGGATACAAAAGTGAGGATGGCAGTGAGAATATTAACCTTCAATACCAGCACTAACATCGAAACAACCCCTAAAACCAATGCAAAAGCAATGACTTCCGATGATTTCAGGTAATGCTGAGGTAATGGTCGGTGCGGATTGAGGATGCCGTCGATCTTTTGGTCGATGAGATGGTTGATTGCCGCCGCCGATGCCGCTGCAAAGGCAATTCCGACAAGGCCATAAGCAACATTTTGGAGGGGTGGTATACCGGGAACAGCCAACAACATGCCCACCAATGCAGTAAATAACATTTCCGCAACAACATTCGGTTTACACAGCTCCAGATAGCTTTTCCAGGATGAAGGCGCAGTAGCGACTTTAGTTACCATTAGTTAATCAGTCCAATTGTAGGGATAAGTGAGTGCGCCCTAAAAAACTTAATAATGCCTTCAACACTAATGACTGAACTTCGTTTGAGAGTAACATTAGACATGATGCCCATAATCATCAACAAAGTAAAAGTCAATATCAAAACACAAACCAAGTTGAGCTGCTTGCCGAATTTGCTCACGATCAAAATGCATACCATGCCCGCTTGGAGGGAAATAGCCTACACACTGAAGAGTTAGATCATATTCAACCCAAAGCTGGCGAAGCGCATCGGCCTTGGGATGCAACCATGTAAATAAAGATTGAATATGCATCTCAAGAGGCTGTTTGTCATCCAACCCACTACTCATACTCCAACTCATGAACTTGCAAGGTTTTCCGCTTTGCGGATTTAAGTCACCAACATTCCAAGCCTCTGAGGGTTTGAACTTAAGAATTTCGGTAATTTGTTCATGCGTCCCTGGGCCGGTAATATGAAAATAAGCATATTCTCGTGTTGTAAGTGGTGGCGATGTCATAAATGTCTATCAATACAAATAATCCTATAGAATACAGTGAACCAAACATTAATCAAACAGTCCGAAGCGCTAACGAATAACAATGAGGGAGTTATGAAACTAAATTTACTCTGCGCCGCCATGCTTTGTCTGCCAATGGTATCGGCACATTCCGCCACCAAAACATCCGAACACGTCTTGGCTAATGGCCTGAAAGTGTTGGTCAAAGAAGACCATCGCTCACCTGTCGTGGTATCGCAAGTCTGGTATAAGGTCGGTTCGAGCTATGAGCCCGGCGGTATTACTGGCATTTCGCACATGCTGGAACACATGATGTTTAAGGGTACGGACAAACATGCGGTCGGTGAATTTTCCCGGATTATTGCCGAAAACGGCGGCGATGAAAATGCCTTTACCGGCCAGGATTACACCGCTTATTTCCAGACGATGGCTGCCGATAAACTGCCGGTCAGCCTGGAACTGGAAGCTGACCGGATGCGTAACCTGCATTTGTTGCCGGAAGAATTGAAAAAAGAACTCCAGGTCGTCACCGAAGAACGCCGTATGCGTACCGAAGACAACCCCCAAGCCAAAATGCAGGAGCATTTCAATGCGATGGCGTATACCAACAGCCCTTACAAGCATCCGGTGATTGGTTGGCCTGCGGACATTGCGGCTTATTCCGTAGAAGATTTGCAGGCTTGGTACCAACGCTGGTATGCACCGAATAATGCCACTCTAGTTGTCGTGGGAGATGTCAAGGCCGACGATGTTTTTGCCTTGGCAGAAAAATATTTCAGCGCACTCAAAACCAGCGAGATCAAACCGCTTAAACCGCAAACTGAAATTGAACAATTAGGTGTTCGCAAGATGACGGTGAAAGTCCCGGCGAAACTTCCGTCTATCGTCATGGGTTACAAGGTACCTGCTCTCAAAACCGCAGAACATGAATGGGAGGCTTATGCGCTTGAAGTATTGGCTGGCGTACTCGATGGCGGCAGCAGCGCCCGATTAACATCTGGTCTAGTACGTGGCAAACAAATTGCCGTCGCCGCAGGTGCGGGCTATGTGCTGACTTCACGATTGGCTGATTTGTTTGAACTGGAAGCCACGCCCGCAGAAGGCAAGACGGTGGCGGATATGGAAACTGCCTTAAAAGCTGAAGTCACCAAATTGCAAAAAACACTGATCAGCGATGAAGAACTGCAACGCATTAAAGCGCAAGTTTTAGCCAGCGCGGTCTATGAGCGCGATTCTAACTTTTACCAAGCCATGCAACTCGGCATGTTGGAAACCGTGGGTTTGGGTTGGCAAAGGGCGGATGAATATGTCAGTAAAATTAATCAAGTGACTGCCGCACAAGTGCAGGAAGTCGCCCTTAAATATTTGGTTGAAGATCACCTCAACATTGCGTACCTGGAGCCACAGGCAATCAATAAAACTACGACCAACGTAAAAGGAGGGAAATAATGGTGTTTAAATTTATTGGCTTCATGCTGGTTTTAGTCAGCCAACTTAGCTTTGCTACTGCGAAAATAGAACATTGGCAAACTTCAAAAGGTAGCCGGGTTTATTATGTGCAAGCTGACGCTTTGCCGATGGTGGATATACAAGTGGTTTTCGATGCCGGTAGCGCAAGGGATGGGCAGCAATTCGGCCTGTCTGCTTTGACATCGGCTTTACTGGATGCGGGTGCGGGAAAATGGAACGCCGACCAGATAGCTTTGCGTTTTGAAAGTGTCGGCGCCAATTTTGGCACCGGCGTATCCAGCGATATGGCAACCCTCAGCTTACGTACCTTGACTGAACCAGCGCTGTTCGACAAAGCCTTGGAAACGATGCATGTCATCCTGACCAACCCCAAGTTTAACAAAGCTGATTTCTTGCGCGAACAGAACCGCACACTGTCAGGAATCAAACAACGGGAAGAATCACCGGGCGAAATCGCCAGCGAAGCCTTTTCCAATAAGCTCTATGGCAAGCACCCCTATGCCCACCCGGATTCCGGTGTTATGGCAACTGTAAGTAAGTTAAAAACGGCAGATCTTGTACAATTTTATAAAAAATATTACGTGAGTAATAATGCACTGGTGGTCATCGTCGGCAATTTAAGCAAACAGCAAGCCGAACAAGCGGCAGAGAAGTTGCTAGATAACTTGCCTGTCGGACAAAAACCCGAACCACTGCCTGATGTAAACATGCCCACCCAAGCGACGCAGGAACACATTGACTTTCCATCGACACAAACGCATGTCCTGGTCGGACTTCCCGGATCTTACCGGAAGGATCCTGATTATTTCGATTTATATGTGGGCAATCACATTTTGGGCGGCAGCGGGCTGGTATCCAAGTTGTTTGTTGAAGTCAGGGAAAAACGGGGGCTGGCTTACAGCGCATCAAGCTCTTTCGCGCCGATGCTAAAACCGGGACCATTCACCGTCAGCCTGCAAACCCGCAACGACCAAACCAAGCAAGCGCTGGAAGTCCTGAATACGACGTTGGCTAATTTCATCAATAAAGGCCCTAGCCAAGCCGAACTGGATGCTGCCAAAAAGAACATCATCGGCGGTTTTCCGATGCGTTTTGATACTAATAAAAAGCTCGCAGGTTATGTCGCGATGATTGGTTTTTACGACATGCCACTGGATTATCTCGATACTTTCCAGCAAAAAATCGAAGCAACCAGTATTGCTTCTATCACTGAAGCCTTCAAAAAGAAAATAGCTATCAAACTATTGCAAACCGTTACTGTCGGGAACAGCAAATCGGCGAATGCTGAAAAACCAAATTAGGATTATCGGCGGCGAATGGCGTAGCCGTCAAATCAGCTTTTGCGATGTCCCCGGACTCAGGCCGACTCCGGCCAGAGTCCGGGAAACCTTGTTCAACTGGTTGCAATACGACATTCCTGGCAGTCGTTGCTTGGATTTATACGCCGGTAGCGGTGCCTTGGGTGTTGAAGCTGCATCACGCGGTGCCCATGCCGTCGTACAGGTTGAGCAAG
This sequence comes from Methyloglobulus sp., assembly GCA_013141505.1. Classification (GTDB taxonomy): domain Bacteria; phylum Pseudomonadota; class Gammaproteobacteria; order Methylococcales; family Methylomonadaceae; genus Methyloglobulus. Next base: position 21,206 of record JABFQX010000050.1, read on the forward strand.
ACAGCAGTGCTTGCCGTGCCTTGCATGAAAACACCGTTAAGCTCGATGCAACTCAGATTAAAATCGTCCAGAGTGACGTATTTCGCTACCTTGCCGAAAACAACGCCGAACCCTTTGATATTGTTTTCCTCGACCCACCTTTCGGCAAAAACCTGATTCTGCAAACCTGCAACTGGCTAGAGGAAAAAGGCTGGTTGAACAATCAAGCCCTTATCTACGTTGAAACCGAAAGCAAAAATAAAGCCTGTGAAAGCGTACCTTGTAATTGGCAATTGCTAAAACGGAAAACGGCGGGTGAGGTGCAGTTTCAATTGTTTAAGCGTTCATAGCCTGATTTTGCAGATCCAAAAAGACAGAGATTAAAAGCCCGCATTTTTGATTTTTTCTTTTATGATTTTAGCAACCGCATGCCAATTGGGTGAATTGTGGACACTGCCCATGATGACAGTGAAATCCTTATTGCCTTGGACAAGAACATTCCAGTAGCGTTGAAAAAATTTAAATTGGAAATAGCCCAGCAACCCCCATTTTATGTATATAAAATCCACATCCCCTGGATAGGTTGCCAGTTTGTATTTGTTGTCGAGTAACGGTTCCGCTTGTTTTTGTGTAACCGTACCTTGGCTCACAAGGTTTCTTGCCCACTTAAGCGGTTTAATCACAAAATATTGCCATTTATTGATCAAGATTTCTTCTATGCATCGTTTTGGGTCAACAGCAAATTGTTTGCGTCGGCTGACCAATTTTTCCCGAGTCCTGAACGCTTCTCTGGCCAATAAAAGCCAGTAATCCGCCCTGGTCACATCAACTTCAAACATCACCAATAGTGCAACCTTGTAGTCATACAGGTGCATATTCCTGGCGACTTCGTAGCTAATTAATCCAGCTTCACAAAAGCCGCCCAACAAATAAGGGCCATTGGGTTGCGATTTAACGATTTCCGCAGTGTAATATTTCCCTAGTGCAGTGATCGTTTCCTCGGTGGGTGGCAAAACACCAAAAGTACCGCAAAAGCAATAAATTGATCTGTCGTACCCCATCTTTTTATAAAAACCGGGCAGTGTATCGGGAGTGCCGCACCAAAACAGGGGAATTCCGTCACCACCTTCATGAACTTTAATTAATAAGGAACCTTCTGTAGCCCTGCTACCTTCCCAAGCATCAGTCAGAATAAGAAACCTGCGGTAGATTTTGGAGGGTAGCCTGTATTCAAAAAGATCAGAGTTCTTCATTGATAGATAAAATTACTTAAATTTGACTTAAATTGGCTTACGAGGATATTGTAGTATTTAACGTATTGAATTTTCAACTAGGTATGAATACCTATAAGACGATTGATTATGCCTGAATTTTTTTGCGAAAATGGTAAAAAACAATATCCATGCGTTCGCGCAAGTAGAATCGGTGGGCATCATGGCGCTGCACACCAGAGTCCAGATGCAATTCTTTGCAGCCCGATTCTCTAGCATATTCAGTCGCCCAATCGAGCAATATTTTGCCATAACCTAAAGATCGGGCGTTTTCATCAGTAACCAGATCATCGATGTATAAATATTGCCCACCAACCAGCGATTCGCTAACCCGGAATCCCATGGCAGCTTTTGGCGTATCGCTAGAAGTGAGAAAAACCAAGGTGTAATTTGCTTTTGTTTGCAGCCTTTTAATCAGGCTAACATAATCTTCATCCACCAAATGCGGCCTGAGTTGGTGCATAACTGCAAAAGTGGATTTTATCTCATCGTCAGTCGTTGCTATTTTTATATTGTAAGTCATTTTGTTATTGGGAGTTTAATGCCGCCCTTTAGTAAGAAATGGTTTATATCAACCAATCATCGTGCTGCCATTTTATAGGTGTTTTGGGTTTAAATTAAATTTTTTTATCCACTTCACAGAATTTTTACTAGACTTTAGACTGAACGCAGTGCTGGTGATATTATGAGAGCTAAAAGGTTGTGCAATAGCGTAGATATAAATTTGACACACCCAAAAAATCAGGATTACTCAACTTGCCCCTTAAAACCTTTAACACTTTGGTGAAACTAAATTATGTCACATAGCTATTCAGATTTTGAATCACTTCATGCTGCTGTTCGGAAAATAGCCACTGAAGTTGCCGGAGTTCACGCTGTTGATGTTGACAAAAATGCTCGCTTCCCTTCGGAAACGATTGCCGCTTTGAAAAGTAAAGGCGTTTTGTCGGCACCTATCCCAAAAGAGTTAGGCGGTGCTGGCTGCAACATGAGAGAACTTGCCTTGCTTTGCTCAACCTTGTCCGGCTCGTGTGGTTCGAGTGGCATGGTCTTGGCGATGCATTATATTCAAGTCGGTTGTATCGCAAGGCACAGTGACGGCAGTGGTTTTTTTGAAGCCTACCAGCGGGAAATCGTTGCCAAGCAATTATTGCTTGCTTCTATTACCTCAGAAAATGGTACTTTTGGTGATACCCGTTCAAGTATCTGTGCTGTTGAGCGTCAAAATGGTCGATTTATTTTAAATAAGCAAGCCACGACAGGTTCTTACTGTCAACATGCCGACGGTATCTTGGTGACGTGTCGAAAAAATGCCGATGCGGTTAAAAGTGATCAGGTTTTGGTTTTGGTGCGTAAAGAAGATGCGGTTTTAACCCAAACATCAACTTGGGATACGATGGGTATGAGAGGAACCTGCAGCCCCGGTTTTGATTTGGAGTCATCCGGTTTGGAAGAGCAAATATTACCAGTTGACTATGCCGACATTTCGGCTGAAACCATGGTGCCTTATTCGCATATTTTGTGGTCGGCACTTTGGTGGGGCATTGCCGCCGACGCAGTCGGTAAAGCCTCATCCTATGTGCGTTCAGTGGCCCGTAAGAATCCGGGCAGCGTACCACCTTCGGCCAACAGGCTGGCTGAGGTTTCGGTTCATCTGCAATCCATGCGCCACAATTGGCTAGCATTAGCCGATGATTTTGATAAAATTACTGCCCGCCATGACGGCAATAAGGAACTTCGCGATATGGGCTGGGCGCTCAAAATGAATAACCTTAAAATCGGAACATCAGACATGGCGCCACAAATCGTGCATCGTGCCTTACAGATAATCGGTATTTTGGCCTACAAAAACGACAGTCCTTACAGCTTGAATCGACAGTACCGAGATGTTTTATCGGCTTCATTGATGATATCAAATGAGCGTGTTCTCAGCAAAAGTGCTTCTTTATTGTTGGTATTTAAAGATGAGTAAGCGATTTTTAAATACCAAAATCGTCTAAGCATTTGACATATAAACAGTTGTTGTGAAACAATGTAGGTAGAAATTTAGAAATGCGCCAGTTCTGTTAACGGATTGGTGCATTTGCCAAGTTCATATCCTATCAAAACAATCAGCCCGCTAGTTTTCTCCAGCCATTTTTTGGCTTGTTAAATTTTTGTCGTTTAGGCTGAAATTTGACAGTCTCTTTTCTGACAATGCTCAAGCACATTTTACTGCGCCACTCGTAGTGGTGTAGAAATTGGTGTGTAAGGCGTTTTTGTATACTCAATAAATTCATGACATTTTCTACACTCGGCTTGTCCGAACCTTTAATACGTGCGGTTAGCGCACAAGGCTACACAACCCCAACCCCTATTCAGGCACAAGCCATTCCAGCGGTATTGTCTGGTCGGGATTTGATGGCTGCGGCTCAAACCGGCACCGGAAAAACAGCCGGTTTTACCTTGCCTTTATTACAACTTTTAGCCAATGGTGAGCCGGTGCAGCCCAATAAGGTACGCGCATTGGTGTTAACGCCAACCCGCGAACTGGCGGCGCAAGTCGGTGAGAGTGTTGCCACTTATGGCAAGCATTTACCTTTGCGTTCAGCAGTGATTTTCGGCGGTGTTTCCATCAATCCACAAATGATGGCCTTGCGCCGTGGTGTTGATGTTTTGGTCGCGACACCCGGTCGTTTGCTCGACTTATACAACCAGAACGCGGTCAAGTTTTCGCAATTGGAAATCCTCGTGCTGGATGAAGCCGACAGGATGCTGGACATGGGCTTCATCCGCGATATTCGGAAAATCATGGCGTTGTTGCCGAAACATCGGCAAACATTGATGTTTTCAGCCACATTTTCGGATGAAATTCGTGGCCTAGCGCAAGATTTATTAAATAACCCCGCTTTTGTCGAAGCCAGTCCCCGTAATGCGGCGGCCAACACGGTCATGCAATGGGTGCATCCGGTTGATCAAAGCCGTAAAACGGAACTATTAAGCCATTTAATCCAGCATCACGATTGGGAACAAGTATTGGTGTTCACCCGCACCAAGCACGGTGCTAACCGGGTTGCTGAAAAGCTGGGACGTGATGGTATCAAAGCTGCCGCAATCCACGGCAACAAGAGCCAAGGTGCACGGACTAAGGCATTGGCGGATTTTAAGACCGGTAATGTGCGTGTGCTAGTGGCAACGGACATCGCTTCTCGTGGTCTGGATATCGATCAATTACCGCAGGTTGTCAATTTTGATCTGCCCCATGTTGCCGAAGATTATGTGCATCGAATTGGCCGGACTGGTCGTGCCGGTGCTAACGGGCAAGCGGTGTCTCTAGTCAGTATTGATGAACGGCAGCAACTGGTCGGCATCGAAAAACTCATCAGGCAATCCCTGCCACGCAACATAGTGATTGGTTTTGAGCCAGATCCCAATGCGCCATTAACACCGGTAGAAAAGTATTCGCGCGGCTCAGCCAGAAGACCGCCTGCAAAACCAAGCGCTGGCTCGCCGGCCGGGAAAGCAGCAACGCCCAAAAAACCGCTACCGCATCGGTTGCAACCGCCGAAACATGCCCCCAAAAGTAATAAAGGTCGTAGCCAACAGGGTCAGCAGACGTAAGCGACGTTGCTTAAATTGTAGGGCTACGAAATGTGCTAGCTTAAAAAGAGCCGTGACATGAAAAAGCTGCCAGCCGTGTTTTATTTATAACGCGCTATGCCTTGCCTACAAAACTCCGTAGGCAAGGCATAACCACAAGCGAAGGCAGATTTATAACTTTAATCCTCGTAATTCGCCTTTAATTCTATGGGGTATTCATAAAACTGCGTGTAATTGCGGTATTATGTAGCAACCGCACAAAGCTCCTAGCGGCATAACACCCTAGAATACACTTGTTTTTTATCAACTTCAAAAGCAGGTGTCCCGTGTCCGAATCCCACGTTGTTTCCGGCCTAGTCGCCAAGCGTTCCGAATTGGCAGGGCATATTGAATCCTGTAAGGCTGAGTTAATCCGCTTACAAGGCGCAGTGGCGCACCTGAACTACACCATCAAGCTGTTTGCCCCAGAATACGACTTACGCACCATCCAGTCTAAGCGCACCAACACCCGTAATCAATATTTTCTGTCCAGTGAAGCCCAGCGCACAACCTTGGAAGTGATGCGCGAATCTGAAAGGGAAATGAGTAGCCGAGAGCTTGTTGAAGCCATACTGGAACGTAAAGGCATAGAAGCAACAGCGACGGTGATAGCCCAAGTGCAAAGGAGTATCATAGGGATTCTTCGCCGCTTAGAAAAGCGTGGAGTTGTCGTAATGTCAACCGATGAAAGCGACCTTATTAAAGGCGGAACTCACCCGCTTGGGCATCGGTTATGAAGGCCTAATTGAAAAGCTCAAGGCCATTGGCGTGGATGAATCCTATAATAAAGGCATTGCTGCCAAGATCAATCGCGGCACGTTTAGCTTCGCCTTTTTCATGCAGTGCATGAAGGCCATTCACCAAAAGACAGTGCGCCTTGAAGACTAACATTAAAACAAACGGTGTGTTGGTCGCCGTGTAAAGCCATTAACTTAGTGAATAAGTAATCCAGCCGCTATAAATACCTGAAAAATGTTGGATTCAATTTATAGTGATTCGAACGCCCAAATTTTACTCCCCGCATGATAAAGCCAGATTCCCTCAGTTTCTTAATGCCGAGACTAACACCAATATACGAGAGTTTTAAATCGTTACTTAAATTTGATGTAACTACAACACTTCCTGTCATTGGCAATATCAATGTTAAATGCCAAAATACTTGGCTCTCCAACTCAGACAGAGGATGTTGCCTAAATGCCTTTAAACCTTGCTCGAGTACTATCAGGTTTTCCATGTCGAAAAGTATTGTTATATTATTTTATTTTTTAATAACCTTCAAGACCCTTTAATTATCTTGCTTCCAGACGTACGGAGTTTTCAATATCGCTGCTCAATCGATCATCGAGCATAAAAATCTCTTGAAAAATACCGATCTTCTTTTCTTTCAATATAGAAAGGATAGGCAGTCCATAGGTTTCATACCATACAACTTTTTTCTTTTGAGAGCGATTTAAATAGTCTCCAGCGAAGGATGGGATATAGATATGCGGCTGTCGAGAAACTGCCTTTGCAATCATATAGGCGATTTTGATACCTTCTGGATCAATGTCCCCGAAATGTATCCATTTACTATCTGGAAAAAATTTCAATAACTGTATTGCGCTCCGAATATACGTACCAGGACTAAAAATAGCTAACATATCCGAAGGCAAGGTCAAATCAATGTAAGAGCCAAGATTTTCAACGGTGATAATAGTGCTAGGCAATATCCCTTTAAACTTTGAAACCTTGCGTAGCCCACGTTCAGATAGCGAGAATTCATTTAGAGACTGAGCCATCTCACTTATCGCCATCGTATGCCCATTAATCTCAATTTCAAGGCCACGGTTAGGCCGAAAACGCGAAATAGTATCTTGGGTAAGCACGACATCATTTGTAGGGGTGTTTAGCAGGGATTTCTTTTTGGGGTCAACGCCAGAAATTGAATACCACGTCCTTCGATTGATTAAAATAGGTGTTTTTGGAGAATCTGCTCTAAGCGCGGGCAAGTAATCAAGGTGCTTTGGATTAAGAGAGGTTAAGCTATGTCTGTGAAGTAAAACAAGGTCGTCAGCACGAGTAGACCACAATGAATTTAATCTTGCTTCTACTTGGGTTCTAGCACTGTCGCAAAGACTCCATGCCCCCTTACGCTTGGATGATTCAAGCCAACCCGCGTCAATAAAACGCTTGTGCAAAAATTCCCACCATTTGGCCTCACGCACTAACCCTGTAGATAAAATTCTCTCTATGAGAGCAATTTCTGCTTGGATATTGGCATTCATAATTTAATGATGAAAGCCACGCAGTTCTCGAACTATTAACTGCTCTCGACCATCATAGTTTCGAGCCAAGGTATATAATTTAAACTCGTGGCTTGGCTCCATTGCAGGGGCTGTAATGATTAACTGAATACCTTCTTTTGCACAAAATTCAGCAATAAGCTGTTGCCCAGCAGGATCTATACGATTCAATTCATCCATAACAAATACTGGCATCATATCTGACACCCTAAAATCACCCCTTGCGGCAAGAGAGCGAAAAAGCATCAGGGCAAATGCAAGCCCACAACCGATTGACTCTCCTCCAGACAAAGAAGTTGCAGGTTTCCAATCACTGCCACGACGACGCACTTCAATTCCAAGATCAACATACGCGCGGTAATCTAGCAGATCGACACCTTCCAACTTTGTAGCAAGCGCACCCTCAAAAAATTCGCGCATTATAATTTCAATAGGCCTATCATCATTGGCAAACAAGTCTGTCTGTTCTGCCATAACATCGAGTAAAGACATCATTCCGGTTTTTTTTGAAACCTTAATTTGAATCCCGGTGGCATTGCCAAAGTGGATATTATTCCCAAGTGAGTTTAAATGTGAAATTCGCCGAGAGTGAGAATTAATTTCTTGAGTTATCGAACTGGCAATGTTCCGTGCTTGGACTTTAACCTTTCCCTCGTGAAGCGTAACCCTTTCTCTAAGGGTATTGCGACGCTGTTCCATTTCATGAATCAAATCATCAAAATCCCTATCCAATAATTCGGCGGGCATACGCTCGTGCATAAGTTGTATCAATTCAGGCCAAATGGATACACAATGCCCATAATCGTTTATGTCAATTACTGCCAGAAAAGAAATATCGGTCATTTTGTCGGAAGCCAGCGAAGCAGCAAGTCGATCTATATTTTTAGTCTGCGATACGGGGTACTCTTTGTCGCTTAACATGTATTCAGAAAAGTCCATTAAACCGTTTCTTAGGTACAGGTTATCAAAAACAACTGCGCGACAAACCCGATATTTGTGCGATATTGTTTTACATTGAGGACGTAGCTCGTCATATTTGCTTGTTTCTTGCGTAAGTTCAGTATCCGCTAAGATAATACGCCGTTCCAATGTTGATTTCTGTTTGCTCAGTGACTCTAACTGATCTTGATATTTTTCAGCAAGGTCATTGATTTCGCGTTCAAGATCACTGCGACGCAAGTGAAATTGATGGATCTCCTGCAAGTAATGCTCAATGGTCTCTTTTGCCTTGTCGCGCGCTGATTCCCACTCTATTTGTTTTCCCTTGTGGTCGAAATAGTATTGGATTATTTCTTTGTGTTCATACAGTTGATTATGCAGGGTTTCAAGTACCCTAACCGTTTCGCTTTGTTCTATGCGGAATTTTGAAAGGCTGTTTATTTCACCCTCATATTTGGAAATGCGATCTAGCCTCGATTGCTTGCCAAATAGTAACGCACGATCTTTTGACATCACAGTATGTCCACCTAATGACTGCATCACATACCAATCACCGATTGCTTCAACATCACTAGGGTCGGGTGCATTCCTGCCAATCCAGAACAAATCTGGTAAATCATCTGATGGGCTAATTGATAATAATTGTTCTGGTTCAATCCCAATTACCCCATCTGTCAAACCATGTAGCATGATTTCAAATGCACGAGCGTCCGAATCAGAAACATGGTCAAGGGTATGAGTCAACGAAGGATGGTCAAATACCTGAGCTAATGCTTCAGACTTTGGGCTGTTGGCAGAAGAGGACAGTATTGCAATTTGTTTTTGCAGATTCTCAATATCAAGATCAAGTTGATAAAGCTTTTTTTTATCGGATTCAATTCCTTTATTAATACGGTCAACCGCCTCTTGCCAATTTAGACTCACATGGATACCCGCATTATTTGCCCATGCCTTATTTCCGTTGGTTAGCTTTTTTAAATCATTTTTCTTATCTGATAATTCTTTTTCTTGTTCCCGCTTTAGGTCTTCCGTGTTGCTAATATCTCTCTGTAATTGTTCTTTTTCGCTATATTTGGCCTGCGTTGCGTTGCGTTGCGTAATGCTTGGTTTGTCTCGGTAATAATTTTATCTAACCTAGGTGATTCATCTTTACTTTTGTAAAGCGATACTTTTAGCTCTCGAATTTTATAACGTACCAAATAGGTTTTTTTAGTAAGTGATTGGCGATGATGCTGAACTGATGAATAAGCCGTTAGAACGATTTCTTTCCCTGTTTGGCATATTCCTTTAAGTGTATCCAATTGGACAGTTGCCTCATGAAGCGCTCGCTTGGTTTGTAATGCCTGATTTACACATTCACGCAGTTCGCTGACTGACTTGGGAATGCGCGTAGCCTCTGGCATGACATAGGATTTTAATCGCTTCGACACTTCGGCAGATATGCCGCCATGAAATGCCGTTTCCAGTAATTTTCCATAAAGAATACGGTCGTCTTTTTGTTCCATTGGCGTGGGCAAAATGCCCGCTTCGTGGAGAACGCGGCAATAGTCCCCAATTGTTTGGAATGGGTGAAAATCAAAGCCTTTGGCTGATACCTCCTGCTTTAGCAGGGCTAGATCAGGGTAGCTTTGCTCATCGCCTTCAATTACGCGGAATAACTCTTGCAAAGGATAATCATCGGGTACACTCATGATTGCCCATTTAGAAATTTGTGAGGTACTATCTGTTGGACGGACAAAGATGCCTGCAATTAACCTGGATTTGTCTCGGCTTTCTATATCAAGGATCACATAAGCATATCCATATAGATCATCTACACGAGAACCTAATTGATCTACGCCAGATTGCGATAGATCATTTAACTCGGTAATCGGACGAATATTAAGGCATGTCTTATCCGGCAATAACGCATAAGCTAACGCCAACCCTAAAGTGGATTTACCTGCGCCGCTGACTCCGACCAGCCCAGTAAAATGATTGTGAAGTTCGATAGGTTCGAATTCGATATTGCCGCGCCAACCGATGTATGCAACCGTTTTAATTTTCGCCATTGTCTTCCTCGGGATCAGTAGAATTAATTTCGCCAGTGATGAAACTTACGCCACGGGTACTTTGCAGTATTATTTTCTTTGTCTCCTCGATTTCATTGTCATAACGAGCGACTTCGGTAAATCTATTAATTGATTCAGCCAGGACGATTGCTTCGCTGCCAGCGACAAACCGGATAAATCTAAGGTACACTAATTGACGCAGGGCTTTGCGTACTTCATCCCCAATACTTCGATCCGTATTGCTTTCACGAGTATTAGGCGAATAGATTGCTTTTTGAATTTCTCGCGGCACCATTGTATCGATGGTTTTGAGTACTTGGTTGATCTCGATCCTTCCAGATGTCCGGGTTATTTCCGGATCACGGGCAAGCATTGCCAATATCTGCCCAACATTGATACAAGCACGGGAAAGTATTTTGGTCGTTAATATGTCGCCGGTTGGAACAAGGAAGAAAAATCCGTCCGGGTGCTTAACAAAGTTGCACTCTAGGTTTGCGTAAAAACGCTGTAGCATCTCAAATTCTTGACAGCAGAATTCGTATAATGCTATTTCGCTCATATTGATATTGCCACCTCGACGAAGGATAACGTCTGTTTCGGCAAAGGGCTTCTCAAGAAATATCATTTCTTTGTTACCCTCAACTCTTGAACTGATGCCCCAGAATAAACTGAGGTCAATTTTTTGTTAGCATTGTCCAACTTACCGCATTCGATCATTCGTGATAAAAGCCAAGAAGTATGGAACGCCAGTTTACGCAAAGGCACGCCTGATTGAGCTTGATTTTTTAAGAGATCAGACAATTTCGCCTCTCCATTCGCCAACGCCTCTGAAAGTTGGCTATCTAAGACATCACGTAACATATCAAAGGGGACTTCAACAGTTTCTCTATGAAAATCTTTACGTGCGAGCTTTGGTGCTTTTCTTTCTTTTCGTTCTGGCTCTGTATCCCTAAAACGAAAAAATTTCGGCTCACCCGTACAAACGAGCGTCCATTGAGGAACTTGAACTATTCCACGTTTGAGTGCTGCGGTTAAACGCCTTTGCGAATCAACGCGTGTGACGGTACGGATAAACCTATGGACCTCATTGTGATGCTCAACCCAATCCCGTTGCCTTTGTCGTGTCCATTCTGTAACGGCATCAATGTGGCGAACCATATCGTTGCAGGCGTGAATCACTGTCACTTCATTGCATGTACCCGCCAGATGCTCGATTTTTTCTATAAGCGAGTACGCTACATTTGATGCGTTTAGTGTAACGTGGTGCAAATCCGTAATAGTTGTAACAACTCGCTCAAGCAAGTTCTCACATTGATTGATGGAATCCTCTCCTTCGGAACTCAATAAGGTTGGAATCGTTTCTCTAATCAATTCGTGTTTACCATCCAAATTGCTTTGATGACGGCGTATACTGAGGAGCATTTCCGTCAGTACGTATTGAATTGGTTGTCTCACATCCTTGCCCCAGTCCTCATCAAACTCAGCAATTGAAGCACGCTCGGCAATAATCGCAAGGTGACTATTGAATTCACGTAGAATTACCGTCAGGGACTCACCGTTAAATTCACTTTGGCGAAGATACCATTCGGCTATACTTTCTCCTAATTGTGTAAGTGCTAATTCTTGGTCGCTGTTTTGTAGGCGGTTAATATCAGCACGAACTAGGCAATGAGCTTTCAATAATCTATCAATTGCACTACTTGCCAGCAGTTCGGCGGTAGCAGAATCTTGGAGAAATAAATCTTCAATCCTTTTATGGAGACTCCTTACTTCTGATTCCGCTAAAGTTGTCGGGGCACTGGGATGTGTTTTAAAACGGTCATATATAAATACCAGCAACGCTATGCCTCGCGGTTTTAAATCAAGAGAGTCTTGATCCTCAATTATGCGAGAAACAATGGCGTAAATACGTTCTTTGGATTGATGTGCTGGCACCGACATGTCGTTGTGTCTATATGCTTATACATATAATAATTATGTCCACTATAATGTAACCTTTTTGACAAGTCAACATAATAATTATGCTAATATTGTCCAATGAACAATACTAAGGAAAAAACTAAAGTCTTGGCATGGGGTGCTTTGCAGCGGCTCCAATTTATTGAATTTCGCCTGCTATGGGAGGGGCATGTCAATCGTAGCGACCTGATCGGGGCATTTGGTATTTCAGTTCCACAATCTACGCTTGATTTTCGGGAGTATCTAGAACGCGCACCTGGGAATATGGATTACGACAAGCGGCGTAAATTCTATTTCCCGACCTCTACCTTTAAGCCAAAATTTATTTCTGCCAGTGCGGAAGGTTATCTGGCACAGCTTGCAGCTTTGGGAACAAGCGGAGAAAAACAAGGCCATCTTGCCTTAATTGGAGACACACCATCATTCGATATTTTGCCTGCAATGGAACGGCGTGTAGATGTTGATACCTTGCAAAAACTACTCAAGGCGACCCGTGGCAAGCTATCACTGGAAATTAATTATCAATCACTGTCCAGCGAATCTCCCGGATGGCGCAGGATCAGCCCCCACGCCTTGGTTTCGGATGGTATGCGCTGGCATGTACGCGCATACTGCCATACCAAGAAACAGTTCCGGGATTTTGTATTAGGCCGGATCATAAATATTCGTAACGAACAGCCTTCAGAAATATCTCAGGCCGATGATGAAGAGTGGAATAAAATGGCTGGTGTCTCGATTGCCCCCAACCCTGAATTATCGGCAGACCAGCAAAAAATCATTGAACGTGACTACACGATGAAACAGGGTAAGGCTGTCATTAAAGTGCGTAAGGCCTTGCTTTTTTATTTGAAGCATCAGCTTAACATTGATGAAGGCGGCGAGAGGCCGCCAGCAGCGCAACAGGTCGTGATAGTTGATGTTAAGGACAACGGAGTATGAATCACCGCCCCCCAAGTTGGCGGCATATTCCCTTTAGCCAAACTTATAGTCCACATGACGTGGGGTAATTGGCAGAACTCTATCTAACTTACACAGAATGACACATGAGCCTTACCCTTTATTTCATCCGCCACGGCGAAAGTGTTTCCAACGTGGGCGGCATGACGATGGAACATGGCTCAATTCCATTATCAGACAAAGGTAAGCACCAGGCGCAGGTCGTGGCCGAAACGCTGTCCGTCGTCCCGTCGCAAGTGTTGGTTTCAGGGCTAATCCGCAGCCAACAGACCGCACAACCGTTTTGCGACAAGCATCAAGTCAACTATCAGGTAAACCCACTGCTGAATGAAGTCCATGCCATTTCCCATGAATTGATCGATGGCATGACGGGCGAACAACGCAGCCCTATTGCTCAGGCGTATTGGATGGAAGGTGATGTTAACAAACGCATGGGAGAACATGCGGACACGTTCAACGAGTTCCGCGAACGGGTGGATGGTTTTATCGGCGCAATGGTCGATTTACCGGACAATACGGTAATCTTTGGTCATGGCATCTGGTTTGGCTTGCTTATGTGGCGGCTCATGGGTTTTGAAGCCCACGACAAACAGGGTATGTTGGCGTTCAGGCGTTTCCAGAGCGGGTTGCCGCTCTTGAACGGCATGGCTTATGTCCTACAATCTGTTGATAGTGGGCAATGGAATATAAAGGTGCATCAAGGGCTATTGCAACGATTGAAAGAATTGGAAAAATGACCGCTTAGGTAAACAGAAAAGACAAGATAACTTATTGTGTAATATGACTTTGTGCGGTTGCTACATAATGCCGCATATTTCATTGATTTCATCGGCTTGGTGCTGGGCGGCAAATCTTTCCCAAACAATACCATTTACATCAACCTCTTTCGAGAACTCAGTTGCTGATGAATCCTCCCAGCCCAAATGCCGAAGCGAACCTGGGGGGCACAAGCCATCTTGTCGGATAGATACATTGAGAGTTTCTGTGCGCCACAGCGCATATTCGCCGATTACATAGGCGCATGGCTCCATACCAAACCGAAGGCTGTAATCTTTAATGGATTCCTCAATTTTATTGGTAGAAATTGCCAAATGGAGTTTTTTCAAGAAATCACCTTTTAAGTTCAAATGTAATGCGAAACGGTCGCAACATGGACATCATAGATATAAAACCTCATCACTCTTCTCTGGCTGAGCGAAATTTTAACCATTTATTATGATGAGAATTAAATAACGCTCATCATAATAAAACCCTAACGAAAAAGCCAATGAGCAAAATAAAGAAGCCGCCTATCTCTGCAACAGCCAAGGATGCCATGATCATTTTGTCAGCAGCGGGATTTTCAGAATCACGCAGTTGGTTATTCGTCGTATTTTTGATGCCCAACTTGATGTAATTAAAAATGGCAATAGCAAAGAATAGTAACGGTGCAATGGTTGCCGGAATATTTACCCAATCTGCAAAGATACTGAAATAGGCAAACACAGCAATCAACATAGCCGCATAGGAATTAAGCGCGCCACTATTTTTCGCGAAAGCTAAAATGGGATCCATCCGATTTTAGCGGCGAAAAATCACGTGGCGATTAATGCCTTCGGCTGCCCGCGTTCGTCCTCGGTTCGTCACGATGCACAACTCCCCTTCGGTACGCTGTGCATCACGACTGCCCAAATGACTTGACGCCGTGTCGGATGGCCTTGCATGTTGACTACGCTTCCGCTCACGCTCCAACTCCGTCAACACGCCCGGCCCTACGGCTACGCGGGGGTCGTCGTACACCGCTCCACTCGCGTTACGCTTCCGTGTACTCCTTCAGAGCAATGCTGACCGGTGCGCTATGTCCACATAGTAAGGCGCTACAAATTCTTTGCTCTTCATCATGCATGAAAACTTCCATGCGCCCGTCAATAATCCCGTCATAAAAAATACGCCTGCGCATGAAATAGCGATCATGGCCGCTGTTTGGTTTAATATTACATCCATCGTTCTTCTCCTAAGCAAGTAAGTTAAAGACTTTCAACTCATTCCATCGCCATTTTAACCATGTCGAATAGCAATAAATTGTACAAACCGGCTATCCCTGAATTGCAATATCGTTTCCGGCCTAATCTTTTTATGTGGCCGAACCGCACCTTGTTTTTGGGGTCGTTACAAGAATT
>JABFQX010000019.1 GCA_013141505.1 Methyloglobulus sp.
CACGGACTTAAGGGACCAAAGGCGCACACGGCATCCAACCGTCCAACCTGGGATGCCTCCCAGGTATGCGTCCAAGCGTAATTTATCGCTAAAAACAGGCTTAGACAACATGGGATTTATAATACAAAGGCGCAATAACCAACGGGCATTGCGCCGTATTATCGAATGTTAACCATCTATTTTTGCTCTACCAGTTGATTACTGGCTATTAGTTTTCATGGTAATTTTTAGTGGGTAGCCGTTCTGTTTTTTGCCGTAGTTTATTGCGTTTTCTGTCCACGCCTGTCCGTTGGGCAACCGCACTCGTATCCAGTATTGTCGTAAACTGGCGGTAGAAAGCGTTTTACGCGAGATTGATGTCGCCCAGGTTGCCGATGACTTCGCCGGTGGTGCCGGTACTGCCGTCGCTACGGGTAAAGGTGCCTAAGTCGGCAAGCGGGTTGCCATCCGGCAGATTTTGGCTGTTGGCGGTGCTGGCGACATTGATGGACGGAATGTGCAGGTCGTTCAAGCTAAACAGTTCGCCGTTTTGGAGTGCCGCTCTGGTTTAAGTCATGCCAGATCATCAGGTTAGCAAATTGGCTATTTTTGGGTATTGTAGCGGCTATGAGCGTCAGCTTATGACGGCTGAGTGCCTGTAATTAATTAACTTCGAAGGGCTGTAGATGGCCGATTGGAGCTATTCGGGTTTTTTATTTAAAGCGGACTTTCAGAATTGTCGGAATTTTTAGCTTGATTCTATTAAATGTAAATATATTTACGCAACGCCATGTTTATAAACAGTTAAAAAAATTCCGAGGATTTGGGCTTACAACCCCCGTTACCTCCACATATCAATAGTGTAGAATACATTACATTTACGTATTAAGAGAACATTATTGATGGACAATTCCTGGCTAATCCTCATTGTCAGCCTGCCAACCCAAAATTCCGCTGGACGGATGCGGGTCTGGCGGGCGCTTAAGGCTCTGGGTTGCGGCGTATTGCGTGATGGTGTTTATTTATTGCCGTATCGCAAGGCGTTTCGGCACACACTTCAAGTTCAGGCCGAAGACGTGATTGCAGGGGGTGGAAGTGCCCACATCCTTGTTTTGGACAGCGAACATCAGGATCAGCAAAAAGCTTTCGAAACCTTGTTCGACCGCTCAGCCGATTACGCAAAATTGGTCGAAACTATTCAGCAAATCACTCATTTAAACCACCAACATGAAGACTCAGCCAAGCTGCAAAAACAGGCTTACCGCTTACGTAAAGATTTTGAGATGATTGCACTCCAGGATTTTTTCCCCGGCGCAGCACAGGAACAGGTTGGTGCTGCCTTGGAAGATTTGGAACATGCCATCACTGATCGGCTATCACCCGACGAACCCCATGCTATCAATCGGCGCATCAGGCGGCTTCATCTTAACGATTACCAAGCCCGGACTTGGGCAACCCGCCAGCGGCCTTGGGTTGACCGCCTTGCCAGTGCTTGGCTTATTCACCGTTTTATCGACCCCGAAGCTCGTTTCATCTGGTTGACCGAACCGGACGACTGCCCCGCTGACGCATTGGGTTTCGATTTTGACGGGGCTGAATTTACTCATGTGGGCGCGAAAGTCACGTTTGAGGTCTTGCTGGCGAGTTTCGGACTGGCAAAGGATTCCGCGTTGAACCGACTCGGTGCATTAGTACATTACCTCGATGTCGGCGGGATTCCTGTCCTTGAAGCGGCGGGGCTCGAAACGCTCATTAGCGGGATGCGCCAACGTTGGGTAGCTGACGATGAGCTACTTGCCGAAACAAACAAAATTTTTGATGCCTATTATCAGGCTTTTTTAGGGAACGACGCATGAACAACACTGAAAACCACTCCACACCGCCACCACCTGTTTCGTTAGGACAAGCGTTTTGGTATTGGCTCAAATTGGGTTTTATCAGTTTTGGTGGCCCTGCTGGGCAAATCGCCATCATGCACCAAGATTTAGTCGAGAAGAAACGCTGGATTTCCGAACAGCGTTACCTGCATGCACTTAATTACTGTATGTTGCTACCGGGCCCTGAAGCCCAACAGTTGGCGATTTACATCGGTTGGTTGATGCACCGCACCTGGGGTGGCGTGATTGCCGGTAGTCTGTTTGTGTTGCCGTCATTGTTTATCTTGATTGGCCTAAGTTGGGTTTACCTGGCGTTCGGGCATTTGCCCAGTGTTGCCGGGGTACTTTATGGCATCAAACCAGCGGTTACTGCTATTGTGGTGTTCGCAGCCTACCGCATTGGTTCCCGCGCTTTAAAAAACGGGCTGCTGTGGACAATCGCGGGCTTGGCATTTGTGGCTATATTTGCATTCGAAACACCGTTTCCCTTGATCGTATTAGTGGCAGGATTATTGGGGGCTTTGGGTGGCAAATTTGCGCCCCAAAAATTCGCTACCGGCGGCAGTCACGGTGCTGCAAAACAATGTGTTGGCAAGGCACTGATCGATGATGACACGCCCATTCCAGACCATGCCAAATTCAGCAGCAAACGCTTGAGTCTTTTAATAGTGGTCGGCTTGATCTTATGGGGTGGCGCTATCGGATTCTTGTATGCCAGCTATGGCTGGGATGGTGCGTTGACGCAGATGGGTTGGTTTTTCACCAAGGCGGCACTACTGACTTTTGGCGGCGCTTACGCGGTGTTGCCTTATGTCTATCAAGGTGCAGTCGAGCATTACCACTGGCTCACAGCCCATCAAATGATTGACGGCCTAGCCTTGGGTGAAACCACACCAGGACCATTGATTATGGTCGTGACCTATGTCGGTTTTGTCGCTGGCTGGACTAAAGCATTGTTTGGTGACGGCCAGCTTTTTCTTGCCGGGGCTACGGCTGCCTGTGTCGTGACCTACTTTACTTTTTTGCCCAGCTTCCTGTTCATTTTAGCGGGCGGGCCTTTAGTCGAATCCACACATGGCAACTTGAAATTTACCGCACCGTTAACCGGCATTACCGCAGCCGTGGTCGGTGTTATCTTGAACTTGGCGGCATTTTTTGCGTATCACGTCTTCTGGCCGCAAGGCTTCGAAGGCCGTTTTGATGCCATTGCTGCCTTGGTTGGTCTTTCCGCGTTGTTGGCGTTGTTGCGATATAAAGTCGGGGTTATCCCGGTAATCGTTGCCAGTGGTACGGTAGAGCTGTTATTCACCTTCACCAAACCCTGGCTTGAACAGGTGGGAGTTTTACTATG
Source organism: Methyloglobulus sp. (assembly GCA_013141505.1). GTDB lineage: Bacteria > Pseudomonadota > Gammaproteobacteria > Methylococcales > Methylomonadaceae > Methyloglobulus. The sequence goes on from JABFQX010000019.1 coordinate 3,208, forward strand.
AACCCAGTTACCCGGCGGGATTTTCTCGCCACCACCACAGCCGTTGTCGCACTAGCGGCACTGAACCCGGAAACACTTTCCGCCAACTCTACACAGGAGGATAGGATGACACAGGCAATTCCATCGGCTTTCGCAGCCGCCCATGAAACCAAACCGTTATCTTTTGATCCCGCGAAACTGGATGGTTTGTCCGAAAAACTGATCGTATCGCATCATGACAATAATTACGGCGGCTCGGTCAAAGCACTAAATACCCTCAAAGAACGCCTCGCCGTTTTCCTGGATGATGACACGACACCGGCGTTCCTCTATAACGACCTCAAGCGCGAACATCTGCTTCGTACCGGATCGGTGGTATTGCACGAACTGTATTTCGATAACCTGGGAGGAACAGGACAACCTGATCGGGGCTTAAGTAAGTTGCTGTCGGAAGCGTTCGGCTCGACCAGTATCTGGGAGAAGGAATTCAAACGCATGGGCGCAGGACTGGGCGGTGGTTCCGGCTGGGTAATGCTCGGCTATAACCTGCATAGCGGCCTACTAGAAAACTATTGGCAATGGGATCATATGCATGCACCCACTGCCACGCTGCCGATTCTGGTCATGGACATGTACGAGCACTCGTACCAAATGGACTACGGCGCGGGAGCGACTAAATACGTGGATGCCTTCTTCCGCAATATCCACTGGGAAACGGTGGACAAACGCTTGCACAGGGCATTGGCGATACGGAGATTTTGGATGAAAGGAGGAGATCCAGATGGAATGAGCCATACTTAAATACATTATGTTCCGATATGATCGGAACTAGGGGCTATTCTCATTGAATATAATTTTTTAAAAAAAGCTGGTTGTTTTATAACCAAATGATTTTTATTAAAATATAAATCAATTGAGAACAGCCCCGAATACACATAAGGGTATCTTTGCCCAAGAAATGGGATAAGTTATTGCCTCATTGATGAATTAAAGAAGGCGTACCCAATTGCACAAATCTGCAACACCTTGGCGATAATCAAAAGTAACCATTATTACTGGCAAGCCTGTAGCTAATCCACAATGAAGAAGCTTAACCTGCTGATAGTCAATCCGTTTTTGTAAAATATTTTCCGGGTATCCTGCTTGAAAAATAGGCAAAAATTATTGATGCCCTTTGGGTTGCGCGGTAGCCATTGCCTTCGCCTGCCCCAGCCGTCCTTAACCCGATGATTTTCGGCCTTTTGGGATAATCTGTAATAATTTTCTGATATGGCGTTCAGTGATAAAAGCCAGGAAAAAAAGCTGCAAAAAGTTTTCCGCAACGATAATATCTAAACCGATTTTTTCAGGAACGACTTCCTTGCGGGTATCAAACAGCTTATCCCAAAACGCCAGAACGATGCCGTAGTTACTATCATGCTCACTTCGCAGGGTAGAGTGGTGGGTACGGTGCAGGTAAGGAGTGATTATATATTCCGACAATTGCTTTTCATGGTTGAACGTAATATTAGAATGGTGAAAAAAAATAAAAAACAGTTGGATGGTTTCAATCGCCAGCACCAAATAAGCATCTACCCCTATCAGGATAACAAATAAGCACTTGTAGGGGATTTCAAGAAATAGATCAAAAACGTGGAAACGAAAGCCCGTGGAAGCATTAAAGCTTTTGTCGCTGTGATGCACTTTATGGAATCGCCATAGGAATTCGTATTTGTGACTGGCCACATGCCAGGCGTATATTGCCAAGTCATACAACAAAAAAGCAAAGACCCATTTAACCGGATTATTGCCCATACCGCTCAATAACCCAAACGATGAAAATTGTTGCGCCACAAAAAACAGGGAAGTCGCCCTGAGTGCAGTCAAGATGATGTTATTGAACAGAAAAGTTGTGGTGTTGGTGACAAAAGATGCCTTATCGATATTGTTGGTAAAGCGCCTATAGGGTTTTAGTTTTTCCATGACAACCAAGGCAATGAATGCAAGAATGGCTATGCCAAAAAAAATTTGGCTAGGAAGCATATTGGCCGGGTCATTTTGCATGGATTGGCTACCTGTCGTTAATAAAAAATATCAAAAAAACAGCTAATTCCCTAGCCTCTACGAATTCCATAAAAGATCCAAAATTCATTTTTTAAACTAAAAAAAATCCGCCCCTGGGGATAGCGTATCGTTCAGTAAGCGGGTAAGTTCCTTAATTTCATTTTTGGCATTAACTTGATAAGTAACGTCATATTGAACCCCCAGATAATAAATAACCTCACCTTTACGGTTACATAACGGTGTAATTTTTAGATGGTTATAAAACAACTCACCATCCTTCCGGTAGTTTCTTAAGGTAACTTCAATAGGGTTATGGTTTTTAATAGCTTCGGCAATTTGGTACCTGGCTTCCTGTTCCCGATCAGGCCCCTGAAGAAAGCGGCAGTTATGGCCGATAATATCTTCCCGGCTATACCCCGTTAACCTTTCGAAGGCCTTATTGGCGTAAACAATTGGAGTTCCCTCCAGGTCAGGGTCGGCAAGGGTTACCCCGTTAACACACTCATCCAGTATCGATGAGAGAATTTGCGGTATTAAGCCATTATCTTTTTCAACAACAAAACTCATATCCAAACTCCTAGCTAATTTGTAATTTATTGAGGCCCTTCAGCAAGTAATTTTTTGATGTTGGCTACGGTATTTTCAGCACCTTCTTCAATAGCCATACGTATCAGCTTCTCAAAAGGCCTCATAAAGAGATCTAGTTCCAATAGTTCAAAAGAAAATTCCAGCTCGGTTAATTCCTGGGTATCATGACTAAAAAATAAGTAGCTATTTCGAAACGGCATGTCCACGCCTGATAAAATCATTTTAAAGGGCGGCTCGAAGGCAGACACTTCAAACACCGACTCTACTTTCTGCCCTTGTTCAAGACGGATTTGCTGCGCTTTTGCGCCTACAAAGATTTCTGTTCCGGTCAAAGGTTTGAATTCCGATACTTCCAGTGCCCATTTAGGGTAATTATCAAAAAACTTTTTCCCCACAAAACAAAATACGTAAGTTATCGGCTTGTTTATTTCGATACTGGCTTTGCCGATTACCGGTCGGGAAATGTCGAAAGGGTACATAAAATGTTCTCCATCGTGATAAGTTAGCCAACCTTGGCCTGATTAAAGTCATACGCTATGAAATTCAATTTATCCACTTTAGAAAAATTTGCAAATTGGAAAAATTTAACCGACACGTCCGCATGATATTCGCTCGGAAAATTAATTTGAATTATTGCCGTTTAAGGTTATAACTGAACCGGCATAGACGGATTGGTATCAGCTAGAAAGAGGTGATGATCAAGTGATTAAAAAAATGTTGCAGGATTGCCTGAATGCCGTTTTGATGAGCTGTTTGTTGTTTAGCGGAAGCGTGTTGGCTGAGGGCAATGCCAGTAACAAATTGGCGGTTGCTATTTTTGCGGGTGGCTGTTTTTGGTGTATGGAGCCACCTTTCGATGCCTTGTCTGGCGTTATCAGTACGGTATCCGGTTACACTGGCGGACATACTGAAAACCCGACTTACAAAGAAGTTTCAAACGGTAAAACCGGGCATTTAGAGGCCGTACAAGTGACTTATGATCCGGCTAAAGTCAGCTATGAGAAACTACTCGAAGTCTTCTGGCATAACATCGACCCATTCGATAACAACGGACAATTTTGCGATAAAGGCGATCAGTACAAAGCAGTCATTTTTTACCAGGATGAGAAACAAAAACAGCTCGCTGAAGCCTCGAAAATAGAAATCAAGAAAAAGTTGCTTGATAAATATATTGCCACTTCAATTAAGCCTGCCGGAAAATTTTTCCCGGCTGAAGAATACCATCAGGATTATTACCTTAAAAGTCCTATAACCTATAAGTTTTACCGGTTTACCTGTGGCCGCGACCATCGCCTCAACAAGATATGGGATGAGTAAACAAATGTGGTCTCAAGATAAATTTGGTAAGGCTCATCGCTAGTTAAGAACCGGCTTTTCTTTTCCTGTGAACTAAATTTCCAGGTGATGCCTTTTTTGCCCCGGTTGCTTTGCGAATACCGTCGGTATGTTTGGTTTTAAATGGCTGGATTTTTAACGAAGCGTCTTCAAAACCTTTGGGTTGAAAGGTGGGAATTAAATGATGTTTTCCATTACCAATCAAATCGTTACGTCCCATATTTTTTAAAGCCTCACGCAACAACGGCCAATTTTTGGGATCGTGATAACGCAAAAATGCCTTGTGCAAACGGCGTTGTTTTTCGCCTTTTGGAATGGCGATATTATCGGCCTTGTAACTGACTTTACGCAGAGTGTCTTTGCCGGAATGATACATGGCGGTGGCAATTGCCATCGGCGAGGGCAAAAAAGCCTGGACTTGATCTGCCCGGAAACCATTGCGCTTAAGCCATAACGCCAAGTTCAGCATGTCGTTGTCCGTCGTGCCTGGATGGGCGGCGATAAAATACGGTATCAGATATTGCTCTTTGCCGGCTTCCTTGGAATATTTATCGAACATTTCTTTGAATCGGTCATAACTGCCCATGCCCGGTTTCATCATAAGCGACAATGGGCCTTGTTCGGTGTGTTCAGGGGCAATTTTTAAATAGCCGCCGACATGATGGGTGACCAGTTCTTTGACGTATTCGGGTGATGTCACGGCCAAATCGTATCGCAAGCCCGATGCGATAAAGATTTTTTTGATTCCCGGCAATGCCCTTGCACGTCGATATAGTTTGATGAGTGGCGCGTGATCGGTGTTTAAATTTGGACAAATCCCCGGAAATACGCATGACGGCAAACGGCAGGACGATTCGATTTTTGGGTCTTTGCATGCCAAACGGTACATGTTTGCGGTGGGGCCGCCGAGATCGGAGATATGTCCGGTAAAGTTCGGCGACGTATCGCGGATGGCTTCAATTTCCTTGATGATGGAATCTTCCGAACGACTTTGAATAATGCGCCCTTCATGTTCGGTAATCGAGCAAAAGGTACAACCACCAAAACAACCGCGCATAATGTTGACCGAATGCTGGATCATTTCAAACGCCGGTACATTTGCTTTGCCGTATGTCTTATGCGGCAGACGCGAATAAGGCAAATCATACACGCCGTCCATTTCCTTCGTGGTCAATGGAATGGGCGGTGGATTGACCCATACATGCCGGGTTCCATGCTGCTGGATCAAAGCACGGGCATTGCCGGGATTGGTTTCCGCATGCATTACCCGTGATGTATGGGCGTATAAGACAGGATCATCTGCAACAGCTTCATACGCAGGCAAACGAATAGCCGTTTTTGAGCGCTGTTGCCTTTGCAGCAACTTGTCAAACCGGATGATATTTTCATTCGGCTGTAAGTTTTCCGGTTTTTTATCGGCAGCACGGGTTCCCGACCCGTCGCTGCACTCCCGCCCTCCCTGGCGGTCGCAATCGGGTTCTTCCTGATACGGATTTTGGATCGGCGCAAGCGCACCCGGTTTGTCCAGACTGGTCGAGTCTTTAACAGACCAACCGTCTGGGATTTGCTTGACGAAATGGACTGTGCCACGTATGCCGGTAAGATCGGTTATTTGCTCGCCATTAGCCAAACGATGGGCGATTTCCACAATCTGCCGCTCGGCATTGCCATAAACCAATAAGTCGGCCTTGGAATCCAGCAATACCGACTTGCGAACCTTATCAGACCAATAGTCATAATGGGCGATGCGCCTTAGGCTGGCTTCGATACCGCCGATGATAACCGGCACATCTTTGAATGCTTCCCGGCAACGGTGCGAATAGACATTCACTGCCCGATCAGGCCGTTTTCCTGCTGCGCCATCAGGCGTATAGGCATCATTTGAGCGAATTTTTTTGTCGGAGGTATAACGGTTAACCATCGAATCCATATTGCCGCCGGTCACACCAAAAAACAGGTTTGGCCGGCCTAGTTTGGTGAACTCTTTCGCGCTCGTCCAATCAGGTTGAGAAATAATACCAACCCTAAAGCCTTGCGCTTCCAGTAAGCGCCCAATTAACGCCATGCCAAAACTGGGATGATCAATATAAGCATCGCCAGTCACCAAAATGACATCGCAAGAATCCCAACCAAGTTCATCCATTTCCTCACGGCTCATTGGCAACAAGGATGCAACACCGAAGCGTTTAGCCCAATATTTGCGGTAACTGAAAAGATTGGGTTCGGTTTGATTGTCAGGAGACATCATTTGCTAATAACGGTTTGCAGGGTATAAGGATTATGTTTTATAAAATCTTTCAACAACTTCGGGAATTCAATTTGATAGCGCTGTTCAAGTTCAACTGCCCTGCCCTTAAGTTCTTTAAGATTGTAAGCCGAATTGGCTTTATTGAATGCAACAGCGACAATGTTACCGCGATTACGGACAGGCAACAGCAATAATTTATGGTCGAATACCTGGTTTAACCACTGAACACAGGCAGAAAATATCGTCGCATCGGTCGCCCACAGGTTGACTACTAATAGGCCATCCGATTTCAATAGGTTTTTGCAAGCATCGAAAAAAGCCAGCGTCGCAATGGCTGGCGCCAAGCCATCAACATCGAAAGCATCGACCATAATTAAACTATATTGCTTTTCAAGTGTTTGCGATTGTTGTCGAACATAATGGGCACCATCTTCAATGATCACTTTCAAGCGTGAATCAAGCGGCAAACCGAAATGGCTACGAGCCACTTTAGCCACGCTTGCCCGGTATTCAATAGCCCTTAGCCGACAGTGGGGGAAATAATACAGCAAATGCCTGACTAACGAGCCGCCGCCCAAACCCACCATTAACACATCATCGACTGCATCTTTAAACAACAGCCAACTGGTCATAGCCCGTGTATAGGGGAGTTGGAGACTTTCCGGGTCATTGACGGCGATGCTGCTTTGTCTTGAACTTGAGCCAAAATGCAGAGATCGAATGCCCTTTTGCTCGACAACTTCAATCACACCTTCATCGTCGTGGTGTTGGTAAATGACCAAACCATCGTACTTATACATAACAAAAATACGGGGAAAACTATTACATTAATCTTTGATTATACGCGAGTTTACGGTTATACATGAGATGTTTGAACAAGACCTCGGCAGGTATTGTCGCAGATACTGCTGATTGCAATACTCATTTGTACCCAGTTCGCGTAAAATTGGCACAAAAACTCAATGACCTTAATTTAAGAGCAAACCAATGAAACCGATTACTTTTCTGATTATCTTGCTGTTTTCAGTTAGCTTATATGCTGAATCTACTGTAGAGAAAGCTGCCGAAAAAGCCAATGATGAATGGCAAAACACCACCCTGAGCGATGCCACCATCAAAAAAATACAGGAAGCACGAATTGAATATAAAAAATGTGTCAACGAAAAGATGCAAAAACCCGATTTCCTAAAAATGGATAGCCGCAATGCCACTGATGTGATAATTAAAGAATGCGAGCCCGTGCTAACACATATAAGGGAAGTTTATTTGGCTGAAAAAGTGCCCGGAACGATTGCAGACCGCCATTTACGGCAATTACGTGTGCAGATAACCCGAAAAGTCTTACAAAGTTTGATGTTCGAGCAAGCAGCAAGGAATGCAGGCCAACCATGAACTCACTCGAAACTCTTATAAATGACTATCCTGTAGACCTGACACTCAGGCCTGCTACCTTTGACCTATGGCACGTCTGCCTAGCAGGTACGGTAGCGGTACTAATGGGCATAGTAATTTTGTTGCTATCGGCACTGCTCATTTCCAGGAGCAGGAACAAGAAAAAAATGGCCGCAGCTTTACAGCAATATTCCCGCCCAGAACACATCCAACCCGTTGAACCTGTCGTTAAAATCGTCGAAAAAATTGTTGAAGTTGAGAGAATCGTCCAGGCACCAGTACCCGAACCGGTTATTTTAAAAGAATCCACCCCTGATGCCGCCTTGCAAGTGCTGAGCTTATTACAAAAAGAAGCACGGTTTATTGACTTCATCAAAGAAGATATTACCGCTTATAACGATGCTGATATTGGTGTTGCCGCTCGGGTTGTTCATGAAGGTTGCAACAAGGCGATAAACGAACACTTCAGTTTGGCACCCGTGCGTACCGAGCAGGAAGGCAGTCGTATCACTTTGGCAGCTGATTTCAATGCTGGAGAAGTGCGCTTAACTGGCAACATTGTCGGCGCAGCGCCTTTCACGGGCACTTTGGTTCACAAAGGTTGGCAAGTAACGGACATACGTTTGCCCAAACTCACGCAAGGCTATAATCCAAACATTGTCGCTACCGCTGAACTTGAGTTATAAGTTTTGGCTTTTACTAACACAATCCATAGTCCCTGCCCTATTCAACCTGATTGCATTTATTGTTAATGAATAATCCTAGCGCACCCCGATATGCTGTCGGTATTGATTTAGGCACCACGCACTGCGTCATGTCTTATGCCGATCTTGTTAACCTGGAAAATGATGAATTTTCCCAGCACGTTATAGCGATTCCTCAGCTAAGCGCCCCAGGCACTGTGGAAAACTATCAGCAATTGCCTTCGTTTATTTATCAGGCACATCCAGCAGAACTCGCCGAGGGCTCGGTTGCCCTGCCCTGGACAAACAAACCTTTACATTTGGTGGGCGAAATTGCCCGAAATTTAGGCAGCAAAACCCCTATTCGGTTGGTTTCCAGCGCGAAAAGCTGGTTATGCCATTCCGGCATCGATTGCAAAGAGCCTATACTACCTACCGAATCGCCCGAAGAAGTTGAACGCATCTCACCCTTTCAGGCGACGGTTGCCTATCTGGATCATCTGAAAAATGCCTGGCAACACTTACACCCTGATTCTCCCTTGGAACAACAGGATATCGTCATCACTGTACCTGCTTCTTTCGATCCGGCGGCACGGGAACTCACCGTTGAGGCGGCAAAAGCGGTTGGGCTTGGTCATACGATATTGTTGGAAGAGCCCCAAGCCGCACTGTATAGCTGGATAGAAAAAAATCACCTTAACTGGCGTAAACAAGTTCATCTTGGCGACATTATCCTGGTCGTTGACATAGGCGGCGGCACAACCGACCTGTCTTTAATCGCAGTTACCCAACAAGATGGCAATCTTGAATTCAACCGCGTGGCGATTGGCGACCACATCCTGCTGGGTGGTGACAACATGGACTTGGCGCTCGCTTACACTGTCAAAATCAAGTTAGAAGCCGAAGACAAATCCCTGCAACCTTGGCAGTTTCAGGCATTAACGCACGCGTGTCGAGATGCAAAAGAAAAACTGCTCAATAATTCCAATGTAGACACGATGCCATTAGTCATTGCCAGTAGAGGCTCCTCCTTGATAGGAGGTACATTGCGGACAGAACTCACCCGTGACGAAGTCAATAAAACCTTGGTGGACGGTTTTTTTCCGGAAATTCCGGCCAGTGCAAGACCAGTCTACCGTGCGCGTACCGGCTTAAGGACAGCCGGTTTGCCTTATGCCCAGGACGCGGGAATCACCCGACATCTCGCAGCATTCCTTGCCAAGCAGCAACATGCAGCCGGGGAATTGGAAGGCATAAAACTGCCAGAAAACTCTACATTTATCCATCCAACAGCCGTGCTATTCAATGGCGGCGTATTAAAAGCCGATACTTTTGAAAGAAGGATAATGTCCGTATTGAATGCCTGGTTGCAGGAAGAACACGCGCCACCGGCACGGCAGTTATCGGGTACTGATCTTGATCTGGCGGTCGCCCGGGGCGCAACCTATTACGGCTTCGTCCGCAAAGGCAAAGGCGTTCGTATCAAAGGCGGCGCGGCAGCTTCTTATTACGTAGGCATAGAAAGCGCCATGCCGGCTGTACCAGGCATACCGCCGGAAATCCAGGCTTTATGTATTGCCCCGTTCGGCATGGAAGAAGGGACACAACAAGAATTACCAAACGAAGAATTTGGCTTAGTGATAGGCGAACCGGTACGTTTTCGCTTTTTTGCCTCGACTACCCGCCGTGAAGACAAGGTGGGTACGCGCTTAAATCGCTGGAGTCGTGATGAACTTTCGGAACTGGCGGAGCTTGAAGTGACCCTGTCCACCGAAGGCCGCAGGGTCGGAGAAGTGGTGCCTGTACATTTATGCGTGGCCGTCACAGAGATTGGTACGCTAGAATTGCAAGCCGTTTCGCAAAAAGACAACGCTCGTTGGAAGATTGAGTTTGAAGTCAGGTCTGGAGAATAACCCGGCTAATTTGCAGGAAATACCCTTAAATGATGCACATCAAGCAAAAGCAACGCTCTTTTCAGCGCCTTATTGGTATTCCGGGAAAGCAATCTTATAGACTTTCAAGTCCCTGCGCCTGCATGAATTGGTGCGTTTTTCATTGAAAGACGATGCGGGATCAGGCTCTGTGCGCCTTTTGTCATTTTCCGAGTTTCTGGTGAAATATTGCCGCACCATGATCCGGCATCCCTTAACATTCATTCTATGAAGGCTTTTGATGGTTCGGAGCGCGACCACTTCTGGCTCTATATTAACCAGGGCTTGATATTCAAGCGCATCGTCATCATTTTCTTTAAGCGCGATGATCTCAACACCGCTTATCGTGCCTTGTGGTTTAAATAAACCACCTTTAATAACGGGCTGAATAAGGCTACGGACATTATCATGGTAGAAATCGGTGGGAATATTTGTAAACAAGATAATCATGCTAATAAGACCTGTGGTAACAAACTAACGGAAAGCACGGCTAGGCCATAGTGTATAAAACCTGACTAGTCAACATTGAAAACCCAGTATTTTATGAATTGAGTCTGGGCTAAACAAGTAGAGCTATCGGAATTCCTTTGCCCTGATAATATAATGCAATTAGCAATTTAATTAAATCACCAAGTGCAAAAACAATCATACCAATACCACGTTGGGATCGACCTCGGCACGACACATACGGTTGTCGCCTATGCTAAAAATGATAACACTCAGCAAGACATCCAGCTATTGCAGATTGATCAACTCATCGCACCAGGGCAAATCGCGGCAAAACCGTTGTTGCCTTCAGTACGTTATCATCCGGCTGAAAAAGAATTGTCGGAAGCCGATATAATCTATGCCCAGGTCGGTACTCGCGCAATCATAGGTCAAGCTGCCCGTTTATTGGGTGCAAAAACCAAAGGACGCCTAGTTACCAGCGCAAAAAGCTGGCTATCGCATCCTTCCGTTGACCATAGTGCTGCCATCCTGCCTTGGGGCAGTGCCGATGATGTAGAAAAAGTGTCGCCAGTCGATGCCAGTGCCAGTTATCTCAGGCATATTCGTACGGTGTGGGGTCATCAGTTTCCACATGCTCCACTGGAAAAGCAAAATATTGTCATCACTGTTCCGGCTTCTTTCGATGAAGCGGCGCGGTCATTGACTTTGTTGGCGGCAAAAAATGCCGGTTTTACGGATGTCAGGTTGCTGGAAGAACCCCAGGCCGTTTGTTACGACTGGTTGCGCCGCCACGAAGATAATGTCGGAAAATCCCTGGCTAACATACGGTTGCTGCTCATTTGTGATATTGGCGGCGGCACGACCGACTTAACCTTGATTAAGGTCGAACCGGGGCAACCAGAACCTAAACTGACACGTATTGCGGTGGGCGATCATCTCATGTTAGGTGGCGACAATATTGATTTGGCATTGGCACATATTGTCGAAAGCCGCCTAAATCAGGATCAAAGCCGCTTATCCGCTGCCGATTTGTCGTTTGTGACCGAACAATGCCGTATCGCCAAGGAACGCTTGCTTGCTGAAGATGCACCCGAGCAGTGGCCTATTACTTTACTGGGCGGCGGCTCTAAATTAATCGGCGGAACTCGTTCTACCTTCCTAACCAAGGAAGACGTTCAACAAATCGCTTTAGATGGTTTCTTTCCGTTGACAAAATTGGATGAATTGCCCGATAAAAAACGCAGCGCCGTAGTGGAGTTCGGCTTGCCCTATACCGCTGAACCTGCGGTCAGCAAACATCTCGCTGCGTTTTTAAACCTGCACAAAGAAGCGGCTCGTGACGCATTGCAAGCTACAGGTATCGTACCCGATGCGTTGTTACTCAATGGCGGGATGTTTCGTAGCCATGCCGTTAGCGAAAGAATCCGTGCGCTTTGTCAATCCTGGGGTTCGCAGCCATTAGCGTTACTTGAAAACAATCACCCTGAATTTTCAGTGGCTTATGGTGCAGCCAGTTACGCCATCGCACGGCACAACAAAAAACTCAAAATTGGCGGTGGCGCAGCTAGAAGCTACTTTCTCCTGATAGATACGGCTCAAGTAACAGAAAAAACGGCAGCGCACGGAATTTGTGTGCTTCCCAAAGGCAGCGCTGAAGGTGAAGAGATTATTTTGCAGGATCGCCAGTTTGCCTTACGTACGGGAATACCCGTCAGGTTCGACTTGGTTTCGTATTCAGGAGACAAAGCATTTAAACCCGGCGAACTGATAGAAATTACTGACGATTTTCACGCCCTGCCCCCGTTGGTCGTCGCACTTGACCATAATGCAACCGACAATAGCGAAACCACCGTGCAACTGGGTGTTACTCAAACCGAACTAGGCACACTTAACATTCAGTGTATTTCTGTGGTGGGTAGTTTGGTTGACAATATGCCCGATCAAGTCAAAAAAGACCGCCAACGCTGGCATGTAGAATTCCAGATCAGAAAACAAGGCACTAATCGACCTGATCTTACGACCACTTTGCCCGCACAATTTACTGCTGCTGCAGACAGTATACGGGCGGTTTTTGGCGCAAAATCCAAAGATGTTGACCCCAATGCGATAAAAAACTTGCGCGTTACCCTCGAAAAATTATTAGGCCATGAGCGTTCAGAATGGGATTCATCCCTGCTGCGGGAGTTATTTTCAGTGTTTTTGGATGGCCAGCAATACCGCCGACGTTCCGCACATCATGAACGGGTATGGCTTAGTCTGGCGGGATTTTGCCTTCGTCCTGGCTTTGGCTGCACTTTGGACGATTGGCGTGTTGAGCAATTGTGGAAGCTATATCCACAAGGCGTGCAATTCGTCAATGAAATCCAGAACTGGAGTGAATGGTGGACACTTTGGCGGCGGGTTGCTGGTGGTTTAGCTGCGACCTCTCAAGAACGAATAATGTCCGACATAGCCAACTACATCAACCCTGCGTCCTCAAGGCAACCCAGTGTTACCAAACAAGCCAAGCAACGCAGTTATGATGATGTCGTAAGGCTTGCGGCAGTCCTGGAAAACCTTCCTGCAGCCAGTAAAATACAACTTGGTGGATGGTTACTGAAACGTCTGGAAAAATCCAGCGAACCCAAACAAACCTGGTGGGCTTTGGGGCGCGTTGGCGCACGCCTACCTTTTTATGGCAGCAGCCATAATGTTGTTCCTGCCGACATCGCCAATCAATGGTTACTCATCGCGTTAGCCCAAGATTGGAAAAAACTACCTCATGTCGCCTTTGCCGCCATGCTGATAGCCCGTAAGACCGGGGATCGGGTGCATGACATTGATGAACAGATGCGTAGCCAAATAGTCGACAAACTTAATAGCAGTAAAGCACCAAAAGCCTGGCTTGAAATGGTTGAACATTACAAGCAACTGGATGAAAAAGAAGAAAATCAATTTTTTGGCGACACTTTGCCGCCAGGCTTAAAATTACTTCAGCCTTAACCTGAACGCTATAAGCAATTGATGAATCGGACGAATAGCTTGCCATATCAATATTTAAGGCAAGGAACATTGCAGTAATAAACCAACTAAAGTTAATAAATTATTGAAAAACTAGGTAATCTTACTTATTATGTGGCGTTAACAGATTATTTATAATCTTTAGAAATCTCGTATAATCAGTAATCAACAGTTCACGCTCTAAAAAGTCAATAGACTAATGCCATGCTGAACATGTGCGTTGGTTATTTACATGCCGTTAATGACTTTTCTAAACAAATATTATAGGAAAGGTGCTTTTAAAAGCCGTAAGGCTTTGGAACTGCCATAATTTAAACTACCTAATTACTTGGTTTGCCACACTAGAATCTATGTATACAAATTTTTTCGGACTCACAAAAAAACCATTTTCCCTGAGTCCTGACCCTAGCTTTCTTTATTTAAGTCCCAAACATAAGAAAGCGTTGACCACACTGAAATATGGCTTAGTCAGTCAAGCCAGTATCACTGTCATTACGGGTGAAATCGGCTCTGGCAAGACCACTTTGATTATGACTGTATTAGGAAAAGTAGAAAATCAATGCACGGTCGGCTTGATTACCAATACCCATAGTTCTTTTGGTGACCTGCTAACCTGGGTACTGGCATCATTTAATATTCCGCATGACACCAAAAACAAGGCGGAACGCTATCAAATATTCCTTAAATTTCTGGCTGAGGAACACAAAAAACAACGTCGGGTGATATTGATCGTCGATGAAGCCCAAAACATGGACATTGAAACTTTGGAAGAGCTAAGGTTGCTCTCCAATGTCAACATTGCCGACCAAATCAAATTACAACTTATCCTCGTGGGGCAATCAGAGTTAGTCGAAAAGCTCAACAAACCGGAGTTAATCCAATTTGCCCAACGGATTTCGATTGAATACAATCTTAAGCCGCTTAACTTTGAAGAAACCCAAAACTACATAGCCCACCGGCTACAGGTTGCCAATGGCAATCCCGGCATATTCAATGAAGCCGCCGCCGCCGCTGTTTTTTATTACACCGAAGGTGTGCCGCGCCTGATCAATAATATCTGTGATCTGGCGATGGTATTTGCGTTTGCTGCCGAAGAAAAGAAAATTGGCTGGAAGACTATTGTTGAAGTGGTAAACGAAAGGAAAACCGGCGGTATCAAACGCTTTAGGGGTACGACAGCACCCGATTCCAGCTTAATGGATCGAGCAACAGAAGCGGAGCGTCTGCGTCGTGCCATTTTGGATAAAACCAAGGTTGATATTTCAAAAGCCGTTTGATGGGTAACTGGGGCTTTTGCCTGTATATTTTGACCTTAGTTTCCGTGGCTTTTTACAGGAACGGCACTGATCAATTTTTTCGTGTAGTCATGTTGAGGATTAAACAGCACCTGCTCGACACTGCCTTGCTCAATTATTTTGCCTTGCCACATAACCGCCACATCATCGGCAATTTCCGCAACCACGGCAAGATCATGGGTTATAAATAGGTAACTGATCCCCTGTTCCTGCTGTAAATTCTTTAATAACTGAATAATCTGCGCCTGCACGGAAACATCCAAGGCACTGGTAGGTTCATCACAAACAATCAGTTTCGGCATCACCGCCAAGGCGCGGGCAATACAAATGCGTTGCCGTTGACCGCCAGAAAACTCATGTGGGTAACGCAGTGCGGCAAATTCCGGCAATCCGACTTGTTGCAGCAAACTCAGCACTCTTTCTTTTCGGTCTTGCACGCTAATTTCGGGATGCAGAGCTTTTAATCCCTCGGCGATAATATCATTGACCAACATTCTGGGATTCATTGACGAAAACGGATCCTGGAAGATAATCTGCATATTGGCGCGTTGCTTTCGCAACAGTTCGCCGTCAAGCCCGTTCAAAGCAATGCCATCAATGATAACCGACCCGAAATGATTAGGTATTAGATTGAGCAGGCTTTTTCCTAAAGTGGTTTTACCACAACCGGACTCCCCCACTAAAGCCAGAGTTTTACCTTGTTGAATCTCAAAACTGACACCATCAACAGCCTTAACGTAACCGACTATCCGTTTGAATAAGCCTTTACGGATTGGATAATGGCAGTAGAAATCGTTTATCTGCAACAATGTCGGTCTTTCTTCGGCCTGGTTCTGCAAACAGCTTTGCATGGAAGGCAATGCGCGCAAGAGCCTTTGTGTATAAGGATGCTTAGCGTGGGTGAATAACTCAACCGCACTTGCCGTTTCAACAACTTTGCCTTCCTGCATCACCGCAACCCGGTCTGCGATTGAAGACACTAAAGCGAGGTCATGGCTGATCAGCCAAAGCGCCATGCCGGTTTGTTGCTGTAGATTCTTCAATAAGGCCAGAATTTGCGCTTGAATAGTCACATCTAACGAAGTCGTCGGCTCGTCAGCAATCAATAAATCCGGTTTGCTTGCGAGAGCAATCGCTATCATGACCCGCTGCCGCTGGCCTCCAGATAACTGATGCGGGTAATCCTTGATTTTTTGTTGCGGATCCGGCAATTCAACTTGCTGTAATAATTCTAAAACCCGCTGTTGGGTTTCGGATTTTGGCAAAGGGTGGTGAACATGAATTGCTTCGGTAATTTGCTCACCAATGGTCATGACCGGATTCAGTGACGACATGGGATCTTGGAAGATCAAGCCAATCCGCCGTCCTCGAATTTTGCACATATCCAGATCGGAAAGTTTTAACAAGTCCTCGCCATGCAATTGGATCGACTTGGCATCCAGATTAGCCGTATTGGGCAACAACCTGAGTATCGACAAAGCCGTGATGGATTTTCCGGAACCGGATTCACCCACCAAAGCAAAAGTTTCGCCAGGATAAATAACAAAACTAATATCATCGACAACCTTATGCTGCCGATTGAATATCACGCTCAACTGCTCCACTGATAATAAAGGCTCAGCCATGGTAGCTCATCATCAAGAACTTCATGATAGCCAACCTGCTGACCAGCAGGTATTATCTTTCAGGGTTTTCCAGTCGATTTCATAGATATTACCGGTAAGCACAGCTT
The DNA here is from genome assembly GCA_013141505.1 of Methyloglobulus sp. Lineage (GTDB taxonomy): Bacteria > Pseudomonadota > Gammaproteobacteria > Methylococcales > Methylomonadaceae > Methyloglobulus. Next base: position 19,884 of record JABFQX010000019.1, read on the forward strand.
CTAAAGTGCAAGATAAAACAACGCCTTCTTCATCCTTGTTAACCGCCGATACCAAAAAATGTTTTTCTTTGTTTCGCGGTACGACCGCAGTCCATTTGCTCAACAAAAGTTTGGCTGGGTTGATTTGATTGCCTGAAAAATTACTCAATTGCGTTCACCCATGCTCCTTGGGTCAAAGGCATCTTGCACCACATCCGCAAATAGATTAGCCGCCAAAACCAAAGCAAACATAAAGACAAAAGCCGCCGATAACGACCACCACACAATCGGTTCGCGCGCCATTTCCAGGCGAGCGCCATTGATCATGTTGCCCCAACTGTATGTTGCCGCATCAACACCGATATTAATGTATGAAAGCACGGCTTCTGCCAGCACCAGGGAACTGAAATCAAGAACGACCGAAATCAACACGATATGCATCACATTAGGCAAAATATGCCGCAGCAAGATCGCCGCTCGCTTAACCCCTAGTGCTTGTGCAGCTTGCACATACTCCATCTCCCTTAGCTTTAGGGTTTCCGCCCTTAGCAACCGGCACAAACCCGTCCAACTGGTCACGCCCAAAATCAGGCACAGGAACAACAAACGCATATCCGCACGGACAATGGCACTGGTAAAGTCGGCTTCATGGCTATTCATATACACCTGCACCATCAGGATAGATGCAGCTATCAAAAGTACGCCAGGAATAGAGTTGAGTGTGGTGTAAATATACTGGATGACATCATCAACCCAACCTTGAAAAAATCCAGCGAGAATACCGAAGATAATCGCTAACGGCAGCATAATGAGCGTGGTGAGTGTGCCGATGACCAAACCTGTGCGGATACTTTTGATAGCTTGGTAAAACACATCTTCACCTACCTTGTCGGTACCTAAAACATGGTAATACAATGAGAGATAACCCAGTGTTGAGCTGATGGTAAGGATAAGGAATAAGGTCATTAAAACCGGTTTGTTATATTCTGTGGGGGGCTTGACTATAGGCACAATGTCATTCTGGTTGCTGACAAAATTAATAATATAGTCACGCACATCAATGATCGGAATCAACGGGAATACAAAAATAACCACACCTATCAAGAAGCCGGTTAAACCTTTTATCAGGATGTCCGTAAGTTGTTCTTTGCCAGGATATTTTAAATGATTGCCACCGTGAACGAGTCGAGGATAATCCCAATGTATGACTCCGTTTTGCTCAACTATTTCTTTGCTGTACAAGGTTGTCGCGAATGGTGCGGAATAGGTTTTCTCATTATGTTCGCGTAGCGGCGTGGCGAAATAATCCAGCAAACTGATTACCTCGTTTGCTTTTTCCTGACTGGCTTTAAAATGGACAGAATCCAACAGACCCACAACCAGAAAAAACAGCAAAACAACCAAGGACACCATACCAACTTTGCTAGCCCGTATCTTGTTTAAGGGTCGTTGGATATGTTCTTTGTCGTGCAGGTAAAATGCCAAGCCGATAGTCGTCAGCAATAACAAATAGACGAGTGCATCAGTCCATAATACGGTCATGACATTTGCTTAATCTGGAAGGCAATCAATGAAAAGAGTAGCCACATACGTCAAGCAAAAATCTCCGTAAAGAAGTTTTGCATTGCTTGCCAGGAACGCCTGTCGGCATCCGCTTGATATACTGTGCCAAAATCGGGATCATTCGCAACCGGGTTGGTAAAGGCATGAACAGTATGTCCGTAAGATACAAACTGCCAATCTGCTTCGGCTTGGGTCATTTCCTCCTGAAAGGCAAGAACGTGTTCGGGCGGCACCATTGGATCGTCTCGACCATGTAAAGCCAAAATTTTTGCCTTGATCTTGTTATGCTGAATATTTTCAGGTGTACCCAATAAACCATGAAAACTCACCACCCCTTGTATATCCACACCCGTCCTGGCTAAATCAAGGACACACAAGCCGCCGAAACAAAAACCCATTGCGGCGATTTTTTTGTCGTCGACCCAAGGCAACATTTTGACGGTCGCCAAAGCAACTTTCATCCTTTTTTGCAATTTAGCGCGATCTTCCATAAATGGCTGCATTAGCAGGGTATTTTGTTTGATGCCAGAACCTAAAACGCCTTTGCCGTACATATCCAGGGCAAAACCGACATAACCTAGTCCAGCCAATTTTCTAGCCTTCTCCGCAACAAAACCATCCCTACCCCCCCAGGCATGACTAATCAACACCGCAGGCCTACGCCCGGTTACGCTATCGTCAAAGGCAAAAAAGGCTTCCAGGACGACATCTTCATCTGTATAAACGACTGTATTTTCGACGATTGCCATTGGTTTTCCCTATTAAGGATTGCTCAAATGTATCTTGCCCGCTTTAATCAAGGTTTGCAAAAAACCTAAAGATGCATCTTCCACCATATCCAAAACCTGCTCAAATCCAAACTTCCCACCGTAATACGGATCAGGCACTTCCTTCACTCCCAGGTGCGGTGCATATTCCAGAAAATATTTGACCTTATCTTTGTACTCAGCAGGACAGTCATAGATGACATTAGCATAATTATCATCATCCATAACCAGCACGTAATCGTAATATTCAAAATCGCTGCTATGGACTTTTCTGGCACGCAAATGTTGCAAGTCTACGCCCCGTTTCAGAGCCGCCTGCTGCGCCCGCTCATCGGGTGGGTTGCCGACATGATAGGCATGAGTACCTGCCGAATCAATGGCAAAAAAGGCTGTTAAGTTTTTTTCTTTAATCAGTTTTGTAAACACGCCTTCTGCTGTTGGCGACCGGCAGATATTGCCCATGCAAACAAACAGTACTTTGATTTTTTCCATGATTGTTTTTCTGTAATAACTATCTTGTTTTAAAACAACAAAAAAGAAGCCAGATAATTGACCAGCAGGAACAGGCTAACAGCAATGACACGGTTGGTCATTGACATGCCCTGCCAGTCCGTTACTATCGCGTCCTTAAATTCTGTCCACTCCTGATGCACACTTTGACCTGCCCCACTAAACAAATGAACAAGTAGCTTCCAAACCACATAAATAAGGACACTGCCCACCACCATTAATATGTAAAAAACGATCAGTTGGGTTTCGTGTAGTTCGGTGTCAAAAAAATGTTCAACCAACCGATCAAGCCCTATCTCGACAATTTCAAAAATGAGATGGAATACTTCAAATACATGGCTGAATATTACATCATAAAAGCCAACCAAAATACTGCCGACAATTCCCAGCAAACTGAGGTGTAAAATAGTTCTTCGATAAACGTGTGTATGCATATGAGCTGCTACCCGATTCTCTAATCCAATGTTTGAGAGTTGTGTATCCTCATGAATTAAGCGTGGTCAATCCACCCAAACCCTGGCATTTCTAAATAAACGCATCCAACCACCATCTTCCTGCCAAGTTTTTGGATACCAAGAATTTTGTATTGCCCTGAAACACCGCTCTGGATGCGGCATCATGATAGTAAAGCGTCCGTCGGTTGTCGTCAATCCGGTAATACCGATTGGCGAACCATTTGGATTTGCCGGAAACTGCTCCGTTATTACCCCGTAATTATCGACATAGCTCAAAGCAATTTTTCTGTCATCGACAACGGTCGAGTAATCCGATGCAAACACAGCCCGACCTTCGCCGTGGGCGACGACAACTGGCAGCCTTGATCCGGCCATGCCGGACAGCAAGATCGATGGGGAATCTTGCACCTCAACCATTGCCACCCGTGCTTCGAATTGTTCAGAATTATTACGCAAAAAGCGCGGCCACCCTTCCGATCCGGGAATAATGTCTGTCAATCCTGACATCATCTGGCAACCATTACACACACCTAGGCCCAAACTATCCTGCCGCGCAAAAAAGGCGGCAAATTCATCCCTCGCCCGTGGATTATACAATATCGATTTCGCCCAGCCCCCGCCCGCACCCAATACGTCACCATAAGAAAATCCGCCACAGGCAACCAGGGCTTTGAATTCAGACAGGCTGCGCCGACCATGAATAATGTCGCTCATATGGACATCAATACTAGTAAAGCCGGCACGATCAAAAGCCGCCGCCATTTCCACATGACCATTAACGCCTTGCTCGCGCAAAATGGCAATTTTTGGTTTGGCCTTCTTAATATACGGTGCTGTTATATCTTCGTTAACATCGTAGGATAATGAAGCCTGCAAACCAGGATCATTATCGTCGGCAAACCGTTCAAACTGCTGACGCGCACAATCAGGATTGTCACGCAAGGCTTGCATCCGGTAACTGACTTCAGACCAGGTGGCTTGCAAAGCAGCGCGGCTAGACGAATAGATAAGCTTATCGGCCTGATGGATTGACAACTGCTGACCTTCGGCTAATCCGCCTATGTTATGGATTCCGCCTGAAAATCCGGCTTGCTCAAATAGCGCAATTACCTCATCCGCATCGTGACCTTGCACTTGGATAACTGCACCCAATTCTTCATTGAACAACGCCGCCAAAACGTCACCGCCAAGATTATCAACGTGTAAATCAACGCCCAATCGACTGGCAAAAAGCATTTCGGCAACGGTTGCAAGCAAGCCGCCATCCGAGCGGTCATGGTAAGCCAGGATTTTATTTTCTTTGCTTAAGGTTTGGATTGTATTGAAGAACCCTTTCAACAAAAGCACATCATCGAGGTCTGGGCTGGTATCACCCATTTGTTGATAAACCTGCGCCAAAACCGAACCGCCCAAGCGACTTTGGCCTTTGCCTAAATCCACTAAAATCAATACGCTGTCGGCAACATTTTGTAATTGCGGAGTCAGGGTTTTGGTCACATCTACAACCGGTGAAAACGCGGTAATGATAAGTGACAAGGGCGCGGTCATGGTACGTTTGCCCGTTTGATCTTGCCAGACAGTTTTCATGGATAAGGAGTCTTTTCCGACAGGAATGGCAATACCTAGTGCGGGACATAAATCCATGCCAACGGCTTTGACCGTATCGAACAAGTCCGCATCTTCGCCTTTATAATCGGCTGCCGCCATCCAGTTTGCGGACAACTTGATGTCCCCCAACGAATCAATTCGGGCAGCGGCAATATTAGTCAGCGCTTCACCAATCGCCATGCGTCCTGATGCGGGTGCATCAATGACCGCAATCGGCGTTCGTTCACCCATCGCCATCGCTTCGCCAGTTGTCGCATAGAAACCTGATGCAGTCACCCCAACATCGGCGACCGGAACTTGCCAGGGGCCGACCATTTGATCCCTAGCAACTAATCCGGTCACTGAACGATCACCAATATGAATCAAAAAACTTTTATCGGCAACGGCAGAGAAAGACAAAACACGTTGAATGGCTTCAGCAAGCTCAACTCCGCTGAAATCAAGCGCGGTTTTTTGGATTTTAACCCGTTCGACCTTACGGTGCATTTTGGGTGGTTTGCCAAACAGCACCGACATAGGAATATCAACTGGCTTATTGCCCAATAAGGAATCGTTAAGCAGCAGATGCTCCTGCTCAGTTGCTTTACCAATGACGGCATACAGGCAATGCTCACGCTCGCAAAACCCGGCAAATAAATCCAATGCGTCAGGTTTTATTGCGACTACGTAACGCTCCTGCGCTTCATTGCACCAAATCTGCATGGGCGACATGCCGGAATCGGCTATTTGGACATGGCGCAATTCAAATTCACCGCCGCGTCCGCAGTCATGGATGATTTCTGGCACGGCATTAGATAACCCACCTGCGCCAATATCATGGATTGAAATAATGGGGGAAGCATCGCCCAAGGCGTTACAGTGGTTGATGACTTCCTGACAACGCCGCTCCATTTCCGGGTTTTCGCGTTGTACCGAAGCAAAATCAAGGTCTTCCGCACTCGAACCCGATGCTTGGGATGATGCCGCGCCGCCGCCCAAACCAATCAACATGGCAGGGCCGCCTAGGATAATGATTAAGGATCCGGCTGGAATGGGCTGTTTGTTAACCAGCATAGGTCGAATCGCACCCATGCCACCAGCGATCATAATGGGTTTGTGGTAACCACGAAATTCGTTGGCATTTCCATTTACCGCTTGTTCAAAACTACGAAAATATCCGGCAATGTTAGGCCGTCCGAATTCATTGTTGAAGGCAGCGCCGCCAAGCGGGCCTTCAAGCATAATTTGTAGGGCAGACGCAATCCGGTTCGGCTTGCCATTGTCAGTTTCCCACGGTTGCGGAAAACCAGGAATTTTTAAATGCGACACGGAAAATCCGGTTAATCCGGCTTTGGTTGCCGACCCCCTGCCCGTCGCGCCTTCATCGCGTATCTCACCGCCGGATCCCGTGGCTGCACCTGGGAAAGGCGAGATGGCGGTCGGGTGATTATGAGTTTCAACCTTCATCAGCAAATGCGCCGCTTCTTCAGTGTATTTGTATTCACCGGTCAGCGGATCACGTATAAAAACCTGGGTTTCCACCCCTTCAACGACAGAAGAATTATCGCTGTACGCCGTTAAAATACCTTCAGGATTTTTAGCGGCTGTATTGCGAATCATGGCAAATAGGGATTGCCCTTGCTCTATGCCGTCAACTGTCCAATCAGCATTAAAAATCTTATGGCGACAATGTTCCGAATTGGCTTGGGCAAACATCATCAATTCAACGTCGGTTGGATTCCTGCCTAATGCCGCAAAACTGGCAAACAGATAATCGATTTCGTCTTCCGATAACGCCATCCCTAATTGGCTATTCGCAATGACTAGCGCTGACTTACCTTCCGCCAACACATCAACCGATTGCAATAGCTTTGGTGCGTGTTCGGCAAAAAAATCCGCATCAATATCACCGAAGAATACTGTTTGCATCATGCGGTCATGCAATAAGCCGGCTAAACGTTTTTTAACGGAATCCGCCAAACCATTTCTTGCTGTTATTCCATACTGAATTCCCCGTTCGATGCGTTTAACGGATGTCAAACCGCAGCGTTGGGCAATTTCAGTGGCCTTGCTCGACCAGGGCGAAATCGTTCCTGCACGCGGCACGACCAGCAGACGATCACTCCCCAAATCAGGTGAAGATGGGGTTGCCCCATACTGCAACAATTCTTTCAATAAGGCCAATTCCGTTTCTGCCAAGTCATCGACCACATCAATAAAATGAATATATCGGCTGTCAAGCGAGCTGACATCAGGCTCTACGGCTTGCAATTCAGTCATCAGTCGATTAATTCGAAAACTTGATAAGGCATTAGAACCGGGGATTTTAATCATGTTGTTTTAAAACGGTTGGCGATGTAGGTTAGTGTTAATAGAGGCAAAGTCGCTTAAAACGGTGGCTAGTTTAAACACAGGTCGCGGAAGGATTCAGTAACTATGGAAAACACTGTCAATGTACATGCAAGAGATGGACTTCGGAACATGCAATCAAAAAACTGGTTTTAACCGCATCCAAATACTTCGCGCCTGTATTAAAACCGTGTCAAGGAACCAAAACTTTGTTACTTATTTTTTTCATTGATATCAGACTGTGTGGTGTCAGCCAAAATTTTTAACAAGCGCAAAGCCGGTTCATTGTTCAATAAGGGCGATTGCGATTCATCCACCACAAGCACATCGGTATGTTGGTTATTTTCTTCAAGTTTCAGGCGATATTCTTTTTCGTTGCTGTTGATACCGTGGAAGATAAAGCTCAGCTCATCCATAAACGATTCATCTTTGGCCTTTTTTTCGTCCGGGTCGTATTCAACAGTGAACATTTTTTTTTCATTGTCTCGTTCAGTCACTTCAATCGAGTTACGGCTCAATGCCTTGCTGATCACACGCCAGGATTTAGCCATTCCAGCGCCTAAGCGTAATCGACTTTCGCCATCGTCGTATTTGACAATTTCCACCGACTCAAGAGTTTCTTTAGTTTCAGTTTCTTCAGTGGTTGCAGACGTTGTCGCTGCTGCGGCTGTTTCTTCTGGTTGTGTACCTTCCTCCGATTGCCCAGCACCCGTTTCAGATTGCTCGAGTGCAGTACTTGGTTGGGTGATTGCTTCCGGAGCATTATTACCTTGCTGTTTTTTACGCAAGTCATCAGGCCAATTGAGCAAAGGTATTTCGGTGGTGTATTGATAATCCCTTTCTTTATCCGGGAAAAATTTTTGCAGATAACTGCAGCCGGTCAACAGAGCGGCAAATACAATAAGCCCGATAGTTGCTATTTTATTTTTCATAATGTTAGATAGTGATGTCAGCTTGGCTCATTGCTTGGCGTACAGCATTAAAGCAATCTTCAGTTAGCCACGTCAGCGGCAAGCGAATACCTTTGCCCATTAAGCCCATTTCAGCGACTGCCCATTTTACCGGAATGGGGTTCGCTTGAATAAATAGCTGTTGATGTAATGCTGACAGTTTTTTGTCCAACTCCAGTGCCAACTCAGCGTTACCATCAATCGCTGCCATCAACATTTGATGTAACAGTTTGGGCGCAACATTACCGGTAACCGTGATGCTGCCATTTGCGCCCATCAGGCAGGCTTCCCGGCTGGTGGCATCATCACCGCTGTAAATAGCGAAATCAGCACCTGCCAAAGACCTAATGGTTGTTATCCGAGCCAAATCTCCAGTCGCTTCTTTTGCACCGACAATATTTTCCAATTTGGCTAACCGAACCACTGTTTCCGGCGACATATCGCACGCAGTGCGTCCGGGGACATTGTATAAAATCTGCGGAATATCAATCGCATCATTAATGGCCTTGTAATGCTGGTAAAGCCCTTCCTGTGTTGGTTTGTTGTAATAAGGTGTCACAATCAAACAAGCATCAGCGCCAACCTCTTTCGCTTTGCGGGTCAGCGCAATCGCTTCCGTGGTCGAGTTCGACCCGGTTCCGGCAATGACGGGAATCCGGCCTTTTACATACTCAACCGTCGCCTTTATGACCGCACAATGCTCATCGTTATCCAAGGTCGCAGATTCACCGGTCGTGCCAACGGCAACCAGGGCATCAGTACCTTCGTTGATATGAAACTCAACTAATTTCTCCAAACTTGCCCAATCCAACGCACCATTTTCAAACATGGGCGTGACTAAAGCGACGATACTACCTTGAATCATGAAATCTCTCGATCAGCAATGCTATTGTTTATACGGCAATCATTATAACAAGCAAATCGTTAAATACGGTAAGGCGAAGGCGGGATGGAGCTATAACAACCATCTTAAAGTGGTGTTTTGAAAGCAAGATTACAGTATTAAAATGCTACCCTTAGCACATATTTGACATTTTTCAAGTAAACGGTGCAGAATATCCCGCCTGGAGTCCTAACTGAGCTGTTACACTTCAATACAGTCGCTTAAATGGATGTTGTTTAGCAGGCAACACACTTACAGAAAATAACTTTTATTATATGGAGATAGTATGAAGACCTTCCCACCTAAAGCCCAGAGATTGCTGTGGCTGCGTTGGCTTGTGATGCTCGGCTTGTTCCTTGGCCTAGGCAATCTTGATGCCTGGGCTGTGCAGTATAAATATCAGGTGCTGCATGAGTGGAATTCCGATGTCGTAATCCCCGTAACTAATCTAGTTCGCGACGCAAATGGTAACCTTTACGGTTATACCCTTGACCCTTCGAATGTATCTCCCCCGAAGTTTGGACATATCTATAAAATATCGCCTGAAGGTAATTACAGTGTTATCCATCAGTTTGATAATACTACTGGTAGAGCCTTCAATCTAACCTAACCGTCGCCAGTGATGGCAGTTACGGCACTACTGAAACCACCCACATCGGTTTAGCATCCACCATCGAAGGCACTGTGTTTAAAATCAATGCCAGTGGCACTTTTACGGTTTTACATACATTTATCAAAGATGACAATTCCGGCAGGCCTAATAGAGTTACCTTAGCATCGGACGGTACGCTTTATGGTACGACTACAGGCACCGGTAATCTAGGAGGAACCTATGGTACGGTGTACAAAATAAGCTCTGAAGGCGTATACAGTATTTTACACAATTTTGATTTGGTTAACGGCGGTACACCACTTTCTGGCATCGCGCTTGGCAGGGACGGCAGTTTGTACGGCGCAACTCGGGTGTGGCATCTCTGGTTGCCCCTACGGAACAATCTACAAAATTGATCCTAACGGAACATTCAAGGTATTGCACTTTTTTGATGGTACGTTGGGCAAAAGCCCAAACCTTGAATTCGTTCTCGCTAACGACGGCAATCTGTATGCAAACTCAGATCAAACAAAATCTGGTAAATATTATGCGTTGAAGATTGATTCGAACGATAATGTGAGTGCGTTTTTGGATTACAACTCAATTGGCTTAAGCATACAAGAGCCTTATGTCGGCGGCCTAGTCCCACTCATCGTGGACAGCAATGGCAATCTTATCGGGCAAGGTTTCGATGCGCTTAACAATAAGCAATACCTCATTAACATAGAAAACACAGGCACCACGAAACAACTCTTTAGTTTTGATACCGCCGATATAAGCAAGCGTATCGGCATCTTAGCTTTCGAAAATGGCGGTAACTATTATTCAGTAAATGCTTCTAGAGGCAAAAATAACACTGATGCAATCTGGGAAAATCGATTCCGCAGGGGTAGCGAGCGCGGTTTATGATTTCGCTTCTCCCGGAAACAACTACCCTGGTGGCAAAGTTATTATTGCCAATGACGGTAGCTTGTATGGCCTTAACAGTGGAGCAATTTTTAAGATTGCCGCAAACGGCACCTACAGCGAACCCTTTGTATTTGATAGCACCCAAAAAGGCCTCACCCCAGACGCGTTATTAGTGGACAAAGAGGGTAGCTTTTACGGCACCACACAGCAGGGCGGCGAATTCGGCAATGGTGTTGTTTTTAAAATATCTCCCAATGGCCAAGAGACTATTCTTTATTCGTTTAAACAGACCGAATACTTTCATTCTAGTTTAAGCTTTGGACCCGATGGTGATTTATATGGCCTTTTTGAAAAAGATTTGAATACAAATACGTCTTATGTAAGGTATAAATTAACTAAAGAGAGTGTCTATACCGAACTAAATACATATTCAGGTGCACTGCTCATCGAACCTGTTATGGGGGCAGATGGCAGTTTTTATGGCGCTGGTCAGGATAATATTAACCACTTTATTTACAAAATAACATCCCAAGGTGACCTTCAAAGGTTGTATACCTTTGACGATACCATTTCTACTTCAGACATCCGCATTGCAATAGCAAAGGATGACATCCTTTACGGTGCTAGCGGTACAAACGAAATCGGTTATTTCTTTAAACTGGACACCAGTGGTGTTTTTACAGTTCTCTATAGCTTTAATCGGCCTTACACTGGTGCCACTTCACCGTTTAACAACGTAGAGCTAGGAGAGGATGGCAGTATTTATAGCGGCCCCTATAAACTAAGCCCAAGCGGTCAACTAAGCAAACTTCCTAACTTTCCACCTCCGAAAAACAGCAGTGCAACAATTACGCTCGGCAATGACGGCAGCCTGTATGGGACTGTAGCCGACGGCGGCATTTATGGAACGGGCTTGGTATTTAAATACAACCCAATTTCAAACATCATTTTGCCTAGGGCAATTAGCGATAGCGCGACTACGGCGGAAGCGAATGCGGTGACAGTGAATGTGCTCGCCAATGATAAGGCTTTCAACGGCAAGACCCTCGACCCTGGGTCCGTGGTGATTGTCGTCGAGCCTGGCAACGGCACGGCGGCGGTCAATGCCGACGGCAGCGTGACGTACACGCCAAGTTCGGGCTTTGGCGGTAAGGACACCTTCTCGTATAGCGTCAAAGACAGTGCTGGGGGCATTTCCAATGATGGCAGGGTTGTCGTGACCGTTCCGAAGGCAGTCGATGACAACTATACGGTCACTGCCAATGGCAGCGCCACACAAAGCCAAACTCTGGCCTGGAGAAAAGGTGTTATGGCGAATGACTTGCCTTCCGGCTTGGCGGGCAAGAGCTTTGCCTTAGTCGGCAAACCTGTTCGGGTCAGTGGTGAAAAAGATGACGGCAAGCTGACCATCACCGCTTTCAACCCTGCCAATGGCTACTTAACCTTTCAATTGACCGGCGAAGGCGACACAAGGGCAGAACGGCAAGAAGCCAAGGTCGGCGTGTTTGAGTTCAGCTATACTATGACCCTGAACGGTGTCACGACGGCTCCTGCCAAAGTCACCATTACGGTCGTCGAGCCATAAAAGCCCGCCTCGTAATCACGGGAAGTTGTCGGTAGCTCTCCTGTAAGCCAGGTTCGGGTCAACCCTGAACCTGGCGTTTTCCGCTAAAGACCAATTTAATGCTTTCGTTAACTATTTGTTAACAATTAATTCGCTATGATAAAGCGTCCAAAGCGTTTGCCTAAAGAGTTTCCATGGCTTTGTTCATGTGGGCGTTGGATAGTGTCTTGCTATTAAATATTCACTTAATTCATTTTTATTAAGCGAATGCTGAATCAATTTAATCAACAAAAGATGGAGAAAATCTTATGTCCCATAAAATCTTAGTGGGTATTTTGGGTTTGCTGTCAGTTTTATTAATGACACAAGCCAGGGCAGAAAGTCCAAAGTCGTACTCATGCACCGGCAATAATGTTAACTTGAGTTATTTTCCTAATGGCGGGCCACCTGCAACAACATCGGGAGCTACTTATTTAACCCTCACCATAGGTAAAAACACATACAGGGCAGGAAAAGCCAATATTCAAACCAGCAAATCAGTCTTCGGCACCATTAAATCAATCACGACTAAATTTTTGCCTGATGTGGCGATCTATAAAAGCTCGTTTATTCTTCCCGAAATTAATTTAGGTGCCAGTCCTTTCCCTGGGCCTCATATTGACCAGTTAAATTTTAAAAGCCAATTAGTCATGACCACGATTGCAACGCCTTTTACACTCCCCCCTTTTGTGGGTGTCGTGAACGCATCAAGGTATATTAATTTGAACTGCACGGCTTCAGTGTTTCTTCCACCGTTACCTTTATAGCTTGTCAATTCGGGTTTTCGACGGATTTTTTGGTTAGCTTTTTTAGCGGAACCCGTGCAAGGGTTCCGCCTTGCACGGTAGATATGCCACAACAAAGGTCAAGTAAAACCTCCCTCGCGATTGACTATTTCTACAATAAGTTGAATGGCCTGCTGGCAGCATCATTAGATGTGTTTGTTTGGATCAATGTCGATGAGTTTATTTGTATGCTTACGGAATGTTTTCCGGGGACGTAGCTCTTTGGTAGACCTACTTGGTAATAATATCTGTTTGAATCCAAGGCATTTAAAACTCTAGTCAATTGCAACGTAGCCTTCTTTTTGCCATCAACAGAAATATCAAAAAATATCTTGTTATGGGGCAATCGAGTATTGGCATTGTTTTTAACAGTGAAAACGACAAATAAATTCAGCTTTGATGATAATGCTGGCAGTTGGCTGGTGGCTATTGAGGTATTGCTGACCACTACGTTTTGTAAAATCAGGTCGTGTCCGCAAGGTGTTGAAAAAAAGTCGTTCGCCGCATCGGTAAAGATGAAATTGCAATAGCTGGAATTACCCCGCTTGGTCACGCACATGTCGTGATCCAGGCAATCTTCGGAATAGGCATTTTTACCGAAACCGGAAATTCCCGTCACGCTATCCACACAGCCCCCACCGCAACGGGCGAGGCATTGCACACCACCGACAGTGGCGGTGTACTTTTCCGTACCAACTAATTTTGTATTGAATGGAAAGGAATATTCAATTAACGGATATGACCCCGGCAACGTAACCCCCATTTTTGTGCATAAACTTTTGGAAGTATCGGAAGACGGAACCCCGGCGGCTTCTGGAGAAACGCTGATTGCGGCTGGATTTGAATTTGCCGTCGGCGCAGCCTCAAGCATGGGTATCGCTTGCAACGGCCCTATATCTGGCAGATGCAAAACTGAGTCGGGATGCTCAAGCATTGAGCTTTCAAGTTTCTTTGCCTGGGCTGATCCGATACTGCTGGCTTTTGCGTTAATTGACTTGGCAATAACAATATTCTTATCAATAACAGAGATTTTCTGGTTGCCGTCCTGCCACATAATCAACGGCATACTTTGCGGCCAAGATGCCAATAAACTCAAGGCTGTAGCAAGCGACTCATGCAATTCGCCCGGCATATTGCCTTTTTTCAATTTCGCCAGGTTTTTCATGGCGTTGCTTATGGTCGCGTAATCTTTGTTTGCCAAGGTTGTGATAGCACCAAATTGATCCTGGCCTTTGACATAAAGCTCTTTATCCTCACTGTTTTGGATAACAATTTTTTTGTCATTAATGTCCACCTCTACCCGCCGCATTGCCCGAATAGCTGGATTGCCATTAATTGACTGCGATAAATCTTGCGATTGTCCGCGAGTAATAATGAAATCTACCGAAGTATTTTCAATATAACCGTGCTTTTGATCCACAGGTGGCTGGGCATCACCCATGACAACAAGATCCGCGTAGCTGTAATTTGCCCAAACAAGCGCTATAAGTAACGCAAATTGGCGTAATTTTAATGTTCCGATGTTCATATAGTTAAATCGAGGATTATTGTTGGAATGTAGGGGGCGCTGTAGAGACTGTGAAAGAATCCAAAAAGCTGACTTGCCCTCTAACTGCTTCCGGCATTTTTTTTGAAAAATGGCCAATGCTTTAAGCACTTATCTGGATAAGCCAACTCATTATTCAAATGAACT
>JABFQX010000048.1 GCA_013141505.1 Methyloglobulus sp.
GCGACGGTCAGTTCAACGGTGCCCAAGCCCGCGGAAAAGTGACCGCCCGACACGCTCACCGTCTGCGTCAGGTATTCCCGCAATTCCTTCGCCAGTGCCTTCAATTGCGGCTTCTTGAGCTTTTTGACATCAGCCGGGGTGTCGATATTTTCTAACAAGGAAGAACTTTCAGCATCATTGACATTATTCATATTTGAATCAATTCCTTCCACTAATATCAAGGGTATTTGTACTGGCGCAATCACATCAGCGACCAAGGGAGCATCCATTTTTCTACGACGAGGTGATTGTTTCATAGGGACACCTTAAACAAAGTTAATAGCTCAATGACCGATAACAATGCAGTTAACTGCTAATGGTCACGTTGAATAATGTACAACGACAAATCACGTAACAAGTCCGCTTCTGAACCAAAAACAGCTAAATTATCAATCGCTTTTTCATGCAATTCTTGGGCTTTTTGCTTGGCTCCCGCCATGCCTAACAAGGCAGGATAGGTCGGCTTAGCATTTTCCTTATCTTTACCTTGAGTTTTACCCAAAGTGACCGTGTCGCTCTCTTCGTCAAGAATGTCGTCTTTGACCTGGAATGACAGGCCTATGCATTTAGCGTAATGGTCAAGCCGAGTGGCTATTGCCGGTTCAATGTTGTTTTTTGCCAACGTCGCCATCGTGACGCTGGCGCGGATCAAAGCACCGGTTTTGTGGATGTGCATGTTCTCCAATTCGGGGAGATTCAATTGTGTGCCAACCGATTCCAAATCAATCGCCTGACCACCGACCATACCTTGCGAACCACTTGCTTTCGCAAGCGTTGTAATCATCAGCAAGCGACTTTCTGCTGAAGCGGAAATAGTCGCGTCATGCGCCAAAACTTCAAAGGCCAGCGCTTGTAAGGCATCACCGGTCAAAATGGCAGTTGCCTCATCAAAAGCGACATGACACGTTGGCTTTCCACGCCTGAGATCATCATCGTCCATTGCGGGCAGGTCATCGTGAATTAATGAGTAAACGTGAATGAATTCAACAGCACAGGCGATACCGTCAACAGCGTCTGGGTTGATACCCAAAGTATTGGCGGTAGCATAGGTCAACATAGGTCGCATCCGTTTGCCACCATCCAGTACGCAATAGCGCATCGCTTTATGCAACTTCTGGGGCAGGATTTTTTCATTCGGAAGCCTTGTTTCAAGGGCTTTCTCGACCCGATCCTGACAAAAGTTGAGGTATTGTTTTAGGGCATTACTCATTGTTGAAAGACTCCAAAACCTGACTGTCGCTTTTATCGATCAAAATCTGCACTTTTTGCTCCGCTTCTTGCAATGCTTTTTGGCAACTCCGGGTTAGGCTTACCCCGCGCTCGAAAGACCGCAAAGACTCCTCCAAAGAAATGTCACCGGACTCAAGCCGACTGACCAATTGTTCCAATTCGGCAAGCGAATCTTCAAATGAAACGGCGGTTTTCTTTTTAGTCATGTTGGCTTTATACAATAATGCGACATATTGTTAATTTTTTGCAACATTATATATGAATTTGGCTTTTAAGTGACAACAAAAGCGACTTTTTGGACAAGCTCGCTCAAATCGCGCTTTTTGTTTGCATGACGCAACAAACAGCTATCAATTTTTTTGGGGTACTGACTCAATAAGCAATAATTTTTCATTGTGATTCAGTTTCTTAATGGCACTCTCGCGCTTACTGGCAGAACTTCGACCATGCCCTTGTTCAACGTAAACGATTTTTACAGGTTGCCGACCACGAAAATATTTTGCACCTTGCTGATCGCAATGCTGTTTAAAGCGTCTTGGTAAATTGTTTGTAATGCCCGTGTAGATTGAATTATCACTGCACAAGATCATGTAAACAGACCAATTGGATGGACTTGAATTGATGGGAAATTGCATATCCGTAAGTGGTGGGGGTAGGTATCGTTTTGAATCCACATTTGCTTGTTTCTACTGTAGCAAATCCTTTATTGAAATAGTTTGCTTTTTATCTGATATCGGGGATTATGTATCACCGAAGAAGTGGTCTAACCAAACTCCTGTTCGGGGAGGTTATTATTTGTATAATAGCGAGCGTTAGGACTGCTACATTCATCAGAATACAGATGCGGCAGCAAGTTGAGTTTAGTTCACGCTTTGCGTAGGCGATTTGTTAAATTCAGGTAAAATAATAATCAATGGAAAGTGATTGTGGCTTCCGTTGAATCAACTAGATGTAACAATCTAAACTATAGGTACGATAACGATGCACAAATTATTATTAGTTCTGACTTTGCTTTTTTCTGCCTTATCGGCGTACGCCGAAGTGATTGAAAAAGAAGGAATACCAAACACTATCACAGATAAAATCTATAAAAAACATGCCAACGCAATCGATTTGACGGCAGAGAGGAAAAATCATTTTTCCCAGGATTTATTAAAAGTATATTACAAGGAAGGCGAAGATAAATTTGTTGATTATTTCCGGCCTGATGGTCATTTTTTCGTCTCTGGGCTGATTATTGCTGCTGACGATATGATGTTTACCGACAGCAAAGAAAAGTTAAAGGCCGAATTTAATGATTATAAAATTAAACAAGCCATTTTAGTTGTCAATCCTAATGGCGCTGGTGAAGAGTATGATGTAGTTCTGGAAACTCAGGGCAAAGCGTGGGACGTGATCATCGATAAAAAAGGTAATTTGGCAAAAGCTGAAATAGATAATTAAACGGAATTGGCAAGGAAGCATAAATTTTACTAAAGGCTAAATGGATAAGTATTGTGTTGTTTTTCAATTTTAATTATTTGATTCAAAGATATTCGGTTCAAGTGCAGAAAATCATCACTTTTCTTAAGTTAATTTGAATCCCTGCGCTTGAACCAAATGAATCATCTTCAAATCCGGCGTCCAAAGACAATACGTTAGAATTGCTTATCAAAAAAATCGGCATACGCTTTAAGAAAACCACTTTTTATAGCCAATTAAGGAAGATCATAAGTGTTATGCTGGTGATTTTTTTATTGGTTTCTATCGGTCTGTGTAGCCTTCTTCGATGGCTACCACCGCCGACATCGGCGTTTATGATATATTGCCATTACCGCGATCTTGTTGATGATAGATCATTCAGAACCATCCACTATCGCTGGATAAACGCTAAAAATATCTCACCTAACGCCATGTCAGCCGTCATGGCTTCTGAAGATCAGCGCTTTCCTGACCATTCCGGTTTTGATCTGGATTCAATAGAATCTTCTATCGATACTTATATGGATGGGGGCAAATTACGAGGTGCTAGCACCATTTCACAACAGGTGGCAAAAAACCTATTCTTGACACCCAGCAAAAGTTTTTTACGTAAAGGCATAGAAGCGTGGTTTACGTTTCTTATTGAGACCTTGTGGAGCAAAGAGAGGATCATGGAGGTCTACCTAAACATCGCTGAATTTGGCGATCATCTGTACGGTATTGAAGCCGCCAGCCAGCATTATTTCAGCATACACGCCAAAAATATTAGCCGACCTCAAGCGGCGCTATTAGCAGCGACACTGCCTAATCCAATATTATTAAAAGCCGCACAGCCTTCCCGGTATTTGTTAAGGAGACAACAATGGATACTCAGGCAAATGCGAAATCTTGGCAAGCCACAGCTTTAACCTTATTTAAAAGACTTAGCTGAATTAGCTAAAATTTCTTTTGCTCTGCGATCCGCACCGGAAGGCAAGTTAACGGAGTCATGAGTTATCCAGGCAAGAATATCCTCCCAGGCAATTGCCGCCTGCAAATCACGCAGCAGCATGTGATAACCATGTGGATATATGCCAACCGTTTTATGAGCGCTTTCAACGCCAAGAAAGCGTTGTAAAAAATCATAGGTCGGTTGCTTAGGGATAATTTCATCATTCTCACCGTAGAGAATAAAGGTATTGCCTTGTAATTGCCGGGCGCTGCTGAATGCGGCATCCATCAAATTAGTTAATCCGTAAATGGCTTCCACGCGGGTTTTCTTGATGGTTAGAGGATCCCGACCTAACTCCCTGAGCATTTCGATATTGTCGGACGCTTTCACTTTTACCGAGCCTCCGGTTAATGTGAGTCTCGGCACGGTATGAGCCAATGTCCATAACAAGCTGGTCTGATACCAGGGCATCGTTTGCCTTGCCCATACCGCTGGTGCAACCAGAATTGCTCCTTCAACATCGGGCATATTCGTCTGACTTAAGGCCGTTATGATGACTGCACCGCCCATACTTTCGCCGAGCACATAGACGGGTTGCCGGGGATAGCGATGCTTAATTAGCCCGACAAACTCACGCAGATCGTTGGTGTAAGCCGAAACGCCAGCCCAATACCCCCGTTTTGGGGAGTCACCGAAGCCCCGTTGATCATAGGCATAACAGGCAATGCCGTGTGCACTGAAATAAGCGCCAGCCCCGTCGAAAAAATTACTGTAATCATTAAAACCATGCAATGCGACCAGTACTGCTTTAGGTTCCGCCTTGGGTAACCAGCGCCGTAACGGCAAGCTAGCACCATCCTTAGTACTATACAGATTGTCAGTAAGATGGGCTAGGTTTAGTGCCGAACCCGGGGGATGAATCATGGGCATGCAACCAGTCAATATGACTATCAATAATAGTGGCAATCGTTGAATCGCGTTCACGTAAATATCGGCAATCTGGCAATAGAAATAAGGCGGCTTTTTATAATCATCCTCATCTCCTTTAGTACCAAACGGTTATTGCCTAATTGCATATAGCAAGTATTTCGCTATCTGGTTATTTTTGCTGAAAATACCACGCAACATCAGGAAAACTCTCCATAAGACTTTTGGCCTCTTTTGCCGGCACTGGCTTGCTTAATAAGTGGCCTTGCACCATATCACAGCCGCTTTCTTTAAGAAACTCCAGTTGTTCTTCTGTTTCAACTTCCTTAGCGATTACTTTTTTGCCCAGCTCATGAAGCATGGCAATACTATAGGTGATGATTTCAGCATCATTGGTATTCTTGGGCAAATGACGGATGAAAGCCGGATCGATCTCGATAATCCTCGCAGGGATAGTCTTTAGCAAGTTGAGCAATGAGCTGTCAGAACCAAAATTATCAATCGACACAACCAAACCAACAGCCACCAATTGGTTAATCATGGGAATAACCAAATCCGGGTCAGAAGCCACTTCGCTTTCAGGTATCGAAAGCGTCAACCATTCCGGCTTGGCTCCGGCTTCATTAATAATGCTGATAATTTTGCTGACATCAATGGTTTTTTTGATAAAAAGGTCGCCAAGGTTAATGCTTATCAAACCCGGTAAAATGCCCTGCTTTTCCCAAACCAGCGCCTGAAAGCATACTTGCTGGATAATCCAGTACGTCATCACATCAAGCAACCCTATGTCATTGACCAAAGGCACAAAATCTGCTGGCAATACCATGCCTAATTGAGGATGATCCCACCTAATCAAAGCCTCAAAACCCATGATGTTGTAATCGCCAAGACTATGCCTACTTTGGTAATAAACACTAAATTGACTGTGCCTATGCAAGGCATTTGTATTATCCAAATTGGACGATCTTAAGGAAATCCTGCATTCATCAAGCGCACCGACTAGCTCTTGCTGGAGCTGTAAACTGTCACTTTGATTGGCCTCAGGGGCAACGGGTGCAGTTTCCACTGACTTTGGCGGCTCTTCAAGGTTCAGGTCGGCTCGCACCTGACTAAGCAATGCTTCAGGGTCAGTGCCGTGCCGTGGATAAACGGCGACGCTCATGTTCGCATCCAGTGCTATGGATTGCTGGCCAATAAAGTAAGGAACCTGTAAGTTTTTTCTAATCTTTTCAGAAATCAGCCCCACTTTGTCGGCATCTGCTTCGGTCAGTATCAGAGCGAATTTGTTGGCTTCCAACTGTACGACAATATCTGTATCTCGCAAGGTGGAACGAAGGCGGTTGCCTGATTCATTCAATACCTCTGCTTCAGGAGGCGGCACTAAATTACCGTCGAGAAACCTCAGCCGATCCAACGATAAATACAGTAGTGCAAAAGACTTGCGGCTCTTGTTGGCCGATTGAATGGCCGATTGCAGGTATTCCACCATTGTTTGCGGATTGCTTAATTCGAATGCCGCCTGCAAACTCGGTGATGCGGTTGGTGGCTCGCCTTTGAGTTTCCGGTCAGTAATGTCATGCATAACGCCATCCACACCGATACAGTGTCCTTGCCCATCGTACACCGGGGTATCCATGACTTCCAGCCAATGCGCTTGCCCATTAACATCCTGTATTTCTATTTCATAAGGCTTATTCGGCTGGCCTTGAATACAATTTTCAATGTAATCATCGATATACCGATTTATGGGATTGTCTGTCAAATAATTCCGGTAATGCGCCATAAAATCAGCTTCGCTATAACCCAACAAGCTGGTCACGGACGGGCTTACATAACTAAAAACGCCATCGCAATCATGCTGATAATAAATATACTCGCTGCTGGGCATATTTGACGGCATCAAGGTGTCGTCGATTGGCTTTTCGGGCGTTTGGCCTATGAATATGGCCTGGTTCTCATTTTCGCTCGAAGGTAAACTTATAATAGGAGAAACTCGGGCTTCCATGGACATTTGCCGTAATTTTTTTTGTTTCCGTGTCCATATCAAAGCCAGCAAGAATAGCCCTGCCAGTAAGGAAACAAGCTGAGTTTTGGTGATTTTTAGAACCTCTTCGGAGGCTTCATCATTTGGTTCCTGAACAGCCGCGATGCTAGGTTTTTGTTCAATGTTGACCGGTGGGGGTGCCACAGGCTCGACCACTGGCTTCACATCAACAGGTGTAACCGGAGCGGGCGTAATTTCGACAGTTTTCGTTTCGGCTGGCTTTTCCGCTTCACTAGTTTGCTCGTTGGATTGGGATCCAGACACTATCCATTTGGCAAAAATTTCCTGAATCTTCTCCTCAGTCAAAGAGTCCAGGGCTTTTTGCAAAATCCCAACAAAAATGGGCCAGTCTTTGCGTACGGCAATGCTTTCATTGGCACTATTGCGGTCATAAAAAGCGGCAATTTTCAAATGTTCCATTTGGTATTTCGCTTGCAGATAATTTGCCGTACCCACGAAAATGATAGCAGCATCCACCCTGCCACTATTCACTTCCTTAAGGCTATCCAGCATAGTTTTGACCTGAATGCGCTTGGCTGTGGGAAATTCTTTGCCAACTTGCTCGCCATACTGATAGCCTTCAACGACTGCGACTTTTTTATCGACAAGATCGTTACGGTTATCGATAACAGCATTATCTTCCCGGGTGATAATAACCAGGGATTTTGTCAAATACGGTTTGGTAAAACTAAACCATTCGGAACGGTCAGGCCTATCGACCATCGTTGCAACCACATCTACTTTATGTTTTGCCGCCGCTTTATAAAGGTTGTTCCAGTTTGAATTCGGGTAAATCGTAAACTCAATACCCAGACGTTCGCTTAGAAGCGCCATAATCTCAATGGCGATTCCATCGACTCTACCGCTATCGTTCACAAAGCTATAAGGCGGTAAACTTCCGTCATAGGCCACGCGGATGCTTTTGTGTTGTGCAAGCCATTTTTTCTCATCGGGAGTCAACTGCAAAGCCACTTCAGATGCTTGCGCTTGCGAAAAACCCGTGTCTAAAGAAGGTTCGGTTGCATAAACCGCTGTCTGGGAAAAAATGAGGAATAGAAATGCGACTAGATAAGACATTACTTTACCGAAGTATAAAAAGACAAGTTACCTTGGATTAAAAACAATATGACAATTGTAAACCAGTTGGTCGAAAAAAAACTGCTCCATCATTGTTAGCCTATAAAACACAATTTCTTCGATCGTTAATACTCATGATAATGATCCTTTGTTTTATAAAATATCATTTACTCAGAAGTCCACTAACAGTAACCTGATTTCTTAAATGTCACTAGGTTGACCATAAAAAATAACGCATAATTTGGGCTGAAATACGTTTTCTTTCACCAGTCGACAACTTTAACATACAGGTCTATGCAATCATGAAAATTCAATCTATTTTAGGCACTTTAGCTACATTATGGTGCATTTCCAGTTATTCTGCTGAACTTGACCGGGCTTCTGTAGAAAAACTGCTCACGAACACCAACGGTATCGACAAACCCGCCGACCTGCGCCGCAAGGATTTGACTGACCTGGATTTATCGTCGCTGGATTTCACCCATGCTGACCTTTGGGGTTCCGATTTGCGTCGGGCAAACCTGAGTAACAGTAATTTGTCGGGATTGAATCTCGATTTAACCGTCATGACCAAGATTAACTTGACCGGTGCCAACCTTGCCAATACCAGTATTTTTGGCGTACATATGGGCGGTGCTAATTTGAGCAACGCCAATCTTAGCAAAAGTCGATTTATTGCCAATCTGGATCGTTCCAAGCTCAATAACGCCAATCTTACCCAGGCTGATTGGGGCGTGGACATGAAAAACCAGCCGATGGGGCTGATGCGGGTCAGCCTAAATAATGTTGATTTGTCCGGTGCAGACCTGACTGATGCCAATCTTAATCGAGCCTTATTGCGGCAAGCTAATTTGACCGGCAGCACACTACGGAATACCGTCCTTTTTGGTGCCGATCTTTCCGGTGCAGACTTTACCAATGCGGATTTATCGGGGGCAGATTTATCCGGCACCA
Organism: Methyloglobulus sp.; assembly: GCA_013141505.1. Taxonomy (GTDB): domain Bacteria; phylum Pseudomonadota; class Gammaproteobacteria; order Methylococcales; family Methylomonadaceae; genus Methyloglobulus. The sequence continues at coordinate 8,664 of JABFQX010000048.1, forward strand.
ACCTGACCGATGCCAATTTTACAGGCGCTACCTTAACCGGAACCCGTTTTACAGGTGCGACCGAAAAATCCTTGCTCAAAGGCTTGGAAACAGCTAAAAACTTGAATTCTGCCATTTTCAAATAATATTCTCGTACATAATCAGCGTTACAACTGGATGGATTCATTATTACCGTAGTTCGAAATTCAGGCAAAAAACTGACTGGCGCTTAATAAAGTTTTATAGATCCCCCAAGCTAACGGCAACAAAACCGCAAGCCACGCCAGCAATACTGTTATCGGATGCGTAGCTTTGATAAGCACGTTAGTTTCGGCGCCGCCTTCGAACACAGTTTCGTGGGCAATCCGTTTTTCAGCCGCTAATTCGCTTTCGGTCATGAACCATTTATCCGCCACTGGCCGGATTAACAGGTTACACAACAAACCCACCATCAACATGCCTGCCAAAATCAGCATGGTCTGGTTGTAGACTTGCGCCCGTGGAATCCCCAATTGCAATTGATACTCCCGCATGTAATTGACAATAACCGGCCCCAATATTCCCGCCGTCGCCCAGGCAGTCAATAACCGCCCGTGAATGGCACCGACCATTTGCGTGCCGAATAAATCAGCAAGGTAAGCCGGCACAGTGGAAAAGCCACCGCCATACATGCTTAAAATCAGGCAAAATGCACCTACAAATAGCAATTTATTACCCGTATTGGCACTTTCTGGAATACTGACATACAACAATCCGCCTAGAAAAAAGAAGACGATATAGGTCATTTTTCGGCCTAATTTGTCCGAAAAACTTGCCCACAAAAATCGTCCACCAATATTAAACAAGCTCAGCAAAGCGGTAAATCCGGCTGCTACAGTGGCTATCGCAGCTAATTGCTCTTTATCCAAATCGGCATAAGGCTTGGCGATGCCGACAAGCTGGCCGCCAAAAACCTCCTGTAACATCGGGGATGACATGCCTATGATGCCAATGCCGGCGCTGACGTTCATACATAACACCATCCACAACAACCAAAACTGCTTGATTTTGAAAACATTTTTTACATTGACATGATTCTTGGTAATCATTCTATTTATTTTCAGGCTGTCCGGCGGACTCCAGTTGGCAGGTTGCCAATCTGCGGCAGGTATCCGGTAACCTAAAGCACCAGCCATCATGAACAGGAAATAAATCGATGCCATAACAATAAACGTCGGCATTACCCCGACATCAGAATCAGTCGAAAAATATTTGATTAATTGTGCTGCCAAGGGCGATCCGATCATCGCGCCGCCGCCAAAGCCCATGATCGCCATGCCGGTCGCCATGCCTCGACGGTCTGGAAACCATTTGATCAAGGTCGAAACCGGTGATATGTAACCCAAGCCTAAGCCAATGCCGCCAATGACACCGGAGCCTAACAGCATCATCCAGAATTGGTGGTGATAAATGCCCAATGCAGAAAACAACATGCCACCACACCAGCAGCAGGCGCTGACGACTGCGGCTTTGCGGGGGCCGACATGCTCCAGCCAACCGCCCCACAGGGCGGCAGATGAACCCAGAAATACAAAAAACAAGGTGTACATCCAGCCCAAAGTCGAAATTTTCCAGTCACAATGGGTCACTGTCAGTTCCTGTAAAAAACCTATCTCAGCCCCACAAACGGCGGCTTCTTTAATGCCAACCGCTTTTGAAAGCGGCAGCCAGAACACCGAAAAACCGTAAGCCATGCCGATACATAAATGTACCGCCAACGCCGCAGGCGGCACTAGCCAACGGTTGAAACCAGGATGGGCAATAATGCGTTCTTTAGCTAAAAAGCCCGGTAATGTTTTTATTGACACTGTTTTGTCTATTGCAGCAGCCATGTTCACAAACTCCGTTTACCTAGGCGACCAAGATCGCTGAATTGTATTTGTCGATATCCCTGGCTTGTCTTGCGGTTCAGGCGGAGGCATTTGCCGAGAATACGCATGCGATTGCCCGTGATGCTGCTCTTGGTCGTGGTTATGGTGGTGCTGTTGCATGTTCGGATCCCATGAGCTATTAGGGGGATTAGGCGGGTAGCCCCCATTGTTCCAATACCGACCTCGACCATAGGGCGGGGCAACAATAATTGGCTGATTTTGGCGTTGCTGTTCTTCAATTACTCGTTGCTGTTCTGCAAGTGCCTGTTTCTCTTGTGCCATTACGCTACGCCGTTGTAATTCCAAACTTTCCTGCTTCTCAAGCTCTGCTTGCCGTTGTTTTTCCGCTTGCAGTACTTCTGCTTTCTCGGCAGCCAGTTTATCCTGCCAAGCCCTTAATTTAAGCTTATCTTCTTCCACTTTTTGCGGCGATGTTTCTCGTATGACCGCCTGCGGGGCTTCCCCTTCCGCACATTGCTCATGTTGGTAAACGATTTTACCGCCTGATTTGCACTTAAAAACTTCGGCCTGCACCGACAAAGACATTGTCAACATAAAAATAATGGCTGAACTCCTGACATTCATGATTGCATCTCCTTTTTATAACCCATTGACTAATAAAAATTATTCCCTTTCATTACCTTATTTCAATCATATTGTTACTGCATTTTTACATTTTACCGGCAAGAGCCATCTCAATAATGACCGCCGCTGCCGTAGGGTGGTGGGTAAATAAACCCTCTTCCTGGCCCACCAGAACGTTGTTGCGCTGCAATTGCTTCTCTTTCTCGTGCCTCGATACCACGTCGTTCCAGATCTAATTTTTCTTGTCGTTCTTGCTCAGATTGCCGCTGCTTTTCTGCTTCCACATTGGCACGATCATTTGCCGCTTCTTCTTCCTGTTCAGCTTTTAAGTTTGCTTTTGCTTCTTCCATTTCCTGTGGTGTCATTTCTTTTATGTTTAGCAAACCCTGGGTTGTCTCTGGGGTACAGGCTGACCGCTGGTAGATAATTTCACCTTTTGCGGATTTGCACTTGAACACCTCGGCATTCGCCGGTAAAGACATTGCAATCAAAACCATACCTATTGTCTTGAAAATTTTCATAATGCCCTCCTAACCTAATACTGTACTTAACCTGCTACTTGGCTTTAGCTTCCTCTTTATCCGCGATAACCAACCGTGCCAGTCGACGCAAGCCATCCGAGGAAATCTCTAATCCCAACGGTGAACCGATATTGTCAAGCTCGTACATAACATCGGTCGCTGCTATAAATGTCATATAACGCAAGGCCTTAAGTTCCGGCAATTGTTTTGCCAGGGTACGCAATTGCGGTGCCAGCTTCTCCCAGGTTTGAGTAAAAAACACCCGCACAGGATCACTGCTATTGGGGCTTTGTGCCTTCAACCCTGACTGAAAAGCCGTCCGTGACTCTGCTAAAATTTCCGTCAAGCTGTGCTTTAACTCTTGCGATTGGCTTTCGCTAGCGGCCTGGTCAATCGCTTTAGTCAAAAATGCATCCCATTCTTTCCAGGTCGTCTGCCATTGCCTTTGTTCTGCTTCGGTGAAGGGCGCTTCAGGTTTCGGGGTTATTTTTTTAGGTGATGCATCAAAAGCCATGTTGATTTTAATGCCATTGTCATTGGCATCAGCACTGCTGAACTTTAAGGTGCTTAATATTTTTTTGACTTCCGGCGTGCTATCTTTCGGCAAAAAACTGGTCAACGTCTTTTCCATATCGGGACGGGACTTATTTAAATCCAGCTTTAGGCTTGCCAATTTGGGTTCAGCAGCCCGTTTTATAAGATCCATCAACTTATCTACCGTAAGTTGCTGACCATTCTGGTCATAGGCATTGGCTTTAGTCACTGGCAAGCTGATGGTTGAATGGTCTGCACTGATGGTTGGCTTTTGGAATGTTTCCAGTGCACCATCCCAGGCCAAGACGGTCAGGCATTGTCCAGCGATGGCGGTGCCAAGCTGAGCCTGCACATCATTTAACATTTTGACCTGCCCACCTTCCCCGGCAATTCTGGGATTGCTGAGTTTTAGGAAACTGCATTTATGTTTGTCATTCCAAACTTCCGCAGAGCCGCCCTCCCCTGTAAAAAGCTGGCTGACGACCGCTTTTTTGATTAAGGTGTAATCCAACGCTATTGGCAGGGTGTAAGGATCCGCTACACCGATTTCAGTCGATACCGCCAATAAGACGGCAATCATGGTTGGTAAGTATTTTTTCATGCGTGTTCTCTTTATAGGATAGTTCTAAAATACTGCTATTCGGTTAATCGTTCTTTGGCGTTACAAGTGTATCTGACACATCGATCACGGTTTTTTGAGGTGCTTCATCAGGAATAACTGACGGGTGCTTCATCCGGGTAAATTGCCGACCTATGAACAGATCATTGCTCACTTGGGTGACATCTTGCAGCCATTGCGTGGATTTTTGACAACTTTCAGAAAACGGGGGTTCCTTGCAAACATCAACCTTGCCATCTTTCAGGATATTGAAATGTAACCCTGGCAATGGCCTAACCCGCATATCCAGCAAAGGATGGGTGTAATCAATGATGGTTGGCTCATGCGCACCCAACAAATCAAGAAGCAATTTTGGGAATTGATAAAGTGGCAAGCTACCAACTTTCAACGGGCCTTTTTTGCCGTCAATAATAATCATTGGGGTGCTCACATAGAACTTAAACATCGCCGGAGTAAAATCGCTACGATTGGCAGCCAACACCCCCGAGTCGACATAACCGGCAAAGTTTTCCCCCAAGAAAGGTAGGTGGTCACCAAACACGGCAATAATGCTATCGGGGTCGCGCTTGCGGATCTCGTTGATGAACGCCATTAACTCGCGCGATTTATAATAGGCGGTATTCGCGTAGGTGGTCACTTCTTCAACTGTAGATCGCGAGGTGATTTTGTCTGGGCGCGACGCACTCAACGGGTAATTCCAGTGCCCAAAATAGGTTACGATATAATCGAGTATCGGCTCTTTTTTTTCCAATGACGGCGCTATTTTTTCGATAACCTGCCGATACAGGGTCGCATCGGACATGAATTCCCGGTTCATATCATCCTGGACAAAATCCTGTATTGACCAGTAAGTCTTGAAACCGATATTCCGGTATGCATTGACACGATTCCAGAACACCGGCACATTAGGATGCGAGGCAATCGTACGGTAACCCTTATCAGCGAGAATGTGCGGAAGGCACGGCACGGAGTTTTTTAATTGCCGCTCAAACTTAACATTGTCTTTCGTCACTGGAAAACCGCACAGCACTTCAAATTCCGAATTCGCCGTGTACCCGCCAAATACCGGTGGCATGGCGACAGAATAATCGGTGCTTTTCCAGAGTTTACGAAATTCTGGCGATAAAGGATTTTGGTTGTACCCCGCTTTTTTTAAGCGATTGGGATCCCAAAAGGATTCTAATAGCACCAAATGGATGTTTCGGGGCGAAAATATTTTTTCAGGTTCGACAGGGCTTTTCTCAGGAATAGTCGCCAGTAAATGTCGGGCAGATTCTTCGGCAAGATCCACATCTGGCGCAGCATCAGCCAAGGCAAAATAGCGGCTACCCTCTTGCAAACTGTATACCGTCGCGCCGTGCCAAACATAATTAGAACGCTGATCCCAAACTGAATTGCCGGTGTACTTGTCGATAGGATCTACTATCATGGTGGGGTTGTAGACAATGGTCAGACCCAACAATAATAGTGTCGAAATCGCCAGGTAAGCGCTCCAATGCCGCATACTAAAATTGAACAATAACAAACCACCGATGGCAGCCAGGACTAAAGCAGCGGCAAAAAAGCGCCAGCCTTCTAAAATCAATAACAAGGAATGCAGGGCAAAAACATCATCTGGCATGATGGGGCCGCCAAAAAATGCAATTTTTATGGCATTGCCAACATAAAAAAGCCCCATCAACAACGCTTGTATTATCAAAAAAACCCACACCCGTTTTGATAATGCGAAAATAATATAGGCGACCAAAAGCTGCAACAGGAAATCTAAAGGCACCGCATTGGCTTTTATCACCACATCGAATTTCACCGCACTGATTAGGTAAAATACAAGGTATAACAGCGCGGTAGAAATTAAGGGTATGAGTTTAGTGGGCATATGGTTCTGGCAATAAACGTATTTAGGTTAAGACTACATCGACCAAGATGAATGCAATATGAACTGGGCATATTAACATATCCCTAATCACACCTATTTATAGCCTATATGTCAGCCGCAACATATCAACTTAAATTAATGCGTTGGATGCCGCCTGCTTCAAAACCCGTAATTCCAGGTAAATGACAACGCCCCGTCGCGGTCAAGTTGATGCCCGTTGACATCGGTATGGATCGGTTGCAACCATTCAAATGCCAATCGATTACCTGCAAAAGCACCATCGGGAATCGTTACGTTAATACCTAAACCCAAATCAACATATTGACCGCCGTAATTTCCGGGTTGATCGAATGGGCCGATATGCGTCGGAGCGTAAGGTTCGCCAGTGCGATAATCCGTGCCCAACTTATATTGGCCGCGTAGCGCATCTTGCCAGGTATAAACGCCACGTACGGTTGTGGCCAGCCAATTTGTCCAACGATAGCCGCCCCAGAGACTGCCCTGGAATATATCGCCGAAAGCAAAACCTGAGCTATTTTTGTTCTCAAGCCTTATTGTTCCCGTTGCCTGTGCACCCCATAGCAGGTTATCTGAACCGCCACTATAGGTCAGGCTGGGCTTGAAATCCCAGGTGCCGCTGCCTAATTGCATACCATAGTGTATAAAAGTATCGTAACTTAGATTAGTATGCGTTTTTCTAATTAAAATACCGGCATCTCCAGTGGGGGCAGTACCGCCCAGACTAAGGATAATGTGATGATTAGGTCGGTCAAACAGCTTAAACAACGCATATAAACCGGTATCACCGACTCCGCCAGCCTGATGATTATGAACAGCGCCGCCGTGGTTATGCCCCTCGATGCCTTCCTGCTCATGATGCGCGAGCGGTTGCAAAACCATGTCCATATCCATCCATTGCGGCATGAGCATCAATGTCAACCAATCGGTAGGGGCATACATCAGATCCAGCATGTGCATATTCATGGTCATGGTTTTCGGTACAACCTGGCATTCCTGCCCGCCACAACCATTTGCGGCAACTGTATCCAAAGCAGCTGCTTGAGTGCCAAGTAAGATATTGCCCGCTTGCTCACTTCGCATGTAACGGTATCCGACCATAAAATCGCCAGGCTTATCCAACGTATGCCCAAACATCAACCCAGCAGTCGCATCGCTGTGCTGATGGTGGCTCGAGTTAGTATGTCCAGAGTGATTCCCCAAAGAGCCGAGTGCATCCAGATTGACTTTTAACGCCGCATTCACCGACCAGAAGTCATAATCCGCAAAACCCGCTTCCCCGCCCCCACCTAATTTAAGGCTGCCCTGATGTGTGTAATATTCAAAGCCCGTTTCAAATTGCACACCTTTCGCAAACTGTTTGGCTATCGTCAACCCACCGCTTAACGCACCAAAGCCTGATAAGCGCTGGTCGCTGGAATAATTTTTCGGCAAGGCCTTATTCAACGGCGAAGCCATCGGCAAACCTGTATTGGGGTCGATAACTTGTACCTGAGTCAAATAAGGCACATAAAAGTCGGCTTTAGATTGCGAGTAATAGCGAATACGCGGCGTAACCGACCAACCTGTGCCCAATGGCTGCACCCAATCCGCCTCAAACGTGTGGGCATTGATTCCCCAATCGTCATGCGCCAACTTATAGTCGAAATGCAAAGCGGCATCGAAGGGCTGCAGATATTGATTTAAACCAATGCTCCAATTGAACTGATTACGCTCACCAGGCCGAACCTCAAGTCGACCGCCGCCACCCGTGACAAGGAACGGTTGCCTAGGATCCTGATCGGGTGTCAGTTCAGCATTAAATACGTAAACTAATTTATACGGGTTACCCAGATAACCGGTGCTACGGGTGTAACCAAATCCTAATTGCATGGTAGCATCCTTATTCAGCACTTGCGTCAAGCCGAGTTGGGTGCCCCAGTCCTGGCGATTCCCTTTCAGCATCGCGCTGTCTTTGCTAACTTCACCAGTGTCCTGATTGATCGCCCAGGCATTTTCAACCACCCCCGCCCCGACTGAACTGGCCTGGCTTTTGACAATCAACTTACCATTAGGGTCGAAATCAACAAACGAATTGTCGTAGTCGGCTGTATTGATGAAAGTCAGGCTGTCGGGATCAAGGCTGGCAAAGGTATCACTATTGGTATAGCTCACTCCCACATTAACTGCTGTTTGCTTTTCATTAAAATCCATGCGCCCGCCAAAGCTGCCAAACCGGGATTCATAGTCGTTCTCGACAGAAATACCACCTCCAACCTCCAGTGCGGCTTCATCCCACTCATAGCTTAATTTGAAATCGCCTTGCTTGCGGGTTTCGGGTGAAGCCATCGACATGACATGGGTCAATTTGTTATTTTTGAGTCCAGGTGTCAAAGAGCCGGTCATATTGTCGATGGCAGCCAGATAAACATTGCCGCCACCGATAAAGAACATGGGCAAATGATCAGACGAAGCGTAGGGCGATGCGCCGATAACAATGCCCGATGTTGGATCGACATTCTTGTAAATAGCATCATTGCGGTTGGCGATGGCGGGCGCAGTGCCTACTGGTGTCGCACCAGACCACGTGTCCTGGGTATAGTTAAATGCAAATTTAACCCTGTCGGATAACGTAACCCTTGAACTACCCCTAAGGGTATCCACTTCGATGGGATGCAGGTTATTCGGTAATTTAGTCGGCGACAATTGTTGCTGTGTCACTGAATCGGTTAACGAACCGTAAATGTCGCGCTTGCTTTCTTGATAGTGGCTATATTGAAAGTCAACACTGTCATCGTCGGCCGCTTCGGCAGACGGGGTAATTAACCCAGGTAACAGCAGTGCTGCGGAAGTTAATGCAGCCAGATTCGCCAATTTTGTTTTGGTCTTAGGATTGAAGCAGTAATTAGCCATGATGGATGTGTGGTTTTGACATTCCAAAACCGAACTCAGTACCTTAAATTGATCAGGCTTGTTAGTTTATGTCATGTTTAACGACAAAACAGCTTTAATTTTGAAGATCAGCAGATTAGCGGAACTTACAGGAAAAATTGAGTTTTTGGTTAAAGTTTGATATTTCCACCAAAATCAATGTTGTATGTGCCTGTACACTCGCACAGGCACATAACCATTTACAACTAAAGTGACCTATAGATCCGGCCTTTTAATGTTTGAAGTAGTTGCGAAATCCTTCGGCTTCGCTCAGGGAACGCAGCGGTAACGTACCCTGAGCGAAGCCGAAGGAAAATCAAACTTCATAAGGCCGGATCAATAATATTAATTATTGATGACAGTTGAAAAATCAGCGGTCGGCGTTTGGCTGTTAGTGAATAAAGTGCCGGTACCAGCATGTAATATCCCGCTCAGGCAATGAAACTCGACATTGTAAATCCTTGCTAGCGTGGATGTATTTCTGACAGCCAAGTTATAGCCATGATCGCTCCAAGTACCAGCGGTTTTAGTGGCTGGTGCCGCTAAGATAACAGGTGAAGCGCCTGTTGTGAGGTCAGTGACCTGACCTACCCAATTCTGGGCAGCAGGTATTGCCATACGAATATGACCCAGTTGAGCGCTGACCCCAGCGCCGCTCGCACTGACCAACCTGATTGATGCACGATTAGCGGGCAAAGCTGTCTGCGTCCCTTCAGACCACGGCAAAGCATCCGTAAAGCATTGAAAATTATAGACATCTGTACTGCCTGGCGCGACTGTCCCGCTGACCGTATGCGCTTGAGATGTACCCGTAAAACCAAATACCAACAACATAACAAACGACAACGCTGTTTTTTTATTACGACCTTTCATATCGACTTACCTATTTTTAAATATTGAAACTAAAAACAATTTCATCCAAATATTTCTGACCGGAAAAGTTCACTGACGTTGCAAATTTTCCGACCGATGTTTTTGGCTGATTAACCTTCAAGCCATAAACGGGGTGAAGTCAATTTCACCCGAAACTTATAATCCAATAACCTGTTTTGGCATTGGCTCACACCTTTGAATACTGCCTTAACAAGGTAGATATAACATTCCATCCATACCTCGAATCGGGGTCTATTGTACTGGATATTTACTTTGTATCGTTGTAAATGTATATGACGCAACACTCAAATTAACAACTTATTTTTTCTTCAATCCAAATAGAAAAAACTTATAACCCGCAACATTACCCTCAAATACCAAACACACTTTTGCTTTCTGGCTATGTGAGGTATCAAGTAACTCTCGACTGACGCTTGCCCCTGCAACTTCATCCGCATAGAATGTTATTTTATTCTCAATCTATGGAGTGTTTATGTCAGATTCAATTTGGTTCAGGACGGGCGAAGCCACGGTATTTGCCAGCGATGGGCAAGGTACAGATGCCATGCCAGAAATCCTCATTGGCAGCGTTAAAGGCCCCGTCGGCCATGCGTTTGCCAACCTGATGGGGCAAACTGCAGGACATACCCGTATGTTTGCGATTCGCGCCTGTAATCAGCAAGTGCGTCCAGCGACGATTATGGTGCCGAAAGTTACCATCAAATCGGCAGCTTACGTGAATTTATTGGGTGGGCCAGTACAATCTGCTGTTGCAGATGCGGTTCTGGACAGTGTTATTGCCGGTATTATCCCAAAAGATAAAGCCAATGATTTGTGTATTGTCGCCATGCTCTGGATCGCCCCTGAATGCGCCACAAATCCCGATCTCGACAGGAAAGATTTATACCGCACCAATTATGAAGCGATGAAACTCGCCATCTCCCGCGCCATGAGCAACTCACCCAGTATTGATGAATTGATCGCCAACCGAAATAGCATCGTCCACGAAATGTACGACCCGGAGACCGGCGAATCGCAGTGGTGAACGAAATAGGCGAAAGGCTCAAGGAGGAAAGGAAAACCGCGCCTTTCCTTTGGGCTTGAGTCCTTTGCCTATGTCATCTAACTTTGAAGCCTGCCCGGAATGTGATGCTTTGCTGAATCCGGCTCTGCCGATACCCGGCGAAAAAGCCCACTGTCCGAGGTGCGGCTATTTGTTGCAACGACCACGCCAGCAAAGTATAGAGCGAACCTTGGCCTTGTCGATTACAGGACTGATATTGATTATCCCCGCCAACCTGTTGCCGATGATTAGCATTAAGATTTTCGGCAGCAGCCTGGATGGCAATCTGTGGTCGGGCGTATCTGCGCTACTCAAGGAGGATATGTGGGCAATTGCCATGTTGGTACTACTGTCCAGCGTATTATTGCCGATTGTTAATTTAGGTTTGGCTTTTCTGATTAGCCTACACCTGTTCATAAAAAAGCCCAGCAGCCACCTCACCCATTGGATGCGCTGGCTGCAACATTTGAATGAATGGGCTATGCTTGAGGTGTATGGCTTGGGGATTATTGTCGCTTGGGTCAAACTGTCGTCGCTTGCTGACCTGCGGTTTGGCTTAGGCCTATATGCTTTTATCGCCTTGCTGATTGTCAATGCCATGCTAACTATCGAACTTGACGGCTACTTGTTCTGGCAACGGATCAGGCAACTTTCCAAAAAGCAAAACGGATGAAACGGATAACAAAAAAATTGACATCAGCGTTAGATCAAGGCTTTACCCGCTGCCATGATTGCGGTTACTTGATAAAAGCCGTAACGCAATCGTCATGCCCGGCCTGCTTCAGCACCTTACACCCCAGAATGCCCAACAGTGTGCAACGCACTACCGCGTTAATCCTCAGCGCGTTATGCCTGTATGTTCCGGCCAATATCTTCCCAATCATGACCGTCACCCAACTGGGCTTCGCCGAACCTCATACCATCATGGGCGGCATTATGGCCTTAATCGAAAGCGATATGATCCCTATTGCCATGCTGGTTCTTATCGCCAGCATCCTGGTGCCTTTACTGAAATTACTTGGACTTACATTATTGTTGCTGTGCGTCCATTACCGGTGGCAAGTGAACGCCAGATTATTCACTCGCATATACCGGATCATTTGCTTTGTCGGGCGTTGGTCAATGCTGGACATTTTCATGATTTCAATCCTGGTCGCCTTGGTAGACATGGGCGGCATTGCCCAAATCATCGCGGGTTCTGCAGCTACGGCGTTTGCTGCGGTCGTCGTCCTGACCATGTTTGCCGCCAAAACATTTGACCCGCGCCTTATTTGGGATCATCAAACTCAGTCATGAACAATCAACACGAAGAAAACAACCAGAACGGCGAAAACGAATACCAAGCCGAAGCCATTACCCTAAACAAAAAAACCGAGCTGCCGCTAGTCTGGTTATTGCCGCTGATCGCCTTGTTGGTCAGTGCTTGGTTAATCTATAAGTCTGCTTCCGAAAAAGGCCTGGTTATCACTATCAATTTCCCCACTGCCGAAGGCATTGAAGTCGATAAAACAAAAATCCGCTATCTGGATGTCGAGGTCGGTAAAGTGACCGCAATATCTTTCAACAAAGACTTGAAAACCATACGGGTAACAGCACAAATGAACAGCAATGCCACAGAATTGCTCAGGAAAACTACGGGATTTTGGGTCGTCCGCCCCCAAGTGGGCTTAGGCGGAATAACCGGGCTGGGTACTTTGTTGTCGGGATCTTATATTGAATTAAAACCCGGCAGCGGAGAACAGGAAACCCGTTTTACCGGCCTCACTGCCGCGCCTGTGCTAAAGAGTCAGGTAGACGGCAAACAATATATTCTTGAAACCAGCAATCTAGGCACCATGCGACCCGGCACACCGATTAATTTTCACGGCATACCGGTGGGTGAAGTGCTTAACCACACCTTATCAGATGACGGAAATGCTATACACTTGAGCATTTTTGTCAAAGCCCCCTACGATCAGTTTATCCGCAAAAACACCCGTTTCTGGATTGACAGCGGCATTGATTTATCAGCAGGTGCGGATGGCTTCAAGGTCAGGACCGGCTCGCTGGTTTCGTTGCTCAGCGGCGGTATTGCATTTCGCACCTCGACCGAAGACAAACTTACCGATGTTCAACCTGAACAAAGCCTGTTCCCGCTTTATGACACCTATGACCAATCCAACCAGATCACTTACAGCAACACCTTAAAATATGTCATGTATTTTAATGGCTCAGTCCGTGGCTTAACCGAGGGCGCGCCTGTGCAACTACGAGGTATCCCTATCGGCAGGGTAACAGACATTGATCTTGAACTCGACAAGAAAACCGCTGAAATCCATATCCCTGTCATCGTCGAACTGGAACCCGACCGTATAGAGACCACCCACGACCACGCGACTATCAGCGATGAAGACGTGATGGCTGAGTTGATCAAGAAAGGGCTGCGGGGGCAATTGCAAACCGGAAGTTTAGTGACCGGACAATTGTTGATTGACCTGGACTTCCATCCTGGCAGCAAGATAGTTGCACACAACAACCACAGCACGTATCCCGAGTTTCCAACCACGGCGAGTTCCCTGGAAGAATTTACCCAATCTGCACAAACCATCATGGCAAAACTCGCCAAACTGCCTTTGGATAAATTAGTGACAGAAACAAACCAGACCCTATCGTCCCTGCAAGATACCTCAAAAGCCGCGACCCGTATGCTCACTACCGCGAATGGCACATTAACGACAGCAGAGCAAACGCTGGGCAATGCTAGTGGCACCATAAAATCCGCTCAGCAAGTATTGGGCAATCTTGAACCCGGATCAACGGGGTATTATGAATTTCACAAAATGCTCCAGGAACTCACCCAAGCGGCGACCTCTATGAAACAATTGACCGATTACCTGGAACGCCATCCCGAATCATTGATTCGCGGCAAGGATGAGGAGTGAATATGACCCGATTATTGTGCCTTGCAGTTTTTGCCATTGTATTGACGGGCTGTAGCAGCGGCCCTGACGTGCAATTTTATGTTTTGGAACCACTAAACTCAACTAACTCAACATCTGTTGAAGCAGCCAAGGCGCATACAATCGGCATCGGCCCGGTTTCTGTTCCTACCTTATTGGAGCATCGGCAAATCATCACCCGATTGTCCAATAACGCCGTTCAAATCTCCGAATCCCAGCAATGGGCAGAACCTTTACCTGATAACCTGCAACATACCTTGACCCGTAATTTGGCGACCTTACAACCGGGCCATATTATCAGGTCTTACCCCTGGGACATTCATGGTATGGTCGATTTACAGATTGTCATCGACATCATCCGTTTTGACACGACACCCGGCAAATCGGCAAATCTAGAAGCGAATTGGTCGATTAAAAACGAGAAAACTCACGTTATCCTCAAAAGTGGTCATACAGTAATCACCCATTTGCTGGCTGATTCGTCTTATCCGGGTTCAGTTCGTGCCCTAAGCAAAATTTTAGGTGAGTTCAGCCAGTCCTTATCACTAGCAATGCAAAAGCTGGAGTTCAGCCACTAAAATTGCCTAATGCTGGAGGCTGATTTTTGACGGAAAATTTTGATTTTCCTTTACTTGCAGGGTATTCGTGGTAACTTTCTGCTAATGTGCTTGTTTTGGAACCGCTATCACCCTGCTAAACAATTTATTTTTTACCTTATAACTAATACCTAGCCGACCATGCCGATTTTTGTTTTTCTTTGTTTTGCTTTGGCATTAATTGTGCAGACTGCCAGTTCGCTGCAATACATGATTGTGTCGGATATTTTTATCTACGGTGGTTTGGCTATCGCTATTGCAACCGTTATCGGCAATTTCTTTAAACGGCTACCAGAAACATTAAGTTACGACATTTTCGCCAGTAGCACCTTACTGGCGTGGTTTGCCTACTGGAAACCTTTGTTTGTCAAAGACTCCCCCATTTTCTTTTTTTTTCCGGTTTATTTTGCTTTGATGGTGGCTTTTGTGACGCTGTTTTTTATCGAACAACGCCATAGAATTGATAGGGATAGCCTTAAATCTATGCAGGGTATCGTTGACTCAAGCGTGGTTGATCCGTGGTTAATAATGACATTCGTATTGGTGACGCTTTATTTTGAAGACCACTTCCTACAATTTCCAGTCATGATGACCTTACTGATAATGCGCTACACCCTGTCAGGTTGCCTGAAATCCAAGTAAGCAATGCTGCTGACTTGTATATAGAAACCTGACTGTTAAACAACATCGGCTTAGGATACTTTGCCCAAATAACTTTCCGCAAATACATCTGAGGTCAATGGCTCACTGAACAGGTATCCCTGAAAAATAGAGCAGCCTTTTTGTTTTAGAAAAGCCAATTGCGCTTCGGTTTCCACGCCTTCGGCGATAACCCTAATATTGAAATGTTTTGCCATGCTGATAATGGTTTCGACAATCACCGCATCACTGTTATCAATCAGAATATCCCTGACAAATGCCCGGTCTATTTTCAATACATCCAACGGTAACTGTTTTAGATGCACCAACGATGAATAACCGGTGCCAAAATCATCCACAGCTATCGACAATCCCAGCGCTTTAAGCGCTTTCATCTTATCTATAGTGTCTTGGGTGTCGATAATCATGACACTTTCGGTAAGTTCGATACCTAAACGGTGTGGTTCTATTCCGGCGCTTTCGATAGCATGTTTGACCTGACCCACAAAATCCTGCTGCCTGAATTGCCTTGAACTGACGTTGATAGACAAGCAAGACATGCCGACAAATCCCGCATCATCCCACGCCCTGATCTGGCGGCAGGCTTCCATCAGCACCCATTTGCCAATGGTCAGGATTAAATTACTTTCTTCCGCGATGGGCATAAAGTCGACTGGCGAAAGTCTACCCCTAACTTTATCTTCCCAACGTATTAACGCTTCGGCACCCAGCAAATTCCCCTCGGCATCCATCTGCGGGTGATAACACAGGATAAAGTTCTCTTGATCTATGGCAATCCTTAGCTCTTGTTCTAGTCTTAACCGCAAATCTGCCGCTTCCTGCATACTAGGCTGGAAAAAACTGATGGCGTTGCGACCACTGGCTTTTGAGCGGTACATCGCCGTGTCTGCCTGCTGTAATACCGCATCTGGATGCTCCTGTCCTTCAGGGAAAAGGGCAACACCAATACTGGTACCAATCTGATGTTGGTATTTGCCTAATACGAACGGTGTATTGAGTTGTTCGCGAATTTTTTCGGCAACAACCATGGCATGGTCGGCCGCCGCTGATAATGACTCGGAATTTGCATGCAATAAAACGACAAATTCATCGCCGCCAAGACGTGCCGGGGTATCTTCTTCCCTAAGTACGGATGACAAACGGACGGCGACTTGTATCAACAACTCGTCACCGACCAAATGACCTTGGGAATCATTCAGAATTTTAAAATGGTCAAGATCCAAATATAACACTGCGCCAAACAATCCGTGCCGTCTGGCACTAGCCATTTCCTGGTCAAAACGATCCAACAACAACCGCCGGTTCGGCAAATTAGTCAAGGCATCGTAGAATGCCATGCTATGAATCTTATTTTCCGCATCTTTTTTCTCGGTGATATCCGAGAAAACAGACACATAATGACTCACCTCGCCTTCGTTATTTCTGACCACAGTGACTATTTGCCACTCAGGATAAATCTCCCCATTTCTGCGCTTGTTCCAAACTTCGCCTTCAAACTTATCCCTGATTAACAACTGTTGCCAATAATGTTGATAAAACGCCTGGTCATGGCGACCAGATTTTAATATTCTGGGATTTTTACCCATAATTTGCTGTGCCGAATAGCCCGTGATGTCGGTAAAGGCTTTGTTGACCCGCAAAATATTGGCATTTTTATCGGTAATCATAATGCCCTGCTGGCTTTCAAAAGTACTTGCTGCAAGCCGCAACTGTTCTTCCGAATCTTTCAACCGGGTTATGTCGATCATAAACCCATACAATTCTTTAATGACTCCGTCTTCAACGACCAGGGTAGCAACATCCCGTAACCAGACCACATGTCCATCGGCAGCTATCATTCGATATTCCAGATCGTAGCTCTGATTTTTTGCATTGCTGTTTTTGACATAAACGCTCAAGACGTTTTCTTTATCATCCTTATGTAAATGGCGTTGCCAAAAATCGGTTTCTTCCAGCCATTGTTTAGTGGCGTAACCTAAAATACTGACCGCTTCGGCACTGACAAATACAAACCTGAACGTGATCGGATCGGCCTTCCAAACAATCGCTGATTGAGTTTGCACCAATTTCCTGAATTGTTGTTCACGCGCGGCCAGCTTACGATTGCTTTGGTTTAACTCCTGGGTACGTTGATCAACTTTGGCGGCGACCAATTCTGTGTTTCCCGTCAGCATCAACAGGCCAATGCTCATAAATCCTGTTAGGAACATCCCGCCAGCCAAGAGCTGCCAAGGCGACCATGAGTAATATTCCGCCAGAAAATTTTTGTTAGGCGTGACTTTCAGCGACAAAGGCTGTGTGCCAATAACTACGTTTTCGAACTTGGTCAAGCTGAGTGCCAGCGCATTGAAGGCTTCTGTATCACCGTTAAGCCCCAAGGCTGACCCAGATGACAAGCCATTGCGGGCATCCGTCAACTTAACGTCAATCTCTTTATGTTTGCCTCGCCGAATCGCGTTTTGTAGAAATGCTTCGCTATCAAAAACGCTGACAATAATACTTTTGATACAGTCGCAGGTATTAATGCCTTGTTCATAGCTTGGTACGGCAACAAGATAGGTCTGATTGCCGATGGCGATAACCGACATCTGCTTGGCGGTTAATTTTTCGTTAATCCCAGGGATTGAGTTAACGTCAATAATCTTGCCGCCATGATTACTGGCGACGTATTGTCTGATGAAACGGTAACCCTGATTGATTTTGATCGCTTTTAGCGCTTCAATCTGAATAATTTCTGGATGTTGTTTAAAACTTGTTTGTGCGTTAAGACGAAAATAGGTTTCATTTAATGAACCGCCATCCAGTGTTGTTTTATAAGCCTCCAACACCGACACATAATTGGCAAACTCATCCTGGAACCCTGTTTTGACAGATTCCGTTTGATTAACAACGAGCTTGTTGAGCCGTTCAAACTCTTTTCCCTGGCTTAATAAATAACCCATTACCACAGCAGAAAAGATAACGGCAACGGGTATTCCAAGGGAAAATAGCCGTTTATGCCAAATCCGATGGGATTTATTAAATGCTATAAAGAATAAGGGCGTAAAAATCGCAACGCCAGAACAATTGGCTAACCATTGCGATAAAAAAGCGAAAAGTTTGTCTTTTTCTGAAATACTTTGCGTAAGCAGCAATGCCTTAACGGTAAGCGCGACTGGAATAAAACTGGCTAACGGTCCGGCCAGGAAAAAAAACAGCACTATTGTCTTCAACGAAACAAGCTCGTCAGGATAAACCGAGAAACGCTTGACAAGCGCACAGCCAGCCCAAGCCTGAAGCATCGCAGCGAGTGGGCGAAGAAAAAAGATGGCTTGATCTAACAGAGTATCTGACGCGTTAAAACTGGCATAATGAAGCAATAAGTCAGCTAAATAAATACCGGGCAATACCCTGTAACCCCATAACAACACCGCACCTAAACCAATACCGGCAGAAGGCCAAACAGCAACTGCAAAGCCTGATCCCGTTAATTGAAAAGTTAACCATCCTGCCAGATAAAACGACAACGCAGTCAGTGCAACGTATTGCCAATTTCCTAACCCGTCATTACTTAATTTATCTATTGTCACGATTTAAATTCAAACATTTGGTTATTTTGAGCTTCAGATTTATTAACCCGCGTTCTACATTAATGGGCGCACATGAGCGAAGTATAGACAGAAAATCTCGATTCGTGTTTGTCGAAGCACAAACTCATAGGTTAAAGTCACTCAGTTATTTTGGCGGTTGAAATCGCTGACAACTTATGCCATTGTCAAGATAATGTTATTTACCCCGCCGTCTGACAACCTAATCGAGCGCAAATTAGATGTTTAGACGGTAAAGTTTTTTAATATAAAAGCCTTGCTCGCTGCAAGGCTTTTAATTAAGGCAAATCTGCCATCAAGTCTAGCAGCACAATTAATTAATTTTGATCAGTTCGACTTCAAATATTAACGCTTCATTCGGGCCGATTTTGCCACCGGCACCATTTTCGCCATACGCCAGGGCTGAAGGGATATAAAACTTGTATTTTGCGCCTTCGGTCATCAATTGGACGCCTTCCGTCCAGCCAGGAATGACGGCATTTAAAGGAAATGAAGTCGGTTCACCACGGCTGTAAGAGCTATCGAATTCCTTGCCGTCCAGTGAAGTGCCTTTGTAATGGACAGTCACTTTGTCTGTCGCCGCAGGGCTGGCTTTGCCTGTACCCGCTGTCAGGACTTCATATTGCAAACCGCTGGCGGTAGTTTTTACAGTGGGTTTTTTGCCGTTTTCAGCGAGAAATTTTTCCCCTGCGGCTTTGTTTTCCTCTGACGTACCAGCATTGGCAATCGGAAGCAAACTCAGCGCCATCAAAATAGCAAAGAGGGCTGAAAGAAGTTTGATATGAATTTTTTGCATTTTAATTAGCCTCGTGTTGAATTGAATATCGAAAGGGCATTATAAACATCTACGACAGGCAAAAAAGCCTTTATTTGGTGGCCGCGCCAGAAAATCCTGATTGACGCCACGCTTCATAGCTGATAATGGCGACCGCATTTGACAGGTTTAAGCTTCTGTTGTTAGGCATCATCGGAATCCGCAAACGACGTTCAGCTAAAATTCCATCAAGTATTTCCGGCGGCAATCCGGCTGTTTCAGAGCCAAACAGTAGCACATCTCCCGGTTGATAGGTGACTTCATCGTATGATAGCTTGCCTTTGGAAGTACACGCATAAATCCGTGCATCACCCATCGCCTTGCTGAATTCTAAATAGTTTGGATAGCGGTAAACCTTGCTGAGATCATGATAATCAAGCCCCGCCCGCCGGAGATTTTTTTCCTGTAAATCAAAACCCAGAGGCTCAATCAAATGCAAGGTAAAGCCGTTGTTAGCCACCAAACGGATAATATTGCCGGTATTGGGCGGTACTTGTGGCTCAAACAGGGCAATGTTAAACATGTTAAGACCGCTTGTATGGTTCAAGACTGGCTTTCAATCAGCCAATTACTCAAATTAGCAAAATCCTGCAAGCTAATAGCCTCTGCCCGTAGGGTCGGATCGATACCCAAACTGACGAATGCCTCTTCGCTGACGCTTTTTTTAAGCGAATTCCGCAAGGTTTTACGGCGTTGTGAAAAGGCTTGGGTGACGACATTATTGAATAGCGTCTTGTCTTTAACTACCACCGGCGGCTTAAGGTGCGGAACCAACCTTATGACGGCTGATGTCACTTTCGGCACCGGATCGAAACTCTCAGGTGATACCTCAAACAAGCATTCTGCCGAGCAATAATATTGCATCATGACGCTTAGCCGACCATATTTTTTGCTGCCTGGTGCAGCGCAAATTCGGTCTACCACTTCTTTTTGCAGCATAAAGTGCATGTCGGCAATACACTCGCCATTCTCAAGCAAGTGAAATAATAACGGCGTGGAAATGTTATAAGGCAGATTGCCGATAATTCGCAGTTTTTCTTCTTGCTTGACTAGCGAGGAGAAATCGAACCTCAAGGCATCGGCACTGTGAATGGTTAATTGAGGGTGATCTTTAAATTTATGCTTGAGCAAACTAACCAGATCCCTATCCAGCTCCACCGCATCAAGGATTATGTTCGTTTGCAGTAATGGTTCGGTCAATGCGCCCTGCCCTGGCCCTATTTCAACCCAGTGTTCGCCCGGTCTTGTTTGCAGACAAGCAAGAATGCTGGAAATGACTGAATAGTCATGCAAAAAATTCTGCCCGAAGCGTTTTCGGGCGATATGAGTCATATTAGTCATTGTTATTCGCCATCATGAGCGCAGTTTCCAGCGCGTAACACAAGCTACCTGCGTCGGCCATTCCTGTGCCCGCCAAATCCAGAGCCGTACCGTGATCGACAGACGTGCGAATGATGGGCAGCCCCAAGGTGATATTCGCCGCCCGACCAAAGCCCATGTGTTTGAGTACCGGCAAGCCTTGGTCGTGGTACATCGCTAATACAGCATCGGCATTATTGAGATACTTGGGTGTGAATAAGGTATCAGCAGGTAACGGGCCGTCAAGATTAATCCCCAACTTACGCAAACCGTTGAGCACGGGTTCAATAACATCTATTTCTTCCCGGCCGAGATAACCATTTTCCCCTGCGTGCGGATTCAAGCCACAGACCAGTATCTTTGGCTGGTTTATACCGAATCGAGTTCGTAAATCATGATCCAAACTGCGGATAACTTGCCGTAATCGGTTATGGGTAATCGCCTGACTGACTTGAGATAATGGAATGTGTATGGTCACCAAAGCCACCCGTAAACCCGGCGTTGCCAGCATCATCACCGGATGGCCACCGGTTATATCAGCGATAAACTCGGTATGACCGCTGAACGCAAAACCGGCATCATTGATAATGCCTTTATGCACAGGCGCGGTAACCATTGCCGCAAACAGGCCTTTCATACAGCCTTGGGTGGCTTTAGTGATGGTTTTCAATACATAGCGGCTATTCGATGCGTTAAGCTGACCTGGGCTTGCCGACGTTGCCAATTCAACAGGAATAATGCTTAACTGGCCTGCTTGGTGTGGTTGTGCGGGTGCTGTGCCGTCAAATTCTTTTAGCTTCAACGGCAGACATAGCCGTTTGGCACGCTCCAGTAATAATTCAGCACTTGCTATGACAACCAGTTCACAAAGCATATCGGCTTGGACTTGTTCTTGAGCCTGAGCGAGGGCAATGCATAAATCTGGCCCTATGCCAGCCGGTTCACCGGGGGTTAGTGCTATACGTTTTACCGCTTGGTTATTCGCCATACCTTGGAAAACGGTGTTAATACTGAGTCGCAACACATAAAAAAGTAGGATTCTACCTTAATAAAAACCATCACATTAGGTAAAAATGCTAATAGGTCATTTTTAATATCATCTCTATTGAATCTTACAATCGGTTCTCGCTTTACTTTCTAAAAGCAAAAAAACCTCATCAAGGCTGAGTTGGGTTATCATTTCAATCAGTAGCCTTTCTAACAAGATTTTTAACAGACCAGGAATAAATAATGCAGCAAAATAACCAGGAGCCGTGCGCCAACCCATGCAACTTATGTGGGAGTAATGATGTTTCTGTCTTGGCAACCCTCAGCCGTACCGGCAAGCCGCTCAGGTCAGTTATCTGCAATCATTGCGGCTTGGTTTGGTCTGATCCGTTCCCGCACAATCTTCGCAGTTTTTATGCGGATGATTACCGGGTTGCTTACAAAGGGACTTTCACGCCCAAACCTAAACATATCCTTCGTGCCGGTAAAGTCGCCTTGTCACGCCGCAAGATATTGGCAGACCTATTGGCAAAACCCTTAAAAATACTGGATGTCGGCACAGGCGGGGGCGAATTTGCTTACTTGTTGCAGTCTCTGAGTCATGAGGTCAACGGGATAGAGCCTAATAAAGGTTATGCTGAGTTTTCCAGGCAAGAATATGGTTTGAATGTGCAAGTTGGCTTTATTCAGGACATTGACCAGCCCGACCAATCATTCGACTTGATTACCATCTGGCACGTACTTGAACATACGGAAAACCCATACGTGGTTTTGACCAAGTTACATGCCCTGCTCAAGCCGCAAGGGATTCTGGTGGTGGAAGTGCCTACTATAGAAGCAACATGCCAGTCCCCTAAAAGCACCTTTCACGAGGCGCATGTTTTTAACTTTAATATTGATACCTTGCAAAAACTGGGTGAAAAAGTCGGTTTTACTGTACAGAAACATGAAGTTTCCCCTGATGGCGCTAACATCACGGTATTTTTTCAAAAAAGCACTGCTGTTACACCATCATTACAGGAGAACGATTTGAAGATCCCAGGCAACGCGAAGAAGATCATCGATATTGTTAAAAACCATACCGCCGGTAAGCATTACCTGACCGCTGAACCTTATCGACGTTTCTTTTGCCGGATGAGCCGGGTTATTAACGAAAGTATTGCAACGGCTAATTTTACCAGTGGTAAACAATTACTTGATCGACTTTACAAGCCCTTTTGCTGAGATCTTTATCTATCCAACTCTGGTTTTTTAAGGTTTTCTTTTCAGGACAATACAAAATGGTTAACCTATGAACGAACAAGCGTTGATGCTTTGGGGGGTATTGTTCAGCTCGTTTGGCATGGGTTATTTCATCTATGGCAAGCGGCAAAAAACCATCGTTCCGCTGCTATGTGGACTGGGGTTAATGGTTTTCCCTTATTTTGTTTCGAGTACGTTACCGATGGTTATCATCGGAATACTTCTAATGGCGGTGCCCTATTTTGTCAGATTTTGAGCAATAGCTCTCCGCTTGCTCAAAACCTGAATGGGTTGCCTGTCGTAGCCCGTATTAAGCATCGTTGACCGTTATTCCTTTACCGATACCTTATGCGGGCTGCGACCCAATCAAGCGAGAAATCGCGATCCGTGGAACTCGCGACATTGGTCAGCCGGACTCGAAAATTACGGTTGCCAAGGTCTGTGTTCAGCCAAGTATGCCCCCAGGTATTCGCAGCACTGCCTAAGATATAGGTTTTACTGCCAATATCCAATATGCCTGTGCTTTTTGCACTCGTCCAAGACATGCCGCCATCCCACGATAATTCCGCGCAAATTTTTGGATTGCCCACGACACTGTCGGTTTTGGCGCTTAACTTGATTTCAATCCCTTTGATATTGGCGCCAACAGGACTTACGATGCCAAAGTTAAAATATTGATGTTTATCTTTACCCGCGTTACTGCATGACATGCTGGCGTTGGTGCCACTATTGTTGTCAACCGCATACAGACTATTGCGGGTATAGGCTTTAACCGACATCGCATAACCATCATTATCTCCTGCTCCAGTAACCACAGACGCATTGCCGGCGGGATTAAAAAACCGGGTCGTAGTCACATTGCAATATTGCGCCTGTTTACCAATCACACTGTAAGGACATGCAGCCCTATCCAGAAGGTACAGGATAGCACTGCGGTTACGCGCGGTTTCGGTAGCAATCACCTGCGCGGGCGGGTAAAAGCCGCCCAGCCAAGTCGTGGCTGGATACATTTCAAAGGTATAGTTAAGAATGCCATGCACTCCATACAACCAGTCATTGATGCTACCATCGGTGATATAAAGATCGCTGGCTTGCGCCGGAATATAACCATTACCTGCCGCCATATCCGTACCCATGACCGCCATAGTGTTACGGTCATCCAAAGTCATGTCAGCAGGAACATCATTGTAGGTATAACCATAAGGCCAAAGAATCAGTTCACCATAAGTGTGGAAATCAATAGCCACAGTAATTTGCTGTTTACCCAAAATTACGCGACTATCGACAAACCTGCGTACCGCCGCAGTTTCCGGTGCAGAAAAACCAGCTTTACCATGATGTGTTAAGCTGCTGGCGACAGCGCTACTGCCCCCACAGCATCCCCACATATAATCCCAGTTACGGTTTAAATCGGTGCCGATGTCCACAGAACCCAAATTAGGCTGGCGATTTTTCCGCCACGATTGGTAAGTGCCCGTGGCTATATCATATTCACCACCGTCCGGGTTCATATCAAACACCAGCCATACTTCGCGGCTATTAACCAGATCGGTAATTTGCGGATTGGCGTTGTATTCACTGGTCAGCATTTTTAGTGTGTATAAAGCCTGTTCAACGGTTAAATGCTCCCGCGCATGTTGGTGATGCGTAAATAACACTTCGGGTTCATTTTCGTCTACCGCCACGTTATCGGAAATTTTCCCTGCCCAAATTACCCGCCCTTCATGGCTTGTGCCCATTTTGAAAAGTTTAAATATAGACGGGTAACTAATCGCCGCCTGTTGAAGTTCGGCAACCATTTCAGAATAATCGTGATAAGCAGAATCACCGGACGGGAACGTCAACACTTGGGCTTCAGCCGTTGTTGGCAATTCTGGAGTTAATCCTAATACTTCTATTGCCCGTTTTTCTTTAGGCGTTGCTTCGACCAGGATGTAATCATGGCCGACTTCTAATATCAAAGCCCCCGTTTGGGCAACTTTTGTTCTTACATGCATCCCAAAAACCTTATGGATCATGTATACAGCTGACATTTTTGGGGCAGCATAACCAGTACCAGACCAAGACGGGATTACCAGCAGATATAAAACCATTACCGGCAATAGTAAGCGGCGGGAGGCGCTTGCTTCTTTCATTCTCTTCATCATAAAAATTGTTTGTTACTGAGACAAGTGCGTTTATCCGCCGACCTGCTTGCATCGTCAAGCATATGAGATCGCAAATATTTGAAAATATTAACGTACCGGGATTAACCTGACATTAATTGTCAGCCTTTGGTTTAGGATCAACCAAGTCCAGCTTCAAAGGAGTGGCGTCATTTTATAGCTTGTTAATGTGAATCCACAGGTTTACGTGGGTACTTTGGAAATATAGGCTCAGAAAGTTAGCTCCAGTAAAACTAAACCTCCCTTTCATAACCCTCTTTTAATGCTGAAAAAAAGGATTGCCCCGCATTGCTTAAAACGTAATGTCCACGGCTATTAATAAACATCAAATCTCGCTCAATAAGATTGTTTGGTAGTGGCTAAACATTAACTGACAAGCTCGAATTATAGGTAACGACAAACCAATGGATCATGCCGTCATGCCACGTTGCGCACTTGGAGAACGAGAGCGTTTTCCGCACCCTGCGCCCGACCCG
>JABFQX010000062.1 GCA_013141505.1 Methyloglobulus sp.
AGTTCATTTGAATAATGAGTTGGCTTATCCAGATAAGTGCTTAAAGCATTGGCCATTTTTCAAAAAAAATGCCGGAAGCAGTTAGAGGGCAAGTCAGCTTTTTGGATTCTTTCACAGTCTCTTATGCTTGCCGCTATAATAAAGACACCACAGCTAACAACAGAAAAAACCCTATTTCATGAAATACATCCTGATTCCCACCCTTGTTATCTTCCTATCCGCATGTTCTAGCGCCTATTACGGCGGCCTGGAAAAAATTGGCATCCCAAAACGTGAAGTAATGGTCTACCGCGTGGCAAAAGCGCGGGACACGCAGCAGGAAACCAAAGAACAATTCAAGTCCGCCTTGGAGCAATTCACTGCCTTAACCCGATATCAAGGCGGCAACCTGGATACTATTTACCAACGCCTGAATGGCGAATACGAAGACAGCATAAAACAAGCCGATCTCGTCAAAAAGCGCATTCGCGATATTGAAGATGTATCCGATGCCTTGTTCCGCGAATGGGAAACCGAGATTACCCAATACAACAACGTCTCGTTCAAAAGCAGCAGTCAGCAAAAATTGAGCGCCACCAAAGTACAATATCGGCAATTAATCACCGCCATGAAAAACGCTGAAGCCAAACTACCGCCAATTTTGTCCGTATTCAAGGATCATGTGATGTTTCTAAAGCATAACCTGAATGCGAATGCCATCGCATCGTTAAAAAATGAGTTAGGCTCGATAAAATCAGATGTTTCCAATTTAATCACTGCGATGGAAAAATCAATCAATGAAGCCAATGCGTTTATTAAAACGATGGATAAAGCGGGTTAATCGATAGCCGAAAAGCCTACGGGAGATTTATGCTAGTAACATTTGAATGTAAAGCCTATGCCAACATTACCTATTTTGGCGATGTTGCTAAACAGTTAATCAAAATGATGGGGCACAGCGGCAGCATCCCCAGTGCTATTTTGGCTGACGATGTGCCCAAAACGTTGGTTCGCTTGCAACAAGCCTTGGCGCAACAGGCTACCGCGAAGCCTGCGGCTGGAAAAAGTGACCAGGAAGATGATAGAGAAGCATCTATAGAAATAGCAACGCGTGCCTTGCCATTAGTAGAATTGCTCAACGCCGCCATTAAAGATCAGTGTGACGTTATGTGGCGTTGAATCCGCGGTAGGTGTGAATATATCATGGCATTTGCACATACCATCTCTACAAAACCAATAAAAATCAATTCCCTTTAACAGTCATATCCAGCTTCAATTCTTTTGCGGTTTGCGCTTTAAGCATTTCGATCAAATCTGTTGCCGCACTTCCAGTTGCATTCGCATTACTGCCCATTTGGATGTCCGGCACCCATTTTTGTTTTTCTATGGCTTCTGCATAGCGCATGTGTACGGCTTGCCACGCTTCAAGTTTCGCAGTCAAAGCACCGTCCGCGCTCATCACCAGCCGTTTGTACTCGCCATCGCCTTCGCCACGCAGGATTTGTTCTTGCTTATAGGCTACCGCCGCCAAGCGTTTTTGTTCAGCTTCCAGCTTGGCTTGTTCCGCCACTAAAACGCCTTGCATGGCTTTAGTGACGGCCACTTCTTTATCTTTTTCAGCATCGACTACAGCCTGGATTTTTTCTTGCTCTTTCGTATATTTATCGACCATGACGTTTTTCTTTCCCTGTTCCTCTGCGGTCAGGGCTTCTTGTCTAGCCCGCTCGGCATCGGCTTTAGCGGTGATAATGCCCATTGTCGCTTCACGTTTGCGGGAAATCTGGTCGAGCGTTTTTTGCTCAAAATCCCAGTCGGTAATTTGAAAGCCACTGACTTTAATGCCGTAATTTTTAAAATCGCTGGCATGATGCAAGGGCAGTCCATCGACACCAAACTTAATCACTGGAACGTTACGTATCACCCGTTCCTTAGTGTCTTTTTGTTCTTCGACAACCGATTTTAATTCAGTGAAAAATTTGCCCAGCGCAATCTGCTCTTCAGCCCACTGGGTAAAAATACCGCGCTTTTCGGCGTAAGATTCTTCTGAGGTCATTAGACCAGCTGTTAAATTCATGGATTCTTCGCTCAAGGTTTTAATCAGTTTATGGGCAACAGCATCATTCAAGCGAAAATCTTTATGTAGACGGATCATCTGTTCCTCGGTATCAGGCAGGGCAAACCGGGCTTTCCCGAACACCTTGCCCGTACCGCCATCCTGGTAACGCACCGTAATTCCGGTAAAGTTGAGGCTGGATTGGGTTACGGCATCGTCTTTGTCAAAATCAAAGGTGATTACATCTTTATACACCTCAGTACTGCCAAAACCTTTGAAATAAATGCCTGGGGTAAACTTGACCACCAATTTTCCGGTAGGAAACTGAATGACCGTGCGTTCACCAGCATCGTTAATGCCAAAATTTAGGTTAATCAGCACTAACAACAGTAGCAATCCGCCCAGATAAAGCCAATAACGCGAATTAACGGTAGGCAAATTAAAGCGTGAATCGGTATTACCGGCTTTTTTGACTAAATCTTCCAAACTCATATGCACTCCCAACAGTGAACGAAGCGTAATCCAGGCTATTATTCGTACTGAATCACACTTTTTTTACGAATTCCGATTTAAGTTTCATTGCGCCAATGCCATCGATTTTGCAATCGATATCGTGGTCGCCATCGACTAATCGAATGTTTTTAACCCTCGTCCCGACTTTGACCACAAGCGATGATCCTTTAACTTTAAGGTCTTTGATGACAGTCACGGTATCGCCATCCTGAAGCAGATTACCGTTACTGTCTTTGATTGAACGCACCTCGTCATCACCTTGATTTTCTGCGGCCACTGGCCATTCATGTGCGCATTCAGGGCAGATATAATTGGTTTCATCGGAATAGGTGTATTTCGAACCACATTCCGGACAATCAGGTAGTTGGGTCATCTTATATTTTGTTTCTCATGATGTAATTAAGAATGTTGTTGGGGTGAGCTACCAAACGCCAAAAATTAGCAAGTTATAAAAAATTTTTAGGGTTCGTCACTCACTCCAACCCATACAGTTAAGACTTTTCTTTTCCTGCGGGCTTAATCAACCTTATCCCCAGTTCCTTTAACTGTTCATCCGTGACAACTGCAGGTGCACTGACCAACGGACAAGCCGCTGATTGGGTCTTAGGGAACGCAATTACATCCCGGATGGATGTTGAACCGGTCATTAACATAACCAATCGATCTAAACCAAACGCCAAGCCACCGTGCGGGGGAGCGCCGTATTTAAGCGCATCCAGTAAGAAGCCGAACTTTTCCCGGGCTTCTTCTTCTCCGATGCCTAAAATCTCAAACACTGTCGATTGCATGGCAGGGCGGTTGATACGGATGGAGCCGCCACCCACTTCTGTGCCATTTAATACGAGGTCGTAAGCACGCGACAAGGCTGTTCCAGGATTGGCGACCAGATCATCTACTGAGCAACTGGGCGCAGTGAACGGATGGTGGATAGCATTGTAACGTCCTGATTTTTCGTCCCAGTCGAACATGGGGAAATCGATTACCCAAACGGGCTTCCATTCGCCTTCAAGCAAGTTTAAGTCGTGGCCGAGTTTTACACGTAATGCCCCCATCGCTTCATTAACAATAGTCGCCTTATCAGCGCCGAAGAAAATTAAATCGCCGTTTTGTGCCCCAGTTTTTGCCAAAACGCTTGCCCAAACTTCTGCTGGGGCAAACTTGACGATGGGCGATTGCAAGCCGTCAATACCGGCACTTAAATCGTTAACTTTGATATAAGCTAAGCCTTTTGCGCCATAAATGCTGACATATTTAGTCAAATCATCAATATCCTTACGACTGAGCTTTTCCCCTCCATTCGGCACACGTAACGCAACGACGCGGCCTTTCGGATCGTTAGCAGGTGCAGAGAACACTTTAAAATCCACCGCTTTCATATCATCGGCTATATCAACCAATTCCAACGGAATCCGCAAATCTGGGCGATCTATGCCATATTTGGAAACTGCTTCCTGATAGCTCATACGCGGAAACTTTGCATCCAGTTCTACGTTAATCACTTTGGCAAACAATTGGCGTATCATTTCCTCCATGATCGTCATAATTTCATCCTCGTTCATAAACGAGGTTTCGATATCAAGCTGGGTGAATTCTGGCTGTCGGTCGGCACGTAAGTCTTCATCGCGGAAACAACGCACCACTTGGTAATAGCGATCCATGCCCGCCACCATCAGGATTTGCTTATAAAGCTGGGGCGATTGTGGCAGTGCGAAAAATGAATTTTCATGGGTACGGCTAGGTACGATGTAATCGCGAGCGCCTTCCGGTGTGGCCTTGGTCAGATAAGGCGTTTCGATCTCGAAAAATTCGTTATCATCCAGAAAATTACGCAGTACCCGGGTCACATCGCGGCGGACTTTCATCTTTTCTTGCATGACAACGCGGCGCAGGTCGATGTAACGATATTTCAGCCGCAGTTCTTCGTTAACCTCGATTTCGCTCTCGACCGGGAACGGCGGGGTTTCCGACTCGTTCAGCACTTCAATGCGTTTCGCCAGAATTTCAATCTCGCCGGACACCATGTTTGGGTTAACAGTGCCAGCCGGGCGGTCACGAACCAAGCCTTCAATTTCCAGCACATATTCGCTACGAACATGCTCAGCGGTGGCAAACGCATCGGCGACATCAGGATCGACCACGACCTGCACCAGGCCTGCCCTATCACGTAGATCAATAAAGATTACGCCGCCATGATCGCGCCGTCTGTGTACCCAACCGTTGATTGTGACCGTTGTACCAAGTTGTTTTGTATTTAGCTCGCCGCACTTGTGGGTACGCATAGTGGATATTTCCTGAATTCGTTTAATGATTTAGATTAATGTTAAAACGTGCTTACATGTGTTTTCAGTCGCTGGAACTTGCAGTGGATTTTGGACTAGCCGCATCACCAGCGACATTCTTTTTACTGCCGCTTTTAAAATCGGTCTCATACCAGCCGCCGCCTTTTAACCTAAACCCCGCTGCGGAGATTTTTTTAGTTAAATCTGGTTTTTTACACGCAGGGCATTCTGTTAACGGTGCATCACTGATTTTTTGTAATGCTTCGTAGGCATGTCCACAAGACTGACATTGATATTCGTAAATTGGCATAATGGCTCCGCGAAAAAATCTATCAACCCTAACAAATGGGGTTTGTATTAGTTTTTTCAATGCTGTTGGCTATAAAATGAAGCTATTTTACAGATATCCCCTCAAATAATGAAAACATTAACCATCACACGCCCAGACGACTGGCATGTACACATCCGAAATGGCGAGATGTTAAGGACAGTTTTGCCCTACACCGCCAAGCAATTCGCCCGGGCGATCATCATGCCTAATTTAAAACCGCCAGTTACCACGGTTGAGCAAGCTTTGTTATACCGGGATGAAATCTTAAAAACGGTGCCAGTTGATTTGGAATTTACTCCGCTGATGACACTGTACCTGACCGCAGCAACTACGGAAAACGAGATAAAAAAAGCGGCTGAATCGGAACACATCCACGCCTTTAAACTGTATCCAGCAGGTGCAACCACTCATTCGGATTCCGGCGTTGCTGATATAAAAGCTGCTTATCCGCAGTTTGCGGCGATGGAAAAACATCAAATTCCGTTGCTCATTCATGGCGAAGTCACCGACGAACACTGTGATATTTTCGACCGAGAACGCGTATTTATAGAACGATACTTGCTCGATATTGTTAAGCATTTCCCTGAACTACGTATCGTTCTGGAACATGTCACCACGTCAGACGCAGTACAATTTGTCGAATCTGCAAGCACCAATGTTGCGGCAACCCTCACCCCTCAACATCTGTTATATAACCGCAATGCCCTTTTCGTCGGCGGTATTCGTCCTCATAATTATTGTTTGCCCGTGTTAAAACGGGAACACCACCGCTTAGCCTTGGTTAAAGCGGCAACCAGTGGCAACAGCAAATTCTTTTTAGGCACAGACAGCGCCCCTCATCTGACGACATTGAAAGAATCTGCCTGCGGCTGCGCTGGCTGTTTTACCGCACCCATTGCGATGGAACTTTACGCGGAAGCCTTTGAATCCGCGAATGCCCTGGACAAACTGGAAGGCTTCGCCAGCTTTTATGGCGCGGATTTTTACCGTTTACCCAGGAACACTGACACCCTGATATTGGCAAAAACCACTTGGGAGGTTCCTGCCAGTTACGGCAAAGATAATCTTTCAATTACTCCGCTCAAGGCCAATGAATCATTGTCCTGGCAAATCTGCAACCAGTGACGTCAAGCCGTGCCACAATCACTAAACTTTGCGATAATAGCCACCTGTCGCCACCACGACACATTCATCACCCATCAGCTGTATAAACATTAACCCTTACTGACGCACCCTATTCATGAAGGATAAGAAAACTTTTAAACCTTGCGATCTGGTCATTTACGGTGCCTTGGGCGATTTGTCGCGCCGCAAGCTGATGATTTCCCTGTATCGGCTTGAAAACGCCAACTTAATCGAGCCTGATACACGCATTATCGGCATTGATCGCCATGACGAAAATAATGCCGAATTCATTGCCGTTACCCGTAAAAGTCTGCAAGATTTCTCGAGCGACATCATTGAAGACAGCGTATGGTCAAGGTTCGCAGCGCGGCTATCCTATGTCAAAATTGACCTAACCCAATTGGAAGACTATAAAATCCTCAATACGATTACCGATTCCAAAACCCGCGTAATGGTAAATTATTTCGCCGTTGCACCGTTTTTGTTCAAGAACATTTGCCAGGGTTTGGCAAAATCGGGCGTACTGACAAACGAATCACGCATGGTCATGGAAAAGCCGATTGGTCACGACCTGGAATCTTCCATTGAAATCAATGATGTTGTTGCCAGCGTATTTAGCGAAGACCAAGTTTTCCGCATCGACCATTATCTGGGCAAGGAAACAGTGTTGAATTTACTGGCCTTACGTTTCGCCAATTCGATATTTACGACCAATTGGAACCACAATACTATCGACCACATCCAAATCACCGTAGCTGAGGAAGTCGGTATCGAAGGCCGCTGGGACTATTTCGACAAGACCGGTCAATTACGTGATATGTTACAAAATCATTTGTTGCAAATCTTGACCTTTATCGCGATGGAACCCCCCGCCGATCTGGAAGCCCACAGCATCCGCAATGAAAAAATAAAGGTACTGAAAGCCTTGCGCCCCATCACCATCAACAATGTCGATGAGAAAATTGTCCGCGGCCAATATACCGGCGGCTATATCAAAGGCGAGGCAGTACCAGGTTATCTCGAAGAAGAAGGTGCAAACACCAAAAGCACGACGGAAAGTTTTGTTGCCTTGCGTGCGGACATCGACAACTGGCGCTGGGCGGGTGTGCCATTTTATCTGCGGACAGGCAAACGGTTGATGGGCAAACGCACGGAGATTGTCGTGTATTTCAAGCAGTTGCCACATAATATCTTTAAGGACAGTTTTCGTGATTTGCCGCCCAATAAATTGATTATCCACCTGCAACCCAATGAAGGCGTGGAAATTGAAATGTTGAACAAGATCCCTGGGATTGACGAGCACATCAAACTGCAAAAAACCCGTCTGGACTTGAGCTTTTCTGATACCTTCAAAAAGAACCGCATTTTCGGTGGCTACGAAAAGCTGGTGCTGGAAGCCATGCGCGGTAACCCGACGTTATTCCTAAGCCGTGAAGAAATTGAGCAAGCCTGGACTTGGATTGATTCCATCCAAGATGCCTGGCAACATTACAACGAATCCCCCAAAGCCTACCCTGCCGGGACGTGGGGGCCGATTGCCTCGGTGGCGTTGTTGGCTAGGGATGGCAGGGCTTGGGAAGAGTAAGTCGTTTGTTTGGTTGCGAAAAGGAGTGCCTCGCTCCTCGGCACATCATGTATTTGTCGCATTTTAGGGTTTAGGAATCGCATGAAAATCGAGATCATTACTGAAAATCAGATAAAATCCCGAAAGTACTGGGTTAATGAAATCAGTCGATTAAGCGGTAATTTTGGTATCGATGCTGAAAAAGTAGAAGAAGAAATTGCACAAGAGATAAAAGAGAACGGAATAGATTCGTTGCTTGGGCATTTGCGGCTATGCGGTGCAATTCTTGAGAGATATGGTCATGACACGAGTGAAGAAAAGTTGTATTCAAAATATACCGATGTCGTCATTCATGAAGCATTTTTATCTATGGGCTTCAACAGCTTGGTTCTCAAAGAGCGGGCGGGATGTCGCTGATGTGGAATGCGTAGCTGATGATTACAGCTTTGTTGCTGACGCAAAAGCATTCAGGTTGAGCAGGACAGCAAAAAACCAAAAGGATTTTAAGATTCAGGCAATGGATGGTTGGAAGCGCGGCAAACCTTATGCAATGGTTGTATGCCCAGTATATCAACTGCCATCCAGCAAAAGCCAAATCTATGAACAGGCAGGGGCAAGGTCGGTTTGTATTGCGACATATACCCACCTTGCGGTTCTTATCCGTTATGCAGAAGCGAGCAGCAAGAAAAAAGCTATAGAACTTGTACACGAAGTATTCAAAACTGTTGAAGCTATGAATCCTTCAAAAGATGCAAATGCCTATTGGCAGATTGTAAATCGAAAAATGCTGGATTTTGACCCAGAAATTAGAGATATATGGCAAGAAGAAAAACGAGCATCAATTGAATCAATATATATTTCAAAAGAGGAAGCCCTTAATTTTCTTGCTTTAGAAAGGGAAAGAATATTGAAATTCTCAAAAGAGCAGGCAATCAAAGAAGTTTTGAAATTGAGTAAAATTGAAAATAAGATGAAAGCTATAAAATCCGTTGGCAGTAATGAGCTTTTTGGTCTTGGATAAGGTGGTGGAATGAATAAGGAATTCATCAATAAAATCACTTTTGGTGATTGCTTGGATTTAATTCCAAAGCTAACTGAAAACAGCATTGACTTGTTTCTGTCGGACATTCCTTACGGTATTAGCTTAGATGATTGGGATATGCTGCATAGCAATACCAATTCAGCTTTACTGGGAAAATCACCAGCCCAGGAAGGCAAATCAGGCTTTAAACGCAGAGGAAAACCGATAAACGGCTGGGCGCAATCTGACCGGAATATTGGCTTGGAATATCAAGATTGGTGCAAAAACTGGGCAACCAAAGTTTATCCTAAAATGAAGGACGGCTCTTTCTTGTTCGTTTTTGGCGCAAGAAGAACTGTACACAGAGTTATCAATGCGTTTGAGGATAGCGGGTTTCTCTTAAAAGACATCTTGGCTTGGAAAAAACCATCCGCCCATCATAGGGCACAACGGGTTAGTATAACGCTTGAACGAAGAGGACTTGTCGATGATGCTAAAAAATGGGAAGGATGGCGGCTTGGAAATTTAGCACCTATTTGGGAACCTGTGGCTTGGTTTACGAAACCCTATAAAATTGGTGGAACGATCACAGACAATATCCTGGAAAATGGAGTTGGTGCAATGAACATTGATGAATGTTTATTCAACGGTTCAAGTCCGACAAATCTTCTCGAATATGGTTTTAGAAAAAACGAAACAAGAATACACGAAGCTCAGAAACCCCTTGATTTAATAGAATACCTTATCCGCCTCACGACACAGGAAAATCAAATAGTACTTGACCCCTTTATGGGCAGTGGGACAACGGCAGTAGCCGCAAAAACATTAAGGCGTAATTTTATTGGTTTTGAGTCTAATGCTGAATACCATGAAGGATCGTTAGAGAGAATTGCAAATTCAGTAAATGACAGTTTTGTCGAATTACCTATATTTCAAAAAACGCTATTTGATGTAGAGTTATAGAAAGTAGCACGGTAAGTTGATCTCAATACAACAAACCTACATATCGATTAACAAAATAGAGAAATAAAGCCATGCACCCCGTCATAGAAAAAGTCACCCAAGAAGTCATTGAGCGAAGCCATCCCACCCGTTCCGCTTACCTTAAATATATAGATGGCGTTGCCAAAAACGGCCCGATCCGGTCTGGTATGGGATGTGGCAATTTAGCCCACGGTTTTGCGGCTTGTAGCCCCGGCGAAAAAGCCGATTTAAGGGGCAACCAAAAAGCCAATATCGCCATTATCACCTCCTACAACGATATGTTGTCGGCACACCAACCTTATAAGGATGCGCCTGATTTAATCAAGGCTGCAATCAAGGAGGCAGGTGGGGTTGCCCAAGTTGCGGGTGGCGTACCTGCGATGTGCGACGGCATCACGCAAGGCCAACCGGGCATGGAATTGTCGCTTTTCAGCCGTGACTTGATCGCCATGACCACCGCCATCGGCATGAGCCATAACATGTTCGACGGCGCATTATACTTGGGCGTTTGCGACAAGATCGTACCGGGTTTGCTGATTGGCGCACTCAGTTTCGGTCATTTACCCGCCGTTTTCGTACCCGCCGGGCCCATGCCCAGCGGCATCACTAACAAAGAAAAAGCTCGCGCTCGACAAGATTATGCCGTCGGTAAAATTGGTCGGGAAGAACTGCTGGCAGCGGAATCCGCTTCTTACCACAGCCCCGGGACTTGCACTTTTTACGGCACAGCCAACAGTAACCAGATGATGATGGAAATCATGGGCTTGCACTTGCCCGGCAGTTCTTTCGTCAATCCTTATACGCCGTTGCGGGATGAATTGACCAAAGCGGCGGCAAAGCAAGTATTGAAATTCACGGCTTTGGGCAATGATTACCGCCCTATCGCGCACATGGTAAGCGAGAAAGCCATCATCAACGCCGTCATCGGCTTGCTGGCGACAGGCGGCTCCACCAACCACACCATGCACTTGATTGCGATTGCCCGTGCATCGGGTATCGTCCTCAATTGGGATGATTTTGACAGGCTATCTAAGGCCATCCCCCTAATCGCAAAAATCTACCCCAACGGCCCTGCGGATGTTAACCACTTCCACGCGGCTGGGGGCATGGGCGTATTGATTGCGGAATTGTTGAAGAATGGCTTGTTGCATGAAGACATCCTAACCGTTGCCGATAAGTGCGGCATGAACAATTACACGCAAGAGCCTAAATTAATTGACGATAAGCTGGTTTGGCAGCCTGTACCTTCGGCTTCACTGGACAAGGAAGTGTTGAGTACGGTACAACAACCGTTTGCCACCGGCGGCGGCTTGCATGTGATGCACGGCAATTTGGGTCGCGGCATTTCCAAACTATCCGCCGTTTCGGCAGATCACCAAGCCGTTGAAGCTCCGGCCGTGGTATTCGATGACCAGGAAGATTTTCTGGCCGCCTTCAAACGCGGCGAGTTGGAAAAAGATTTCATTGCTGTCCTGCGCTTCCAAGGCCCGCGCTCCAACGGGATGCCGGAACTGCATAAATTGACTCCACCGCTCGGTGTACTTCAGGATCGCGGCTTTAAAGTCGCGTTAGTGACTGATGGCCGCATGTCCGGCGCTTCCGGAAAAGTGCCTTCAGTCATCCATTTATGCCCTGAGTGCGAAGTCGGCGGCCCTTTGGCAAAAGTGCGTAATGGCGACATCATTTCCTTAAATTTGCAAACCGGCGATTGTAATGTATTGGTTGACGAAGCCGAGTTCAACGCCCGTGTGCCGTGGCCTAATTCCGCCAAAAACCACCATTACGGCATGGGCAGGGAGATGTTTGGCGGTTTTAGGCTGGGTGCGTCGTCCGCTGAAACAGGCGCTTCAAACCTGTTTGCCGTTGATTAAAAATATATAATTTAGTCACGAGTCCAAAGGCGAAAAACCAATCTGTTGTTTCGTGCCTTTAGCCTTGTGCCCTTTGCCTTTCGCACTTTTCTTAACCTTGGACTTAAAATACCATGAATAAAAACCACTGGAAAATCCAACCGAAGGACGTTTTAAATGCAGGGCCGGTCATGCCCGTAATGGTCATCCAAAACCTGGAAGATGCTGTCCCTTTGGCTCGTGCGTTAGTGGCTGGCGGCATTAGGGTATTGGAAATCACCCTGCGTACCCCTATCGCTTTGGATGCCATCAAATTGATAAGCGAGGAAGTCAAAGATGCCATCGTTGGCGCTGGCACAATCGCAAATCCTAAGCAGTTGCGGGCAGCGCAGGATGCCGGGGCAGTATTTGCGATCAGCCCAGGGATTACAGCTTCATTGCTGAGTGCCGCCGATGCAGGCCAGATCTCCCTTATTCCCGGTATTGCGACGTTATCAGAACTGATGTTGGGCATGGAAAATGATCTTGACCACTTTAAATTCTTCCCGGCAGAAGCGGCGGGCGGGATTCCCATGCTGCAAGCGATAGCAGGGCCTTTTCCACAAGCGACTTTTTGCCCTACCGGCGGCATTTCGCCAGGAAATTACAATGATTATTTAAAATTGTCTAACGTGGCTTGCGTGGGCGGCTCATGGCTTGCGCCACAGACT
Source organism: Methyloglobulus sp. (assembly GCA_013141505.1). GTDB lineage: Bacteria > Pseudomonadota > Gammaproteobacteria > Methylococcales > Methylomonadaceae > Methyloglobulus. The sequence goes on from JABFQX010000062.1 coordinate 12,410, forward strand.
GTTGTTGCAGAAAAAAACTGGGCAAAAGTCACTGAATTGGCAAAACAGGCCGTAGCAAATGTCATAACGGTTTAGCATTTTGCGGGCATTATGGTAACCTAAAAACATATCCCAGACTGAGAGAGAGCGCATGACTGATTCCCGTAGCCTGAAATTAACAAACGATAGCGATACGTTATGCGAGTTGCCTGTATTATCAGGGACGACCGGCCCTGATGTTGTTGATGTCCAAAGCCTTTATTCAAAAACGGGCATGTTTACTTACGACCCAGGCTTTACGTCCACCGCCAGTTGCCGCTCATCCATTACTTATATTGATGGTGAAGCTGGAGTGTTACTGTATCGGGGTTATCCCATCGAACAGCTTGCAGAACAATGTACCTTCGTGGAAGTGTGCTATTTGTTGTTGTACAGTGAACTACCCAATAACGCTGAACTAAAGGAATTTGCAAACAACATCACCATGCACACCATGGTGCATGATCAAGTAAATAATTTCTTCAGGGGGTTTCGGCGTGATGCCCATCCGATGGCGATTATGGTTGGTGTGGTCGGTGCGCTGTCGGCGTTTTATCACGATGCCATGGATATTCACTCCAAAGAAGACCGTAGAATCTGCGCCATTCGCTTAGTTGCCAAAGTACCTACTATTGTCGCCATGTGCCACAAATACAGCACTGGTTCGCCGTTCATGTATCCGCAAAACAAATTGGGCTATGTGGAAAACTTTATGCGGATGATGCAGGCCACCCCCTGCGATGACTATGAAGCGAATCCTGTTTTAGTTAAAGCACTGGATAGAATTTTGATACTCCATGCCGATCACGAGCAAAACGCATCCACATCAACCGTAAGGTTGGCCGGGTCAAGCGGTGCCAACCCCTTTGCCTGTATTACTGCGGGGATTGCCTGTCTATGGGGCGCAGCACATGGCGGTGCCAATGAAGCGGTACTGAATATGTTGCTGGAAATCGACAATGTATCGCGCATAGGCCTCTATATAGATAAAGCCAAAGATAAAAACGATCCGTTCCGACTGATGGGATTTGGTCATCGTGTTTACAAAAATCACGACCCTCGTGCCAAATTGATGCGTGAAACCTGCCATGAGGTTCTTAACGAGTTAGGTTTGCGCGACGACAAAATGTTTAAACTAGCCTTGGAACTGGAACGGATTGCCCTGGAAGACGAATATTTCATTGCCAAAAAACTTTATCCTAATGTTGATTTTTATTCCGGCATTGTCCTGCACGCATTGGGGATTCCCAGCAAAATGTTTACCGCTATTTTTGCCATGGGGCGAACGATAGGCTGGGTGTCGCACTGGGATGAAATGATTGCCGACCCCGATCAAAAAATAGGCCGCCCCAGACAGCTCTACACCGGACAAACTCGGCGCGATGTGCCGCCAAATCGAGGCTAAATAGATTAGCCAATGCTGACTTTATACCAATTCCCTATTTCGCATTATTGCGAAAAAGTGCGTTGGGCATTGAGTTATAAAAAACTTGATTATCAAACAAAAAACCTGCTGCCTGGACTGCATTCGCAAAAAGCAAGAAAACTGACCGGATTAACGTCCTTACCGATATTGGTTCATGACGGCAATGCAGTCCAAAACTCCAGCGACATCATCACTTACCTGGACGAGAAGTTTCCAGAAACGTGTTTAACCCCACTTGATGACAACTTAAAGCAAGAGGCACTGAACTGGGAAAAATTTGCCGATGAACAGATAGGCATCCCCGTAAGGATTATTTGCTACCAAACCTTATTGGATTATCCCGACATCCTGATCCCCTTTTTTACCGCAAATAGTCCGTGGTATCAGCCTTATCTTTTGAAAGCCGCGTATCCTGTTCTCAGCAAAACCATGCGTCATTCGATGGCTATAAGCCCAGAAACAGCAACGGCGGCAAACCAAAAATTAAGCGCGGCACTTGATAAGATCTGCGTGCGCCTGGAAAACCGCCCGTTTTTAGTCGGCAACCAGTTCACCCGTGCCGACCTCGCAACCGCTTCGTTACTGGCTCCCTTGTTTAAGCCCAAACAATACGGCTTGTCTTGGCCTGAGCACTACCCGGAACCATTGGTAAGCACCATTGCCCATTACTCGGAAAAGCTGGCTTGGGCAAATGAGCTTTATGCCAAATACCGTTAGCATACGTCTTTAATTTACCAAAAAATCAATAGAAGATCCGGCAATTAATAGCTAATGCAACAGCCCGTTTGGGTCATCATTGTTAAACGTCACCATACGAAAACGACCCGCATTGATGGCACTGTAATTCTTGACGCTCACGTTCCTCGTATTCCAGCTTAATTTATTTGCTGCAAAACTGCTTTCCATAGCTTGGATGCCATCGTAATCAAACGAAAAATCAGTAAATAAACCACTGGCAACAATTTTTTCCAAATCATTTTCCAATGTTCTACAACTAACACCTGCAGCCTGTAATTTGGTATCCAAGGCTTTAACACACACCATTAACTTATTCGTCGGCAGCTTATAAGCGATACGAAAGCCCATTTTTTTTATTTCCTGTGTACAGCTTATAAAATCAGGATGAGTAATATTTTCGCCGGGAAAAAAATTAACCAGACTATTTTTATTAGACAAGCCACCAAGGTAACCTAATAGCTTTGTACATTGTGCCGAACTGATCGTAGGCTCGGAATCAACCCACATCGCCATATTTTTGGCTTTAGCTATGGCTATAATGCTACCGATGTCAGTATCGATTTTTTCATCTGCGAAATCCAGTTGCAAACAATCAGTCACCAATGCGCCACGCAATGCTTTCCCGATGGTATTGGCGCGGTCATAACAGTTTTTTGTCTCTGTGTTTGTTCTATTTATGTTTGTGACAAAAATATCTGTCGCAATATCATTGCCATTGCCTAGGTCGTTAGTACCCTTTAGCGACGCGGCCGTTGTGTTGAGATTTAAGTAAGTACCGCCCGAAATGGTTTCCCTGATGACGATAGGCTGAATACCTTCCGCCAACTTTTCGCCATTGACCTTCAGCAATTTAATTGACGCTGCTTTTACTTCCCCACCGAGCAGATCGATGATGGTTGAGGGAACTTGAGCCAGTATCGAGATGGCAGAATTATCAGCAAGTTTTTTATATTTTTCAAATAACGCCGGGTAGCTTTGCTTCGCTTTATTATTGAAATACATCACAAATGGCACTCTTGTCATTTCATGGATAAACCGTGAAGAATCATGCCCCCTGTCTGCGTAGGCAGCTTCGCCATGATCCGAAAAATACACAAAAACCGTGGGCTGTTCATAGTCTTTGATTTGGCCAATAATTTTAGCCACACTAAAATCCACATACTTGATTGCGGAATCGTAATGATCAACGTATTTCGCCTTACCCTCATCGACACCCACGAGCGCACGTTGTTGCCTATCGCTAAAGTAAGTATCGACGGGATGCCTGAAACTTTCGGGAATGTTGTCCAAGTAAATCCCGTGACCAGAATAGGAATGCAAAAAAATGACCGCACTTTCCTTGATAGGCAGGGACAACATCTTGGGTTTAAAGTGCTCGGCAAAAAATTCATGGTCGTTTGGTCGCGTCATTAGGCTGTCAGCGTTGCCGGCGATTCCCGACATGGTGCTGAATTTTTTAAAAGCATTTTTGAAAATAATTGTTGATGCCAGGTTCCAAGTCCCCGATTCACCCTGATTGCTGTACAAAAAAGCCGATATTTTTCCGTTTTTTAATATGTCAACCAAGGAAATACGTTTCCGGGCGGCAATTGGTTGAACCAGACCATTATCGCCCACACCCACGCTTAAGGCTTCCAGCAACGATTGCGACGTATGGGTATGCGTAGAGAATACATTGTTAAATTTCAGAAAATGAGGGTCATTGGCAAATAAATTATCAAATTCCGGTGTTGTTTTCCTAGGGTAGCCGTACAGGCTCATGTTCATAACTGTCGTCGATTCGCCGATATAAACAACGACCTTTAAACCCTTATTATGAAAATCAATCGCGGGTAATGGATTCTGAAAATTAGTAGTCACTTTATCAAAAATATTGCCACTTTCTTTAAATGTCACGATGGCAGTCTTGAAAACCTGGTGCAGTGCGGCCGTAATAAACAAGCAACCGACGAGAAACTTGACGTATGAAAACTTCTTTCTGGAAAAGCCATAGCGCCCCCTAATGAAGCGCAACAAACCAAAAACAATCAAGCCGATCACAACATAAGCAGCAAAAAGGACAAATTCTTTAAAACTCAGCGTGGGCTTGAGGATATTTCGCATGGTGTCAAAGTAGAACAGCGCTTCATCCCAATCAAAGTTTTGTGCTTCCGCGAATGAATCGACCCCTAACGAATAAAGCCATGTGGTCAGGGAGTCATGAAAAACAACCCACAAACAACCCATAGCAAAACTGATCTTTGCCAAAAACCATTTCTTTTCCGACAGTTGTACAAGGGAGATTATGAACGCGCCAATAAAAAAGAGAAATTCGCTATGTTTTGTCAGCAGAATTACGCTTATCTTGTCGAGGATTATAAATACGAGATCGACGAATCTAGGATTGTTTTTCAGTAAAAAAATAAAACCTGACACCAAAATTATTGAAACAGCAACCAAGCCCAAAGCCAGTTTTTTAGTGGTGTTGCTTTTTTTTTCGAGCAATTGTGCATTCATAAGGGTTTATATAGCTATCGCGTTTAACGTTTTTCCAGGCATATTTTGAGTGCTATAAGCCCAAACACTATCAATTGATCGGTTAAACGGACACAAAAAACGGGCTTAATACGAAACATAAAAAACCATAACGGTATCCTTAATTAAAATTTAGCGATTCGCTTGGCTTTACACACTGCAAATAAAGCCGATACTCTAGTCACATACTCCGGCGGTTATATTCAAGCAATTTTTGGGGCGCAAAATGATGCCACTACGACTATTTTACACTCTTATTTGTCTAGTCTGGTTAGCAAAAAACCTTATATAAACTCACCGGCAGTGGGTTAAATCTGTGACTTGATTAAGGAGGAGTGACAAACCTAGGTTTGTCACTCCAAAATACATAAAGATCACCGTTATGAAGATGAAGTTGACAAGTTGATCAAAAAAACACAGATTTAACCCACTACCAACTCACCGAGCATTTAATCTGCTTCAATTATAATTGAACATTCCTGCGGACTATTATGCTCCTTTCGTAGCCTCATAAGTCGCAGCCTTGAAAAGGCCTGTTAGAAATAAATGAAATGGTTTTAAACAGGCTAAAAACACACCAAATATTAGATTTCTGTATGATTTATAATTCTTATCGCTTTATCCGACAGCCTACCATACAGGCTTGGTGGTAGGTATCATCTGAACTTGACCAAATTAAATGCAGATCAAAATGTTTACTTTCGCTGATTTAAAAAAAAGCATTGGGTGCTTGCCAACAGAATTGCAACTATCTGTCAGCACCAGCTTGGACCAATGGCTAAAACAAGCCAACGACAACAACCTGCCTTTCAATCCACATGAAAGGATTATTCAGTCGATAGCCAAAGCCTGGTGTTGCAGCGAATTCATCGCCGAAAGTTGTACACGCAAGCCTGAGCTGTTGGTTGATTTGGTTAATTCCGGCGACTTGGATAGTGTTTATTCTGAACAGGCTTATCAAACCAAGCTGGCAAATCTCATTGTGTCAGATGAAGCTGAGTTAATGACCCAACTGCGCCACTTCCGTCGCCGTGAAATGGTCCGAATTGCTTGGCGGGATTTGGCTGACTGGGCCGAACTTAGTGAAACATTGCTGGATTTGTCTCAGCTTGCTGATGCCTGTATTCAGGCTGCGCTGGCTTTTCTCTACCAGCAAGCCTGTGAGCTACGCGGCACGCCGCTACTTGCCGATGGCAGTCCGCAGCAAATCATGGTGCTGGGCATGGGTAAGCTCGGTGCTTACGAATTGAATTATTCGTCCGACATCGACCTGATTTTTGCTTATCCTGAGGATGGCGAATTACCTGATCGTAAGTCCACCAGCTATGGCGAGTTTTTTACTCGCCTGTGCCAAAAACTGGTCAAGGTGCTGAATGATATTACTGTAGACGGTTTCGTGTTCCGCACCGATATTCGCCTACGCCCTTTTGGTGACAGTGGCGCGGTAATAATGACCTTCGATGGCATGGAAAATTATTACCTGACCCAGGCCAGGGAGTGGGAACGCTATGCCATGATTAAGGCGCGGCAAGTTGCGGGCGATTTCAGGATGGGCGCACAATTGATGGCCATGCTGAAACCCTTTGTCTATCGGCGTTATCTCGATTACGGCGCATTTGAAGAGTTACGAGGCTTAAAACTGCAAATCACCCAGGAACTCAAACGCAAAGACCGCATGGAAAATATCAAGCTGGGGCTGGGCGGCATCCGCGAAATTGAATTCATCGGGCAGGCTTTTCAGCTCATACGCGGTGGCCATGAAAAATCCTTGCAAACACGCGGTATTCTGGATGTCCTAAGCATTTTGGGGCAAGTGAAACTGCTCCCGCAAACGGATGTGGATCAACTCAGCCAGTCTTACCGATTTCTGCGCCGCGTGGAAAACCACATCCAACAATATCAAGACAAGCAAACCCACGATTTGCCGACTACGGAACAAGCTAAACTGATACTTGCCTATTCCTTAGATTTTCAAGATTGGCGCAGTTTTAAAAGCGAGTTGGATCGTGTCAGAACTGCGGTTCATGCGGTTTTTGACCAAGTTTTCGCCGTATCAAAGCAACAAAATAAAGACAAGTTGAGCCAGAAAATCTGGTCTTGTGTTGCCGATGATGAGGAATTGCAGGATTTGTTGGAAAGCTACGGTTTTCAGCACACCGAAGAAACCTTGAAAGCGATCAAGGATTTCAAAAACTCTACCGCGCTGAGGCGTATGACAACGAAAGGCGCTGGCATCGTTGACCGCTTGCTGCCGCAACTGATTGAGTCCGCGAAACTGGTCGATAATCCTGATGAAACCTTAGTGCGACTGGTCAAGCTGTTTGAAGCCGTCGCGGGCAGGAATGTTTATCTGGCCTTGTTATCGGAAAACCCCGATGCCCTCAACCAGTTAATCCGCCTTGCTTCTGCCAGTGCTTGGATTTGCGACTATTTGGCATTATATCCGGTGCTATTCGATGAATTGCTGGACACCCGCACTTTGTATGAGCCGTTGAAACGGGACGATCTTAATCAACAACTTAAAGCGTTGCTCGCTGCCATCGACAGCCAAGATTTGGAATCGTTGATGATAGCCCTCCGGCAATTCAAGCACCTCAATGTGCTTAGGGTAGCTGCGGCAGATATTATGGATGTTATTCCCATTATGGTCGTCAGCGATTATTTGACTTATATCGCCGAAAGCATTGTTGCTTATGTCATCGAACGCACTTGGCTGATGTTGACGGAAAAACACGGTTTTCCGCCCGGCACAAGCAACGATAACATCAACTTTGCCGTCATCGGCTTCGGTAAGCTGGGCGGCATCGAATTAGGCTATGGCTCAGATCTTGACCTTGTGTTTTTGTACGATTGTCCTGATGGCAATGCCATGACTTCGGGAGAAAAACCGTTGTCCTGCTCGCAATTCTATGGTCGATTGGGCCTAAAAATCCGCCATATACTCGACACCAAGATGCTGTCAGGCGTGCTTTACGAAGTGGATATGCGCCTTCGCCCCAGCGGGGACTCTGGATTATTGGTTACCCATATCGGCGTTTATGAAGACTACTTAAAAAATCAAGCCTGGACGTGGGAACATCAGGCTTTGGTACGTGGTCGATTTATTGCTGGCGATCTGCGGCTAAAAGCCTCATATGAAGGTATTCGCCATAGAATCCTGAGTTTAACTAGGGATGAAACCCAACTGAAAACCGAAGTGAGCGAGATGCGGGAAAAAATGCGTGCTGCTTTGGATACCAAGGAAGCCAACAAATTTGATTTAAAACAAAGCAAAGGCGGTATTGCTGACATTGAGTTTATAGTACAATTCGGAGTCCTGGCTAATGCCGCAAAACATGCCACGTTAACGACTTATACCGATAATGTCAGACTGCTTGAAGGCTTGGCTGAACATGGCTTCATCTCCCCGATTGATGCGGAAAACCTGAGAACGGCGTATTGCACTTATCGTGATGTTGGACATAAGCAAGTATTGCAAGGTGATAAGGCTGTCATTGATGAAATCGAGGTGGACGGGTTGAGAAAACAGGTCGAAGGCATTTGGCATAAAGTGATCGAATTGTAATAAGAACTTAAGCGTAAGTTTTCAGATGGTAATGGAGTACAAACCTAGGTTTGCATTCCTGTTTGATTTTTAAAATACCTGAAAACTTTAGCCTTGGCACTTAATTGAATTAATTGTGAAATTAAAAGGGTTGGTAAAGTAATGAATACGATGGACGATAGAGACGGCCTAATATGGTTTGATGGACAATGGGTTGACTGGCGGGATGCCAAAGTCCATGTGTTGACGCACACCCTGCATTACGGCTGCGGCGTGTTTGAAGGCTTACGCGCCTATCATGCTGAAAAAGGCACCGCGATTTTTAAAATGCAGGAACATACTGACCGCTTGTTCCGTTCGGCGCATATCATGAATATGCCAATGCCGTTCAGCAAGGATGAAATCAACCAAGCGCAACGCGAAGCTATTTCCAAAAATAATCTGGATAGCGCTTACATCCGTACCATGTGCTTTTACGGCTCGGAAGGCATGGGGCTTAGGGCGGATAACCTGAAAGTCCATGTTATGGTCGCTGCGTGGACATGGGGTGCTTATCTAGGTGCTGAAAATATGGAAAAAGGCATCCGCATCCGTACGTCTTCCTATACCCGCAACCACGTCAACAGCACGATGTGCAAAGCCAAGGCTAACGGCAATTACATCAATTCAATCCTGGCTTTGCAAGAAGCGTTATCGACTGGCTATGACGAAGCCTTGTTGCTGGATCATGAAGGTTTCTGCGCGGAAGGTAGTGGTGAGAATTTGTTTATCGTCCGTAACGGCAAGCTGTACACACCGGAAACTACCTCTGCATTAGAAGGCATTACCCGCGAAACCCTAATGACGATTGCTGCTGACCAAGGGTTAGAAGTTATCGTAAAACGCATCACCCGCGATGAGGTGTATGTTGCTGATGAAGCATTCTTCACGGGTTCTGCGGCTGAAGTTACGCCGATTAGGGAGTATGACAATCGGAAGATAGGCAATGGCGGTCGCGGCCCTATCACGGAAAAATTGCAGGCCTTGTATTTTGATTATGTACATGGGCGTAAATCTGACCATGCTGATTGGCTGACTTACGTAAAATAATTGCTCATGGACAACAACCCAATGATAATTTTAATTGTTGGGTCGATCTGAGTGAACGATAGCGACATACAAACCCACTTAGCCAACAGCTAATCTATCCATGCGCGTAGCTATTGTTAAACTTTCTGCCTTAGGCGATATTGTCCATGCCATGGTTGCGCTGCAATTTATTAAGCAGCATCTGCCTGACATTGAAATTGACTGGATTGTAGAAGAGCGATTTGCCGGCGTTTTATACGACAACCCGGATATTTCACAGGTCATCACAGTCAATATCAAGGCTTTAAAAACCGATAAAATGGCGATTTTTCGAGAAATAAAAAAAATCAGCCAGTTTGCAAAAGCTAACTATGACTTGGTTATTGATGCCCAAGGTCTCATTAAATCGGCCATTACTGCACGATTGCTAGGCAGCCCGGTGACCGGATTCGATACCAACTCCATCAGGGAAAAAGCAGCAGCTTGGTTTTATAAAATCAAAGTCAAGTGCGCTTATGATGAAAATACCATAGACAGAAATGTGCGTGTATTATCAACACCATTAGGTTTCAATATCTCCAGCGCACAAATTTTGGCTAAAAAAGCCTTTTTATACAGTAAAAACAGCCAAAATCTTGATGCCTTTTTTCCAAAAAATCGTAGTACGATACTGTTCGTGATTGGCTCAACATGGGAAAGCCGTAACTATCCTACTGAGAAATTTGTGAAAATAGCCCAAGCCTTACAAGTAAACTGTCTGGCTTTGTGGGGTAGTGAGCAAGAAAAAATCAAAGCCGAATGGATGTCCAAGCAATGTGATAATATTAAAGTCATGCCTAAACTTGATTTAAATGACTTGAAAGCGGCCATCGCAAAGGCGGATTTGCTGATTGGTAACGATACTGGCCCTACGCACATGGCGTGGGCTTTAAATAGGCCGTCAATTACCATTTTTGGCCCTACCCCGGTCAGCAGAGTGTATCAAACCCCTATAAACAAAGTAGTCAAATCCCAATCGGTGGTAAATCCATACAAACTCAACAAAGAAGATTACTCGATTAGGGACATTGACGAATGTACAATTATCGCCCAGGCAAAACTTTTGTTACCTAACCACTAAATACTCTGGCACTCACCTCACATGATACAACAAACTGAACCTTATCAGGCTTTACTCGGGCTTCTCAAGCAACGGGATAAAGTATCCGCTTCGGAGTTGAAAAAAGTCGAGCGGGTGAAAAAAACCTCCGTAGCAGAGAGCCTGCCGCAATTGCTCGTTAAACTAGGCTTATGCTCAGAACTTGATGTTGCCGATGCCTTCGTTGAATCAGGCCAATATGAAAAGGTAAAACCGGAACAATACCCGCTGGAAATGCAGTTTCCTGAAAACGTGTCTTTGCGTTTTCTCAAGCAATACCATGTGATCGGTTTAAGCCACGATGAAAAATCAATCACCGTCGCCATGATGGATCCTGAAGACCAATTCATCATTGATTCGTTAATGCTAGTCACAGGGAAAGATATAATCCCTAAAGTGGGATTGCTTTCCGAGATTGATGCGGCAATCGAAGTCCAATACGGCGAAGGTCGCTCGGCAATGGAAAAAACCATCGACGATCTTAATGTCGATGACATTGGCGAAGAAGATCTTGAACATTTGAAAGACTTGGCGAGTGAAGCCCCGGTTATCAAAATGGTCAACCTGATTATGCAACGGGCGATAGAAACCCGGGCATCAGATATCCACATCGAACCGTTTGAACAATCCTTAAAAGTCAGGTTACGTGTGGATGGTGTATTGAAAGAAATTGATGCGCCGTCGGTTAAATCCACGGCTGCCGTAATTTCTCGTATCAAGATCATGGCTAAACTGAACATTGCCGAACGACGGCTACCGCAAGATGGCCGTATTAAAGTGCAAATGTTAGGCAAAGAACTGGATTTGCGGGTGTCAACAATACCGACCATGTACGGCGAAAGCGTGGTTATCCGTCTGCTCGACAAAGAAAATACCGTATTTGATTTCGCCGCCCTGGGTTTTCAGGGCAGGCATTTGCAGCAGTTTATTGAAGTATTGTCGCAGCCGCATGGCATTATCCTGATTACCGGCCCGACCGGTAGCGGTAAATCAACCACCATGTATGCGGCTTTAAAACAACTGAACACTTCCGAACGGAAAATCATCACCGTCGAAGATCCGGTGGAATATCAAATGGAAGGCGTTAACCAGATTCAGGCCAAACCACAGATTGGCCTGACCTTTGCTTCAGCCTTGCGTTCCATCGTCCGGCAAGATCCCGATGTCATCATGATCGGTGAAATGCGTGACCTGGAAACCGCGCGTATCGCGGTGCAATCCGCCCTTACAGGTCACTTGGTGCTATCGACCCTACATACTAATGATGCGGCAGGTGGTGTCACCCGCTTATTGGACATGGGGCTGGAAGAATACTTGCTGACATCCACCGTGAACGGCATATTGGCGCAACGTCTGGTACGTAAGCTATGTCCAGATTGCAAAAAGCCGCACCCTGCATCTCCTGAAGTCATTAAGGAATTGCGTTTGCGCCGCTTTGTCCCTGACGGCGACATTACTTTATATAAACCCGTCGGTTGCTCATCGTGCGGGGGCATGGGCTACCGTGGTCGAATGGCGATTATCGAATTCTTGCAAATGACCGATCCGCTCCGCAAACTAATCATGGCGCATGAAGAAGCCGGCGCTATCCAGAAACTCGCTGTTGAAGAAGGCATGTCAACGATGTTCGAGAATGGCCTGACTAAAGCAGTACAGGGCGTAACTACTATTGAAGAAGTGATGCGAGTCACCTCGGAAAGCTAAGATGGCCCTGTTCAAATACAAAGTTATCAACAGTTCCGGCGAAACCGAAGAAGCCATACGGGATGCCGCCGATCAACAAAGCCTGATTACTGCCTTACAAGTAGAGGGTTACATACCGATAAGCGTGACCCCGGCGACCGCCAAGTCGTTTTTAGGCTTGAGCCTGGGCGGGAAACAAAACAAATTATCTCAAAAGGACATTGGTTTTTTCACCGATGAACTGGCGACACTGCTCGATTCTGGCTTACCGCTGGATAAATCATTAACAGTTTTAATTGACTTAACTGACGACAGGGCGGATTTAAGCAAATTGATCGGCAAAGTACTGGAACGCGTCAAGGGCGGCTCGTCATTGGCTGATGCCCTGGAGAAACAAACCGGCATTTTCTCGCGCTTTTACTTGAATATGCTCCGTGCTGGCGAAGCCGGCGGCAATCTGGGCGAAGTATTGACCCGCTTGTCCGAATACCTTGAACGCACTCGTGAATTAAGGGAAACCGTCAGCACGGCGTTGATTTATCCGGCTATTTTATTGGTGATGTCGGTCGCGTCATTGTTGGTGATGCTGACCTTTGTGGTGCCACAATTCACGGAAATGTTTGAAAGCGCGGGCAAAGCGTTGCCAGTTTCCACGCAAATAGTCGTCGGGCTGGCAGAATGGCTGCAAAGTTACTGGTGGGCATTAATCCTTGCCGTGCTGCTTATAACCAGTTACATGCGTTACCAAATGGCCGACCCCGTCCGAAAAAAAATATGGGATGGCCGATTTTTAAAGTTACCTTTGGTTGGCACCATCATTCTTCACAAAGAAACCGCAAATATTAGCAGGACATTGGGAACTTTATTGGGTAATGGGGTTTCAATAATCTCCGCAATGGTCATCGTGCGGGAGACAGTTGATAACCTAGTATTAGCGGAAGCCATACAGGATACCGAAGAGCAGTTGAAACAGGGTAAACACATGTCCGATGCCTTGCACGATAAAGGCATCTTCCCCAAGATGGCAATGCAAATGATTAAAATGGGCGAAGAAACGGGGCGGCTTGAAGAAATGCTGCTGCGTGTTGCGACCATTTATGACAAACAATTACGGGTATCGATTGCCCGGATGCTGGCCCTGCTCGAACCTGCTTTGATCATCACTTTAGGGTTAATGATTGCTGGCATTATTGTGTCGATATTGCTGGCGATATTGAGCGTTAACGATTTGGCTTTTTAACGGAAATGACTATGAAACGACTAAACAACTACAAACATAAACAAACAGGCTTCACCTTACTGGAATTATTGGTCGTATTGGGCATTATCGCCATGCTGGCCGGATTGGTCGGCCCACAAGTCATGAAACACATGGGCGAATCCAAAGTCAAAGCCGCTAAAGTGCAAATTGAAGATCTCGCCCAAACCTTGGATATGTATAAACTTGATGTCGGCAGTTATCCCACGTCTGAACAAGGCTTGAATGCACTGATCGAATCACCCGACGGCGCACAACGCTGGAATGGCCCTTATTTGCGTAAAGCCAAAGTGCCGCTTGATCCCTGGAATAACGAATACAAATACACATCGCCTGGCGAACATGGCAAATTTGACGTTATGTCCATGGGCGCAGACGGCAAAGAAGGCGGCGAAGGTGAAGACAAAGACCTTGCCAGCTGGGAATAACGGGCTGTCACTTGATAATAATAGCCAAAAGCTAAAACGTATTATTTTTTGATGACCGTTAGTTTCGGATTCAATTAAAACAATAATCCCTTTCTAACAATCGCTAAATCCCGAGACCGTTATTAAGCACAACATAATAAAAAATCAGTATCCTCGCCCGGAAATATCAACATCCAGCCAAGGTTTTACTTTGCTGGAGTTGACCCTGGTACTTTTTATTGTCGTGCTGGGGTTTGCGGTGATCGGATTGAACATTTCATCTGGAAACGATGCAACCGCGCTGCAATCCGCCGCTCGGGACATGGTATCTGCCCTGCGTTATGCCAAAGGGGAGGCGTTAATTGCCCACAAGGAAATGACCGTTGACATAGACCTCAATGAAAACACCTACACCGTCAGTGACCGGGATAAAGTGTTCACCATTCCCGATAAGGTTGCCGTCACTGTGGTCACGGCACAAGAGGAAATGACCGGCGAAGGTTTGGCGAGCATCCGGTTTTTTCCGGATGGCTCATCAACCGGTGGGCGCGTCAAGTTGGAAAGGAATTCCGCTCTTTGGCAAATTGACATCAACTGGCTGACAGGACAAATTGATCTTGAAAGCAAGTAACAGGACTCAACAGGGGTTTTCACTATTGGAAATCCTTATTGCTTTTTCAATCCTGGCATTGTCATTAGGCATCCTGCTGAATATATTTTCCGGCGGTGTCAAAACAGCCATTGTTGCTGAGGACTATACCGTTGCCGTACAAATCGCAGAATCACTCTTGGCTAAAACGGGTGCGGAGATAGCATTAAAAGATCACCACAGTTCAGGGGTAGCCGATGAAAAATACTATTGGTCATTGACTATCGACCCATTTTTTCTGAGTGCCGACACCATAGACCCTAAAAATGCAACTGTGGATCTTTATAGGGTAAATGCCAAGGTTGTTTGGGGCGACGACGGCAAGAATGAAGGTGATGATCGTCAAGTTCAGCTTACGACCTTAAAACTGGCTGCAAAAAACAATTTTGCCAATGATCCTGCCCCGTAAAATCAACGCTGGGTTTACCCTTATCGAAGTCCTGATCGCCATGACGCTGCTTGGCCTCATGGTCGTACTATTGTTTAGCAGCATGAAAATATGTGCGGATACCTGGCAAAAAGGCGAAGACAAGATTACTGAAGTCAACGATGTTGCCGTGGTCTACCAGTTTTTTCAACACCACCTGAGCGTTGCAAAGCCTTTGTGGGATGACTTTTCCGATAAAGATAATAGGGCCTTCGCTTTTCAGGGCGAAAGCCAGTCATTGCAGTTTGTGTCATCATTTCCTGCCAGTGCCAAAAAAGCCGGATTGCAGCTATTTTCGTTAAAACTATTAAAGGACGGTGATGAACAGTTTATTCAAGTCTCCATAAAACCGTTTTATCCGGTAGCCGATGGCGAAGAATGGCGTTTGGAAGAAGTGACTTTATTACGTCATGTCAGTAAACTCACGCTCAGTTATTTTGGTTCCGATACCCCTGACATCGAAGGGCTGTGGCAAAACGATTGGCTTAACCGGGAGTTTCAGCCCCGATTAGTCAAAATTGAAATTGAACAAGATAGCGGTAGCTTCTGGCCGGAAATGATTGTGGCACTCAAGACAGTAGAGCCGTCCACCGATATCGCCTCGCAATTACTCAACGGAGATGGGCAAATAACTGAAGACGCTCCGCTAATGGAGGAGCAGCAGTGAGCAAGCCCAGCCACCATTACGCCGCAGGTAGCAAAATCCGCCGTGGTGAAGTAAAATCCAGCGTTTCCGGCTATAATGGCTTCGCTTTGGTGCTGGTTTTATGGGTCATGAGCCTGCTAACCATCATGGCGGGCAGTTTTGCCCTGACCATGCGCCGGGAATCAGCCATAGTAAGCGGAATCAAAGATAATGCCGGTATTATTGCTGTTGCCGAAGCCGGTATTGCTATGGCTGAGATGATGTTAATGCATCCCGACCAGAATAAACGCTGGCGCACCGACGGCAATATTTACGAAGTTGCTTTTGGTGACACCAAAGCACGGATACGGTTGTTGTCAGAAACTGGAAAAATAGATATTAATAAAGCCGGACAACCTTTGTTACAGGCGATGATGGCACAAGCACAAGTAGACGAAAAGCAGCAAGCCAAACTGATCGGTGCCATCATGGACTGGCGCGATCAGGACGACTTGCTCAATATAGAAGGTGCCGAAAAAAAAGAATATAAAGATGCGGGCTTAAAATACCAGCCCCGCAACAAACCTTTTCAAACAGTGGACGAATTACAGATGGTTTTAGGAATGGATGAGAAAGTCTTCAATTGGCTTGAACCCATCATCACAGTTTATTCAGGACAGCCACAGGTCAATCTTAAATTAGCGACCGCCAATGTCCTCAATAAATTGCCTGGCCTTGATGCTGACATGATAAACACGTTTATCGTCAACCGGCTGGAAAGCGACAAGAATGACCTGCCCATCCCCGAATTTCCTGGCAGTGTGCTGGGTGGCGCGACAGCAAGTCCCAATGAAACAGTGACTATTGTGTCCGAAGTCCAGGCGACCGATGAAACCACCGCTTTAGTGATTGCCACTGTGGTTAAATCAGATACCGCAACGGCTCAATCGGAACCCTTTAAAATCCTGAAATATCAACGTAATCCTGCCAACCAAGAATCATTATTCACCGACTCAATGAGCGAATTAGTAGCCAAACAATATGTCGAACCTCAACTCAGCGATTGACCTGGATTTTAAGAAGTTTTTTCGCTGGTGGAAACATGAACTCAGTTTCCTGATCCCAGACCGAATCAAACAACTTATCAGCGACCAACACGGCACAATCATTGTGCGCCCAGAAGGTCAGCAGTTTTCTTTGAGCTATTGGTTTGATGGCCGGGAAGAGCCGCTTGCCAAATTTGATCGGGACGAATCCGGAATTGCCAAATACAGGGAGCTGTTAGTCAGCGATCCTCGCCTAGAAAAAGCTGACTTGATCTTTCGGTTGACTGGAAAAAATGCGCTCCAGAAAGAACTCTCCTTGCCTGCTGCTGCCAAAGAAAACCTTTATCAGGTAATCACTTACGAATTATCGCGTTATTCACCCTTTAGTGCCGAGCAGGCTTACTATGCCGTAAAGGTGTTGGATACGGTCAATGAACCTGGGCAAATCAGGGTTATTTTAATCATCACCGCTAGAGACGTGCTGGATGCCTTTTACACAGATCTCAAAGCCTTCGATATGACACCAAAACTCGTCGATTATGAGGGAGTTCCCACCGATCTCGATCAAAACCACGGCGATTACAACTTGTTGCCAGAATGGTTGCAGGTAAAAACCGACAAAACCGCACAAATCATCCATGCGTCTTTACTAGGTGGGCTGTTTACCTTATTAATCGGCGCGCTGGCTTTACCGGTATGGTTTGAATCCCGTTCGGTCAATGCGTTGCAGGAAAAAATCAGTTCTATCGAAAAAGAAGCCAAAAATATTAAGGCATTACAAGCCGAGGTTGATGCTTTAGTTGATGAAACTCAGCAATTGATTAACAAAAAAACCGAAAAGCCCGACCTTGTTATCGTGCTGGACACCTTAAGCAAGCTCATTAAAGACGATACTTGGTTAGCCTACGCCCAATACGCCAGTGGGCAATTGCAAATCCAAGGCGAATCACCAGCGGCTTCCTCCCTGATTTCAGTGCTGGAAGATTCCGATTATTTCGCCAACGCAAAATTTGTTTCCCCGGTAACACGGGATAACGTGACCAAGTTGGAACGATTTCAGATTACTGTAGACATAACCAAGGCAGGAGACAAAAATGGAACTAGCCAACAATAAGGACACCCAGCGCTGGCTTGCCGTTGGCTTACTCGGCCTTGTCGTATTGCTTGTCGTTCTGGCGCTGGTTGTACCTATTATCAGCAAAGGCCTGGAACTGAATGAAACCAAGGAAAACCTGGCATTTACCTTAAAAAAATACGAAAACATTCTGGCTGGCAAAGGGGCCATCGTCAGCAATATTGAAGCCATTAAGCAACAACATCAAGACCAGAATTATTTTAACAACCAAAGCACCAGTGCCCTTGCCTCCGCACAAATGCAGGAATTCATCAAGCAAACCATCGTGCAGGCAGGGGGGCAATTAAGCAGCACGCAGGTACTTCCACCCAACAATGAAAAAGATAAGTTCAACCGCATTACCGTCAGTGTCAGGATGACCGGCAACATTGAAGTGCTACGGGCGGTATTGTATAAACTTGAAACCTCAACTCCGCTGATGGTTATTGACCAAATGGACATCAGGCCTATGCGTAGCATCAGGAATCCGCAAACCCGGCAAATTCAACCGAGCAATGATCTGAACGTCAATTTTCAGGCGATAGGTTTCATGAGAGCGCAGCCACAATGAATATAAAGCTCATCAAATTCCTCGCCGCACTCTGCGCCGGTTTGTGTTTTCTGATTGCCTGTGAGTGGCTGTATTCGGTCTACGCACAGAAAAAGCTGCTCGAGTCGATTCAGGCCGTTGACGGCAAAAAGAAGTCGATTGCCAAATTGCCGGCACTGGAACTGGCAAAACAGCCTGAAGCCAGCTATGTTGAGTTAGTGAATCGGCCTTTATTCATTCAAGGCAGAAAGCCGGTTCCGGAAACCGCCACCACAAAAACCCCTGCCAATGTTGCCACAGGCGTATTCAATTGGGCGCTTAATGGCGTTTACACCCACAAAAACAGCTTGTACGCCTTATTTAGCCGGACAAACACCAAAGTTGCCAAAGATAATTTCCGTAAAGTCACGCAAAATAGCGAAATTGACGGTTGGAAATTGACCGAAATCCATAAAGATAAGGTCGTCGTCAGCCAAGGTGACAGCCAAAAAGAATTACCATTACGAAAAGCCAAACCCAAAACGCCCATGAGCGGCATGGGACAACCACCCATAGCACCTCCGATGCCCGATCCAGGACAACAATTCATTCCTGGTCAACCGCCCATGCCCATGCCTGGGCAAATGCCAGGAATGATGCCCGGACAAATACCGGGGCAGATTCCAGGTCAAATGCCAGAACCAATACCTGAACCAATGCCAGAGCCTGATCCTATGATCGAGCCTGAACTACTTATACCCGATCAATCCAGTGAACCCTACTTCGAGAATAGTGAGAATGAACAATTTCAGTAACCTTTCCAAGGCTATCGCCCTAGTCGGCTTGGGCTTAACGCTGTCAAGCTGTGAGTTGCTTGGCCCCAAACGGGCAGCCAAGATTCCCCTGACTCCGGTTCTCAAGGATCGCACAGGTAAGCTGGGTGAAGACGGTGTGGTCTTTCAGGATCTCCAGAACAAAACACCGCTCAACGATGCCCTGCAATCGAAAATTGAAATGTATCCGGCGCGAAATCGCTTTGCCCCGCAAACGGAAACCCACAGGCGTAGCACCAAAACCGGTGGCCCCGGCACCTACAGCCTGAATTTCGACGATGCCGACCTAGGCGAAGTGGCAAAAGTGATTTTGAGCGACATACTCGGGCAAAACTATGTTTTAAGCCCAAAAGTAGCTGGCAAAGTCACCCTCAATACCACAGAACCACTCACTAAAGCCGAACTGTTGCCCACATTGGAAATGGTGCTGGGCATGAACAACGCCGCGCTGGTAAAAGACGGCAAGATTTACCACATTGAACCCAAAACAGAAGCCTTATACAGCTCCACAGTTGCTGGCGGCGAAAGTACAGGTTACCAAAGCCGAGTCATTGCCATCCGCAATGTTGCCGCCCAAGAAATTGCCGACATCCTCAAACCGCTAGTACATGACAAGACCGTCCTGAATGTTGACAGCAACCGCAACACCATCGTGGTGCAAGGCACTGCCGATGAACTGGCGCGGGTCATGGATATGGTCAGTACCTTTGACATTGACGTATTAAGGGGGCGCTCCTTCGCCCTGTTCCCCTTAAACCATGTCGAACCCGACAAAATCATAGATGAACTGGAAACGGTTTTTAACACCTCGACCGGCAAAGATGACAGCGAATTCTTCCGCTTTCTGCCGATTGAGCGCATGAATGCCGTCCTCGCCATCACCCATCAATCCAGTTATTTAAGGGATATTGAGAACTGGATTTACCGCTTGGATCGTGCCAATACCGAAGCGGCTGGCGGCGTTAATGTCTATCGTGTCCAACACATGGATGCAGAAGAATTGGCCGGAACCTTGAATGATATCTTCGGTGGCGGTGGTGGCTCGCGTGATAAATCCGCAAAAGTCGCGGCCGGCAGAAAATCCTCAGAAGCCAGCAACAAGCAAGCCACCGATGGACAACAAGCCGACGGTTCGACTGGCACAACAGGATCATCCTCATCCAGCAAAAAGAAAAGCAAATCAAGCAAATCCGGTTCCGACAGAAAAAGTAGCGGCAGTGGCTCAGGCAATGACAATGGCATCAACATCGTCGCCGACGTTGCCAACAATTCACTTATCGTGATGGCGACCCCGCAGGAATATAACAAAATACTACCCGTCATCAAGCAGTTGGATATTATGCCGTTGCAGGTATTGATTGAAGCAACGATTGCACAGGTCGATTTAAAAGACGATCTCAAATATGGAATTCAATGGTACGTAGATAGAGGTGAGTTTGGTATCGGTAATTCACCAGGCGCATTAGCAAGCCGAGCAACCAAAGATGAAAAAGGAAACATCACAGACCCTGGAGGTGCTATTGGTAAAGCTGCGCTAGCCGCTGCAACCGGGGGATTCAGTGCCATCTATACATCAGACGTTTTAAAGAGTTTAATAACTGCCCAGGCAGGCCTTGGTAATGTCAGGATAGTTTCTTCCCCTTCCCTTATGGTACTCAACAATCAGGAAGCAAAAATTAATGTCGGCGATCAAGTGCCTATTCAAACAAGCACCCTATCAAATGCTATCGCTTCATCAGGCACAACAGCGGGTAATACCGGTTTTGCCCAAGCCAACCAAATCCAATACAAGGACACTGGGGTTATCCTAGAAGTAACGCCTAGAGTGAATTCCAATGGCATGGTGATACTCGATCTTAAACAAACTGTCAGTTCCGCAAAAGAAACAGTAACAGGAGTGACTAGCTCACCAACCATCAACAAGGAAGAGATTGAAAGCACCATCGCGGTAAAAGATGGTGAAACTTTAGCTTTAGGTGGCTTAATTCAGAATAAAAACACTTTAATTAAGGGCGGAATACCTTTTTTACACGAATTGCCTTATGTAGGGGCATTTTTCGGTAATACCCAGAAAGACGAAGATAAGCAAGAACTAGTGGTTTTACTTACCCCAAAAGTCGTTAAAACCAAGCAAGATGCTCGATTGGTTACTGACGAACTTAAGCGCAAATTATCGGATATCTACTACGACCCCAACCGTCCTCTAAGAAAAGGCGATTGGTGGCGATCAAAAAATTGGTAATAATCAAAGCGGGACGGGGTTTGTGTAACCCCGTCCCTAACGTTTCCACAAAACTTAAACATCGCAACTACGCTCAACCAACATCAAACCATACAGACGGGGCAACATGCCCCGTCTGGCTCAGAATATAGGTCATGGATATGCGAGTTAAAACATACCCGTCTCCCGCTAAATGTTTCTGATCATACAAGCAATTTAACCCAAAGCGGGACGGGGTTTGTAACCCCGTCCCTAACGTTTCCACAAAACTTAAACATCGCAACTACGCTTAACCAACATCAAACCATACAGACGGGGCAACATGCCCCGTC
>JABFQX010000002.1 GCA_013141505.1 Methyloglobulus sp.
CTTTTGCCGGATCAAACAGTTCCGGCGGATTGCGACGAGGTATGAAAAGCTGGCTTCACGCTATTCCGCTTTTGTCGCCTTGGCCGCCAGCTTTATATGGCTGGTTTAATTGTCAACAGACCCTAGTTAGCCAAAAATAAACCATCACCGCTCCAAAAAATTCCTAAGCAAATCATGCCCATGCTCAGTCAAAATCGATTCGGGGTGGAACTGTACGCCTTCTATATCCAGAGCTTTATGCCTTACCCCCATGATCTCGTCGATATTGCCTTGCTCATCTTGCGTCCAGGCGGTGATTTCCAGGCAATCGGGTAGGGTTGCCTGTTCGATGACCAGGGAATGATAACGTGTTGCCGTGAACGGGTTGCTTAGCCCTTTAAATACACCCGTGTCATGGTGGTAAACCTGGGAAGTCTTGCCGTGCATAATGCTTTTGGCATGGATAATGTTGCCGCCGAAGGCATAGCCGATGCTTTGGTGTCCCAGGCACACGCCCAAAATGGGAGTGTGTCCGGCGAATTTTTCGATTGCCGCCACGGAAATACCTGCTTCTTTCGGTGTACAGGGGCCGGGGGAAATCACGATTTTATCGGGTGTTAATGCGGCAATGTCTTCAACACTTACTTGATCGTTTCTTACTACCGAAACATTTGCGCCTAACTCGCCAAAATATTGCACGAGGTTGTAGGTAAATGAATCGTAATTGTCGATCATTACTACGTTGACTGCGCTCATGCTTGGACTCCTTGTTGTTCACTATCAAGCCCGGCTTCCGCCATGCTGACAGCGCGGAACACGGCACGGCCTTTGTTCATGGTTTCATCCCATTCACTTTGGGGGATGGAATCGTACACGATGCCCGCTCCTGCTTGAATATGTAGCATATTGTCCTTAATAACGGCAGTCCTGATCGCTATCGCGGTATCAAGGTTGCCCGACCATGAAATATAGCCAACCGCACCGGAATAGACTCCACGCTTGACGGGTTCGAGTTCATTGATGATTTCCATCGCGCGTATTTTAGGTGCGCCGCTGACAGTTCCTGCCGGAAAAGTCGCCGCCAACACATCAAAGGCATTGTTGCCAGATTGCAATTGCCCCGTGACATTGGACACGATGTGCATAACGTGGGAATAGCGCTCGACGATCATCTTGTCGGTCAACTCCACCGTGCCTATTTCAGCTACCCGTCCGGTATCGTTACGCCCCAGGTCGATCAGCATAAGATGTTCCGCAAGCTCTTTGGGATCAGCCAGCAGTTCACGCTCCAGTTCCAGGTCGTGTTCCGGCGTAGCCCCACGTTTGCGTGTGCCTGCGATGGGACGCACGGTGATGAGATCATCTTCTAACCTGACCAGTATCTCCGGTGACGAACCGACGATATGGAAGTCTTCCAGGTTTAAATAGAACATATACGGCGAGGGATTCAAACAACGTAAGGCGCGGTATAAATCCAGCGGCGGCGCACTATAAGGGATGGACATGCGCTGGGATAACACCACCTGCATAATGTCGCCATCAGTGATGTAATCCTTAGCTTTTAGCACCGCATTTTTATAGCCATCTTCCGTAAAACCGGACATAAAATCCGATTCCCGTACGTATGTGGGATTGGTGTGCTTGGCTGGTTCTGCTTTCATCTCACGCAACTTTGTTGCCAGATTGTTCAAGCGTGTTACGGCAAGATTGTAAGCGTTGTCATCCTCTGGATTAGCATGGGTAAGCAATAGCATTTTGCCGGACAGGTTGTCGAACACCAGGATTTCTTCCGACACCATCAGCAAAATATCGGGGCAACCTAAAGGATCAGGCTTATCGGCACGTAAACGCGGTTCGATATAAGCAACGGTTTCATAGCCGAAATAACCGACCAAACCACCACTAAAGCGCGGCAATTCTTCAATGTCCGGCACTTTATAGCGATCTTTGAAGGCTTCAATCCAGTTTAAAGGATTATCGTGGCTTACGCTTTCAAGCACCTCACCGTCTTTTTCCAGACGGATTTCATTACCGTTTACCTTAACCAAAGTCTTACAAGGTAAGCCAATAATCGAATATCTACCCCATTGTTCGCCGCCATGCACCGATTCAAACAGATAAGAATACGAGCCATCGGCCAATTTTAGGTACGCGCTTAGGGGCGTATCTAAATCAGCCAGGACTTCTCGGCAGATGGGGATACGGTTATAACCCTGCCTGGCATAGGTGTTGAATTGTTCTGGGGTCATGAATGTTTATGCGAAAGGGAAAAAACTAATTATTAACTTTTATTATTTCAGTGACTTCAAGTCCAATACTTCTAGCTTGTTTAATGAATTCTTCCATATTTCCCACACCCCATTGGTTCGATATTGCATGTTGTGATCCATCAGGTAAAGAAACAATTTCATTTTCTGCTAAAAAATGACGTGGAATATTTGTTCGCTGAAAGATTTCTTTTGCCTCAATTAAAGAGGTAAATATCTTGACAGTTATATTCCCTTGGGGAAAAGCCGCTGATAGTTCAGATAGCGCATTTGGTTTATTATCTTTTATCCATTGATGTATCACAGCCAGAACCAATTTTCTTTTGTTATACTGCGTACCCATAAATATATAACGGGTAAAGTCTCTTTGCGACTCACGCGCTTCGCGCCTTTCTTCAGACTGCTGCCTAATTTTAATTTGGTAACTTTCAACTTCCGGCAATGGAATAATTTGTTGAACATCTATAAATACTTGGTTCTCATATTTGTAAGGAATAATACGAACACATCTAATACTTACATTTCTTTCATTTAGCCACATAACTGAAGTAGTCAACTCTTTTGAAAAATTAGATGAGACAAGGATTATATGGACATCCAAAGCAAAATTTTCTTCCTGAGGCTCTTCCCAGTTTAGAAAATCCAAAAGGCTATTTCTTGCATTTAGCTCATTTTCTATCGACACCAAGTATTTTTGGTAAATTTCAATTGCACGACTAAATGTTAGCGTAGAGACCATTGCAGCATAACGTAATGCTTGCAATTCCATATAATCTCCAGTTTCATTACGTTTTAATTCAATTACCACGAGATTTGCTTGTTTATCGATAGCAAGTAAATCAATCCGACGTAATGAGCCGGACCATTCGGAAAACTCTTCAGATATAACAAGACAATCGGGAGAAACAATGTCAATTTGACGTTTAAGGGCTGCCTGTATATGTTGTCGTTCTAGCAAACCCTCACCGCCAAATGTTGTCGTTCCAATTTTTTCAAATTGGTTATTTTTGAAACTATAAATTGCCATATAACTTTAATTGTACATTAACCAACCTTCGCCATCTCAGCCCGCATCTCATCAATAATCGCTTTGTAATTTGGTTTACCAAAAATCGCAGAACCCGCTACGAAAGTATCCGCTCCCGCTGCTTTAATTGCGCCGATATTAGCACCGTTAACACCACCGTCGATTTCCAGGCGGATGTTAAAACCGCTCTCATCAATGCGTTTTCTGACTTCGCGCAATTTACCTAAAGCCGATGGCAGGAAGGATTGTCCGCCGAAACCAGGGTTGACCGACATCAACAAAATCATGTCCAGCTTATCCATCACATAATCCAAATGGCTTAAGGGCGTGCCAGGGTTGAACACCAAACCAGCCTTACAGCCGTTGTCTTTAATCAATTGCAAAGTGCGGTCGATATGCACAGAACCTTCTGGATGGAAGGTGATGATGGAAGCACCCGCCTTGGCGAAATCTGGGATTATGCGGTCTACCGGCTCAACCATCAGATGCACGTCGATAGGCGCGGTAACGCCATGTTTACGCAAGGCTTCGCAAACCAGTGGGCCGATGGTCAGGTTAGGCACAAAATGGTTGTCCATCACATCAAAATGCACAACGTCCGCGCCAGCGGCCAATACGTTATCGACTTCCTCGCCCAATTTGGCAAAGTTAGCAGACAGGATGGAAGGTGCAATCCAGTTTTCGTTCATTTTTTCGATCCTCTAGGTTAAATATGGCGATTATATCTTTTTTTTGGCGTTTCATCTTCGTTATACAATAGCTGAACTAAAAATTGCACAAGGCATATTCTTATGAAGCTGGTCTCTTTTACCCATAACAATTATTCCCGTTTTGGCGCAGTGGTCGATGACGAGGTTGTCGATGGCGTTGGCGAAATGAATATTCCAGAGGCAATGATTAATTTTATCTCGGCTGGGGAACCCGCATTGCAAGCCATGTATAAACGCATTACTAGCGGAAACCACCGGATTCCTTTAGCAGAAGTCAAATTACAAGCCCCAATACCCAGGCCAGGAAAATACCTAGCTATCAGCCTTAACTATGCCGATCATATCGCCGAAACCGGACGTGACAGGCCGGAATTCCCCAGCTTTTTTACCAAACAAAGTACGTGTGTGATTGGTAACGGCGATGCCATTCACTTGCCAAAAGTATCCGATAAACTGGATTATGAAGGTGAATTGGCGTTTGTCATCGGCAAACGCTGCCGTCATGTACCAGTCGATGAGGCTTATAAGGTGATTGCTGGCTACACGATTGCCAATGATGTTTCAGTACGCGACTGGCAGTTCCGCTCACCCACGTTCACTGTCGGAAAATCATTCGATACTTGTGGCCCGCTAGGTCCCTGGATTGTCACTAAAGACGAAATCGCCGATCCGCATAACCTCAACCTCAAAACCTGGGTGGATGATGAGTTGCGGCAAGATTCCAACACTAAACACATGCTGTTCAATTGCTACGAAATGATCGCTTATCTGTCGCAAGCCATGACTTTAGAGCCGGGCGATGTCATCAGCACTGGCACACCCAGTGGGGTAGGCGTGAAGATGGAGCCGCGCGGCTACTTGAAACCGGGGCAAACGGTCAGCGTGGAAATTGAAGGGATTGGCAAATTAACCAATTTTGTTATTGATGAACCTGTCTGAATATAAATGCAAATAATCATTCAAATTGAGGGCTTTTCATAACTGTACAGGTCAATGCCGCGATAAATATTGAACGGTTTTTATGCTTTAGCCACATTAACCGCATTTTTGGGCGCGGGTGACTTTTCCGGTGCGGTATTCACCGGATTTTTTGGGGCATGGAAGTTGACTGTCACTTTCAAGCCGCCAAATTGTGATTTACCCAAAGTCAATTCAGCGGCATACATGGAGGCGATTCTTTCGACAATTGAAAAACCCAAGCCGCTGCCTTGGGCGACATTTGCCGTTTCTACGCAGCGATGAAACCGTTTCAGCGATTTTTCGTATTGGTCTTCTGGGATACCGGGACCTGAATCTTCCACCCTGAATTGCAATTGTTTTTCCTTGCCTTCCAGATAAATCATGACGTTGCCGTTGGCAGGGGTATATTTAATAGCGTTATCAATGACGTTTCTGACCAAAATAGTGATCAATTGCGTATTTGCTAAAATAGGTACGGCGTCGCTTTCTTCAAACACCAGTTGAATATTTTTTTTGTGAGCAGCAGGTTCAAGTTCGGCAATCACTTGAATGACCTCACGGTTCATAACCGTGACTTCCCTCACCAGATATTCTTTGCCTGATTCAATTCGGGAAAATGTCAATAATTGCTGAACCATGTAAGTCATTCTGTGAACAGCTTGGGATATCCGCAACAATGCCTGTTTACGTACGGCATCATCCGTTGTCCGTAATGCCACCTGCGCCTGAGTTAATAGCCCTGCCAGTGGGGTACGCAGCTCATGCGAAGCATCTGCGGTAAAGCGGCGCTCATGTTCTAAAGCCTGCTCAAGCTGAACGAACAAGTTATTGATTTCATTAACAACAGGCACAACTTCAGAAGGCATTTTTTTAGCTGACAAGGGCTTAAGAAAACTGGCTTCACGCTTAGATAGCGCACGCTCCAGCCTATTAATCGGCCTTAATGTATAGCCAACGATAAACCAGATAACAATACCTAATAATGGTAATCCGGCTACCGACTGAATAACCAGTTGATTGGATATTTTATCGGTCAACTCTTTACGTATCTCGTCTTTTTGGCCGACATGGATGACATTATCGCCAGATGAAATAGTAAAAACATGCCACTTTTGATCATCTATTGTTTTTTCATTCTGGCCTTCCTTAACTGAAAAGGCGAATTTAGGCGCGCTTTCCGAGCGTAACAATAAGTTACCTTTGGACCAGACCTGAAAAGCGATTTTTTCTTTGTATTTATGATTCCAGGTGGTGGTTTTTAGTATGTTTTCAAACTCAGACCATAAAGGGTCTTCCTTCTGAACTTCGCTACCTAAAGCGGGGAGTTTTGAAGAGTTTAATAATAATCCCGCATTTTCAGATTTGAGCTGAAAAGCAATCTTTCTGTCAGTTCCCTGACCGGTAGGATCGGTTTGGACAACCCTCAACCGTTCCGCCAAATCGCTATCTGGCGGCAAACCGTCCAAAAAGGCGACCAGCACTTCACCCGATTGTTTGAGTTCAGCATTAAAAATTTCATTGACTTGATGCCGGGTCGCACGATAGTTGAAGTAGGCAGTAATACCCCAAATCAGCATGGATGTTGGCAACAAGGTTACCAACAACAGTTGGCGCAGTGAGTAATTCCGGGAAAACTTCATTCTTCTTCATCTGATTCAGTATCTGAATCAATAATGTAACCTACACCCCGCACGGTACGGATAATTGCAGAGTCCAGTTTTTTCCTCAGATAGTGAATATGAACTTCAACAGTGTTGCTTTCAATGTCAGAACTCCATGAATACAGGCTTTCTTCCAGCCTTGCCCTCGATACCACACGACCCAGATTGCTCATCAAAAAACTGAGAATGTCGAATTCTTTTTGTGACAACTCAACTTTCTCGCCGTTGAATGTCACCTGATGCGAAGCCGGATCCAGGACGATGCCTTTGTGCTCAATCGTTGGCGTACTTCTGCCTTCGTTGCGTCGCGCCAGTGCCCGCAGCCGCGCGCACACCTCATCCAGCTCGAAAGGCTTGATGACAAAATCATCCGCGCCACTGTCCAAACCTTCTACCCGATCAGGAACGGTATCCCTTGCAGTGAGTACCAGCACCGGCGTTTCATCCTTACGCGCCCGTAACTCACGCAAGATGGACATGCCGTCCATATCAGGCAAATTGAGATCCAGGACGACCAGTTCGTAGCAATTCATTTTAAGGGCTTCATCAGCCAATTTGCCGTTGGTCAACCAGTCTACGGCGTAACCTTCCATTTGTAACCCGGCAACCAGGCCGTCGCCTAATATTTCATCATCTTCTACCAATAACAGTCGCATGTGGCTCCATTTAAATGTCAATATTTATGAATAACCGCTAACCAGCAATAAGTTTAGTTAATTTCCTGAAAAAACAGTCCAAAATCATTCTAACTTTGGGTTAGTTATTCTGATGAACGATGTTAATGCTAAACTGCGGTTTATTATGAATAGCATATCTTAAAACTCGCTTGCCTCCACTTAGTCTATACGTCCATATACCCTGGTGCATTAAAAAATGTCCATATTGTGATTTTAACTCACATGGGCTAAAAGCAGAGTTGCCAGAAACTGCCTACATTGATGCGTTGCTCAATGATTTGGATGCAGACCTGGAACGCTATGCTATCAATCGTCGAATAGAAACCATTTTTATCGGCGGAGGCACTCCCAGCCTGTTTTCGCCTGAATCTTTGGTTCGTTTGCTCGAAGGCATTCGGCATCGTGCAATACTGGCAAAAGATCTGGAAATCACTCTCGAAGCCAACCCTGGCACGTTTGAAAGCAGTAAGTTTGCAGAGTTCAAATCTATTGGCATAAATCGCTTGTCAATAGGCATACAAAGTTTTCACGACGACTTGTTAACCAAATTGGGACGTGTACATAACAGCGGCGAAGCGATTAAGGCCGTAGAAATCGCCCATCAAGCCGGATTTGATAACTTCAATTTAGATTTAATGTTCGGCTTGCCCGGCGCAAAGTCCGGCGACAGCGAAACCGATATCCAAACCGCCATCCAGCTTAAACCAACGCATATCTCTTATTATCAGCTAACCCTGGAGCCGAATACCTTATTTCATAAATACCCACCGAAATTACCCGATGATGAAACGGTCTTTACCACGCAACTTAATTGTCAGGGATTACTGGCCAATGCCGGATATCAGCAATATGAAATCTCGGCCTACAGCCAGCCAAAACGCGAATGTAAACATAATGTTAACTACTGGCAATTTGGCGATTACGTGGGCATTGGTGCGGGCGCACACGGCAAAATCAGCATGGAAGTACCGAATCGCATTTTGCGACCCTTCAAAACTAAAAGCCCGGAGCTTTACCTACAAAATCCGTTTGCAAACGGTGGTGAACAGGAAATTGACCTTCAAGAACTGCCTCTGGAATATCTGATGAATCAACTAAGGCTAAGACGGGGGTTTACCATTCACGACTATCAAGCAAAGACAGGTCTTGACCCAAGCACGCTTGAACCGGGTTTAACGATGTGCCTAAATCAAGATCTAATTGAATTGACGGGCAATCATTACCGATGCACAGAAAAAGGCTGGAATTTTTTGGATACGGTTTTGCAAAGTTTTTTGGTTTGAAACGGCAATGATCAATATCAATTAACGCCAAGTCTCCAAATAATAACCAAAAATACTTAACCCTGTGTGTTTCGGAGCGAGAAACTTTTTCCTAAAAAAATTGTTTAACCCCTTAAGTTTAAAAATGTTATCAATAGGGAAATACACCGTATGGCTTTTAGATTGCCTCGTTAATAGAGAAGTTACGCCATGCCTACAGGACTGTCATTAGAAACGGGAAATACTATCGGTCGTCTTTTTAAAATTGGAGGTGTAAATAGCGTGGCAAAGATTCCTTGGCTTGCTAACAAAAACAAAATTGAACAAACCGCTGATGGCTTACGGATCACCATCCCCTCGACAAGCCATTTCATCGTAGACATATTCTTATTCTTTTGGCTGCTAATGTGGGTTTGCTGTGGGTTTGTGGCATTGGGAATGTTGGTATTTGGGATAATTGAGGTTATGGCGGGCAACCCAAACTTTGTTTTCCTTAAATCCTCTTTATTGGGTTTGCTTGCCTTAATATTTACGCTTGCATGGCTAGGCTTCTGGGCGATAGCCGGAATGTCTGTCGCCAAGAGCTGGCTTTGGAGCCTGATAGGCAAAGAGATTATCGTTATATCAGCCAATGAACTAAAGCATATCGAGTCTGTGATTGTTAAAAAGCACAGCAAGGAATACGCGTTATCGGAGGTTAAAAATTTGCGGGTGTTAACGATGCCAAATCCAAGGTTCCCTTGCGAATTGGCAACTATTGCTTTCGATTACGGTTATAGTTCGCCCAAATTTGGCGGCGATTTAACGCAAGCCGAAGCCCACGTTATTGTTGCCGCGATCAAGCAACAGTTTAGTTTCCTATAAACCGGAGGTCTAAATTATGGTAAAAATCGCGTTGGACGCTCGCCGAAGTATGATTGAGCAAACTGTCGATAGTTTACGGATAACGATCCCCGCAGAAAAAAGTAGCTTTAGTATTAGGCTTTTACTCTGTTGGCTATTGGCGTGGGCTTGTAGCGAATTCGGCATGTTATTTTACCTGCCAGAATTGCTAGCCGCGCCTGTAACAAATGGTTCTCAGGAATCTGTTCACAAATTTATCTACATATGGCTTGCTTTTTGGACACTAGGTGGAGCATTTTCTATCTACGCTTGGCTATGGGAAAAAACAGGAAAAGACATTGTTGTTATCACGCCAAGTCAACTGCAACACATTAAATCTGTGCTAGGTATAGAACGAAGCAAACAATATGACTTGTTAGACATAAAAAATATGCGGACATTAGCGCCAGTCTTGAGCAAAAGAGCGCGTTACAATACGGCCAATTGGGGTTTATTGACAATCGCCTTCGATGAGGGCAGTCATGTCTGTAAATTCGGCGAGAAGCTGGATGAAGCGGAAGCCAATTGTATTGTCGATACGATTAAACAGCAGTTTAAAAGCCTTTGACATGAATTTAAACCTGCAAACCCCAAAATAATTGTAATTATGTGTATAAATTCGTATTAGCCAGGGAACCTATATTAAAATAAATTGTTTACAGGGGTAGCGCGTAACATTCACCCGTTAAGCAATTTAGCTCATACTATCGTTACTTTAGATTTAATACATAATAATCGAAACCATGTCTGAACAACACCAAACCACCCCCACCCAAGCCGCCTTAATCCGCCTAAAAAACCATATCAATCAAGAAATTATCGGTCAGGAAGTTTTAGTTGAAAGGATGCTCATTAGCCTACTGGCTGATGGACACATCCTGGTGGAAGGCGCACCAGGGCTCGCCAAAACCCGTGCTATCAACGTACTTAGCAAAGGCATTCAAGGTGATTTTCACCGGGTGCAATTCACCCCTGACCTGTTACCTGCCGATTTGACCGGTACGGAAATCTACCGTCCGCAACAAGGTACGTTTGAATTCCAGAAAGGCCCGCTATTCCATAATTTGATTTTAGCTGACGAGATCAACCGTTCCCCGGCGAAAGTCCAGGCGGCATTGCTGGAAGCCATGGCGGAACGGCAAATTACCGTAGGGCAGGCAACCTACCCATTGCCACAATTGTTTATGGTGATGGCAACCCAGAACCCGATTGAGCAAGAAGGCACGTATCCCTTACCCGAAGCCCAACTCGACCGCTTTCTGTTGCATGTTAAAGTTGATTATCCCAAAGCGGAACATGAAAAAAATATCCTGCATTTAGCCCGGTCGGAAGCTCGGGCAGAATCGGCAAAACTCAAACCAGCCTTCGTGGCAATCAACCAAAGTACGTTGTTTGCCGCCCGCGAGGAAGTCCTTAATTTGTATATGGCAGAAGGCTTAGAAGAATACCTCCTGCAAATCGTCCTGGCAACGCGCAACCCTTCTGTCTACGGCAAAGACTTGGCAAGCTGGTTGCAATACGGTGCCAGTCCTCGCGCCAGTATTGGTCTGGATCGTTGCGCTAAGGCCAAAGCCTGGTTATCGCAACGGGATTTTGTCAGCCCTGAGGATATTCAGGAACTGGCGTTTGATGTATTGCGTCATCGCCTGATTTTGTCGTATGAAGCCGAAGCGGAAGGTATCACCACCGACTATGTCATCAAAGAACTGATTGCCAGAATCGCGGTGCCTTGATGCTGTTTGCAAAAAAAAGTGTGTCTGCCGAAAGCGGTTTTGATGCTAATGGGCTTGTTTCTGTATCGCTAAAAACATTGATTGAACTGGCAAAACCAGCCGTTGGCCTAAGTCTGCACCGCCTGTCGATTCGCGCCCAACAAAGCGGCGGCTATGTATCGGCTTTTAAGGGCCGGGGCATGGAATTCGACGAAACCCGCCTTTATCAACATGGCGATGACATCCGCAGCATTGATTGGCGGGTAACTGCCCGAACGGGCAAAACGCACACCAAGCTATTCCGGGAAGAACGGGAAAAGCCCGTATTTATTTCCGTGGATGACCGCCCTGCCATGCACTTTGCTAGCCGTGGCGTGTTCAAATCAGTTCAAGCCAAAAAATTGGCCGCATTGCTGGCATGGATTGCCAACAAACAGGGCGACCGGATTGGCGGGCAGATTTATTCATCCGCTTCGTGTCGTGAGCTAAAACCGCAAAGTGGTAAACATTCGGTATTACATTTCTTAAACGCGCTGGCTGAAGTTGAAGGTGTTGCGGAAGACATGATTGCCCACTATTCAGGGAAAAATGATTTCTCGCTCGCGCAAGTCCTAGCGAGACTATCTAAACATACTCGACCGGGCAGTTTGGTTTATATCATCAGCGATTTTCGCGGCATTGATGATCAAGTGGAAAGCTATTTACTGAAACTATCGGAACACTGCGATGTGGTTTTGATTCTTGTTTATGATCCACTGGAAAAGGGCTTTCCTGCCGAAGGTCGATACCGCTTTACCAATGAGCAAAAAGAAGTCGTTATTGACACCAGCGACACACTACGGCTGACAAACTATCGGCTCCGCTTTGATGAACGCTTGATTAAGCTAAAGCGAATCGCGTTACGAAGAGGCATGGCATTGATCCAGTGCAGCACTCAGGATGACCCCATACTTAGGCTAAGACAGCCCGTGGAGTCCAAATAACATGGCATTGGATCTTAGGCCTATTCATGAACCCGATCCGATTAGCTGGTGGCCACCTGCACCAGGCTGGTGGTTATTGGCTATCTTGATTCCACTGTTGCTGGGTTTCGGTTATTGGTGTTACCGGCGATTAACGCGACAAACGGCGCTAAAAGCCGCTAAAAAAATTCTGCTGCAAATTAAACAAGACCCGCAGCTTGAGAATAACAAAAAACTCAATGATTTGTCCGCCCTGATTCGACGTGTTGCAATCAGCATCGCAGACAGACACGAATGTGCCGGACTGGCTGGCGATCCGTGGCTGGCTTACCTAGACCGTTCTTTAAAAAGCACACCGTTTAGCGAAGGTGTCGGTCGATTGCTTGCAAATGGGCCTTACCAACAATACATGCCCACGGATCTGGAAATATCTGAACTTACCCGTCTATGTGAAGACTGGCTCAATGCACAAAGCAAAAAACGTAAACAATGATTCACTTTGAATGGCCTTGGCTGCTGCTGATTTTACCGTTACCGTTTTTGGTGCGCTGGCTGTTACCCGCCAGACTGACTGCTGAACAAGCGGCTTTAAAAGTACCGTTCATGGATGATTTTCCGGCTGCTGAAACCAAGTCAGTCAACCAAAACCAGCAATGGCCGTTACTGTTGGCGGCGCTTGCCTGGGCATTATTGGTACTGGCGTGTTCCCGCCCACAGTGGCTAGATGAGCCTGTCGAACAAGCCGTGAGTGGCCGTGATTTGATGCTGGCGGTGGATTTGTCCGGCAGTATGGAAGTGGAAGATTTTATGTTGAACAAACGGCCTGTGGATCGGCTCACCGCGATCAAATCGGTCGCTACTGACTTTATTAACCGCCGTGTTGGTGACCGGATTGGCTTGATTCTGTTTGGTACCCAGGCTTATCTGCAAACGCCGCTGACCTTTGACCGACTGACAGTTATGACCTTGTTGAACGAATCTGCCATAGGTCTTGCCGGAGAAAACACCGCCATAGGCGATGCCATCGGTTTAGCGGTTAAGCGGCTGCTTAACCAACCGACCGACAGTCGGGTTTTGATTTTACTGACCGACGGCGCGAATACCGCAGGTGAAGTCTCGCCGTTAAAAGCGGCAGAACTGGCGGCGGCCAATAAACTTAAAATCTATACTATCGGCGTGGGCGCAGATGAAATGATAGTCCGCAGTTTTTTTGGTAACCGCAAGGTTAATCCATCGCAAGATTTGGACGAAGATACCTTGGTAAAAATTGCCGAAAGCACCGGCGGACGGTATTTCCGTGCCCGCAGCGCAGA
This sequence comes from Methyloglobulus sp., assembly GCA_013141505.1. Lineage (GTDB taxonomy): Bacteria > Pseudomonadota > Gammaproteobacteria > Methylococcales > Methylomonadaceae > Methyloglobulus. The sequence continues at coordinate 13,413 of JABFQX010000002.1, forward strand.
TGAATTGAACAACATCTACATGCTGTTGGATCAACTGGAACCTGTCGAAAAGGACAAACAATTTTTCCGTCCCCGTAGCGATCTTTTTTATTGGCCTTTGGCGCTGGCATTAATGCTATCCGGCGTAATCGGCATTTATAAAACCCAACGAACATGAACCTGACCGAGTTCCACTTCATCAGACCTTATTGGCTACTGGCATTGCTGCCTTATACTGTTTTGCTGGTGATGTTTATCAAAAGCAAGTTGAGTCATGGCAATTGGACAACCTTATGTGATGAAGCGTTGCTGCCCTACTTATTGCAGGATAAAGCGGTCGCACAAAGCCGTTGGCCGTTGGCAACGGGCGCGGTTGCCGCACTGCTTGCCATTATCGCCATGGCAGGGCCAACTTGGGAGCGCATACCGACACCGGTATTCAGGAATGATGCTGCGCTAGTCATCGTACTGGATTTGTCGCATTCAATGGATGCCGGAGACATCAAGCCCAGCCGCTTGACGATGGCGCGTTACAAAATCACCGATATTTTAAAATCGCGCAAAGACGGTCAAACGGCCTTGTTAGTCTATGCCGGTGATACCTTCACCGTTACCCCCCTCACCAATGACACCGAAACCATAGACAACCAGTTAAATGCACTGACTACCGAAATTATGCCGAACGACGGCAATAATACCGGGCAAGCCCTGACCAAAGCCGTTGACCTGCTGAAACAGGCTGGCTTGCAAAAAGGCCAAATTCTCCTCATTACTGATGGCGGAAATATTGATGAAGCTACCGCCCAAGCCAAATCACTGGGTGCTTATCAATTATTGGTGTTAGGTGTGGGCACTGGCGACGGTGCGCCGATTGCCCTGCCAACGGGCGGATTTTTAAAAGACGATCAAGGTGGGATCATCGTCGAAAAACTGGATTTTGCCGGATTGGAAAAACTGGCGCAGGCTGGCGGTGGCACTTACCAAACCTTAACAGCAGATGATTCAGATGTAAGAGCTCTGTTTTCCGACTTGACATCAACCTTACAAAAAGAAGGTGGCAAAAACGAAAATCTCTTGCTGGATCAGTGGAGTGATAAAGGCCCTTGGTTGTTGTTGGCGGTCTTACCCTTAGCGGCATTGTGTTTCAGGAAAGGCTTGCTCGTTCTCGCGCTATGCGTACTGATCCCCTTGCCCAAAAACAGCTACGCTATTGACCTGAACTGGCAGGATTTGTGGTTCACCAAAGACCAGCAAGCACAGGATGCTTACAATAACGGGCAATTTGATAAAGCGGCGGAATTATTTGAAAATCCTGATTGGCAAGCCGCCGCTCAATACAAGTCAGACCAAACAGTAAAAGGTGAAATGAAAGAAGCCAAGACTGCCGTTGGTGATTACAACCAAGGTAACGTCTATGCTGTTCGTGAGGAATATGAGAAAGCTATAGGAACTTACGCTAAAGCGCTAAACAAATTTCCAGATAAACAACTTAAAGAAGACATTGAATACAACAAGAAATTAGTCGAAGAGGCTCTTCAAAAAAAGCAAAAGGAACAAAAACAACAAGAACAAAAAAACAAAGATAAGCAAGACCAAGACAATAAAGATAAAAATCAAGATTCCAAAGACCAGCAAAAGCAGGATCAACAACAGAAAGACGATCAATCAGGACAACCTGATCAAAAAAAAGACGGTGAGAAAAATAAGGACGAACAAAAGGAATCAGAGCAAAAGCCTGAACAAAAACCCGAACAGTCCCAAGAAAATATGAAAGATCAGCCCGAAAAACAGCAATCGACTGAAGACCAAAAACAACAAGATAAACCGGAAGCGGCAAAACCTGAGCAAGCCAAAGAGCAACCGCCAGAAAAAAATCAGGATAAGAAAGAAGATGCTGTCGCCACCCAGCCCATAGACAACCGGACAAATGAAGAAAAACAAGCCCATGAACAATGGCTTAAGCGCATTCCAGACGACCCGTCCGGATTGTTAAAACGTAAATTCAAATACCAGTATGATCGGCGCAGACAGCAATAACCCGTTCTCGAACCAGAAAAATAGCCTTATGAAGTATATAAAATTTTTATTGAATGTTTTTTTGTTGCCCTTGCTGTTGGTTTTCGGATTGCTTATTCCAAGCCAGGTATTTGCCGTGGACATCAGCACATCGGTTGACCGCAATCCCGTCAATCTCTATGAGTCCTTCAAGATTTTTTTTACTGCTTCTGAAACTCCCGATGGTGATCCAGATTTTGCGCCACTGGAACGGGATTTTGCTGTCCTTAACCAAGGCCAAAGTAGCAGTTCATCCTGGGTAAACGGTACTTATAGCAAATCAATCCGTTGGACAGTTGAAGTCAATGCCAAGAAAGCGGGCGCGTTAACGATTCCTGCGGTACAGTTCGGCCATGATGCCAGCAAACCCTTGGCTATCGAGGTGGCTCAAGGCGGCGCACAAACCAATGATGTCGCCAACAACCAAGATTTGTTTTTGGAGGTCAAAGCCAGCACGGAACAACCTTACGTGCAGTCGCAAGTCATATATATCGTTAAATTATATCGTCGTGTAGACATTGCCCAAGCCAGCTTGAGCGAGCCGGAACTGACTGATGCCGTGATTGAAAAACTGGGTGAAGACAGTAATTACAATACCGTACTCAATGGCGTTTCCTATGTCGTCACCGAGCGCAAATACGCCATTTTTCCGCAGAAGAGCGGGACAACGAAGATTAAGCCCATGACGTTAAACGCGGAAATCCTCGTTGATCGCCAACCTGATTTTCGGGATTTGTTCGGCTCACGGATGACCAAAACCAAGCGGGTTTTATCCAAGGAAATTACCCTGAACGTCAAGCCAGCACCGGCAAATTTTACCGGCAAACATTGGCTTGCCGCTGAAAAGCTGGAACTCACCCAAGACTGGTCGGGCGACATTCAACAAATGAAAATGGGCGAACCGTTAACCCGAACCCTGACCTTGCGCGGCGAAGCGACAACCGTCGGGCAACTCCCGGAACTCAACGCATTGAAAACCGATACGAAATTTAAGGCGTATCCCGATCAGCCCGTGCTGAATGAACAAAAGTTAGCTGAAGGCATACGCGCATCCAGGCAAGAAAAAATAGCACTTATTCCTTCGGTAGCGGGTAAGCACGTTTTGCCTGCCATTGAAATTCCCTGGTTCAATACCAAGACGCAAGCGTTGGAAGTTGCTCGAATTCCTGAAACCACCATTAGCGTTGCTGGCGGTAATGTAAGCGAAAGTCAGCCCGATGCAGCACCTACTCAAGCTCCCATTACACCGCCAAAACCGGTTTCTAAACCAGATGCTGAGCAAACACTTCAAACTTCAACCAATCTGAATGAATGGTTGCACAACATCTGGCTTTGGACAGCATTATTTTTTGCACTCGGCTGGTTGGCAACAGTGATCTATTTCCTACAAAAACGACCAAAACACCAAATCCCTGAAAGCAATGACGTCAATGACAGGCACGAAGCATCATTAAAAGAAATCACCAAAAACCTCAAACAAGCCTGTGGCGATGATGATGCCCAAGCAGCGAAAAATGCCTTGCTTGAGTGGGGCAAACAAAAATTTAATGTCAGCAATCTAGGCTTGCTTTCAGGTTATTGTGATGCACGTTTGCGGGATGAAATCCTGCATCTTAACCAAACTTTATATGGCAAGGATAACAGTCTGTGGACTGGAAAAAAACTCCTGCAAGCCTTTAGTGAAAACAACGCCAGGGAAAAAATAATCCGCACTGATGATAGCGTTTTAGAACCGTTAAACCGCTTATGAAAGCAAGTTTTTAAGCCTCTTCGACAAACTCAGGGCGAACAGCAAGATGTTGATTGCGCCATACCCTATAGGCATCTGTACTCTAAAGGGCATAAATGACCTTTAAGTTATAAATGGTGAGCCTGCACCACAGGCACTTCCGTTGGTCGTCTGACTATAAACGAGGCTACAACTTCAAGGTTTTTTTAAATGTTCGAACGCCATGAACAGCGCCGCTATCGACCGCGCTTCAGTACATTCGCCAGTCGCCAACAGACCGTTGATATTGGACAATTTCCATGGCACAACTTCCAATTCTTCTGGTTCGTCGCCCAGTAATTTTTCGGCGTATAAATCCGTGGCGATAATGATTTCTGTCATGTGTTCCAAGTACGATGGTGCGATGGAAAAAGAGCTCAAGTGGTGAAGATGATTGGCACCATAGCCGACCTCTTCTTTCAATTCCCTATTCGCCGCCTCAAAAAATGATTCCCCGGCATCGGTCTTGCCTTTCGGCAAACCCAGTTCATAACGATGCACACCCGCTGAATATTCCCTAATAAGTAGAACCGTATCATCGTCTAGCATAGGCACAATCAACACCGCACCGCCGCCGGGATTGCCACGCGCCAGCCGCTCGTAATTACGTTGCTCGCCGTTGCTGAATTCAATCTCCAATGATTCAATACGGAATAATCGGCTAGTAGCAACCGTGGTTTTTTTTAGGATAATGGGTTTTTCAGGCATTTTCGATGATGGCATGGCTAACTGATAAGTAATTTGCCGGATTGGTGAATTTCTTCACATGAAGTAAACTGTCACCTTGCCTAGAAACTATACTTGTCGTTAGTCATGTTAGCAATTATGTTGCAATAACTTTTTCATACGATCGAAGAATGTCAACCACCGAACTCGTTCAACTACTTGGTTTTTCACCAAAAGAGAATACATCAGGCATATTCCATAAAAAATATGCCGATGGCTATTCTATCGAAGTTGACTTTGAAAACGGGAAAATTAACTACAGTGATTTGATTAAATTTGATGTCAAAACCACACAAAATTTTTCTCAAGCAGAAAATTGGGTGGTTTTGGAATGTGTCAATCGTTTGTTAGAAAAGGGCTATTCACCACAGAACATCGTTCTAGAAAAAGTTTATCCTGCCGGACACGGCTTTAGCGGTAGGCTCGATATTTTAGTGATGCGTGATGACGGCATCGCGTATTTGATGATCGAATGCAAAACTTACGGCGCTGAGTTTGACAAAGAATTCAACAAACTAAAAAAAGATGGCGGTCAACTGTTCACCTATTTTCAGCAAGATAAAAACGCCGTTATTTTGATGCTTTACGCCTCGCACCTTAAGGGTAACGAGATTGTTTATCGCAATGAAATCATAAAAATTGAAGACGATTACCGCCAAACCGGAAACGTCAAGGATTTTTATGAACGCTGGAACAAGCTGCCAAAAAACAACGGCGTTTTTGATGCCTGGGTACATCCTTACGATTTCCAAAGCAAAGCCTTGACGCCAAAAGGCTTAAAAGACATTAAGCAAGAAGACAGCAGTTTTATTTTCAACCAGTTTCTGGAAATTCTTCGCCACAATGTGGTTTCGGATAAGCCGAATGCCTTCAATAAAATCTTTACGCTGTTTTTGTGCAAAATTTACGATGAAAAGGCGACCAAGCCGAATGAAGAACTAGGTTTTCAATGGCTTGAAGGAAAAGACGACCACATTTCATTTCAAAAACGCCTGACTGACCTTTACAAAAAAGGCATGAAAGAATTTTTGGAAAAAGAAGTGACAGATTTGTCCGATAGCGAATTTGAAAGCAAATTTCAAGGCGTTGATGTGTCAATAAAAAAACAATTTCTCGACCAACTGACTGAAATCCGGCTCAAGAAAAACAACGAATTTGCGATTAAGGAAGTATTTGACGATGACTCATTTCAGGAAAATGCCAAGGTCGTTAAAGAAGTCATTGAGTTGTTGCAAGGCTTCAAAATTCGTTACTCCAAAAAGCAACAATATCTTAGTGATTTTTTTGAACTGTTGTTGACGACTGGCTTAAAACAAGAATCTGGGCAATTCTTTACGCCCGTACCCATCGCCCAATTCATTATCAAAAGCATCCCGATTGACAGACTGGTTCATGGCAAGCTGAGTAAAGGCGAAACGAATAACCTGCTGCCGACAATCATTGATTACGCGGCGGGGAGCGGACACTTTATTACCGAAAGTATGCACGAAGTTCAGCGAATTATTGACCACATAAACCCGAATGAATTTATTGATGCAACTGCGAGAAAGTTAAATACCTGGAAACAAGACCATTTCGACTGGGCTTTACAATATGTTTATGGCATCGAAAAAGATTACCGACTGGTAAAAGTCGGCAAAGTGGGTTGTTATCTGCACGGTGATGGGCTAGCAAAAATAATTCATAGCGACGGGCTAGGAAACTTCACCAAAACACCTGATTTCAAAGATCTGTTGAAGAAAACTGATAGGGATTTTCCACAGGATAACAAGCAGTTTGATATTGTCGTTTCTAATCCGCCGTATTCGGTTTCGGCTTTCAAAAACAACGCCCGAAAGTATTACACCGAAGCGGATTTTGAGATTTACGACAAACTGACCGACCAAAGCAGCGAAATCGAATGCTTGTTTATCGAACGTACCAAGCAATTGCTCAAAGACGGTGGCATGGCGGGTATTATTTTGCCAAGCAGCATCTTAAGCAACACAGGAATTTACACCAAAGCCCGCGAGATCATATTGCAGTATTTTGACATTGTGGCGATTGCCGAGCTTGGCAGCAATACCTTTATGGCAACGGGAACAAATACCGTTACTTTGTTTTTACGTCGCCGCAATAATTACGACAGCATTAACATTAAAGCCTCTGTTATTAAAGCGATTGCCGACGTTAAAGATGTAACGATTAACGGCATCGAAAAGCCTTTCAGCAAATATATCGCTCACGTTTGGGAAGGTGTTTCGTTTGACGATTACGCCACTTTGCTCAGGAAACAGCCGAGTGATGCGATCAAACAGCATGAAATCTATCAGGAATACTTAAAGAAAATCAACGCCAACACCGAAGCGGATACTTGGAATAAAATAATCGAACTCGAAACTGAAAAGCTGTTTTATTTCATCCTAGCGTGTAAGCAAAAAATCGTCTTGGTCAAAAGCGGTGAAAAACAGGAAGAAAAACAATTTTTAGGCTACGAATTCAGCAATCGGCGTGGCAGCGAAGGCATTCACCCGATTCAACGAAGCAAAGCAATTGATGAATGCACGCAGCTTTTTGACGCGGATGTTTTCGACAATCCTGAAAAAGCCAGTACCTATGTTTATCACGCTTTCAACGGCGACTTTGAAACGCCTATCAACGAAAAATTAGCCAAGCATATTTTTCGTGTGGATTTGGTCGATCTGTTCACCTTTGACCGTGTGGACTTCGAAAAAAATATCTCGCTTGCGGTAAAAAAAAAGATAAAAATTGAAAGTAAGTGGAAATTAAAAAACTTAGGTGATTTAGTAGAGAACTTGGATTACAAACGTATTCCATTAAATCAAAGGGAAAGAATTAAAGGCGAATTTCCTTATTATGGAGCAACAGGAATAATTGACTTCGTTGATAATTACATTTTTGATGAACCATTATTGTTAATAGGGGAAGACGGGGCAAAATGGGGAGCGAATGAAAAATCTGCTTTCATTGCAAAAGGAAAATATTGGGTTAATAACCACGCTCATGTTTTAAAGCCAAAAAGAAAGCTAATTTTTGATAAATATTTAGTAGAATTGCTCAACAAAATTGATTTATCTGAGTATGTAACCGGCCTAAATGTCCCTAAACTTAATCAGGGGAATTTAAATTTAATCAAAATCCCACTTCCACCAAAAGATATTCAAGAAAAAATAGTGGCTGAAATTGAAGTTTTAGAAACCAAAGAAGCAAAGGCTAAAAAGGAAATTGATTTACTGAAAGAAAACGTCAACTCTATAGTTTCAAACTTAAATAAATGGGAACGTATCTCAATTGATAAAATTTCAGAAAATTTAGATTACAAAAGAAGGCCAGTTACAAAAGGATATAGAGAAAAGGGAGATATTCCTTACTATGGTGCTTCGGGAATAGTTGATTTCGTTTCAGAATATGTACTTGATGATTTTGTTTTATTAATTTCAGAAGATGGCGCAAATTTAAAAGCAAGGACACTACCTATTGCTTTTACAGCAAGTGGAAAAATTTGGGTTAATAATCACGCCCATATCTTGAAGTTTAAAGTCCTAGAAACACATAAACTCGTGGAATTATATCTGAATAGAACTGATATATCAGAGTTTATCACCGGTCAGGCACAGCCGAAACTTAGTCAAACAAACTTAAACAGAATTAAAATCCCTCTCCCAGCAACACTTGAAGAGCAACAAAAAATAGTTTCTCAAATCACCGAAATCGAAAATAAGATTGTTGAATTAGAGAGCGAAATTTCAACTATCCCTCATCAAAAAGAATCAGTTTTAAAAAAGTATCTTTAGGACTTCCCCATGCTTAATTGGCAAGAAATTGATACGGTATTCCTAGATATGGATGGCACGTTGTTGGATTTACGGTTTGACAATCATTTTTGGCAGGAATTTGTGCCGAAGAAGTTCGCCGAAAAACATGGTTTGACGGTCGATCATGCCAGAGCGCATCTGATGCCTAAATTTAGGAGCCAGGAAGGCAAGCTGCAATGGTATTGTCTGGATTATTGGACGGAAACCCTACAACTGGACATTGCCGCGTTGAAGGTGGAACTTGCCGATTTGATCGCCGTGTTGCCGCATGTTACTGAATTTCTAAAAAAATTGCAGGACACGCATCATCATGTGTTATTGGTGACGAACGCACACCGGAACAGTTTGTCGTTAAAAATGGAAAAAACCGGTTTAGCAGGTTATTTTGATGCCATCGTTAGTTCGCACGATTTCGGCAAACCTAAGGAAAATCCTGAGTTTTGGGTAGCCTTACAGGAAGCACATCATTTTGATAAGCAAAAAACTTTGTTGATCGACGACAGCTTGTCGGTGTTGAATTCAGCACGCCAATACGGGATTGCCCATTTGGTGTCGGTAAGTCGCCCGGATTCGGCAATGCCCAAAAGGGAAACTTCTGATTTCCCCGCTATTGAGGATTTTCGGGAGCTAATGCCACCGGGGCTTTAGGCTTACGGTTTTGGCTGTGCGGAGGGCGTTTAGGATGCTGGTTTGGCCTGAATTCTTTTGGCTTTCGCTCCGGCTTGATAACGTCAACCAATAATTCTTTGGGAATTGCGCTGACCGGGATTTTCTGGCCGATGTATTCCTCAATATCGGGCATGGAATAGGCATAGTCTTCGCAGATAAAACTGATAGCTTCGCCACTTGCACCAAAACGTGCGGTGCGGCCAATTCTATGTACATAATCTTCCACGTCTTGTGGCAGGTCGTAATTGAAAACATGGCTTACGTCAGGGATATGCAAGCCACGAGCGGCAACATCGGTGGCAATCAACAGGGCAATTTCATTTTCCTGGAAACTGGCCAACAACTTTTGACGCTTTTCCTGAGGGACATCGCCACTTAAGGCGGCAGTTTTGTAGCCGTTGGCGTTGAGCGTGGCATCCAGTTCTTCCGCACAGCGTTTGGTGTTGACGAAGATGATGCTGCGTTGCGGTTGCGCGTGCTTCAATATACCCAGCAACAGCGGTATTTTTTGGTCGTTTGCTGGGCAATAAGCACTTTGCTTGATGGCTTTGGAAGTGACTTCTTCTGTTTCAATTTTGACCAAGACCGGATTGTTCATGTGCTCATAAGCCAGCTCCGTCACTTTGTACGATAAAGTCGCCGAAAACAACATGTTCAGGCGTTGTTCCGGCGGCGGCATACGGCGCAGCAAAAAGCGGATATCTTTGATGAAACCCAGATCAAACATGCGGTCGGCTTCATCCATCACGGTCACTTTGACATGATCGAGAGAAAACGCGTTTTGCCGGTAGAAGTCAATGATACGTCCTGGTGTGCCGATGATGATATCGACATTGGTTTTTATCTTGGTCAGTTGCTTTTGGTAATCCGTGCCGCCGTAAATCAATGCAAAAGATAAATTAAGCCGCTTGCTCAACAGCAACGCATCTTTATGAATCTGAATGGCAAGTTCCCGTGTTGGCGCAAGAATGATAGCCCTTGGATATTTTTTGACTTTTACTTTAACGGGTTTGTTGATAATTTTTTCAACCACTTCATCATCGTCGTGATCGGTATCTTCATCGTCATCCCAATCACTTTCATCATTGATAAGAAATTGAAAAGTCGCCAGCAAAAAAGCGGCGGTTTTGCCGGTACCGGTTTGCGCTTGGCCGGCAACATCTTTGCCACGTAGCGCCAAAGGTAGGGTTTTGTCCTGGATCGGCGTGCATTGCACGAAACCGGCATCCGTTAATCCCAACAATATTAAGTCGGACAACTCAAGGTTGCTGAAGCGCGTTTTTGTTAAATGGTCATCATTCATAAGTTAATAGGATACCGTAAAAATCGGTTGCGCTGAAAATTGATTGACTAGCTGGTTTATCCCCCCTATAGTTTGCATTTTATTTGTTGGAGAAACAATGTGAGCGACCTAGTCCTTCATGTCAGTGATAGTGATTTTAATGAGACCGTTATTAAAGCCAGCAACCCGGTGCTGGTTGATTATTGGGCAGAATGGTGTGGTCCTTGCAAAATGATCGGGCCCATTCTCGATGAAATAGCCAAAGATTACGAAGGTAAACTGACGGTAGTTAAGTTAAACATTGATGACAATCCGGCAACTCCGCAACATTACGGTGTTCGTGGCATTCCAACGCTAATGATGTTTGTTGACGGCGAAGTGGAAGGCACCAAAGTAGGCGCATTAACAAAATCCCAGCTGGCTACTTTTATTGACGGCTACTTAAAATAGTAGGCATACCGCAGTTAGACCCGTTGCAAAAAATTAGACGGGTCTAACTACTTGAGTTATACTGCGTCTGCGTGAAGACCTCGCGCAATTCCATATTACCATCCGATAGACCACATCATCCCTGAATCCTAACCTCGTTTTACCGCGTGCAAGCGTGTAAGTGAATCCCTTCGACAATCTCTTCCTATGAACCTGACCGAATTAAAACAAAAACAAATATTTGAAGTTATAGAAATAGCTGAGTCTCTTGGACTTGAAAATGTTGCCCGATCACGAAAACAAGATTTAATATTTGCCATCCTTAAAAAGCAGGCTAAAGCAGGCGACGATATTTCTGGCGATGGGGTGTTGGAAATTTTACAGGATGGTTTCGGGTTCTTAAGGACTCCTGGCTGCTCCTATCTGGCAGGCCCAGACGACATCTATGTCTCCCCAAGCCAAATCAGGCGATTTTCGCTGAAGACAGGCGATACCATCAGCGGCAAGATCAGGCCACCGAAAGATACGGAACGCTACTTTGCCATGCTTAAAGTTGATCAAATCAATTTCGAGCCACCGGAAAACACCAAAAACAAAATCAATTTTTCAAACCTCACACCTTTATTTGCCAAACAGCGTTTTGTGCTTGAACGCGGCAATGGCACCAGTGAGGATTTAACAGGACGGATCATCGACCTGATCGCACCCATCGGCAAAGGCCAGCGTGGATTGATTGTATCGCCACCTAAAGCCGGTAAGACCATGATCCTCCAGAGCATGGCGCAGGCAATTGCCGACCAGAATCCAGAATGCTACCTTATCGTATTATTGATTGACGAACGTCCCGAAGAAGTTACCGAAATGGAACGCTGTGTCCGTGGCGAAGTGATTTCCAGCACGTTTGACGAGCCGGCAACACGGCATGTGCAAGTCGCCGAAATGGTAATCGAAAAAGCGCGTCGTCTGGTCGAACATAAACACGATGTGGTTATTTTGTTAGACTCAATAACCCGCTTGGCAAGGGCATATAATACTGTCGTTCCTTCATCGGGCAAAATCCTGACGGGCGGTGTTGATGCCAATGCTCTTGAAAAGCCGAAGCGATTCTTTGGTGCTGCACGTAACATCGAAGAGGGTGGCAGTTTAACTATCATAGCGACTGCTCTGGTCGATACCGGTTCCAGGATGGACGAAGTAATTTACGAAGAATTTAAAGGCACAGGCAATATGGAGTTGCATTTGGATCGCAAGATTGCCGAAAAACGGATTTACCCTGCCATCAACATCAACCGTTCCGGTACCCGCCGGGAAGAATATCTGGTTGATGCGGAAACCCTGCAAAAAACCTGGATCTTACGCAAGATACTTCAGCCAATGGATGAAACCGCTGCGTCCGAATTCTTGATCGGTAAGCTCAAAGATTTCAAGACCAACGCGGAATTTTTTGATTCCATGAAACGGTAGTCCTCGTTATTTATTCTTTCGGTTGATCATGTCCGATTTATACTTACTCTTGCCCGCCGTCATTCTCGGCATTGTTGAAGGCTTGACTGAATTTTTGCCGGTATCTTCCACAGGCCATCTCATCCTAGCTGGACAATTATTGGGTTTTAATGATGACAAAGGCAAGGTCTTTGAAATTGTCATTCAATTTGCAGCAATCTTGGCTGTCGTCTGGGAATATCGCTCACGCCTTGGTCATACGTTAATTAGCCTGAGTAAAGAACGAACGTCCCAACGTTTAGCAGTAAACCTGATTGTTGCATTCTTGCCGTCTGCCATCTTGGGCTTTTTATTTTTAAAGCAAATCAAGGCGTATATGTTCAATCCGATAGTGGTTGCTACGGCGTTTATTATCGGTGGCCTATTAATTTTATGGGTTGAGCGTCGGCAACATACCGTTCATGCGGAAACTATTGATGACATGACCTGGAAAGATGCACTCAAAGTCGGTTTTGCCCAAGTTTTGGCAATGATTTTTCCAGGCACGTCTCGTTCCGGCGCTACGATTATCTGTGGGCTGTTTTTTGGTCTCTCCCGTATAGCGGTTGCAGAATTCTCATTTTTCCTCGCCATTCCCACCATGTTTGCGGCAACACTTTATGATGTCTATAAAAACCGCGACTTATTCAGCATGGCTGATCTTAGCCTATTCGCGGTGGGCAGCGTCGTGTCCTTTATCAGTGCTTTCCTTGCGGTACGTGGTTTGATCCGCTTTATTAGCCGACATGATTTCACTGTTTTCGCGTGGTATCGCATTGCTTTCGGCATACTCGTACTGACCTCCGCACAAATGGGCTGGGTAGATTGGCACAACCAGTAACTGATTGAAAAAAAGTTACAAAATCAATATACTTAAGATCAACTTAAAACCTTAAAGTGGCTGGGCTGAGTCCCTGTATGAAACACATCGGCAAAAGATTATTTATCATTCTTATTTCAAGCCAACTTATCGCCAGTTGCAGCAATAACCCCGTCCAGACGGAATCTGTCGTAACCGAACCAAAAGTAGAAGCCAGTACCCCAGCCAAAGAAATTTTGATCAATAACGGGCGTTTTGACAAGCCTTATACCTCGCTGGGGCAAATCGAATATACACTGAAAAGCCCTACGCCAGCCGATCAATCCGAACTACGAAGCCAAGCAATAGATTCCTTAAAAAAGGAAGCCTTCCTTAGATATGGCGAGAAAGTTGATGCCATAATTGACACCAAAGTACAGGAAAGCCTGGAATCAGGCGAAAATCCCGTCGCTGTTACCAGTGTGCAAGGAACCGCCGTTTCCTTTGCCCCGGAGAAAGAAAAGCTGGAAAAACGCAAATCAACCCGCAAAGTACATCATAAAAAGCATAAGGCAAAAAAAACAGCCTGGAAAAAGCAGAGCGTTAAAAAAGTCACGACAGAACAAACAAAAATTACGCCGACAGAAATGCTTAAGTAAGCTGATTTTTAATCAAACGCCATTAAAACTGGCAATAACGACCTGATTGATTTGACTAAGGCATTAATAATGCCAAAAAATCCATATTGTTACTTTCTCCAAAGGGAGAGAGGGCTAGAGTGAGAGGATTTATTTAAAAATTTTTTGGTAAAAACTTTCGATCACCACCACAAACCCTTTTTGCTGACGTAATCAAAAGGTTTTGAAATAAAGCTAGTTTCTAAATGCCACTCAATCTTACCTATCAACGCTTGCAGTACATATAAGTCACAGTCAATTTGGTTGATCTAACCAAAATTTTGCCTAGTATCATTCAGGCGAACCTACAAGCAAAAAATCCTGTTAAAACCATTTAAGACCTATAAACCGCAATGTCAAGACAAATATTGTCACATATGGCAATTTTTGGGTATTCGTCATGTTCAAGCCACGTTGATTCTTACACAATGAAAAACAATTAAGCATATGTTTTTAAACAAGAAATAAAATATTATTTGTTTAACATAAAATTGGCATCATAAGTGCTTTTAGTATTACATGTACGAATTTTCGTGTGTTAGCTCCTCGTGGTAAAAACTGCTTTAAATTAAAGCATTGGCGCATTATCTGCTTCTCCTGGTCGATAATGCGCTTTTTTTTGCTTAAAATCTTTCAGGCTTTTGTCGGTTAACAACTGCCCTTAATCAATGCAGCAACGCAAATCCCTTTTCCGTTTTTGCCTTATGTATCATATTTAATATATTTAAAACGTGGATCATCCGGCGTGCCTTCCAAAGCACCACCTTGTTTAGCAGGTTGCCACATAACCACCGCTTCGATTTTAGCCGCCAACTCAAAATCCTTGTTAGTAATGCCTTTTGCAGCGTGATTCATTAATTTAACAATGACGAAAGCGTAAGACACCGTAAGGTCAGGATGATGAAACGCCGCTTCCGCCAAATGTCCGATAGTATTGACCACCATTAGCGTCCCTTTCCAGCCGCTGGTTTTGTATTTACGGCGAATCCAGCCATTTTCCAGATACCAGTGCGGCAGTTCCTCTTTTAATCGCGCTGCCACTTCTGCATCGGAATATGTTTCTTCAAATTTTCGTTCTCGCCAGCTCATAATATTTCCTTTTTATCTAAGCAATCGTTGTAATCCAGTTTCGCACAATGCTGTAAATTTTCAAACGACCAAACAACTTGCCTGACCTAGGTTAGGTTGAAATTTTATCTTAGCCATAAAAATGACATTATTCCCATGTAATTAATGACTTTTCCCTCATAACGCATGGCAATCCTGCGGTAGTGCTTAACTGGCTCGACCACCTGCCAATCGTTATAATGCCAACAATCACACGCAATATCTTTTTTCTAGTTCGATTTAGGTGGGATGACAGCATAGATATACCACTAGAGGGTATTGGAATTGGAGTGCCTAATTGAACTAAAGCCAAGACAACATTAGACAAGAAAAATAAAAAACATAAAATTCAAAATTAGTGATGCACACAAACCCTCGGTAAAAAGTCCCTATAGCCGTATAATATAGTCAGTTTCGGCAAATCAGTTAAACTAGCTCTGCCAAAATAAGGCCAGACAAACCCCTACTTTACATGAAAATATTAATTACTGGCACTGCTGGGTTTATAGGTTCACACTTGGCAAGTCGACTGCTTGCCAGAAACGATGAAGTTGTAGGGTTAGATAGCATAAATGATTATTACGACCAACAAGTGAAGTATGGCCGTTTAACCCGAGCTGGAATTGCACAAGATCAAATCGAATACAATCGATTGATTCAGTCAGACAGTCAACCGAATTACCGCTTTATCAAGTTATTATTAGAAGATAAAGAAAGTTTGGATAAACTGTTTCAACAGGAAAAATTTGATGCTGTGTGCAACCTTGCTGCCCAGGCGAGCATTCAATGTTCGCGGTTAACCTGAGAAAAATAGCCTGTATTGAGGAAACTGCTTAAAATAAAACGTTGGTTAAGTAGTGACGGTTTGATGTTACGTCAAATAAGTTAGCAAATATCTACTTTCGGAACAGAGAATATTTACTCGTAATCTTTACCGACCAATAATTTTGGGTAGGCGCAAAAAATAACCGATAAGGATCTATATTGTGAAAGCAAAGTTAATTCAAAAACTCAATAATAAACAGGCAAAAATAGGCATTGTCGGTTTGGGTTACGTCGGTTTGCCATTATCGATACGCTACAGCGAAGTCGGATACAAGGTGATCGGTTTTGATATCGACCCTGATAAAGTGAAGACACTCGATCAAGGCAAAAGTTACATTGAACATATACCAAGTGAGTCGATTCAGAAGGCCGTTGACCAAGGTTTCGAGGCTACGAGCGATTTTTCACGCATTTCCGAAACAGATGCTTTGATCCTTTGTGTTCCAACGCCGCTCAACCAATACCGTGAACCGGATCTTAGCTTTGTTCTTAATACCACCGACGCTTTGCTGCCTTATTTAAGGCCGGGGCAAGTTGTTTCCCTGGAAAGCACAACTTATCCAGGCACGACGGATGAGGAGCTATTGCCCAGAATTGAATCCGCTGGCCTTAAAGTAGGTGAAAATGCGTTTCTTGTGTATTCGCCGGAACGCGAAGATCCCGGTAATCCAAATTTCAGTACTCGCACTATTCCAAAGGTTTGCGGTGGGCACACGCCTGAATGTCTTGAAGTCGGTTTAGCTTTATACGGCCAAGTGATTGATAAAGTGGTGCCTGTCAGTTCAACGCGTGCGGCAGAGCTAACCAAATTACTCGAGAATATTCACCGGGCGGTTAATATTGGTCTCGTCAATGAAATGAAAATTGTTGCCGATAAGATGGGAATTGATATTCACGAAGTTATTCGCGCCGCTGCGACCAAACCGTTTGGCTTTGTACCATATTATCCCGGGCCTGGGCTTGGGGGGCATTGTATACCCATTGATCCATTCTACCTGACCTGGAAAGCCAGAGAATACGGAGTTCATACCCGCTTCATCGAGTTAGCCGGTGAAGTGAATTCTTCAATGCCGGATTATGTCATTGCCAAAGTGGGCGCGGCTCTTAATTCGTTGAAGAAGTCGGTCAATGGTAGCCGCATTTTGGTGCTGGGCATTTCCTATAAAAAAAATGTCGATGATATGCGCGAGTCCCCTTCGGTGGCGTTGATGGAAAAATTGCGCGACCTTGGCGCCGAAGTTTCTTACAGTGATCCGCATGTGCCGGTATTCCCCAAAATGCGTGAACATAAGTTTGACCTAAGCACTGTACCGCTCGACTATGATACAATAACGAGTTACGACTGTGTTTTGCTGGCCACTGACCACGACAGGTTTGATTATGGCCTAATTAAAAAGGCGGCAAAATTGATTGTTGACACTCGAGGGCATTATCAAGAATCCTCTCTTCAGATTATCAAAGCTTAATGCATACTTACCCTAACATAGTCGGCCGAAAAATTCGTATTGCCATTGTTGGTTGTGAATAAATTTACCTATGAGTCCTGATTTAACAGAAAGCAATCAAAAGACTATTAAACAAAAATTACTTGCCCTGTGAAAAGGTTATTTCCAAAAGGAGAATTTGTACGTAACGTGTTGACTTTAACGACCGGAACGACTATTGCTCAAGCAATACCGATCGCAATTTCTCCAATCCTCACTCGAATATATACTCCAGATGATTTTGGCGTATTTGCCTTATTCATCGCGATCACATCTATTACCTCAATAGTTTCGACTGGACGTTACGAACTAGCAATCATGTTGCCGAAAAAGGATAGCAACGGGGCTCATTTAGTTGCCCTCTCAGTCTGTATTGCTATGGGAATGAGCGTAATTGCTCTAATTTTTATATTATTGTTCAACCAATCAATAACTAATTATCTAGGGAAACCAGAAATCAGCGATTGGCTCTATTTTATCCCGCTTTCAATATTTTTAACGGGCCTTTATCAAAGCCTTAATTATTGGAGCAATCGAAAAAAAAAGTATAAACGCCTTGCGCTCAGCAGGGTTTTGCAAACCAGCAGCATTAGTGCTGTACAAATTGGCTCAGGGTTTTATCTAACAAATACGTCAGGATTAATTCTTGGCGATAGCATTGGAAAAATAGTTTCAACAGGGCTATTAACTAAACTGGTTTGGGAAGAAGACAAAAAAGACTTTAATCAATTATCAAAGAAAAAAATTATTTCTCTTGCCAAAAGATATAAAAACTTTCCTCTATACGACGTTGGGGCTTCATTGGCAAATACAAGTGCCTACCAAATCCAAAATATCCTGTTCCCCGCATTGTATGGGCTCACTTCAGCTGGGCATTACTTTTTAGTCCTAAGGGCATTACAAGCGCCTATTTCTTTAATTAATTCGGCTATCACAGATGTGTATAGACAAAAGCTGACCGCCAAACAAACTACTCCAGACCAGCTTAAAACATACTACAAAAAAATGTTATATTTTTTATTTTGTGTAGGGATAATGCCCTTTACATTGCTTACTTTGTTTTCTGAGGAATTTTTTCCATTTGTTTTTGGCCGAGGTTGGAGTGAGGCAGGAAAATATGCCGCTATATTATCCCCAATGTTTTTTATAAGATTTATTGCAAATCCTTTAAGCTATTTCCTTTATTTGAAGGAAAAGCAAAAACTTAATGTTCTTGCGCACATGTTCATGTTAGGTATATCGATTGTCTCATTATATTTTTTTAAATCGGTACATGAAGTTGTTTTATCTATTTCTGTGGGCTTCTCTATCATCTATATGTGGTATATTATTTATGCCGCAAAGTTATCTGGGGCAATAATTTTCGGAGCGCGTAATGGAAGGTAATGCACTATTTTCAGATCCTCGTTTTATTGAAACAGCAAGTCTGATCGAAACACTGTTAACTCCTAACAGCAAAGTTATTGAAGTTGGTTCAAATGATGCCAGTTTTAAAGAATATTTAAGACAAAGTAATAATTTAAACTGGGTTACGGTTGATAAGTTTGGTCACCCTGATATTAGGATAGATTTAAACGGAAGAGAAACATCTTTACCCTTTGACGACCATAGTATCGATATGATTATCTGTACTGAAGTTTTAGAGCACTTAAGTTTAGGTTCTTATCTCGTAAAAGAAATCTCACGTGTATTAAAAAAAGATGGTAGCGGAATCATTAGCGTACCGAACATTGTATCTTTAAAATCGAGAGTAAGAGTTTTATTGGGCATGTTGCCCGGCAATGCCGCTTCTGGCGATTGCGGTGTTACATTGGGTGGAACCGGCTATTTAGTCGACGGTGAGTGGGTCGGCGGTCACGTCGTCGATTTTCATGCCGACCTCCTGTTCAAATATTTAGAGAGAGGGGGGCTGAAAGTTGTAAGACGGCATAATCTTTCTCTAGCCATTCGATATAAAGGAAAATTGATGTTTAAGGTTAATCCTAAATTAGTGCCAGTAAACCTCTCTGATTATATTTTTGCAATAGTTCAACCAAAATAAGTATTAAACTCAATTAAAAAGGCGGCTTTTTACTAAAAATATATTCAATGAAACTAACCGCTCTAATTAGCACAAAGCCTCAGTTCATTAAATCAGCTATCGTTTCTTTTGCTTTGCAAGGCCATCATCAACCTGATGGCACGAGAGGAATTGTCGTCCATACCGCGGCCAGCAGTACGGCAACAATGGTCGTGTTCTTTCGGAGATTTATTCCAAGCTCGGGCTAAGCCCGAGCATTGGCGGAGATTGCTAATGGACAAAATGCCGGTAGAATGTTGCAAGCGATGAGGCTTGCTAAATACAAGAAAAACCAGAGAAGCAATCGCTCACAGCAATACCGGCTCAACCTTGGCGGGGCGGCTGACGCAGCAACCGAATTTCATGTTCGCGAGGCGCATGTTGATTAGGATGACCGTTTTTGATTGTCAAATGCCGCTTGAGCCGGACAGCACTTAGAATCACTAAACAAATTGATTTCATTCACGGTTCGACGACTGTGGGAACCTGTGGTGTAGGCTCAATGTTCATGCCTTTACGTTACGTCTGGATGCTTTGGTTACGAACAAGATCAACAGCCAACCGTTCGTTTTTATGCTCCAGAGGGTATTGTGCTTATAGAAGAGGCTTAATCAGGAATTTCTTAACGATGGCTGTATTTTTTTAAAGTGGCAATATCTCTTCATTCAAATTTGATTTTTATGGACGAAGGATTCGGGTAGAAACATTATATTGGCTTACTAGTAGGTTTATCGATGAAAGTTGTATTTCTGACATGGGGTGAAACCCCGCGTTCTTATGGGGTTTTTGGCTCCCAAGCGATTGCCCAGTTTGTTGCTTCCAAGCGGCAAATGGGTGATGGCTCTGAATTTAGCTTTATTTCCGCTCTGCCTATCGTCCATAGCGGATTCGTTAGAGAAAAGCTCAATTTTTTCAAGGAATTGACTAAAGTTAAGCATCAGCTTGAAAATATCCCATTCTCGATTATCCCTATCTACACAACACAAAACTTTGTTAATTCTTCAAAAACGACACTTGGGTTAATGCATATTGGGGCGCATTGGCATTTGAAGAGAAAACTGCAATCCATAAAGCCAGACATCGTGCATTGCCGTTCGTATCATGCCGCTTGGGCGGCATTATCCGTTAGAAAAAAATATAAATTTAATTACAAAATTGTTTTTGATGCTCGAGCCCTTTGGCCAGAGGAGATAGCATTAAAAAAGAGGTGGAAGGTAAATGATGAAAATTATGTTTTCTTAAAATCTCTCGAATGCGAATTGCTGTTATCATCCGATGCCACAGTCGCTGTTTCTGATCCTATGACTGAGCATTTTTTGGATCTGAGTAATCAAAGGGTTGAAACCATATACAATAGCACCTCGGCAAAAAACTTGGGCAATAGCGTTAAAGGAATAAATAAAAAAAATACAACGCTTTGTTATGTTGGGGCTTTAGCAAATAACTCTTGGCATGAACCAATATTGCTTTTAGAACTTTATTTGAAATTTAGAGAATGTGTGACAAATCCTAGGCTGCTCATTGTTACTACATCAAGCCATAAAAAACTGCTAAAAGACTTTTCGGTTCTTTCGACAGAAGAACTCACAATTACATCAAGTAAATCGATAGACGAGTTGACAAGGTTGTTAAGTACAGCAGACTATGGCGCACTACCGTATCGTAAGGCTAGCGTTGGTTATGAAGAATTGCTTGCCAAAGCAGTTTTAGCGACAAAAACCGTCGAATACCTCGCATCAGGGTTGCCGGTTTTAGTCAACAAACAATGCGAAGGGGCGGCATCCATCATTACTAAATATGATTTGGGTATCGCTTATGATCCATTGAATTTGGCTGCAATTGACGCAGTTGCTCTGAACAAGTATAAAAACGATGAAATTTCAAAAAATGCAAAAAAACTGGCTCATGACTTATTTGATTACGAAGCCAATGCAAAACGTTACTGCGATTTATACACTTCTTTGCTATAACAAAATCACCAAAGGATGAGACCAGGGGCAAAAAATGCATTTGAATAATGCGCCTCGCATTTCCAAATTTGGTTTGCTTTGTATTCTTTTATTCTATTTGGGTAGTTTCCTAGGAAGATTTTTATTTCCTTTTGGCGATGAGCCTGATTTTTCTGTTCGGGCACGTGTGTTAACAAATGGAACAGAAGAGTTACCTTTTTGGTCGCCGTACTCTTTTTTATTTAAAATTTTTCAAAATATTGAAGTAGAAACTAATTGCGTAATAGAATCCGCGCCCTTTTCGTTGTGGTCATTAATTGATGATCACTCATGCACAGAAAGCCTTAGTCAGATTTTTTATAGGTTTACCATCGTAGTATTCATAACCTTACCACTAGCTTATTGCGTTATTTTCCGCCAATCATTCATCAAACTTGTATCGTTAATAAAATACGAATTACCTCCAGAAGAATGGCAAAACAAACTGGACAGCGTCGCTATTTCTTTAACGTTGCCATCAACTGTTTATTACCTCGGCTTATTAAGCCACGAACAACTTACCTTAGCGATTTCATTATTCGTGTTAATTTTCTGGGATTCTTTGCCGGTAGTCTTATTTCTCATCGCACTGACAGCCTCAATTGACCCCGGTAACGCCATCATAATATTGCTTTTTACTTTAATTGGAAAAACAGGGGAGCTTATGAATAGAACTCTTAAGCCTTTTTTTTTCGACATCACTCTAGTATGCGCTCTAATTTTTGCCTACGTAATTGGATTTTCAATACTTGAAATATTACCCCTAAATTACTTAGGCATTGGACAAAAAGCAGAATCACTTATTCATTTATTCTCGAATGGGATTGGCGTTGAATTGATAGATAAATACCCAAAAATATTTAGACCAGTCATCACTTTTATGACACTCATATTTATGACCCCTAGTTTTGTCAAAGTGGTTTTAGGATATGTATTAGTATTTATACTTTTACTGGTTGCTTTTATGAAAGCTTTTTTAACAAAAAACTCGTGTAAGAAAAAACAATTAATAACAAAATCTGTTTTGCTTAAATCTATGTTTGCAACCACGGTAATTTTTATTTTTTTATTTCCAACTCATACAAACGGAAAATATTATATTTTTTTAATGCCCTTTTTTATTTCTTTTTTATTAAATATATATAAAAAGGAAGTTATCGCGTTTTTTTCAATGTTAATAGCACTCACTGTATATTTAAATATATTTTTATACAGAATTTAATTTGATAAGACCTTACCCGTGGTGCATTTAGGATGATAAAAAATAAGTTGCTCATTTCCACGGTGTGGTTATCATTAAATTTTCGCCAAAAAACAAATGATATGAGCAACTTATGTGTAAGGTATAACAAAATTCTTGGCCTTTTGCACGAACTCGAACCCCAAGATAATTTCCTGAACCAAATCCGTACCCCTAAGCTTTCCGACAAACAACTGATCGCTCTGGCTTTGGCTGCCGAAAGCGCAAGCATCGACTCGGAACGCCACCTGTTTAAGCAATTGCCGGCAACCGTGATAGGCCAAATTGACCGCTCGGTCTTCAACCGGCGGCGACGGCAGCTTGCGTTCAAGATTGAACACTTCCGCCAGCGCATGGTTTCGGTGTTGGCTCCGTCCGAAAATTATTACTTTGTGGACAGCATGCCCTTGGAAATCTGCAAGTTTGGCCGTGCCAAGCGCCTGCGCATCTGCCGGGAGACCGACGGCGCAGAGCCCGGTTACGGCTATTGCGCGGTGCACAAGGCGTATTATTTCGGCTACAAGATCCATGCGGTGTGCACCCCCAACGGGACGATCCTTACCTTTGATATTTCCAGCGCATCGACGCACGACATCCACTACCTCAACGACTTAAAAACGCAACTCGACCACTGTGTCCTCGTCGGCGATTTATGCCCCAGAGGGTACAAGGGCTACCTGAGCCAACAATACCAGCAAGATTTGTTTGGCACCGCCGCCATCCGACTGGAAACCCCAATGCGCCGCAACCAAGTTGACTTTACCCCGTTCAGCTCCGTGTTGAGAAAAGCCCGCAAACGCATCGAAACCTTGTTTTCACAACTGTGCGACCAGTTCATGGTCCGGCGCAATTACGCCAAGTCATTCCAAGGCTTGGCAACCCGGATACTGTCAAAATTGACGGCGTTGACACTCATCCAATGGCTTAACCAGCGCAATGGCAATAAATTAAACAACTTGAAAATCGTTATTTCCTAAATGCACCACGGGTAAGACCTTATTTTTTCTAACAGAATATGACACAGGAACCTCGGAGTTCAAAGAGAATAAAAGCATGGGTCGTGAACTTGCACCACAGGCATTTACTTAGAGAGAATCCTAAATTAATATTGCACATCATATAATGACACCAGAGGAAAAAAATCCACGATTTATAATTTGCTTAAGTGCTTTCAATGGCATGGCCTATCTTGTCGAACAAATTGAATCTATCTTGCTACAAAAAAATGTAGATATCCAAATATTCATAAGCGTGGATCAATCAACAGATGGCACTGAGAGCCACCTCGCAGAATGGGCGTTATCCGAGTTACGTTTGACGTTGTTGCCTTTTGGTCAGAGGTTTGGCGGTGCTGGCCCGAACTTCTACCGACTGTTGCGTGAGGTGGATTTGAGCGGGTTTGACTATTTGAGTTTTGCCGATCAAGACGATCTTTGGCACCCAGAAAAACTTTGGCGAGCGCACTGTTTGATGAAATCTAAAAATGTGGTTGGCTATTCAAGTAACTTTACTGCTTTTTGGCGCAATGGCGATGAACGTTTGGTGAATAAGGCGTGGCCGCAGCGCAAGTGGGATTTCCTGTTTGAATCGGCGGGACCGGGTTGCACCTATGTACTCCATTCCAGCCTGGCTATACCATTGCAAACGTTAGTGCGTAATGCTGACAAAAGCCTGTTGCGCGTTGATTACCACGATTGGCTTGCTTATGCTTTTGCCCGGACACATGATTTTCCTTGGTTCATCGACAGTTGGTCTAGTATGAAATATCGCCAGCATTCGCATAATCAAATTGGTGTTAATGCTGGATATCGTTCGTTTTGGTTGCGAGTGCGAAAAATATTAAGTGGATATGGTTTTGAACAGTCTTTGTTGATCGCTGATTTAATTCAAACATCTAAAATACCTATTGTGCAGCGCGGGTTGCGTGGTGGTCGTCTAGGTTACTTATGGCTTGCTTTTTGTGCTAATCAGTGCAGACGCAAGCGCATAGACCAAGTATGGTTCTTCATTTCGTGTATATTGTTAGCGCTTTTCAAGCCGACAGTCCAAAGTGTTAGATGACTTAAATGCATTTGGTTTGTAGCAAAACGAAGGTCGAGATAGGATACTGATGGCCAAAATATTGGTAACAGGTGCCAACGGGTTTGTTGGAAGTGCGCTTTGTGATTCTTTACGTGAGCAAGGCATTAATGTCATTGCAGCGGTTCGTCGAAGTGCTTATGAAAATGAATATGAGGTTGGAAGTATTTCTGCATTAACTGATTGGATACCTGCACTCGAAGGATGTAACACGGTCATTCATTTGGCGGCGCGAGTTCATGTCATGAATGAAAAAAACATCAATCCGCTGGCAGCTTTTCGGGCGGTGAATGTAGATGCAACCATAAATTTGGCAAGGCAGGCAGCGCAGTGTAATGTAGAGCGTTTTATTTTCATAAGCTCTATTGGCGTGAATGGTGCTGAAACTTTTTCGGAGCCATTTTCAGAACTGTCAAAACCACAGCCACACTCAGATTATGCATTATCGAAATTTGAAGCTGAGGAAGGGGTAAAAGATATTTGTGCTCAGTCTAGTATGAAATTTGTGATAATTAGACCACCTTTGATATATGGTTCGAGTGCGCCTGGAAATTTCAAGAGCTTGTTAAAATTTGTTCAGAAAGGTCTGTTTTTGCCGCTAAGTTTGGTTAAAAACCAACGATCAATGGTCGCCCTAGACAATTTGGTGAATTTCATCAAGGTCTGTATAGAACATCCAAAAGCTGCGAACCAAACCTTCTTAGTGTCTGATGGTGAAAGCATTTCTACGCCACAACTGATTCGCCTGTTGAGCCTGTGTATGGGTAAGCCAGCTAGATTATTCCCTTTGCCAGTATGCATCCTTAAATTAGGTGCTTTTTTATTGGGCAGAAAAGTCATGTATCAGCAGTTATGCGGTTCACTTCAAATAGATATAACTAAAGCACAGGATTTGTTGGGCTGGATTCCGCCAGTACATATGAATGATGGGCTGCACGATGCAGCCGAAAGGTATTTAAGTGAAAAGATTATTTGATTTGTGCTTAGCACTATTTGCGTTGCTGCTTTTAGTATTGCCGTTTTTTGTGGTTGCAATAATGGTTAGATTTACTTCAATAGGTTCAATTTTGTATTGGTCTGACCGCGTCGGACAATATAATAGCATATTCAAAATGCCCAAATTCCGTACAATGCGTGTCGATACTCCAGCGGTGGCCACGCATTTGCTTAGCGAACCTGACCGTTACCTTACTCCGGCAGGAGGATTCTTGCGACGGACGAGTCTTGATGAATTGCCCCAGCTTTGGAGTATCATCAAAGGCGATATGAGTTTTGTCGGCCCCCGTCCCGCTTTGTTTAATCAGGATGATCTTGTGGCGCTACGTACTGAGCAGGGTGTTGACCAGTTGGTGCCTGGTTTGACAGGCTGGGCGCAGGTCAACGGTAGGGACGAATTACCGATACCGCAAAAAGTCAAACTTGATGTAGAGTATATGCAAAAAAAATCTTTTGGATTTGACCTTTATGTTATATGGCTAACCCTTATCAAGGTTATACGTGGCGACGGGGTTGTGCATTAATATTGTGTAACGTATGCGGCGCGCATGTTGGCGAGCGGATTACTGCCTACCGCAAACGTGGAATGGTAATTAATAGAGAAAAGAATTAGTTAATGAGATCACAATTAGCCCAATGGTTTATAAGTCTTTCCAGGCGCACGAAAGCAGTCATACTGATCAGTGCAGATATTTTTTTCGCTTTGTTGGCTTTTTGGGGCGCATTTTCTTTACGCTTGGGTGTTTTTTATATCCCTAAGGGCGATATGTGGTTATTATTCGCAGCGGCTCCGGTTATTGCGATTCCTATTTTTATAAAGTTGGGGTTGTATCGGGCGATCATTCGTTATATAGAGATCAGGGCGCTAGGTACGATCATACAGGCTTGTACGCTGTATGCCCTCGTATTTGTCTTTGTGATGTATCAAACTGGAATTAAAGGTATTCCTCGTACAGTACTGCCACTGAACTGGCTGAATATAGTAGTGCTAGTTGTCACTAGCCGCTTCTTTGCCCGTTGGTGGTTAGGTGAAGCCTACATCAGCTTGAGTAATGCAAGCCACTTTGATAGACGCAGAAAAAGGCATGTCGTTATTTACGGCGCGGGCAATGCCGGCGTGCAGTTGGCTGCCGCGTTAGATCATGGTCGTGAATATAAGCCAGTAGCATTCATTGATGATGATAAATGTTTACACAGGCAGAAAGTGAATGGCCTGCGTATTTATCCATTCAGTTCTTTAAGCTATTTAATTGAAAGACATAAGGTTTCTGATGTATTGTTGGCGATACCGTCGGCGACACGCGCCAGAAAAAGCGACATTATCCGCTTGTTGGAGCCTTACGCAGTGCATGTCATGTCCATGCCCGGCTTATCTGAAATTGCCCAAGGTAAAATAAAGGTTGATGCGCTTCAGGAAATAGAGATTGCCGATCTGCTGGGTAGGGATGCTGTACCACCCGATACATCGTTATTGTCAGCCAATATTTCCGGTAAAACCGTGATGGTGACTGGCGCAGGCGGCTCTATTGGTTCCGAACTGTGTCGGCAAATAATACAATTACAACCTGCCAGGCTAATTTTATTTGAACTATCCGAGTATGCCCTGTACGCAATTGAAAAGGAATTGCAGCATTTATGCGGTAAAGAAGGTTTTGGCGATAAGATAGACATTATTTCAGTGCTGGGTTCAATCACTCATGCTGAACGCATCGAAAAGGTATGCCTCGCTTTTGCGGTGCAAACTATTTATCATGCCGCCGCCTACAAGCATGTGCCGATGGTGGAAAAAAATCCTGGGGAGGCAATCTTTAACAATATATTTGGCACTTTAAATACTGCAAAAGCTGCTATCAGCGCACATGTTGAAACCTTTGTGTTGATTTCAACCGATAAAGCGGTAAGACCCACGAATACGATGGGGGCTACCAAACGTTTCGCTGAGTTGATACTGCAAGCCTTGAGCCAGGATGCCACTCATCAGACGCGTTTTACGATGGTCAGGTTTGGCAATGTCTTGGATTCTTCAGGATCCGTCGTACCCTTGTTTAGGGAGCAAATAGCACGGGGCGGGCCTGTAACAGTCACCGATGCCAGGGTTATTCGCTACTTTATGACGATTCCGGAAGCGGCGCAATTGGTCATTCAAGCGGGTGCAATGGGCTTGGGCGGCGATGTCTTCGTACTGGATATGGGTGAACCCATTCGTATTGTTGATTTGGCGAAGCGTATGATTCATTTGAGTGGTTTGGAAGTGAAGGACAGCGCACATCCCAAAGGTGAAATCGAAATCAGCTTTATTGGCTTACGCCCTGGGGAGAAGTTGTATGAAGAGCTTTTGATTGGCAATAATGTGTCCGAAACCTCTCACAAACGTATTATGCGTGCAGAAGAACACATAATTTCCTGGATGGAGCTGGAAACTTTTTTATTCAAAATAGAACATGCCACGAGAAATAACAATTTTGAAGAAGTCAGGGAAATTCTGAAATACACTGTGGTGGGCTATGCGCCACAATGCGGGGTCGAAGATTTGTTATGGAAACAAGCCTTGCACTTAAATCCTGACTTTAATAATCAAGGCAAAAAAAAGCCCCCGATACATTGATGCACCGAGGGCCTGAAAAACCAAGCAGATTTATGAGGAGGTTCTGCTTGTAGGTACAACACACAGTTGAATAAATTTAGCCTTTGGCGGTACGCGTTACCATATTGCTGTAGATAGCTGCACCAGCAAATAAAACGGTTGAAAATATGAATTGGCCTGAGATGAAGCTCCAAGTACCCGAAATGAAAAGCAGTCCAATTAAGATGTCTCTATTTAAATTACTCATGATTGTTAATCCCAAAAAGTTAAAAAACCGATATTAAGGTCTGGGCTGTTTTTATTTGCCCTTTCCCGTTTGTATGGTGTAACTATACAGGGATAATATTTTGAGACAATACGCTGGTTATTAAATGAATTGTTTCTAATTTGTAAACAGTATGAAAAGTCAAGTTTTTTGTTAACTTTGTCACACTTCTGACATTATCTTTATGCTACGGTTTTTATTCTGCTAGCATCTGCTGGCAGCTTGCTTAGTACAGCGCCGTTTTGCCATCGATATATTAAACATTTCTTAGTCTTGCTGTTTCTCAAGCACATCTTGGTGGCCTTCATCTACGTCCGTTTTTTTACTGACAAATAGCCTCGAAAACAACAGGCCAATCTCAAATAACAACCACATCGGGATAGCCAGCAAGGTCTGCGATACCGCATCCGGCGGGGTTAAAAACATGCCGATGATGAACGCGCCGACAATCACGTAAGGCCGCTGTTCCGCAAGTTTGGCGGGTGTCACTAAGCCAGTCCACACCAAAACGATGGTGAAGATGGGGATTTCAAAACACACTCCGAAGGCAAAAAATAGAGCCAAGACAAAATCAAGATATTTGGTGATGTCGGTCATGACAGTTACGCCAACGGGTGCGGCAGCTGTCAAAAAACCAAATACCAAAGGAAATACCACAAAGTAAGCAAAGGCAACGCCCGTAAAGAATAACAAAGTGCTAGCGATCAACAACGGCAGGATCATACGGCGCTCATGTTTGTATAAACCCGGCGCAACAAAAGCCCAGAATTGATACAGGATGACGGGCATGGATAAAAATATAGCCGCCACTAGCGCAAGTTTGAAAGGGGTGAAAAAAGGTGAGGCCACATCAATAGCAATCATGGTGCTATTGGCGGGCATGTGCTTCATCAAAGGCCCGGCCACTAAACTGTAAATTTGGTTAGCGTAAGTGGCAAGACCACCGAATACAACCAACACGCACAACACAATGCGGAGTAGGCGATTACGCAGCTCTATCAGGTGGTCAATTAAGGATTGTTCTGGTTGGCCGGATGATTCAAGATCCTCTTCAGAGTTATCGCTTTTCATCCTGGCTTAAATTTTTTGGTAATACGTAGGCTTCTGGTTTTTGCTTGATGGTGGTTTGGATGCTCTGCAAGTCTTCAGAGGTATCTTCAACTAACTTTTGCAAGTCTTGCATTCCGATATGATTTTTTAGTGCTTGACGTAATTCTTCGGCCTGGAATTCGTCATTAATTTCCTGTTTGACGGTTGCCACCAGTCGCCTTGATTTTGCCACCCAGAACCCAGCCATCCGGGCGACTTTGGGCAGTTTTTCCGGGCCGATAACTAGCAAGGCAACCAGTGCAACCATGCAGATCTCCGAAAAACCTACCTCAAACATTAACCGTTATCACCTTTTTTGGAGGTGACTTCGCCATCTATGGGCTTATCTTCACTGGCTTTGGCGGTATCCTTTTCTTCCTCTTCGCGAATAGCCGAACGGAAACTTTTGATCGCACCACCTAAATCAGCGCCGACATTTTTAAGGCGTTTAGTACCGAAGACAACGATAATAATCACCAATACTATCAATAATTTTGTAACACTGATGCCCATTTCAACTCCCAGAACGTCCCATTATGAATGGGACTATACAATATAAACTAATCCTTACGCCGCGATTTTTCTTCTAGCCCAGACAGGCCAAAGCGCCGCTGTAGCTCATGCAACACATCATCAGGCCCTAAACCTTCGCTAGCAAGCAGCACCATGCAATGAAACCAAAGGTCGGCGGTTTCGTAAACAATTTGTTGTTTGTTGCCACCTTTACCGGCAATGATGGTCTCTGCGGCTTCTTCGCCTATTTTTTTCAGGATCGTATCAAGGCCTTTTGCATATAGGTTGGCAACATACGATTTATCAGCCGATTCCTCCTTACGTTGTTCCAGAATTTCCGCTAGTTGCTGCAATATATCACTCATGTTTTTTATAAATATTTTTAGGATCTTTTAAGACGGGTGCTACTGTTAGCCATTTGTCGTCCAGTAATTGCCGGTAAAAACAACTTTCCCGTCCTGTATGACAAGCAATGCCGCCTTCCTGTTCAACCATCAACAGGATAACATCTTCGTCGCAATCGAGAAAAATACCGGCGATTTTTTGCCGATGCCCCGATTCTTCGCCTTTGCGCCAGAGTTTATTGCGCGACCGAGACCAATACACAGCATAGCCTTCGCTTACCGTCAAAGCTAAAGACTCCCGATTCATCCAGGCGAACATGAGGATTTTACCTGTTTCAGCATCTTGTGCGATTACTGCGATTAAGCCTTCATCTGTCCAACGGATTTCATCCAGCCATGTAGTAGCGCTCATAAGCGCACCTCAATGCCACGTTCAGCCATGCGTTCTTTGGCTTGCTGGATGGTGTATTCGGCAAAGTGAAAAATGCTGGCAGCTAGCACCGCATCAGCCTTGCCATCTATGATGCCGTCAGCCAAGTGGTCGAGGTTACCCACTCCGCCCGAGGCAATCACGGGTACAGAAACTGCTTCGCTGATGGCACGGGTCAAAGGCAAATCGAAACCGATACGTGTGCCGTCCCTATCCATGCTTGTCAATAGGATTTCACCAGCACCGTAGCTGACCATTTTTTTCGCCCATTCGACTGCATCAATACCTGTACCTTTACGACCGCCGTGAGTAAATATTTCCCATTTATCAGCCTCATCGGATTGGCTGGTTTTTTTTGCGTCGATAGCAACGACGATACATTGTGAGCCAAATCTTTCAGCCGCTTCACGGACAAAATCAGGATTAAACACTGCAGCACTGTTGATGCCAACCTTATCCGCACCCGCATTGAGCATACGGCGAATGTCGTCCAAAGTACGAATGCCGCCGCCGACCGTCAAAGGGATAAACACTTCGCTGGCAACTTGCTCGACCACATGTACCATCGTATCGCGGTCATGATGGGTGGCAGTGATGTCTAAGAAAGTCAGTTCGTCTGCGCCTTCTTTGTCGTAACGTCGGGCGATTTCCACTGGATCACCGGCATCACGGATGTCAACAAACTTGACACCTTTGACGACGCGGCCATTATCTACGTCCAGGCAAGGGATGATGCGTTTTGCCAGACTCATACGTCGAATGATTCGGCCAGTTTGGCGGCTTCGGCAAAATCTAATGTGCCTTCGTAAATCGCCCTGCCAGTGATAGCGCCCATAATGCCATCGCCAGCAGCAAGACCCAACGCCCTGATGTCAGTGAGAGAGGTTATTCCGCCAGATGCAATAACGGGGATTCGGATAGCGCGCGCCAATTTTGCCGTGGCTTCTACATTGACCCCTTGCATCATGCCATCCCTGCTTATGTCGGTGTAGATAATGGCTTCAACCCCGTCTTCTTCAAAAAGTTGGGCCAAGTCAATCACATCGTGTCGGGATAGTTTAGACCAGCCGTCGATGGCTACTTTGCCGTCTTTGGCATCGAGTCCGACGATGATTCGACGAGGATATTCTATCGCCATATCCTTGACGAAATGAGGGGCGTTGACAGCTTTCGTGCCGATAATGACATATTCGACCCCGGCATTAAGATAACCCTGAATCGTTTCTTCATCGCGGATACCGCCGCCTATCTGCACTGGCACATCGGGGTAGGCTTCGACAATAGCATGGATGACATCGGCATTGCGCGGCTTTCCGGCAAAGGCGCCATCCAAGTCTACCAAGTGAATACGTTTAGCACCGGCTGCGACCCATTTGCCGGCCACAGCAACCGGATCATCAGAAAATACCGTGTCATCGTCCATTCGTCCTTGGCGCAAACGAACGCACTTGCCTTCTTTAAGATCAATTGCGGGTATTAGCAACATACGGGGGTGTCCTCAACAGCAAATAGTGTGGTCGAATAGTCGGTTGATTAAAGTAGTCCATCCCATTGCAAAAAATTCTTCAGTAGCTGTAAACCAACAGCCTGACTTTTTTCGGGGTGGAATTGTACGGCAAAAATATTATTTTGTGCGAGTGCACAGGCAAAAGCATTGGGATAGTCCGCCGTTCCGGCAACCATGGAATGATTATCCGGTTTGGCGTAGTAACTGTGGACAAAATAAAATCGGCTATCTTGCGGAATACCTTCCCATAACGGATGCTGAATTTGATGTACCTGATTCCAACCCATGTGTGGAATTTTCAGGATATTGCCGTCGTTGTCCTGTAAAGATTCAGGAAAGCGGACAACACGTCCAGGGATAATATCCAAGGTTTGGGTGTGGCCGTTTTCTTCATTATCGGTCAACAAGGCTTGCATCCCTAAGCAAATCCCTAAAAATGGCTTAGTCTTGGCGACTTCTGTAATGACGTTTGATAAACCTGATTGATTAAGGGCTTGCATACAATCCCGTATCGCACCAACACCAGGAAACACGACTCTATCGGCAGCTAAGATCGCATTTGGAGTGGACGTAACACGCACATCACACTCAGGCTCTGCGTGTTGCAAGGCTTTGGCAATGGAATGGAGATTACCCATTCCGTAATCAATCACAACTACTGAAGACATATGCGGAATTTTGAATGATCAGGAAAGGCTAAAAATCAGAGGCTACCTTTGGTTGATGGCATCATACCTGCCATTCTCGGGTCATGGGCAACAGCCATCCGTAAGGCGCGACCCAGCGCTTTAAAAATAGTTTCGGCTATATGATGGGCATTTGATCCTTTCAAGTTGTCGATGTGCAAGGTAATACCCGCATGATTGACAAAACCTTGAAAGAATTCACGAAATAAATCAACATCGAAGCTGCCAATGGTAGAGCGTGGGAACTTAACATCATAAACCAATCCAGGCCTGCCGGAAAAATCGACAACGACCCTGGATAAGGCTTCATCCAGAGGAATATAAGCATGGCCGTAACGTACCAGCCCTGTTTTGTCACCCACTGCTTTAGCGAAGGCTTGCCCCAACGTTATGCCGACATCTTCAACGGTATGATGGGCATCAATTTCCAAATCGCCTTTAGCGACCACTTCAATATCAATCAATCCATGCCGGGCAATTTGGTCGAGCATGTGGTCAAGAAACGGAATGCCCGTGGTAAATGAGGATTTCCCGATACCATCGAGGTTAATATTGACTTTAATTTGCGTTTCGAGGGTATTACGCTCGATTTGGGCGATGCGCTGATCCATGATTCAGGACTTGTTGAAAAGTAGATGTATACATAACGGGTTAACGTCAGATTTATGCCATTGTAGTATAAGAAGAAGGCAGGTATGTATGTAAAATTTAAAAAATATGCAATTTGCGAATGACAGGGCAAATTGATTGTTAAATTAGGCTTAATAGCGACTCATAAGTAGTCTTAGGCTTACGTAAAGTTACGCTTTAACCTGCTTTTTTAAACGGAATTTTTTGAGACAATGAATCGTCGTCACAGTAGACAGCTCTATTATCATCCACGGGCGAATCCACAAGGCTAACCAAGTTAAGACGACTTAGCCCCGAACGCGCAATGCTTCGGGGCTTTTTTATGTCAGCCTATCTTTATTTGCCGGTTGAATCCAGCGTTATGATTTCGCTGCCCTCTTCCGCTCATTTTCAGTCAACAATTTTTTACGCAAACGTATGGATTTTGGCGTAACTTCAACCAACTCATCTTCCGCTATAAATTCCAGCGCCTGCTCCAACGTCATTTTTTGGATGCGTGCCAACACCAAACTTTCATCGGTACCTGATGCGCGAACATTGGTTAATTGCTTAGGTTTGCAGGGGTTGACGCATAAATCATTGCTGCGTGAATGTAAGCCCACTAGCATGCCTTCGTAAACCTCATCGGCATTAACTAACAACAATTCGCCACGTTCTTGTAAGGGATGTAATGAGTAGGTCACGGCCTTGCCCGCCACCATTGAAATCATCACACCGCGTTGACGATTGCCTACTTCACCTGGTTTCATCGGCCCATAATGATCGAAGACATGGTAAAGCAAACCAGAGCCTGATGTTGCCGTCATAAATTCGGTTTGGAAACCAATCAGGCCACGTGATGGCATCATGTATTCCAGACGAATGCGGCCTTTGCCATCAGGTACCATATTAGTCAGGTCGCCTTTACGATCCCCCATTTTTTCCATGATCGTACCTTGATGGATTTCTTCCACTTCAATGGTGACCATTTCAAAGGGTTCGCACTTTTTGCCGTCAATTTCTTTGATGATAACTTCCGGGCGCGATACGCCCATTTCAAAACCTTCGCGGCGCATGTTCTCAATCAGAACCGACAAATGCAATTCGCCACGGCCTGATACCTTGAATTTATCAGGATCTCCGGTATCTTCAACTCTCAGGGCAACGTTATGTTGCAACTCTTTTTCGAGTCGGTCACGGATTTGCCGCGTTGTGACATATTTACCTTCTTTACCTGCAAACGGTGAGTTATTGACTTGAAACGTCATCGTCACAGTCGGTTCGTCTACTGATAACGGCGGCATCACTTCAACCAGATCGGGATGGCAGATCGTGTCGGATATTTCCAGCTTTTCAATCCCAGCAAAGGCGATAATGTCACCAGCCTGGGCTTCCTGTACTTCAACGCGTTCTAGGCCATGAAAGCCGTAAATTTGCAACATTCGCCCTTTGCGCTCAACCCCTTCGCGATTAACAATAGTCAATTGCTGGTTGGGTTTAATACTGCCACGTTGAATACGACCAATGCCAATAACGCCAACGTACGTGTTGTAATCCAGGCTGCTTACCTGCATTTGGAAAGGGCCGTCCATATTGACGGGCGGTGGGCTGACTTTTGAAATTATCGTTTCGAACAATGGTGTCATATCACCTTCGGTGATGGTGTGTTCCAAACCCGCATAGCCGTTGATTGCCGAAGCAAACACGATAGGAAAGTCCAGTTGTTCGTCGGTTGCACCCAAGCGATCAAATAAATCAAAAGTTTGATCGACTACCCAGTCAGGACGAGCACCCGGACGATCAATCTTATTGATGACGACGATAGGTTTTAAACCCAAGGCAAAGGCTTTTTGGGTAACAAAACGGGTTTGCGGCATAGGGCCATCAACGGCATCAACCAGCAATAAGACCGAATCCACCATCGACAATACCCGTTCGACTTCGCCACCAAAATCAGCATGGCCTGGGGTGTCAACGATATTGATGTGGTAGCCGTTCCAGTCCAGGGCAGTATTTTTTGCCAGAATGGTGATGCCCCGTTCTTTTTCAATATCGTTGGAATCCATCATACGCTCGGTCACTTTGGTGTGAGCGGCAAACGTACCGGATTGTTGCAATAATTTGTCAACCAGCGTGGTCTTACCGTGGTCAACGTGGGCGATGATGGCGATGTTTCTTAATTTCTCTATCACTGTGAAAATATTGTTTGGGTTGATTACGTAGGCTTATTAAGTCAGACGTAAATAATAAAAAATATTACGTCGATTAAAGTAAGGTGTATTGAATAGGATTATTTTTTAAAAAAGGTTATATGACGATTAGAGTGCTTGCCAGAAAAATTATCGGTCATGCTATGAGGTTTAAATCCTTTTTGACCAAAAATTAACTTTGCTGCCAAGGCAAACCACAAAACCGCCACCCAGCTATTTTTCCACGATGATTATACGGATCCAAAGGGCCTTCAAAGCCATCGACGATATTGATCAAATGGGCGTAACCGGTATCTTCCAACGCCCTAGCGGCACTTAATGATCTTTGCCCGCTGCGGCACAATAAAAGAATGGGTGTTGCTTTGTTGGCAACCAATTCTTCAATAGCATCAACAAAATTAGGGTTTATTTCCCAGCTTGGCGCTTCTTTCCAGGCAATATGAACGGCGCCGACAGGATGACCCACATAGGCATGTTCAATTTGCGTACGCACGTCTACCAGTACGGCGGAAGGATCTTGTTGAAGAAATTCCCAGGACTGTTGCGGGGTAAGGTTTTGTATCATTGTCGTAAAGATATAGCTGTACTTCGTGTTAATACTGTGGTTTTAAATATGCTGGGCGGCATTATCGCATTAGTTGCCCGATAGAACCAGCAATTGCCAGCACGTTTGCCGACTAACCTTGAATTTGCACAACATTTGCCGATATTCAACGTTGTTTATCGGCTATTTTGCAGGTTTTAGGATGGTGTCTGAATCTCAAGCCAGCGGACAACACCTGCCCCGGCCTTACGTCCGCTGGCGAAACAAGCGGAGAGCAGATAACCGCCTGTTGGCGCTTCCCAATCCAGCATTTCCCCACAGCAAAATAAGCCGGGAAGGTTACGTACCATCGAATGTTCGTCGACAGAGGCAAAACTGACGCCGCCAGCGCTACTGATGGCTTCGGCAATCGGTCTGGTCGCGATCAGTTTGATTGGTAACGCTTTTATTGCCGCGCAGAGTTTGATGGGATCGTTAAAGTCTTCAATTGGCACAATTTCGCGCAGTAATCCGGCTTTAACGCCCCCTATCCCCAAACATTTACGTAGATGGTTAGTTAGTGACTGTTTGCCCTGTGGCTTGGCGATTTTCTCAATTAGCGAAGATAACTGCCTGCCGGGTGCCAGATCCAATGTTAATGTCGCAGATCCATTTAGGGCAATATCGTCCCGCAAATGTGCAGACAGCGCATATATTAGCCCACCTTCAACGCCTGTCTCGGTGACTACGCAATCGCCTTGCTTGGTTATACCGGCAAACGAAGCGACGATTGATTTTAAAGGTTGACCGGCAAAGCGGTCGCAAAAGTGCTGGCTCCAACCCACATCAAAACCACAATTCGCAGGTACTAATGGCGCTATTTGCACATCTCTTTGAGCAAGCAAGGAAACCCAATCACCAGTAGAACCCAACTGCGGCCAGCTACCGCCCCCTAAAGCCAGGACGACAGCATCAACTTGCACGTCTTTAACGCCGTTCGGAGTCATAAACGCCAATGCTTGCGTGCCAGCTTCGCTCCAACCCAGCCACTTGTGGTGCATGTGAAAGCTAACCCCAGCCAAGCGCAGCCTATGTAACCATGCCCGCAATAACGGCGCGGCTTTCATATCTTTGGGGAAGATACGTCCCGATGAACCGACAAATGTAGAAAACCCTAATTGCTCAACCCATGTCCTTAAAGCGACAGTGTCAAATTCCTCAAGCATGGGCTTGATGTGGTCACTACGAGAGCCATAACGGGTCAAAAATACATCGAAAGGCTCGGAATAACTAAGGTTTAGCCCCCCTTTGCCAGCCATCAGAAATTTACGGCCAACCGACGGCATGGCATCATACAGATCAACCTTGATACCTGCACGACTGATGACTTCTGCCACCATCAAGCCAGCAGGGCCGCCGCCAATAACGGCGACATTATTTAGGGATAACTTAGGCGAATCAGACATTCAACTTATAATGGCAAAGGTGCAATTGATACTTAACACGATGAAAACCGAAAATATCTTTGCAAATATTCCCAACATCATACCGGAAGAATTGTTTGAGCGTTTGCTGAGTGAGAAAAACCTTAAAATTGAACGCATTGTGTCTGAAGGTCATGTTACGCCTGATACACAATGGTGCGATCAGCCTTGGCACGAATGGGTTTTGGTCGTAAAAGGCCAAGCATTACTGGCTTACGAGGATGGCAGCAAACTGGCTATGCAAGAAGGTGATTATGTCCTGATCCCTGCCCATACCCGACACAGGGTCGAATGGACACCGCCAGATTCAAAAACAATCTGGCTGGCGATTCATTTTCTTGGGTCTTGATTTAACAAATTGACAACCGGTTCAAGCAACACTATTTTTTCTTGACCGCTGCTTTGGCTGGATCCGCAGGCACCGGAACAGGTACCGGTTCGGGAACAGGCACGGGCGCAGTGCTTGCAGCGACTGGTTTCTTGTGATTTTCAACTATCTTTTTCTGTCTGATGCCTTCGCCATACATAGTCATCACAATCATAATCAAAACCGTGGTTATCATCGTCACCAGCCAGCGCGAGGGTTTCTCCATGAGAAATAGCGCCCATTTCGGCTTGATCATACCCACAACAAAGAAAAGCACTGTCAAAATACCTAGATTAATAGCATGTAAATCCATTTTATGTCCCGATTAACTGTTTAAAAACTCGGCGTATTATTATGTAGCGCAGCTTGGCTGGCAAGATAACACAAAATTTTTAGAAAGAAACTGTAATAAATCGTCTGCGTATTGCAGAGAAAGGGGGGGGTGATTCAGGTGTTATTTCTGAGGGCTGCTAAATTTGATTGTCGCCATTAAAAATAGCAGTGCCTTTTTCCAAAAATCACAAAATCAATGGGGTGCTGCCAAAACAAGGTGGCTGGCCGCTACTTTGGCGTTGGAAAAGATAGCAACCAATATGCCGCTATATTCATCTAAGCAATTCGTAGGCGGGGATGAACACCGTGAGTCCCCGCATTCACGGCTTGTGATGCTGGGTTTCGCTATGGCTCAACCCAGCCTACGGACTTAACGAGAAAATGGGCGGTGGAAAGGCCTAGTGAAGTTGAAGAAGGCCATAAGATGCATTTATAGGATGTGTTGAACAAAGTGAAGCGCATCGTTCGCGTGAGAATGGTTTTCTCGACCGATGCGCCTCGTACCTCGGCACATCCTACATTTGGCGCATCTTACGGGTTATTACCGATAACGCGGGCGTTATGGCAAATGTCCTTTCTATATTGAATAGACGGAAATATCGTAATCAGCAAGTAGGGTGGGCAGGTTTTTTTGCCCACCGTTTGCATCGCCGATTTATTTCGCGTGGGCACGAACAGCATGTGCCCACCCTACACGGCTGGTTAAGGTGAAGTCGCGTCGATGCGCTTCAACAAAAACTTATCTAATACATTAAAATCATAATCCACGTCAAAACCAAGCATATCACCTTCGTTATTGATGTCGGCTATATAGGATGGATGTCGCCCAACAGGTAAGTTTGTTATCAGATCGGCTAGGTCCAAAGCCACGCCAGGTTTAGGCAACAAATAACTGGTTCGGTCTGAATCATAGTATGAAATTACTATCAAATCCTTGTCATTGAAATTCGTGGCCGGCCAGGGATAACTTGAATGCGGAAATTCTGGCGTACCTTCAACAACATAAGTATGGAAGATGCCTTTTTTGTCATAAAGGCCGATGTGAAAATACCTATAATAGTTGTACAAAGCGCCAAGTATATTCCCTCGATTGTTAATACCCCGAATCATACTATTATTTGCCGTAGGCAGGGGATTTAAGGTCATTGTTTTACCGGTGCTTGGGTCATGACGAAATTCTATTTCATCGCCGGTAATATTGTTCCGCCCTTCCCCTACTACTATCCCTTCATTATTAATATCGAAGGCAAATGCACTACTGATGGTAGAGCCGAAGTTTAACTTGGTGAGTTTGTTCTTTTTGTAAAGCCAGTGATTAAAATTGTAGTTAGCATCGTATGAAATCACCAGTGCTGTGCCGTCATCGTTGAGGTCAGTTGCCTCGCTTCCGACAACGTCAGGCGAAAGCGGGAGCGGTATCAGTTTGGTCTTATTGCCACGGAACAAGGCTGCTTGAGTAATGCGGTAGTAGGATCGCCACTGTACACCGCTCCAGCCACAGTGCCGTTTTCGTTGACCGCATTCATATATGAGGCATTTGTGTTGTTTAAGACGGTCACAACGCCACGGTCGTAAACGGCAACGTGATTGCGCGACGAATCATAGGCATTCCCGTACACCCGTCCGCTGTCGTTAATCGCCACAGGGTTGAAAGATGAATAGCCACGAGGCAGTTTTGCTTGTGTGAGCGAAATATACTTATACTTAAATGTTTCCCGCCTGCGCCAGCGAGGCCGACAAGCCCAGCGCAACCCAAAACAAGCAAAGAATAATCCTTGCCAAGTTACCCGCTTTTGCTATCAAACTATTCTGTCTTGCGTCTTGCGTCTTGCGTCTTGCGTCTTGCGTCTTGAATATTATTGTCTTTGTTTTCATGACATACCCCTTAATTGATTGAAATAGATGTAGGATGGATGCGCTGCGCTTATCCATCCTACTTTTTTTCGGAAACCAAATTGCCACATTGATCTTTGGCTATAAACGCTATCCCGGCAACGTGGCCTTCAAGGTTAAAGCGCTGGGTGAAACACCCTCCCTTTCCGACGTTTTGATGGTACATGAACCTTCGTGTGCAAACACCCAACACAGGTAGGGTATTTGCGCCCTTTTTCTATATTTTTTGTTGCTTTCTGCGTTCTGCTGCGGTCAAAAGGCTCAAATTATTCCTAAATGGCATAAATCAGGCAGGACGCAAAGGTAACGTAGCACGATTAAGTTGTTGCTGTCTGTGAACTATTCCACTCGAAATGTGTGAAATATTACCTTTACCACAAGCCCAGATTATAGTAGTTGCCGCTTTGCATTTTTACCACGCTCTACGGTCACTGCCATTAAGGAAACTCTGATTAAGTCCTTCGACAGGCTCAGGACGAACGGCGAGTAGCTGATTCCGTTCGTGTACGGTAGGAAAGATATGAAACAATAGGCCAATCAGGGGAGTACGTTACCCAATACCGGGAATTATTCGCCCATGCTGCTACAATTCATCATAGCTCGGCATGTGTGGGGCGCGGAATCAAATTATTTTGGGGGAGATATGGCTACATTTTTTATAACATTGCTGGTTTTTGCCATTGTGTTGGTGATGTTGAGCGTGAAATCAGTTACGCAAGGCATGGAATTTACCGTCGAGCGTTTTGGACGGTACACTAAGACCTTAACGCCGGGTTTGAATATCATCATGCCCGTCATTGACCGCATCGGCGCAAAAATGATCATGATGGAACAAGTCATGAATGTACCGTCCCAGGAAATTATCACTAAAGATAATGCGATGGTCACGGTTGATGGCGTGGTGTTCTATCAGGTAATGGACACGCCCAAAGCCGCCTACGAGGTCAGGAATCTTGATGCCGCCATTCTGAACTTAACCATGACCAATATCCGCACGGTCATGGGTTCGATGGACTTGGACGAACTGCTGTCCAAGCGCGATGAGATCAATGCCCGCTTATTGTCTGTGGTAGATGAAGCGACTGGGCCTTGGGGCATTAAAATCACCCGGATTGAAATCAAGGACATATCGCCACCCAAAGATTTGGTGGAAGCAATGGGACGGCAAATGAAAGCCGAACGCTTGAAACGTGCATCCATTCTGGAAGCCGAAGGCTTACGGCAATCGGAAATTTTACGTGCCGAAGGCGCACAACAAGCGACTATTCTGGAAGCCGAAGGCCGCAAAGAAGCCGCCTTCCGTGATGCCGATGCCCGCGAACGGTCAGCCCAGGCGGAAGCCAGGGCAACCATGATGGTATCTGAGGCTATAGCCAAAGGCGATATTCAGGCGATCAACTATTTTGTCGCGCAAAAATATATCGAGTCCCTAAAAGAAGTTGCCTCGGCGCAGAATAGCAAACTCATTTTCATGCCCCTGGAGGCCAGTAACATCATCGGTGCATTGGGCGGCATTGCCGAATTGGCAAAAGACGTAATGGCTAAAAAATAAGGTGGCTGACATGAGCTTTCTATTCTGGTATTGGTGGTTGTTGGCTTTCCTGTTTTTAATTTTGGAAATGCTGACCCCCGGCTTTTTCTTCATGTGGTTAGCGGTATCGGGATTAATCACCGGCCTGCTAGTCTGGTTATTTCCCGTAATGACACTCAATGTACAGATACTGATTTTCTCCGTATTCTCCGTACTTGCGGTGACTGCATGGCGGCTGTATGGCAAAAGATACCCCACCAAAACTGACCAACCCTTGCTCAACAAACGCGGCACACAATATATAGGGCAGGTATTTCCTTTGTATGCACCGATAGAGAACGGTCAAGGCAAGATAAAAGTGGACGATTCCATCTGGAAAGTCCACGGCGAAAACTGCGATATTCACAGTAAAGTTAAAGTAATCGCCATCCGTGGGATGATTTTGGAAGTGGAAAAAGTTGAATAAAAAGTTCTAGAGGCGTATCAGATCCTGAGATATGTGCCAACAATCAGCTATATTGCGGCGACTCGAAGAAACTTTATATTTAGAAATTGCCGCTTTATTTAAAAATGCCTAACAAACCTTATTCCCAAGCCTGTGAAAACAATAAAGCGCCTATTTTGGCGGTTATCCGGAAAGTATTCGACCAGCCCATTACCGTTTGGGAAATCGGCAGCGGCACAGGGCAGCATGCGTGTTATTTTGCCAGAGAGCTTCCGCATCTTATCTGGCAACCAACTGACTTAGCCGAAAATTTGCCAGGAATAAACGCATGGCTGGATGAGGCGAATCTACCTAACATTAACCAGCCGTTATCTTTTGATGTCACCGATTCCGTGTGGCCTTGTGATGGGATGGATGCGGTATTTACGGCCAACACATTGCACATTATGGGTTGGCAACAGGTTGAAATATTATTTGAGCGTTTTCAAACTACCCTAAATCCGTTAGCACTGATTTGTATGTACGGGCCATTCAATTACAACGACAATTACACCAGCGACAGTAACGCCCGTTTTGATGAATGGCTTAAAGGCCGTGATCCTTTAAGCGGCATCAGGGATTTTGAAGCGGTGATGACTTTGGCTGAAAGTGCAGGACTTAAGTTATTAATGGATAATGCTATGCCTGCCAATAACCGGCTGTTGGTTTTGAAAAAATCAATCACTTAAGTTTTACAGCACACTTTTTTCATTGACCCTAAAGCCACTACTGAATACAAATTTTTACCCGTTGTCCGTCCTCAAGCCTAAAACGGATATGGTTTCCTCCATTTTCACGGTTAGCAATGCCAGAAAAAGTGTTCGATGTAATTAATAATTATGAATAAACATGGATATAGTATGAACGATACCAATAATTTAACCGAAAGGGCAAACACGCTACTTAAACTGCTTGGCTCACAGCAAACGCTGTTGTTGTCAACGGCATCCGTCAGTGGCGTACCTGAAGTGAGTTATGCGCCGTTTGTTCGGGATCAGACGGGTTGCTTCTATGTGTTGATTAGCGAATTGGCGGCACATACTGGCAATTTGCTGACGAATCCGCAGGCCTCGGTTATGTTTATTCGCCCCGAATCGGAATCGAGCAATCTTTTTGCCAGAGAACGGGCGGTCTTCCACTGTGCCGCCAAAGAAGTAAGCCGTGATGATGAGCGCTATTCAATACTGTTGGCAGCAATGCAAAGTCAGTTTGGGGAAATCGTCGCTGTATTGGCTTCTTTAGCTGATTTTCATTTATTTGCGTTATCGCCAGAAAATGGTCGTTATGTTGCCGGTTTTGGTCAAGCCTTTACGATCAATACCCAAGATG
The DNA here is from genome assembly GCA_013141505.1 of Methyloglobulus sp. Lineage (GTDB taxonomy): Bacteria > Pseudomonadota > Gammaproteobacteria > Methylococcales > Methylomonadaceae > Methyloglobulus. The sequence continues at coordinate 57,053 of JABFQX010000002.1, forward strand.
GCAGCTTGTCCCATCTGGTTAAGAAGCACGGGTAAGTTGAGTGACCTGTAGGTCAGCAGTGATCAGCAATCGTCGTGATGGCTTATCAAAATGGAACCTGATTTGATATTTACAACTCAGCCAGTAAAATAGAATCTGAGTTTTTGGAGTAGCTAATATGGCAAAGCTGTCATTACAGGAACAATTATTAAAATCCGGGTTGGTCGGTTCAGGACAGGCGAAAGCGGCAAAATCGGAAAAGCATAAGCAAATTAAACAGCAGCAGCACAATAAAGTGCAAGCTGTTGATGACCTCAAAGAGCAAGCAATCCAGGCACGGCAAAAACAGGCCGAAAAAGATCGGGAACTTAATCAGCAACGTAAACAGGAAGACGAGCGCAAGCAGCTTGCCGCACAGGTTAAGCAATTAATCGAGCAAAATCGGCTACCTAAAAACGATGCATCAACTGAGCAATCCGACAATTATCTTGCCTATCGCTTTACAGATCAGAACAAGGTTAAAGCCTTGTATCTTACAAAGGACGTGCGCGAACAATTGGTGAACGGCAGGTTGGCAATCGTCAAGTCAGATCGACATTATGAACTGGTGTCTACCGAAGTTGCTGAAAAGATAATAGCGCGTGATGCCTCTTTTGTTATCGTGCTAAATGATCCTCATATTCAGGCTAACAAGGATGACCGTTATGCCGATTATCAAGTGCCAGATGACCTGATGTGGTAGCATCCTAGCCTATGCTATAAGGCTTCGGAACTTTGCAATCATAGCCAATGAGCCAAGATAACAATCCCTCTAACCCCACACAAACAACAGTGAGCAATTCTCGGATTAATTGGCTTTGGGCTTTATTGCTGTCGGCAATTCTTGCGGGCACTGGCTATTTCATCTGGACACCAGGCAGCAATACAAAAGCACAATCGAGCCCTAAAGCTGAATACTTGGAAAGCCAACCCATCGCGGTCGCCGCCGCTTTGACAACCCAGGGTGATCTGCCGATTTATCTGGAAGGTTTGGGCACGGTTACGCCCTTGCATACGGTTACGGTGCGCTCCCGTGTTGATGGTGAGTTGATCCGAGTAGTGTTCACCGAAGGTCAACTTGTCAAGCAAGGCGACTTGCTTGCTGAAATAGACCCCAGGCTTTATCAGGTGCAGATGCTGCAAGCACAAGGGCAATTACTGCATGACGAGGCCTTGCTGAAAAATGCCGAGCTTGATTTACTGCGCTACAAAAAACTGCTGACGAAAAACGCCATCTCCGCCCAACAGACCGTCACTCAAGAAGCCTTAGTCAAGCAGTACCGAGGTACGGTTGAGGTTGACCGCGCCCAAGTCAAAAATGCCCAACTGCAATTGAGCTATACCCACATAACTGCGCCGGTAAGCGGTCGCATCGGTCTGCGATTAGTCGATCAAGGTAATATCGTCCATGTCTCAGATAACAATGGCTTGTTAGTGATTACCCAGATCCAACCCATAACCGTCGTGTTTACCTTGCCGGAAGATAATGTGCCGGAAGTCATGCAGCGTTGGGGAGCCGGTGCGGTGTTGCCGGTTGAAGCTTATGACCGATCTGGAAACCTCAAACTTGCCAGCGGAAAATTACTGGCGATAGACAACCAGATTGATTCTGCCACGGGTACTGTGAAGCTGAAAGCCCAGTTTGATAATGAAGATAAAGCCTTGTTTGCCAATCAATTTGTCAACATCAAAATGAAGCTGGATACCTTGCGTGCAGTGACATTAGTGCCTTCTTCCGCTATCCAGCATGGTGCAATCGGCAGTTTTGTCTATGTTGTCAATGATGACAAAACCGTAACAATACGCAAGGTTAAACAAGGCTCCGCTGGAGCCGAAACGGTGACTATCCTTGACGGCTTGGTTCCAGGTCAAAATGTGATAATTGATGGCGCTGACAAATTGCGTGAAGGTAGCCGCGTCAAAATCATCGAGCATGGACCACAGCAACCATCAGATAACCTGAAAATCAGCGAGCCTAGTCCACGCTGAATATGGCTTCCGGTCAAACGCCACCATCCGGGTTTAATCCATCTCGACTGTCCATCCTACGCCCAGTGGCAACATCCTTACTGATGCTGGCGTTATTATTGGTTGGCATCATGGCGTATCGGCAATTGCCGATTTCGGCGTTGCCACAGGTTGATTACCCGACCATTCAAGTGGTTACACTTTACCCAGGTGCTAGCCCCGATGTGATGACATCAGTGATTACCGCCCCCCTTGAAAGGCAGTTCGGGCAAATGCCAGGGTTGCGGCAAATGTCATCGACCAGTTCCGGCGGTGCGTCGGTGATTACCTTGCAGTTCAATTTGCAGCTTGCCCTGGATGTTGCCGAACAAACGGTACAGGCCGCTATCAATGCCGCTGGTAATTTTTTGCCTACGGATCTACCAATGCCGCCTATCTACAACAAGGTCAATCCGGCTGACGCGCCCATACTCACGCTGGCGGTCAGTTCTCCCAGCCTGGCATTATCACAAGTGGAAGATTTGGTTGAGACGCGAATGGCACAAAAAATCTCCCAATTGCCCGGTGTTGGACTGGTCAGCATCAGCGGTGGCCAGCGTCCTGCGGTGCGTATTCAGGCCAATAACAAGGCTTTGGCTGCCTACGGAATGAGTCTTGAAGACTTGCGGACAGCGATTGCCGCTGCCAATGTCAATCAGCCAAAAGGAGTCTTTGACGGTACTTTTCGTTCAGCCATCATCGACAACAATGACCAGTTACGCAGTGCGGCAGAATATCAAAATCTTATCGTAGCTTATCGTAACGGCGCTGCCGTAAAGCTGGCCGATGTAGCGACCGCTGTCGATGCCACAGAAAATGTCCGCTTGGCGGCGTGGGCGAATAACACGGCGGCAGTTATTGTCAACATCCAACGTCAACCAGGTGCTAATGTTATTGAAGTGGCTGACCGCATTAAAGGGTTGTTGCCGAAGATACAGGCTTCGCTACCGGGTGCTGTCGATGTTATGCCGCTGACTGACCGTACAATTACCATACGGGCTTCGGTTCATGATGTGCAATTTGAATTGATGTTGGCGGTGGCACTTGTGGTGATGGTGATTTTCGTGTTCCTGCGTAACATACCGGCCACGCTGATTCCTGGTATTGCCGTGCCGCTGTCATTGATCGGCACGTTTGCAGTGATGTATCTGGCTGGATTCAGCATCAATAACCTGACCTTAATGGCTTTGACCATAGCTACAGGTTTTGTGGTGGATGATGCTATTGTTGTTATTGAGAATATTTCCCGCTACATCGAGCGTGGCGAAACGGCCTTACAAGCCGCATTAAAAGGCTCGCAACAAATCGGTTTTACTATTATCTCGCTGACTTTTTCGCTGGTGGCGGTATTGATTCCACTGTTGTTTATGGGTGATGTCGTAGGCCGCTTGTTCCGCGAATTTGCCATTACCTTGGCAGTGGCAATCCTGATTTCTGCGGTTATATCGTTAACACTTACGCCGATGATGTGCGCGAAAATGCTGCGACCATCGAACCTCAATGCCAAGCCTGATGATATAGGCTTTTTTAATCGTATTATTGCTGCCTATGGTCGCAGTTTAGAATGGGTGCTGTTACGACAACCACTCACATTGCTGGTAGGTGCTGTCACTCTGGTACTGACGGTGGCACTGTATGTTGCTATCCCGAAAGGTTTTTTTCCGGTGCAGGATACCGGCTTGATTCAAGGGGTTTCGGAAGCGCCTGCAAGTATTTCTTTCTCGGCGATGGCCGAACGCCAAGCGGCGGCAAGCAAAATCATTCTGGCTGATCCCGCCGTTGCCAGCCTGTCATCATTTATCGGTGTCGATGGCACTAATCCGACACTCAACAGTGGCCGTTTTCTGATCAACCTGAAACCTCATGACCAGCGTCATGATAGTGCAGACGCGATAATACAAAGACTGCACCAGCAACTGACAAAGCTGAACGGCATGGATGTTTACCTGCAACCGGTGCAAGATCTCACGCTGGAAAATCAAATCAGCCGAACCCGGTATCAATTTACCTTGCAGGCGGTTGATTTAACCGAGCTTAGCGAGTGGTCGCAGCGCCTGGTTGAGCGGTTACGCAAAATGCCGCAACTTAATGAGGTCGCCAGTGACCTGCAAAATCAGGGCTTACAGGCTTTTGTTAAGATCGACCGCAGTACCGCTAGCCGGATGGGCGTAACCACTGCCGCTATAGACAATATTTTGTATGATGCTTACGGGCAACGGCTGGTATCAACCCTATTTACCCAAGCCAACCAATATCGGGTGGTGTTGGAACTCAACCCGAATCCACAGGCCAGCCCGCAAGCTATCGGTGAACTACGTATACCCGCCAACTCAGGAGGTTTGGTACCTTTGTCAACGATAGCGGAGATTTCGGAACATTACACCCCGCTTGCGATTGGTCACCTGGATCAGTTTCCAGCAACAACGGTGTCTTTCAATCTGGCTCCAGATACTGCCCTTGGTGATGCCATTCAGGCCATCGAAGCGGCCAAGCAGGACATCGCCTTGCCTTTGAGTATACATACTGAATATCAAGGGTCTGCACTGGCCTTCAATGCTTCGTTGACCAATACGCTGTGGTTGATTTTGGCCGCTATCATTACCGTTTACATCGTGCTGGGCGTACTGTACGAAAGCTATATTCACCCGTTGACCATCCTGTCAACTCTGCCTTCTGCGGGTGTTGGCGCGTTGCTGGCGCTGATACTGTCTGGCAATGACCTAGGGATTATCGCCATAATTGGCATTATTTTGTTGATTGGCATCGTCAAGAAGAACGCCATCATGATGATTGATTTTGCCCTGGATGCGGAACGCAAACAGGGACTGTCTCCTCGGGATGCGATTTATCAGGCGTGTTTGCTGCGTTTCAGGCCCATCCTGATGACCACGTTGTCTGCCATGCTCGGCGCTTTGCCGCTGATGCTGGGAAGCGGTGTCGGTTCGGAACTGCGACATCCTTTGGGTATTACCATGGTAGGTGGACTGCTGTTCAGCCAGTTGCTGACCTTGTACACCACACCGGTTATTTATCTGACTCTTGATAGGCTGGCTCGACGTTTTCGTGGTGAAGATGCCGGCGAGGGCAACGGTGAAGGTAATGCCGATGTAATTCAGTCATGAATCCATCGGCATTTTTCATCTACCGCCCGGTAGCGACCACATTATTGACGATAGGTCTTGCGCTTGCCGGATTTGTGGCATTTCTGCAATTGCCGGTAGCACCGTTACCTCAAGTCGATTTTCCAAGTATTTCGGTGTTGGCGGCCATGCCCGGTGCCAGTCCGGAAACCATGGCAGCTACTATTGCCACGCCGCTGGAACGCTCACTAGGCCGGATCGCAGGCATTACCGAAATGACTTCGACCAGCTCTTTAGGGTCAACCCGAATCAATCTTCAATTTGAGCTAGACCGTGATATAGATGGTGCTGCCCGTGATGTACAAGCTGCCATCAATGCCGCCAGCAGCCTGTTGCCAAGCAACTTGCCCAGCCGCCCCAGTTACCGCAAAGTCAATCCTGCCGAATCGCCGATCATGATTTTGGCATTGACATCTACCACTGTAAATCGTGGACAAATGTACGATGCCGCTTCAACCATCCTGGCTCAAAAAATCGCCCAGATACCCGGTATAGGTCAGGTTGCGGTGGGAGGGAGTTCTCTGCCTGCGGTACGCGTAGAATTGAATCCCGGACCGTTGGCGAAATACGGCATCAGCCTTGATGATGTTGCTAACGCTATCGCCACCGCGAATTCCAATCGTCCCAAGGGATCATTTGAAGCCAATGACAGGCACTGGCAAATTTACGCTAATGACCAAGCCAAACAGGCCGCCGATTACAACCCGCTGATTGTTGCGTATCGAAATAATGCGCCGATTCGCATAGCCGATCTGGGCGAGGCTATCGACTCGGTAGAAGATTTGCGTAATAGCGGCCTAAAAAATGGCCAGCCGTCGATCCTATTATTCGTCGGCAAACAACCCGGTGCAAATATTATCGAAACCGTGGAGCAAGTGAAATCTATGCTTCCCCAATTGCGGGCATTGCTGCCGGATGCCATAAACCTTTCAGTCGCCGTGGATAGGACGCTCACCATTCGCGCATCGGTCAGTGAAGCAGAGCGCAGTTTGCTGATTGCTATCGGCTTGGTGATTCTGGTCGTGCTGTTGTTTCTGCGTAAGTTGCGTACAGCACTGATTCCCATCATTGCTGTGCCGGTTTCGCTGATTGGTGCCTGTACGGTGATGTATCTGTGTAAATTCAGTTTGGACAATCTGTCGTTAATGGCGCTGACTATCGCTACCGGATTCGTAGTTGATGATGCTATCGTCGTCCTCGAAAATATAAACCGACATATCGAAAAAGGTTTGCCACCCTTTGAGGCGGCGTTACTCGGTGCGCGGGAAGTCGGGTTTACCGTATTGTCGATGAGTTTATCGTTGATTGCGGTGTTCATTCCCATCTTGTTAATGGGCGGCATCGTCGGTCGATTGTTTAGGGAATTTGCTGTGACCTTATCTGCCGCTGTTCTGGTGTCGCTGGTCGTCTCGTTGACAGTAACGCCGATGCTTTGTGCCCGATGGCTGACGGTTGAAAAACAACCCGGCAAGGGCTTGCCACGAGCAATAGAACGCGTGTTTATCAGCCTTCAAAACAGTTATGAACGCAGTTTACGCTGGGCCTTAAACCATGCGCCAGTGATGTTGGTTGTACTATTCGCCTGCGTTGCTTTGAATATTCACTTGTACAACATCGTACCTAAAGGTTTTTTTCCGACGCAGGATAATGGTCGATTGATGGGAAGCATTCAAGCAGATCAAAGCATTTCCTTTCAAGCCATGCAGAAAAAGCTTTATACCTTCGCTAATATATTACAGAACGATCCGGCAATTACCGATGTCATCGGCTTTGTCGGTGGCAACCAAAACTTTAATACCGGCCAGATGTTTGCGGTGTTAAAGCCGCCGGAACAACGCGGTGAATCAATGGCTGATGTTAGCCAACGCTTACGTAAAAAGCTGGCTGACGAGCCGGGTGCGAGTTTGTACTTGCAACCTGTACAAGAACTTAGGATTGGTGCGCGAAGTTCGGCTTCCATGTTTGAATATACCTTGCAGTCGGAAAAATTGGGCGAGCTTCGCGAATGGACACCAAAAATTGTTACTGCCCTGCAAAGCAAACCTGGACTGGTCGATGTCAATTCAAACGAGCAAGATAAAGGTCAACAAATTTCATTACAGGTAGATCGAGAAAAGGCCGCCCGTTTCGGGGTAACTCAAGCGGCAATTGATTCGACACTTTATAACGCTTTCGGTCAACGTCAGGTTTCTGTCATCTACAATACCCGCAACCAATACCATGTCGTCATGGAGCTGGCACCGCAATATTGGCAAAATCCCGACATCTTAAACCAGCTATACGTCAGCCCTTCCTCAGCAGCAAACAAGCAAAAAACCGCAACAAACCAGATACCATTGTCTTCATTAGCCAGTTTTGCGCCTACCAATGTGTCTTTAACGGTAAATCATCAAAGTCAATTTGCGGCGGCTACGCTATCGTTTGCTTTAAAGCCGGGAGTTTCGCTATCGACCGCGACCCAATTGATAACGCAAACCATGAATGACATTGGTGTACCAAGTTCAGTTCGTGGTAGCTTTCAAGGCAACGCCAAAGCGTTTCAGGAATCCTTGCAGAATCAGCCTTGGTTGATTCTGGCGGCAATTATCACTATTTATATTGTTCTGGGTGTGCTGTACGAAAGTTATATTCACCCGTTGACCATACTCTCCACGTTACCATCCGCTGGAATGGGTGCCATTATGGCACTCATGATTTGTGACACTGAATTTAGTATTATCGCCCTGATTGGTGTGGTACTGTTGATTGGAATTGTCAAAAAAAATGCCATCATGATGATTGACTTTGCCCTACAAGCGCAGCGCGAACAAGGCCTGAGTAGCGAAGATGCGATTATCAGTGCCTGCCTACTGCGGTTTCGACCTATCATGATGACCACACTGGCGGCATTGTTGGGTGCATTGCCGCTGGCTATGGCGACTGGCTACGGTGCTGAGCTACGGCAACCACTGGGGATTTCCATTGTCGGCGGGTTGTTGGTCAGCCAACTGTTAACTTTTTACACGACACCGGTAGTGTATTTGTATTTGGATCGCCTCAGTATTAAAAGCAAACGCCTGTTCCGGCGCAACGGTGCAAATTCTGTTTAAACCAACATCCCAAATCGGCGAATAGCTTTAAACTGGCAATTTGATTTCCAGAAATGCGGCGATCAATTGATTAACCTCTTGGCTATGGGTGATAGGTGTAGCATGACCGCCACCCGCTATGATTTCAAGCCGTCCTTGCCCCAACATCTGCGCCATTTGTTTAGAGTGGGCTGGATCAATAATATCGTGTTCGCCGGTCATGACCAGCGTTGCTGCGCTAATATCACGCAGATCGGAAGGCTTCAGTTGTGGCTCGGTTCGCCACAATTCATATATCGCCGATACCAAGGCAGGATCATTTGCAAGACTTCCTGGCCAGTGGCTTCGCAACCAGCATTTAATTTTGCTGAACGTGCTTTGGGGAACTACCTCTTGAACACTGCTGGCATCAAAAGTTAGTCCGGAAGGCTCGTAATTGGCGCTGATAGCCACAATCCGCTGGACTCGCTGCGGTGCTTTCAGTCCCATTAACAGCGCAATGATGCCACCATCGCTGGAACCAATCACATCAGTGCGTTCAATACCAAGACGTTCCAGGACATGCAAGGCATCTTCAAGAAAAACCTCATAGCTGAGTTTTGCGTTTCCGACTGTTGATTTGCCATGGCCACGGGTGTCAATCAATATCACTTGTCGCCCAGATTCGACTAGCCAAGGAATTTGGGCAAGCCAACTGTGCATATTGCTCAGTCCGCCGTGCAACAGTAATACAGGGTCGCCCTTACCATAAACGACATAGTGAATATGTGCGCCTTGATTATCAATAGCACCTGATTCGGTATGCGCTGACGTTGCTATCTTCCAATTAAGGTAATTCAAGGTATTAGCTGATTTCGGCCTGAGTCTGGTTAACAACCTTAATACCGCTGTCGGTAAGATCATCACATTGAAACGAAATAAGCGCTTCAGCCGTTCATCAAGGTCAGTTATCTTCATAAAGCGGTTCTGCCATAAATTTTAACCGATTGAATGTTTAACAAAATGAATTTTAATGCCTTTTCAAATTTCACTGCTTTCCAACATTGGTACAATCCAATATTGAATCCCCGCTCCTGAAAACTCTTCCTGCAACCGCTTTAACAATAGTTTGGCACCTTCTTCATCAATATGGATCTGGAAACAAATTTGTTTTTGGCGTCCAGTGACTTGCTCCGCCAGCGACAATCCTTTGTTTTCATGGTGATGCACATTGACAGGAAAGCTACTAAAGCCGTGTTCAGATTCCAGGGTCAATAGGCAATCAACAACCGCTTCTTCAAGACTCGATGCGGTGTTGAGTATTACCAGACAATCTTTGCTCATCATACAAGCTCCTTGGCCTTACCAAATCGTTTAAACAGGATGGGCAATAAAAATAGGGTTAGGAAAGTAGACGATACCAATCCACCAATAACCACTATTGCCAAGGGTCGCTGAATTTCTGAACCCGGACCGGTGGCGAACAACAAAGGGATCAAACCAAAAGCAGCAATGCTGGCGGTCATCATAACGGGTCGTAGCCGTCTGGCAGACCCGACCACCACAACCTTAGCGATGTCCATGCCAACCGCCAGCAGTTGATTAAAATAGCTGACCATTACCACGCCGTTGAGTACGGCAATCCCTAGCAGCGCGATGAAGCCGACTGATGCAGGTACAGAAAGATATTCGCCCGACAGCCATAACGCAAATACTCCCCCGATCATAGCTAAGGGTATATTAGACAGCACCAATAATGCCTGTCGCACTGAGCCGAAGGTTGAAAACAGCAACAGAAAAATCAGCCCTAGCGATACCGGAATAACCAACGACAAAGTAGCCGCCGCACGTTGTTGGTTCTCAAACTGGCCACCAAATGCAACAGTATAGCCCGTGGGCAGTTTGACCTTATCGGCAACTGCCTTTTTGGCTTCATCGACAAAACCGACCAAATCGCGGCCATCAACATTACTGCGAACCACTGTAAACCGCTGTCCACGTTCCCGACCTATAGAAACCAAGCCTTCCGTTTTGTGGACTTTGGCAACGGTTGTTATCGGCACATGGTTGCCATTCGGCAAGGTTAATTGCAGGTTCTCAAAATTGGCTACGGTACTATCGCCGCGCACTATCAAAGGCGTACGTTTTATCCCTTCTTGTACAATGCCGAGATTTAACCCTTCAATTTGTGCTCTCAAGAGATTTTCAATCGTATCGCCATCAAGGCCAAGACGACCTGCCGCCGATCTGTCTATACTGACTTGCAGAAACTGCATTCCGCTATTCTGTTTAACAAACACATCGCTGGAGCCTTGGATATGCTTCAATATTTCAACAATTTCATCGGCTTTTTTATTCAGTACCGCAAGATCAGGGCCAAATAGTTTAACCGCCAGATCACCTCGTGTTCCGGTCAGCATTTCGGAAACCCGCATTTCGATGGGCTGGGTAAAGCCAAAGGAAATTCCTGGCAATTGCTCCATGACCTTACGAATTTTCTCGATCAACGCTTCTTTTGATGCCACGCCCCATTCTTCTTTAGGTTTAAGTACCAAGAATGTATCGGTTTCATTAAGCCCCATTGGATCAAGCCCCAACTCATCAGAACCTACCCGTGCAACAACCGTCGTGATTTCTGGAATTTCCCTGAGCAACAATTTTTGTACTTGACCATCCAATGCAACCGACTGATCTAACGTAATCGACGGTAGTTTTTCGACTTGGACAATGATATCGCCTTCGTCCATCGTCGGCATGAAGGTGCTACCAATACGGGTAAATACCAAAGCGGTAACAATCAGCAATCCACCGGCAATCATGAAAATCTTTTTGCTATTGTCCAGACACCACAACAAAGAAGGCTGATAGAGACTTAATAACTTACGCGGTAGCCAAGGTTCTTCATGGGTGACCTCCTTGAGTAGAAAGGATGCCAGAACGGGAATCACACTTAACGATAAAATCAGGGAGCCGCCCAACGCAAACACAATAGTCAGTGCTACGGGTGTAAATAATTTGCCTTCCAAACCTTGCAAGGTCAACAAGGGCAGAAACACGATGATGATGATCAAGATGCCCGATGTGACCGGCACGGCAACTTCGCGGGCGGCACGGTAAATCACATGCAAACGCGGCAAGCGCTCGGCTTTTTCCTTATGTGCCATATGAGTGATGATGTTTTCGACCACGACCACCGCCGCATCGACCAGCATACCAATCGCAATCGCCAAACCGCCCAGGCTCATCAAGTTTGCCGACATGCCAGCAAATTTCATCAGTATAAAAGTGACCATTGCCGCCATCGGTAATGCCAAGGCGACTGTCAGTGCGGCGCGTAAGTCGCCCAAAAATAAAATGAGCAAGATAACGACCAGTACGATGGCTTCCATGAGTGCATGGAATACGGTATCGACAGCTTTGTCCACGAGGTTGCCGCGATTGTAAAACACCTTTACTTTCACGCCTTCAGGAAAACTGGGGGTAATTTCTGCCAGCTTTTCTTCAATGCCGACGATGGTTTGCCTGGCATTGGCACCGCGAAGACTCAACACCAGGCCCGTCACCGCTTCGCCTTTGCCGTCTTTGCTGACCGCGCCATAGCGGGTTAACGCGCCTATCGACACATCAGCAACATCACCAACCGTAATCGACATGCCTTGGTTGCTTTCGACCACAATGGCATTTACATCAGCCAATGTTTTAATACGGCCTTCGGCACGGACGATCAAAGCTTCATCGCCCTCGGTCATGCGCCCTGCGCCGTCATTACGGTTATTTTTTTCCAGTACACTGATTAACTTGTCGATACCAATCCCACGCGCAGCCAAACGGGCGTTATCGGGCATGACAACAAAACTTCTGACCATACCGCCCAATGAATTGACATCGGCCACACCTGGAACGGTCCTGAGTGCCGGACGGATAACCCAATCGAGCAAATCGCGCTTTTCCATCAGATTTAAGCCATCACCTTCGATGGAGAACATAAACATTTCTCCCAGCGGTGTGGTCATTGGCGCAATACCGCCTGATACACCGGACGGCAAATTGCCCCACATGCCATTCAAGCGTTCGGCAATTTGCTGACGCGCCCAGTAAATATCGGTGCCTTCTTCAAAATCAACGGTGATGTCAGTCAACGCATATTTCGCAATCGAACGCAGCATGGTTTGGTGGGAAATGCCCAGTAGATCGACTTCGATAGGTGCAGTAATTCGAGCTTCCACCTCTTCCGGGGTCATACCGGGCGCTTTAACGATAATTTTTACCTGGGTGGGCGAAACTTCAGGAAAGGCGTCGATGGGGATATTTTTGAACGCATAATAACCACCGCCCGCCAGCAGGAACACAGCTAATAGAATGAGTATGCGCTGGCTGAGCGCAAATCGGATTAAGCCCCCCATTATTCACTGCTCCCCAAACCCAGCATTGTGGCTTTGAGTGCTGCGGCATTGTTGATGGCAATGTCCTCAGTACCGGAAAAATGTCCGCTAATTACCGAGCCGTCAGCTTGTTTACCCAAAATAGTCACTTCGCGGGCCTTAAAACCGTCTTTATCCTTGATAAAAATGTAGGTTTTGCCGTCATTATGAGCAATGGCAACATTGGGTAATTTATAGGTGACAGCTTCGCTTGTTTGCATGTGCTGAATATTAACCTTTTGCCCGACCCGTATTGATGACGGGTTATTCCTGACAATTGCTCGTGCCAGGATAGTCTGATTTTCTGGATTCACACTTTGTCCTAGCGCCTTGATTTCTGCTTCAACCAAACCATTTTCCACTTGGATTTTATCGCCAATTTTTATGTCGCTGATGTGTTCCTGGGGAATATTAACTTCCAGCCAAAGCTCATCCAGATTGGCGATGCGGTAAAGCGGCGACATAGGATCAACATGCGTTCCTGAAATCGCCATACGCTCAATGACCCGACCCGCAATCGGTGACCTGATGCTGATCTGGCTGGTTAAACGACCCGTACTATCCAGTTGCTTAACTTCCTTAGCAGTCATTCCGGCAATTTGCAGCAGTTGCTTCGCTTCATTCACCTGAATTAAGGCTGCGCTATAAACGCTGAACGCTTCTTGTTCACCCCGACCGGAAATAACGCCCTCCTTGCGTAGTGTTTTATCTCGGTTGTAGGTGGCAGAAGCCAGCTTTAACGCGCCGACCGCTTTGAGGTAATTACTCTGTAACGTCAGTAAATCTGGGCTATTTATCAAACCCAGCAGCTCACCTTTTACAACCTTGTCGCCGACGGAAGCGTTCATTTTGAGAAGCAATCCCGCCTGCGAAGTGCTAACGATATATTCGTTTGCTGAAGGCACCACAACTTTGGCAGGAGCCGTAAACAACGGGATATGGCTGGTTGATTCCAACTTACCTATTTTTATGCCCAGATTATCTATCTGTTGTTGTGATATCTGGATTACATTGGTTTCTGCCCATGACTGTGTACTTAAAGCCATTAAGCCGAGCAGGGAAAGCACTAATCCGGTTATTTTATTGTTCATGGCAAGACTCCTACCGCTTGGTTATAAAACGCAATATCGCGTTGCAGCATAGTCGCACGTTCTTTGGCGCTTAAAATCGCTTGCTGTGTTCTGGATTCCACTTTTAGTAAGTCCATTAAATTAATTTCACCGACCGAGAAACTCAGTTGCATCATGCTTAGATGTTGTTGGGCAATCCGTTTCAGTTCATTGGCAATTTCCAGTTCCGCTTCATTAACTTCCAGATTATGTTCAGCTTCATGGTGGGCAAGCTCAAGACTCCGGTAGAGTTGTTCACGATCTGCAATCAGTCGATTGAGTTCTACATTAAGTGCAGCTATGTGGGGTTGAAGATGCTCAGAACCCCCAAAAGGGATATTAACGCCAATGTTAAAACTCTCGGTTTGATTGCTTCGCGGATCATTGTTTTGCGTCCGGTCACTATTGATGCCAACAATGACATTGGTTTGCCCGGAACCGGTCAATTTAAGGGCTTTTAATTCCGCCTGTTTTCTTTCGATTTCACCATTAATCGCTACCAAATTAGGATGGTTAAGTTCCAGTTTTTTGATAGCCACCAATTTTTCCTGGTAAGCACCGGGAATTCGGCTTAATTGAGTGATGCTGGAGTAACGCTTGCGGGCGTGCATTAACTCAGCTTCTGCTTGAGTCAATACCGACAGTTTTTGTAATAACTCAGTTTGTGCCAGCAAGACGTCGGCACGGGGAAGATCGCCTAATTGCACGCGGCGTTCAACTTTACCCAGTAATTTTTCAAAGATGTCTATTTCCGCACGGGCTTGCTCGTAGCGGATTTTTTGCAGCTCCATATCCCAAAGCGCACTTCTGACCAAACCGGCAATACGTAATCGAGTTGCCACAGATTGCAGGTTGGCGCTGTTTTCGGCTTTGCTACCACTGTCTTTTGCGGCATCACGCTGACCTAGATTCCACAACGGTACCTGTACCGTCGCATCGACATAATGCACTGTGCCACTGGTCATATTCTGATAACGAAGTCCGGCCTGGGATGCGCCTGCCGTCCAGCTTTCGCCCCTGTTGCGGAGTGCGACGGCCTCTTCTTCGAGTGCCGTAAGCCAAGCCATATCAGGAAATTTTTCCATAGTGAGGTCAATCACTTTGGGTAAGGTCAGCGATTTATCGACTTCTACAATATCTTCATGGGCAACGCTAGGTTTCAGGTCGGCAAATGCGACTGAAGTGATTAGGATTAGTCCAAGCATAACCTTTAAAAAAGGTTTCAAAACAAACATATAAGCTCATTGCGGCAAAACCGCGTTGTTAATCTAAAAAAATCCCTTGTGGATTTGAATGATAGCTTATTGAGCGGGAGGTGCGCGGGGGGAATGGGAAGCGAGATTAACGCGAGAATAGAACGGAAATAGATGTGGCGAAAAATTGCACTTAAATTCAGGTATTGCAGCTATTCGCGGCAAATCGGCTGGCGGCAAATAAAAATCATTGCCGGTATATTCAACAGATACGTCTTGGTAACTCCTGATACCGGCATCAATCATCACCAACATGCCTTCAGAATCCCTGTCAGCATTGACATTCTGCATAACAGGGGAATGCTGTTGCGTAGGATAGGCTTCAAGGCCGGGAATGTGTAAACCTTGGTTAAACCGATTTGCACCGGTATGGGCATGGACTAATGGTGCAAAAAACTGCAACATTGCCAGCACAATAATCAACGATTTACTTAAATTAGGTAACATGCCATTAATGTTATTCTATAAATAAGTAATTAACAACTTGAAACTTTTACTGCAATGCCCCATCTTAGATGGACATTGCTTAAATTCTGAGGAAATCATGAAAATTAAAACCGGTATTATCTTTAGCCTTTTACTCACCCTGTTTCTGGTTTTTGCAGGGTTGAACAACGCAGAAGCCAGACGGTTTGGTGGCGGCGGTAATTTTGGCGGGAGATCGTCTTACAGCGCGCCTTACCAGCGGTCTGCACAACCTTCACGCGCGCCAAACCAACAACAAGCGGCCCAACCTAACCAAGGTGCGAAGCCAGGTTTTGGTATGCGTAACGGACTGATGGGTATGTTGGGCGGCTTGGCGATTGGCGGCCTGTTGGGTTCTATGTTCATGGGTGGCGGCTTTCATGGCCTTAACTTCCTCGACATCCTGATTTTTGGCGGTATTGCATTCATGCTTTACCGGATGTTTGCAGCAAGGGCGAAATCAAACGCCGCTGCCCAGCAGCCTGTATATGGGCGTACGTCTGATAATAATTATCAGCGGAATACCAATGACCTCAACAATTCTCAACCGTCTTCAGACAATAATTCAACCGGATTTAACACGGATCTGTTGTTTGATAAAAACAAAAAATCTGCTGATATTTCCGAACCATTTTCACAAAATCAGGATGTAGGCTTTTCTGCAGCCGTTATTCCCAAAGATTTCGATGAACAGGGTTTCCTGACCGGTGCCAAAATTGCCTACAAGACTTTGCAGAAAGCCTGGGATGACCGCGATCTTGCCGAGATACGCGGTTTAACGACGGATAAGGTATTTGCTGAAATCCAGGATCAGATTAATGCATCACCCGAAGCAAATCATACGGAAATATTGAAATTAAATGCTGAATTGCTAGAGGTTCGGGAAATAGGCAACGAAATCGAAGCCGTAGTACTGTTTGATAATATTATGCGTGAAGATAACGATACCCAAGCTACGCAAATTAGGGAAGTGTGGCATTTTGTTAAACCTAAAAGCGGTTTACAAACCAAATGGTTGTTGGATGGTATTCAGCAATTGGCAGATTAAGGGATTGTTGTTAAAACATCTGTCATTTTATTACCTGTTTATGTCAATGATCTTATTGGCTTAGTTTGATGGCATGTTAGCGATTCGATTAAAACCGAATTCGCTAACATGATTGTTAACACCTCAGTCGCACCACCAATAATTTATCTATTCAACCTAATACAACGGGGTAAGCATTTCTTCAGTTGTTTGCGCTTCAACAACAATTTTTTCAGCCGCCATCGCTTTGTTTTTAATCTGGTTTTCTTCCGTCAACCAAACCAGCAAATCATAATAACCACGAATGTTTTCAACATAGTGAACCGGTTCATCGCCACGCGCCTGACCGTATTGGGTTTTTGGATACCACTTCGGATCGCTCAATAACGGCAGGTGTTTTTTGACATCTAGCCATTTATTGGGATCACCACCTTGCTTCTCGGTTAACATCCGCGCATCTTGAAGGTGTCCGGTACCGACATTATACGAGGCGAGCGCAAACCATGTACGGTCGGGCTCAGGTATATCGTCCGCCATAACTTGAATACGTTGTTTGAAGTAGCGGGCGCCACCCAAAATGCTTTCCTCAGGATCTTTGCGATTTTTAATGTTGAGGAGTTTGGCGGTGTCGTTAGTCAGCATCATGATGCCTTCAACCCCGGTCGGAGACATGGCGTTATCGAGCCAGTGCGACTCCTGATAACCAATAGCAGCCAGCAAACGCCAGTCGAGGCCGTGGTCTTTCCCTGCTTGGTCAAAATATTTTTGATATTGGGGCAACCGGCTTTTTTTGTGCTCCCTGAACGTGCAGTTATCGACATAATTAAGGCTGTTTGCGTGACCATAATGTTTTTCGATAAGTTGCGCCAGTGTTTTATCGGCGATAATGCGCTTAAAAAAGCGTTCCACTTCTTCATTCAAGCTGTTGTCATCAGAAATGGGCATTGCCCAAGCCAGTTGTTGAGGTTTACCGAGATCAAAAGCGATATTCAGGTCGGGATAAAAGCGCCGAATCAGCAAAATCTGATTGGAATCAGCGACGGTATAGTCAATCAAGCCCTCATGCAGCAAGTACAGCAAGCCGCTGGTGTCTTGTTCATCGTTGACTGCCCAGTCGAGCGAGGCATTTCCTTTCTTAAGCGCAAGCAGGGTATCGATATGGCTAGTGCCTTTCCCAACTTCCAATATGCCCTTGCTCAAGTCATTGACCGTTCCGGGACGACGGTGATCGGAACGGTAAACCAGCTGTTCGTTGACTTTGTGGTAACTGGGCGCAAACGTCATGTGTAGCTTGCGTAACGGGGTGACAGTAAGTCCGGCGGCGGCTATGTCGGCTTTGCCATTGGCGATGTCGGCAAGTAGCTGGGGGAAGGTTGCGGGGATTTCAAACTTGGCTTCAACGCCCAGATGTTCGGCGAATAACAATACCAGGTCATATTCAAGCCCTGAGTAACCGTCAGGGCTTTGGTAATACGTGGTTGGATCGACACGGGTTAGAACATGCAAAGTACCTGAACGCTTGATTTTTGCCAGCTTATTCCTGGGTATGAAAGCAATAAAGCTGGCGGCAATTAAAAAGGCTATGCAGCCAATAATCAGTTGTCGTGGTCGGGTCAAGTTTGCCGTAATTTTTTGTAAGCGTTAATCAGGCCGTTCGTTGAGCAATCGTGACTTTTGATAAATTCATTGTTATTAAGTTCAGGTTGGATGACTTTGGCGAGTAATTTACCAAGTTCAACACCCATCTGGTCGAAAGAATTGATGTTCCAGATGATGCCCTGGACAAATATTTTGTGTTCATAAAACGCCAGCAACGAACCCAATGTTTTTGGCGTTAATTGTTTATACAAGAAGGAGTTGGAAGGCTTATTGCCATCGAACACTTTTGACGCAACCAGTACCGAATCAGCACGTTGGTCTGCTGGCAATTCACTCACTACTTCTTCCGCAGTTTTGCCGCGCATCAGCGCTTCCGGTTGGGCAAAGAAATTTGAGACGAGGATTTCATGATGTTCCGGCAGATCGTAGAAACTGTTAGCAGCCGCAAGAAAATCGCACGGAATCAATTTAGTGCCCTGGTGTATCAGTTGGTAAAAGGCATGTTGACCGTTGGTGCCTTGTTGACCCCAGATAATCTGCCCGGTTTCGTAGTCGATTTTTTTGCCATTCATATCGACACTTTTGCCATTACTTTCCATATCGCCCTGTTGCAGGTAATCGGAAAAATAACGCATGGAGTAATCATATGGCAACAACGCATAGGATTGGGCACCGAAAAAATTGTTGTACCAAACACCTAGTAAACCCATGATAACGGGGATATTTTGTTCAAAAGGCTGAGTGCGGAAATGCTCGTCGGCAGCGTAAGCACCCTCCAGCAGTTCCTCAAATCTATCCATCCCAACATACAGCGCGATTGACAAGCCTACCGCAGACCAGAGCGAATAGCGACCACCAACCCAATCCCAAATCTCAAACATATTGTCGGAATCAATGCCAAATTCCTTGACCAGTTTGGTATTGGTAGAAATAGCCACAAAATGTTTGGCAATGGCCGATTCGTCATTATTAACGCGATCCAAAAACCATTTGCGCGCCGATTTGGCGTTAACCATCGCTTCTTGTGTCCCAAAAGATTTAGAGGCGATAATAAATAACGTCGTTTCTGGGGACTTGTTCCTTAGCAGCCTGATATGGTCAGCCGCATCAATGTTGGACACATAATAAACATTTAAGTTGGGTGAGCTATAAGGCGCAAGCGCAGCGGAAACCATCTTGGGGCCAAGGCTAGAGCCGCCGATGCCAATGTTGATAATATCTGTGATGGTCTTGCCGGTATAACCTTTCCATTCCCCTGATCGGACGCGCTGGCAAAACGACCGCATTTGCGCCAACACCCGGTTGATTTCTGGCATCACATCTTGCCCGTCAACATAAATAGGACGATTGCTGCGATTTCGTAACGCTGTGTGCAAAACCGCCCGATGTTCAGTGGTATTTATTTCTGCCCCGGAGAACATGGCCTGAATTTTTGCTTCTAACTGAGCTTCCCTGGCAAGATTTACCAATAACGGCAGGGTTTCTTCATTAATCAGGTTTTTTGAATAATCAAACAGAATATCGTTTAAATGCAGTGAAAATTTGTTAAATCGATTTGAATCCTGGGCAAAGACATCACGCATCGAATAGTCTTTAATGCGTTGATAATGATCCTGTAATGCAATCCAGGTTTTTGCGGTCGTCATTGATGACATATTTTGGGGGCTCCACTTGGGTATCTTGCCCTTAAGTCTACGAGAAGGCCGAAAGGATAGCAAGACAAGTGGATGATATTGATGTGCATCAATGGAGCCCACGATACTTTAATCAGGGTTCTTTATTTGTCTTGTTTGATATGCTAGAGTGCATTGTCACTATTGACGAACAGAAAATGACAGTTATTGTGTAAATCGTAAGCTAAGGTTTACAGACAAAACCGGTGTTTTTCAAAGAAAATCATTATAAATTATAATAAGACTGGAAGGTGCGAGGTATTATGAACACATCACAATTATTTAAACAGATCTCCCTAGGAATTTTAACAGTTGTTTTTTCCGTATCCGTTTGGGCGCATGGAGGCGCAAAGGGAACAGACACAGACCAATGTAAATTTGAACTTGAACCAGACCACTGGATACATTACACCGCTTATCAACCCAATGCTTTTCCAGCAGAGGAGTTTTGTGCTAGTCTGCCACGGGAAAAGGAATCAACCATTTTAGTGTTTGATTATCAAGACCAAAAATATAAGAACGACACCGTTGAATTCGAGGTTACCAAGGAACCTGAAGGAACCCGTGTATTTTTTCTGGAAGGCGCAAAACATAAAAAAGGTACCGTTGAACTAAAGTTGCCAAACGGCGTGCCAGAGGTTGGCAAATATCTTATTCACATCACGCTGGTACCTGATCAAGGCGAAAGAAAAGATGTCCACATGAGCTTCAAAGCCGGTGGCGGCCCAGCTGCGTCCAATAGCACTATGTTCTTGTACCTGCTGTTTATAGGTGGCGGGCTTTACGTGTTTTATTTGTCAAACGCTGCTTTCAGAAATACGGTTGATAAATTTATTGGTAAGGCTAAAGCCTGATTTTTTGTAATTCAGCAAGTCCGGTGTGGGTAGTAAGTCTAACAAAAAGTTTGTGCCAACCCTGAATCAAGGTAGCAAGAGGTTTAAGAGCAATGATGAAGTTATTGATGGTTGGTTTATTAGGTAGCGTATTCTCGACCGCTTTGGTGGCAGAGGAGATAGAAGACCACACCAAGTTGCTCATGGATCACGGGGATGGTCACTTAATGGAAATGTCCGGCGGCATGGTAATGGGTCAGAACACTGACAAATTACCGGGC
Source organism: Methyloglobulus sp. (assembly GCA_013141505.1). GTDB lineage: Bacteria > Pseudomonadota > Gammaproteobacteria > Methylococcales > Methylomonadaceae > Methyloglobulus. The sequence goes on from JABFQX010000002.1 coordinate 77,926, forward strand.
GGCTGTGACAAGATTTCCGAGACCAAAGAAGTGACCGTCCATGCCGGACATAAGTTTGCCGAAAAGTTTCCGGGGCGGATGTTTGCGTTTGACACTCAGGAATTCAATTTTGAGCCCTGTGCAAAAGTAACCGTTCACTTCATCAATGAAGACAAAATCCGTCATCAATGGATGATGCACGGCTTGCCTAAGTATCTGTACCCCAAAGGTATGTTTCATCTTGAAGTGTCCGGGCCAGGAAAGATTTCCGGCACCTTTATCCTGCCGCCGGGCGACAAAACCTATCTGGTTCATTGCGACATAGCGCAGCACATGGAAAAAGGCATGAAAGCGCAATTGAAAGTCGGCGATGGCGATGGTGATCTGCCAAGCATTCCTGGCGTGACAGCGCTTACTTATCCCGATGACTATAATGCCGGCCCTGAGCAAATGGCTGCGGCGGCAAAAATTACCGCAGCAGAGGTAGCTACAGCTAGCGAGACCCTGGCTAAGCAAGAAGCGGATGCCAAAGCCGGAAAAAAACCGCCACCGCCTACAAGCGACTCTTTTGTTTCCGGTACGACTGTCATCGGTTTGGCAATTGGTTTTGCCCTTGCACCGTTTCTAGGTCGAAAATTTCAGGGCAAGAACGCTGCTGAAGTGACCGCATACTGCTTTGACGTATTAAGGGTACTGATTCAGTTTATAAAAAGTTTGATTGTACGTTTGCTTAACTTACTTTCATCTTCTAAAAACAAAACCTTACCAAGTAAGTAAAAATAGCAATATATAAAAAGCCCTGCAATTTTTTGCGGGGCTTTTTTTTGTTGTCATAAAACTACAACACATAAGTTATGACTCTCTGGGAATTGTTCTTAAGCGCCTTCATATCATCTACTATTGCACCGGGTGGTTCTGAAGCTGTTTTGGCTTACATGGCATCGACCGGAAACCACAAGATCGACCATTTGCTCATTGCCGCGACCACGGGCAACACACTGGGGGCTATGACCACCTGGGGGTTGGGCGTATTGGCGGCAAAAAAATTTCCTGTTGCGTCCCTGTTATCGGCAAAACAGCAAAAAGCACTGATTACGGTGAGAAGCAAAGGATTATGGGTGCTATTTTTCTCGTGGTTGCCTGTTGTCGGCGATGCTTTATGTTTTGCGGCAGGCTGGTTAAAATTACCCTTGTTGTCCGGTTTTTTAGTCATAATGGTAGGCAAATTATGTCGATATGCGTTTATTGTATGGTTTTTTATTTAAAATAATCATAACCTTAATGCGATAACCAAACGATTCGTTCTTTAAAGGATTTATTGTGCTACGCCACTTCCCACAAATTAACCATAACTATAGCCATCATAAGCGGGACTATTTTATCGCCGTATTCACCTTTGTGTGTGTGGCTATTTGCCTGTTGACAGATGCACATGCCCCGATGGAAAAGCAAAACGCCTTGGGAGTGTGTGGATGGGTCTTCCTGTTTGGCTTGTTGCTGGGTGAAAAAATTGATGTCAGGGTTCAGGTGGGCATAGCCGTCATTTTTGCAACGATAGGCGAGCATTTCGCTTCACCCTACATGGGCGGGTACACCTATCGGTTTCATAACGTACCAGCGTACGTGCCGCCGGGGCATGGGATGGTTTATTTAACTGCTGTGGCTTTGGCAAGGTCGGGATTTTTTATGACCTACGCAAGACAAATTGCGACATTTGTCGTATCAGTCTGCGGGATTTGGTCACTCTGGGGCATCAGCGGCATTCCAGACCAAGGCGATGCTGTTGGTGCGTTGCTGTTTTGTGTATTTCTGGCTTATCTTTTTAAAGGGCGTTCCCCCATGGTGTATCTTGCCGCTTTTTTTATAACCACGTGGCTGGAACTCATTGGCACAGCGGTAGGCACCTGGAAATGGGCTGCCATTGATCCTGTGTTGGGCTGGACTCAAGGTAATCCCCCCAGTGGTGTTGCGGCTTGGTACTGCCTAGTTGATGCCGTTGCTTTAGGTGGTTCCGCAATAGTGATGAGCACTGTAAAATGCATCCAGGACGGGCTAAATACAGCAAAATCCAGAAAAAATACCTTTCAAAGTGCTGAAAGCGAGTAGTTCAGTAGCGATCAGCGAATTTAGCACAGTCATTTGTTACGATTAAACACTGAAGAAAGATTGCATCTGAGTTAGAATTGCGCTTCATAATTCTTGGTGCATTTGAAAGTCAGGATTAAGGGTTTCTTGTAGGCAGTAGTAGTAATTGTTTATACAACAACACATGGCAATACATCTCTGCCATCAACCGAGATGGGATTTTTAGTCGCGAGAACATACTATGGAACGTCGTAATTTTATCGGTTTAAGTTTAGCCAGTATAGGAACAGCCCTGGTCACGCCAGAATTGGCCTTGGCAAAAAATGTACCTGCATCACCGGTTAGCGACATCTATTACACTAAAGAATCGCCTGGCCGCTGGAAAGAGAAAGTTGCAGGGCATTTACCCAGTATCGGCATAGAAAAGACCGGATCTAAAATTACTATAAGGGTGGTGACTTCGCACGAGATGAAAGGTTTCGAGCACTATATCGTCAAACATGTGTTGCTGGATCAGAACTATAAATTTCTGGACGAACACTTGTTTAATCCAGACAAAGACAAAGCGGCCATATCCACTTTTACGCTTGATAACTACAGTGGCGCTGTTTACGCCTTGAGCATGTGCAATAAACACGACCTTTGGCTAAATACTGCGACTGTATAGAGTAGCCGTTATATATTCAAGCCTTGGTATCTAATGAAAGGCGTTTTCTATTTGATTAGCAGCTTCAATGTTTATAAGATAATCTGGATTAGAAGTATGATTTATAGTGACCGTCGGTTTTTTTTTGTAATAAAAACTCTTGAATAGCACTTGTAGTGTCGGCAAACATCAAAGTTGCTTTTTTAAACAACGGAATTAAATCTGTAGTTGGATGATAGGTAAAGTTTTCATTATTCAATGCTTTCCATTTCTCAATAATATGTTTTGGCATCATTGGGTGCATAACTAACATGAATTTATAATTTCCAGTTTTTGATAGCGCTTTTATTTTTTGAAAAACCTGCTCGTTGTGAGCCAAATATTGTTATACAAAATACTTAGCTTAGGCGGGAATAGTATGTTTATATTAAGTTTGGAATGGCACTCCCACAAACAAATCGAAGCTCTAAATGTTGGGATTTGAGCCTCGCTAAAACCTATGCGCTGGTTCGGTTTCTTTGCTCAATAACTGCAACTCTTACCGTTTCATCATGAATTGATAACTAAAGAAAAATGAAAAATCTGAAAAACCAATTTAGATACATTAAGCGTTCATTCAGGGCCGCTGGATTTAGAGGGCTTTTTTACGCGATAAAAGGGACTGTCACAAATTCTGAAGTGGTATTAAATATAGGTAGAAAAGATCTCAGATTTCCCATTGGGTTACGCATTCCCTCGTCGGACACTCCAACTTACAAGCAAATCTTTATAAAAAATGACTACGATTTTTTAGTGGCGTCACCACCCAAAGTTATCGTAGACGCAGGGGCAAACATTGGGCTTGCCTCGGTATACTTCGCAAACAAGTATCCTGATGCAATGATTATTGCTATAGAGCCAGAAAAAGACAATTTCGAGTTACTTACAAGGAATGTAGAGCCCTATAAGAACGTTACTACTGTGCATGCCGCATTGTGGAATAAAAATGAGCTAATAAATTTAATTGATCCTGGCTTAGGTTCGTGGGGGTTTATGACGGAGGAAAATAACATATTAGAAACAATACCTTGTAATTTTGTGCACATGGTAAAAGCAATTACGCTTGATAAAATAATAGAAGATTTTCAGTTGGAGAAAATCGACATTCTAAAGATTGATATTGAAGGGGCGGAAAAAGAAGTATTTGAAGACACTTCGGCTTGGATTGGAAAAGTTAACGCTTTAATCATTGAACTGCATGAGTCCATGAAACCAGGGTGCATTCGTAGCTTTTATAATGGTTCTAACGGTTTCGATGACGAGTGGAAACACGGCGAAAATTTGTATCTTTCAAAGGGCAAATACCTAACAAAGCGGCTAATCCGCCCTACGATCTAAGGTTAGTTTTAGCGAGTAGCCTCGATTCCGTTACACTTTATCGAGGTTACTCGCTCGCTGTCGGCAAGATGATCTTGGCGAATTAGTTGTGCAGTTTTATGCTCAGTCTAAGGTGGCGTGTCGATGCCTGAATGCGTCCCAGATCAAAATTTACCAGTTGTCTTTAATATGTGATCAAAATGAAAATAGTTGTGATTAGCTTGCCTTCAAGCCTTGAACGACGCGCTAAAGCTATTGAAAAATTAAGCGCTCTTGATCTTGAGTTTGAATTTTTGGATGCAATTGATGGACGCACCGATGAACACCCCTACTTTAAAAACTACAATGAAACGGCGTTTTTGGCAAATCGTCGGCGCAAAGCCGCCCCTGGCGAATTAGGTTGTTACGTTAGTCATTTACTGGCATGGGAAAAGTGCATTGATTTAAATCAGCCTATTGTTGTTTTGGAAGACGACTTTGAGTTCACGGATGGTTTTTCCGAAGGGCTTAAATTTGTAGGGCAAATTGTTGATAAGGTTTCATTTGTCCGCTTGGAGCCGCTTGAATCAAAATTTTTTGTACGTTCCTATGAAGGAAAAAATTTTTCACTGGTTAAGCAACTAAAAGCAGGGGTGTGCTCAACGGGCTATGTTATTACGCCCCAAGGCGCTAAAACCTTTCTTCGTATGGGCACAGACATTTGTTACCCCATTGATATTTATATTAAGAACACATTAATTCATAAACAGGTTTTACATGCCATAGTCCCGAATATCGTTTATGCGACCCACGCTGACTCCATTATAGGTTTTAAGGCTAGGGAAATAAGGGAAAAAGGTTATATTTTGAAAATGAAGCGTTTTATCCTTAAACGCAAATATGAACTAGGCAACCTGATTGTCAATTTTGTAAATGCGGTCAAATATAAATAAGGACGTTAGCATGGCGGCTTCTCTTCATGGGGCGCAATTATCTTCCCATAAAAATGGCTGCTATTTGATGGCGTTATTTGTGGTCGCCTTTTTCTTCTCCACAGCTTTGACCACTGTTTTATCTATTTTACTGGGCTTAATTTGGCTGTTTACTGAACAATACAAGGCATTGCCTAAGCTGTTGAAATCGCAACCTATCGCTGGTTGGTCTGTGCTGATGATGCTATGTTTTATAATCGGCTTAAGTTATGGCAACGCCACTGAAAGTGAAGCACTGTATTCGCTGGGCAAATATAAAAAATTTCTTTTCATCCCCGTTTTAATGGTTTTTTTTCATGATGAGCGCTATCGTCGTTGGGCGTGGTTAGGTTTTACCTTTGCCGCTGCTTTAACAGTAATTCTTTCTGATATTAAAGCTATCGGTATTGTGGATCTTAATCCCCATTATGTCAGCGCTACCATAAAAAATCGCATCACCCATAGCATGTTCGTTGCATTTTTTGCTTATTACTGCATGAGTAAAAGTGTTAACTCGCCTCGGTTTACAAAACTGTATTGGGGATTATGTGCGCTTAGCCTGCATAATCTTTTTTTTGTGGTTGAGGGGCGTACCGGACAAATCGCAGGCTTGGCACTCATCATTTTGTTTGTCTGCCAAAGATTGAGCAAGAAAGGTTTGTTAGTGTCTTTGGTGGCGATAGCAATGCTTATGGTAGTATTCCTTAATTTTTCCGATAAGGCCAAACGCTTTAACGAAGGTATCGTCAATTCAAAAGCTTATTTGGAACAGAATCTCGACCCAAAACTGCGAAAAAATAGTGCCGCGACCCGTTATGTTTTTTGGGAGTATTCTGCAAAACTGATTGCAGAGAAGCCGCTGTTAGGTCATGGAACAGGAAGTTTTGTTCCTCAATATAAACGTATAGCAGCAGGGGAAAATCTCTCTCCCATACACGCCCATAACGAACTTTTTATGATCGGTGTCCAGCTAGGGCTGTTAGGGATAATTGTTTATTTGGGTTTTATTGCTAGCCAATATTATGCTGCCAGCCAATTGATTGGCGAAAATAAGTTTTTGGCTCACGGTTTTTTGCTTACTTTAGTTATTACCAGTATATTCAATTGCCCCATTTATGATCACGCGCAAGGTCATTGGGTTGTCACCTTAATTGCCTTATGTTTTGCGCCAACACGGGATAATAGCAGCCGAGAAAACTATGCTTAGTGTCATTATAATCACCAAGAATGAAGCGCATAACATTGACAATGTGTTTAGACTCGGTTGCTTGGGCTGTGGCGATTTTGGAGTAACAAACCTAGGTTTGTCACTCCGCTCTATAATCAAGTCAAAGCTATAACCCGCTACCCCGTAAGTTATAGCGTTTAGCCATTTACAATAAGCTAACAGCGTATTTTAAAATTAGTTGGCACTTTATAGTATTGGCGACACCTATTAAAGACAAATTAACCGCTTGGCAAAGGTAATCACTCACTCATATCTTGGCTTGTTTAATCCAGATCTCTCAATGAAACCTTCAAAAAAAAATAAAAAACCTAACGCAAGCATCCAGATTTACAAGCGATTGCTCACCTACGTCAAACCCCAAATGGGCTTGTTCGCTATCAGTATTTTTGGTTTTTTAATCTATTCTGCGACCCAGTATTTATTGCCGGTTTTAGTTCAACAGATTGTCGATACCTTAAAATCGGAAGTGCGCGAAGGTATGCAATATTTGCCCTTGTTTTTCTGCGGGTTATTTCTGGTGCAAGGTATTGGCAATTTTCTGGGTAATTACTTCCTGGCGAAAGTGTCAACCAATGTCGTCCATGACTTGCGCTGTGAGATTTTCGATAAGTACACCGAATTACCGACTGCATTCTTCGACGCCAACAATAGCGGCTTCCTTATCTCCCGAATAACCAATAACGTCGGCGAAATGACCAAAGCCAGTACCGATGCCATCCGTACCTTTGTTCGGGAAGGCTTGACCGTAGTCGTGCTATTAATTTACCTGTTTAAATCAAACTGGATGTTGTCCCTGACTTTTTTAGCCATCGCGCCCATTATTGTCTGGCTAGTCAAATATGTCAGCAAGCGCTTGAGGGCAATCAGCAAACGTATGCAGGAATCGGTCGGTGACATCACGCATATTACCTCTGAATTGGTTACTGGACACCGAATCGTGCGGGGATATGGCGGCGAAGACTACGAACGCCGACGTTTTCTGGAAAGTAGCTCCTATAACCGCAGCCAATCGCTCAAATTGGCTACCACCACGGCGATCCACAATCCCATTATGCAGTTTATTATTGCATTGGCGATTGCCTTTTTGATGTATATGGCGCTGATGTTTATGAAGCAAGCCAGTGTGGGTGAATTCAGCGCTTATTTGATGACCGCAATTTTAGTCCAGCGACCTATCCGCCAGTTAAGCGATGCCAACAGCGATATTCAAAAAGGCATTGCGGCCGCGCAATCCATTTTCGATATTTTGGATGAACCCGGCGAGCCGGATACGGGGTCTTATGAAGTCGCCAAAGCTAAAGGCGCTTTGGAATTCAAAAACCTGTCTTTTTATTATGAGGGCACTCATGAGCCAGCATTAAATAATCTCAGCTTCAAGGTAGCACCTGGGCAAACTATTGCACTGGTTGGCGCGTCGGGCGGTGGCAAAAGTACCTTGGTCAATTTAGTGCCCCGCTTTTATCAACACAGTCGTGGCGAAATATTGCTGGATGACATTGAAGTCAACCGTTATCAATTAGCCAATTTACGTAAACAATTGGCGCTAGTCACCCAGCATGTCACCTTGTTTAATGACACCATAGCCAATAACATTGCCTATGGGGCGCTTGCGAATGCAAGCCGGGAGGCGATAATTGCTGCCGCCACCGATGCGTATGCGATGGAGTTCATCAACAAAATGGAACATGGCCTTGATACCGAAATCGGTGAAAATGGCGTGAAATTGTCCGGCGGACAACGCCAACGTCTAGCACTGGCACGTGCCTTATTAAAAGATGCGCCGGTTTTGATTTTAGACGAAGCCACTTCAGCATTAGATACCGCTTCTGAACGCTATATTCAAAAAGCACTGCAAAAAATCATGCTTAACCGGACGACATTGGTTATCGCCCACCGTCTTAGCACCATAGAAAACGCCGATTTGATTTTAGTGATGGAACGTGGCGAAATTGTTGAACGTGGTAGCCATGCCGAATTGATTGCCAAAAATGGCGCTTATGCACGTTTGCATCATATCCAACTTGAACGCAGTACCGAAACCGATCAACACGCGGTTGATGCTATCCCATCAACTTAAGATCAATAGCCATTAACCCAAGGAATAACGTGAGGCCATTTTTGTCTGTACTTGCCCAGCATCAAGAAGTTCTGGCGCAAGTTGCACATCAAACCCAACTTATCGAAGCCGCCGGTGCTTTATTGCTGCAGACCCTACAAAATAAGGGCAAAATCTTGCTATGTGGTAATGGCGGGAGTGCCGCAGATTGCCAACATATTGCCGCAGAATTTGTTGTCCGTTATGAAAAAAAACGTCGGGCATTGGCGGCTATCGCCTTGACAACAGACACGTCGATATTAACTGCATCTGCGAACGATTTTGAGTTCAGTGCTGTTTTTTCGCGGCAAGTTGAGGCGATCGGCAATGCAAGCGATTGTTTAATTGCCATTTCAACATCGGGACGTAGTGCAAATGTCATCAATGCTATAAAAGCCGCTAAAAGCAAAGGGATGACCGTGATTGCTTTGACAGGCTCAGATGGCGGTGAGCTGGGTGCTTTAGCCACCCTAACAATTAAGGTGCCCTCAAATGTGACTGCACGGGTTCAGGAAGCCCATATTGTCATCGGGCATTGGTGGTGTTCTGTGGTTGAAGATGCATTCAGCGAGGAGGGAAGCAACCATGCTGGCAACAACACCTGATTTTACCAAAGCCAGCGTCCTGGTCGTGGGCGATGTGATGCTTGATCGGTATTGGTCAGGCAAGGCAGCGCGCATCTCCCCTGAAGCGCCTGTGCCTGTCGTGCATGTTAAGATGATTGAAGACCGGGTTGGCGGCGCAGGCAATGTCGCACTTAATATCGCCAAGCTGGGCGGCAAAGTGACCTTGTTGGGTGTCGTTGGCGACGATGAGGAAGGCCGAATAATCAAGCAATTGCTCGAAACTGCTGGCGTGACCTGTGACTTAATCGTCGAAAGCTCTGCCCGCAGCATCTGCAAACTGCGGATTATGGCACAACATCAGCAATTGCTTCGGCTTGATTTTGAAGAAGTGCCTATTTTATTTGCACCAGATGTAATCATGTCGCGCATGTCCAGCTATTTGCCTGAACATAACGTGGCCGTTTTTTCAGACTACGGCAAAGGTACTTTGAAACATGTCCAACAGTTTATCCAGGCTGCGAAGCAACATGGTGTCAGCGTATTGGTCGATCCTAAAGGCTTAGATTACCACGCCTACCGACAAGCCGACCTGATTACGCCCAATCTGTCAGAATTCCAGGCTGTCATGGGCATCTGTAACGATGAAACGCAATTGCTTGAAAAAGGCCGCGAACTCATCAATACATACGGAATTGACAGCCTTCTGGTGACCCGTGGTGAAGCTGGCATGACGATGATCCAGAAAGACCATACACATACCATTTCGGCACACGCCAAAGAAGTATTTGACGTGACTGGCGCGGGCGACACCGTACTTGCCCTATTTGCCTTGTGTGTAAGCATCGGTATGGAATGGCGCGATGCGATGTATTTGGGAAATCTGGCGGGTGGCATCGTGGTAGGGAAGTCGGGGACATCTACCGTCTCCATTGAAGAACTCACCCGAGGGCTGCATGGCGACAAAGATTCGCAATACGGTGTCGTTTCCGAAGCTGAGTTGACACCCATCATCGCCAGGGCTAAAGCCAACGGTGAGCGCATCATCATGACCAATGGCTGTTTCGATCTGTTGCATGTTGGGCATATAACGTGCCTAGAACAAGCCAAAGCCTTGGGTGACCGTTTGTGCATTGCGGTTAATTCGGACGAATCGGTCAAAAAACTCAAAGGTGAATCAAGGCCGATTAACGGCCTGCAAGAACGCATGACTGTACTGTCTGCTTTGAGCTGCGTAGATTGGGTTGTGCCATTCTCGGAAGAAACGCCGGAACGCTTGTATTGCAAGCTATTACCGGATGTCATCGTCAAAGGCGGCGATTACACGGTTGATCAGGTAGCTGGTGGTGATTGTGTTATCAAGGCGGGAGGTGAAGTAAAAATACTATCTTTTGTGGAAGGGCAATCGACGACCACGATGATTAAAAAGTCGATGTCCTGAAATTTAGGGGCAATCAAACCTAAGATATATTGGCACAAATCAAGATCATGCCTTAACGTCTGGCTCTAAAAAAATCTTTCAATAATTCCGAACACTCTGCTTCCAGTACACCGCCTTGCCAGTTGATGATGTGATTTAAAAAACCAGCATCAGCAAGTTTTAACGCATTACAAACCGCGCCCCGTTTAGGATCGTAAGCGCCAAACACCAGCCGCTTAATTCGGGCATGGACAATCGCGCCCATGCACATGACGCAGGGTTCCAAAGTGACGTATAAGGTAGTATCGACTAGCCGGTAATTGGCGATACGTTTACCACCTTCGCGCAAAGCATTGATTTCTGCATGGGCAGTGACATCATGCGTTACGATGGGTGAATTCCAGCCTTCGGCCAAATATTGATTATCTTTGACTAGCACGGCACCCACAGGCACTTCTCCCAGCATTTCCGCCCGTTGTGCAAGGCGTAAGGCATGGCGCATCCAGGCTTCGTCTTGTTGAGTTATTTCCATCGATAATTATTTAACATGATTCAAAGTACAACAAATTTTACAAGGTCGGCACAAGGATTAACAACCAATACAGAACCCTAATAATCCTAAACAGTTATGCTATGTTATTTTAATGACTTAATTATCGATTCGGCCTTGTGAGGTTTTCCCTTCGGCTCCGTTCAGGGAACGTTATTAAGCATTCTTGCTTCTCCACAAGGTTCCCTGGGCGGAGCCGAAAGGAACAACCACAACGAGACAACAGAATGAGCTGGCAACTTTTAAACTTTGATGATGTTTTTGAAAATGCCACTAAGCATTTTGAGAGAATTCCGGCTGATAGTCATATCACCCCTGTGAAGCGGGGGACTTGACGGTTGTCAGCAGCCCCAAGGGCTACCATGGTTAGGTCTCAGTGGTTCTTTTAAAACTCTCCGCTATCTTCAGGGCTTTGTCCTTCTAGCTGTTCTTGGTTTCGGATATATTTTCTGATCTGCTCCTCTTCAAAACCGACGTGGATACCGCATAACCCCGAGCCCAAAACGTTCTCCGTTGAAATTCCTACGCCCTGCAAATTGCCGCGCTACCGCTATTGCGCTTTTCCCTTTGATGCAGCCAACAACTTCCGATACCGCATATTTGGACGGAATTTCAATCAGCATATGGACATGACCCATATGCCCTTTAATGCCCTTAGGGTATTCCAAAATCTTACTGTCCAATTAGACAGCTCATGAAATACCGACCAAAAAAATTTTCGTATCTTTCCATACAGCACTTTCTTTCTATATTGGGGTACAAATACGACATAATTTACCCCCCATTTTGAATGACTTAAGCTTTCAGATAACATGTGGTTGTTTCCTCTTCCGTTCGGGCCGCCAAGCCCGAGGAACAATCTACATGTCTTTTAAAACCAAATCTAAAGGTAAAGCCTTAAGGGTCTCGCTGGTTTAACCAGTAGCTTACCTGTCAACGAGTTAACGTGTTCGCCCCAGTCAATATTAAAGTTTTGCCAGTTGATGACTGCCCGTTGGCTGGTTTGATTGATGTCCATCCGGGCATTTTGTCGGGCAATTTCAGCATTGCCTGCGACAACCTGTCCACCACTGGGGTTGGCAAATGCCAAAGGTGATATCACTAGCGCAATACCGCTTATGCGGCTCAAGATCAACAGTCGCTTAATAACGCATGGCAGATTTGTTTTAGGATCGGCTGCGGTGCTTGAGAAAATAGTGGTTAAACCTTTCATGTTGCCCTCGCTTAACGCAATGCTTAAAAAGTTAATCTCAAGCCACCAAACAGGCGCATGTCTTTGTTATGTGCGATGGCTTGGGTGTAAGGGTTTGGTGCCTTCAATATAACCCGAAAAATAAGGTGTTATGGATACTCTCATGCCAACCCCGGCAGCACCAATAGAGATACTTGGGCGATTGGCGCTGTAATGGATCTGTCCGTAATCATAGAAGCCGTAAAAAGTCATGCTACCAACATCGAAGGGATTAAAGGTGTAACGCAATTCTGCTTTAGTAGCGAAACCTTTATCACCGATGAATTCCGAGGGATCGTAAGCGCGTAAAAATTGTTCGTCCCCCAACGAGAATTGTTCGGCCGCGAGCAGGACATCTTCTCTAAATTGGCCTTGCGCGGCGGACAGGTCTGATTTGTCGGAGTTCCTGTCCGCATCGGAAGGATCGTGTGCGCCCAGAGCGTTTATGCCCTGGTTAGCTCCAGATCAGCAATATTAATACCTTACCAACTGTCGGCAAGATCGAAAGTAAGTCCCATCCGAAAAGAGCGTATGCGGTCATTGGTTATGATGCCGTTTAAGGCTTTGCTTTTTGAGTTTGAATCGAGCATTGAAAAACCGACGCGAACGCTTAGGTTCATGCTGCGGGTTCTAATAAGCGGATGGATCAAATTGACATTAAAATCTTCACCCCTCTATCTCCACGCTTCCAAGATTTTCAGCGGATGTATTTTTGATCAAGCAAAGAGGCAAGGTAGGCTTATTGACTCACATACAAATAAGAATCATTTGCATTAATTGCCGTTTGTGTGCTATTTTTACCGTAAGTTCAATAAATCAAGGAACAAGTATGAATACATGTCGAATAGCCCAAAGTGGCCTGGGAATAACGATGCTTTTGGCAGTAAGCGCGTCGGCCTGGTCTTTAGAAAAGCCTAAGTCAATGGAGGATATGTGGAAAATTATCCAGGCTCAACAACAGGAAATTGAAGCCATGAAAGCGCAGATGAGCAAGGCGCAGGTGAGCGATCAGCCACCACCGGTTGCTGAATCAGCACCAAGCAGCGTTAAAACGCTGGAACGCAAAACCGATGTTTTAAGCCAGGAAGTTGAAAAATTACGTACCAACTTGGCAATACCTGAAGAAGCGAAATACAAAAGCATGTACGGTTTGGGGCCTGCGGCATCGAAAATTTATTCGGTTGGCAAAGGCTTGTCAATCGGTGGTTATGGCGAGGCCAGCTACCAAGCCAATGTTGGTGACAAGGCCGATAATGTCGATAACGCCGACCTCGAACGGATAGTGTTGTATGCGGGTTACAAATTTACCGACAATATTCTTTTCAATAGCGAAATTGAATTTGAACACGCGACTACCGGCGAGGGCGAAGAAGAAAAAGGCGAGGTATCTGTCGAGTTTGCAGCATTGGATTTTTTCATTGATCCAATGGCAAATATCAGGGCGGGTTTGGTATTGATGCCGATGGGCTTTATCAACCAGATTCATGAACCGCCTTTCTACTTTGGTAATAACCGCCCTGAAGTTGAACGTCGCATTATTCCCAGTACCTGGCGCGAAGTCGGCGTGGGTTTATTCGGGCAAATTACGCCAGAGCTGACTTATACGACGTATGTAGTAAATGGCCTGAATGCTGAAGAGTTCAGTTCCGAAGGTATCAAAGAAGGCCGTGGTGGTGGCAGCAGTGCTAAGGCAGAGAATTTTGCTTATGTTGCCCGTATGGATTATACGCCTGAAGCTTTACCTGGCGTGTCGGTGGGTGGCTCTGCTTATGTTGGCAATTCCGGTCAAAACCAAACCTTTGCCGGACAAAAACCTGATGTGTTCGTGCAGCTTTATGAGGGCCATGCCCAATGGAAATATCGAGGTTTGGAATGGCGTGCATTAGGATCTTGGGGGCATATTAACAATGCTGATCTCTTGAGTGCCGCAAAAGGTGAAACCATCGGTTCAGAAAACTACGGTTGGTATACAGAAGTTGGTTATGACATTTTGCCGCTGATCTTCAACGATACCGCACAATATTTTGCGCCATTTTTCCGCTATGAACAATTTGATACGATTGCATCGGCACCTGATGGCTTTCTCGACAATGAAAATATGGACAGGCATATTTATCAATTTGGCTTGCAATATAAACCCATTCCTAACGTGGTGATAAAAGCCGATTATCGCAACATTGGCGCCAAAAAAGGCAGTGTGCCGGATGACTTTAATTTAGGCTTTGGTTTTATTTTCTAACAGAATCTTTGTCACTTATTTGGTGTATTATAACTTTCAGTCAGTTATATGAAGACTGCATCGCTGTTAGAGCAAACTGCATGAGATAAGGTCGCACGTCGGTCATGGTAACTCGAATAGGGTTGTTTGGCTGGTGTTTTACTGTTGTATAAATTGCACGTGTTCTCTAATTTAAAGAGAGGGAAATTTGAGAGAGATAATGGAAAAATTCTGGAATAGAGGGTTAATCATCATTTTGTTGCTTGCGGTGGCTATGCCTGGTTTTGCCAAGATTTTTTACAGTAAAAACGAAGCAATGGTTTTAGCCTTTGGTGAAGGCGCGCAAATCGAAACCTTATCGTTATTTCCAGACGACCAGCAAGTAACAACCATTCAACAGAGTGCTAAAGTAAAACTGGATTCAGGCTTATTTACTTTTTATGTCGGTAAAAACAAGGATAAGGTGCTCGGCTATGCCGCAATCGAAACGATTACAGTGCGGACGAAACCGGAAACACTAATGATAGTGTTGACCCCGGAAGGCGAGATACGTAAAGTCCACACCCTTGCTTTCCATGAACCGCCAGAATATCAACCGCCAGAACGCTGGTTTGATCAGCTTAACGGTAAGCCATTGGCAGAGTTGGATTTTAGCAAAGGAATCCAAGGCGTTTCGGGGGCAACCTTAAGCACACGCGCTAACGTTAATAGCGTCCGCAAGGTCATGGCGATATTTCAAGTTATGGTAAAACCGAAATAATTCTGATGCGCTACTTTGTAACCGGCGAACAACACCGCAAATCTTTGCTGAATGCACTCGTGCTAATGTTTTTGGGCTATATCGCATTGTTATGGCTAAGCAATGGCCTCATGTATTTTCATCACATGGATTTGACCGCTAAATCGGTGGTTGCCTATTATCTCGGTTCTGAGGAGCAATTTACCCAGCCCAAAAGTTATCAAGGTATGCTCGAAGTGTCACACTTTCACTTATTTTCAATGGGGATGCTGGTCGTCACCTTAACGCATTTAATGTTGATGACGAATTTTTCCACGCGCTTAAAAATATGGTTAAGTGGTTTAACTTACATTTCCGCGCTTGCCGACGAAGCGGGTGGCTGGTTGGTCAGGTTTGCACACCCGTTATTTGCTTATTTTAAGATAGCCTCATTTTTGTTATTGGAGATTTCCTTGCTAGCGTTAATTGTCGTGGTCTCAATTGCCCTTATCCGTGCAAGAAGGGATTTCAATCAGGTCGAGTCAAATTAATTTTACCTAGTGGCAGATTGTTTGCGGCATCAAAACGGTCTGAAAAGCACCTTAAATTTGTAGTTTTTAGTGTCGGAATGCGCCAACATGTTGCAACAAAGCCTTGACTTTAATGTTCCCTAAAGTATCATTGCCGTTCCATTTGTTACTAATTGAAAGTAACAATCTCTAAAATATAAACATAGGTAGGACAGACATGGGGTTCATCTTAGATTTAACTGAAACATTAAAAACACCAGCAGGTGTAATTGGCCTTATTGTGGTAATTGGTGCGGTCGTTTTGCTGTTGAAATGGGTATTCGCTCCACATCCAGACGACGAACAATAAGCAAAGTCTTCTTTTTGTTTTAAAAGCCGCTAGCGATTCTTTTGAGTCTTAGCGGCTTTGGTTTGTTTGGTGTTTCTTATTTATCCTTGCCTTCATTTTAAGTAGCGAGTCCTTCAAATAGCTTGTTCTTTGTGTTTCGATAATTTCGAATTCTTGAGTGTTTCAGCTCGTATTTAACAAAATCCATCATAGTCTTTTAAAAAAAGCACCTGCCACAGGCATAGGTTTGTTACGGCTTTTTTATGGTCTAGTTACCTTACAGGAAATAATATTCCTAACTTATTTCAACCATCTAATTTTCGATCCTCTTCCCTTTATAGATGTTGAATTTCCGTCTATTCCTTTGTTTCTTGGTCTATGGGGAATCGTCGCTTTTTGTGTGGCGATAGGTTACCGATACCAGTTTGCGATAATCGCCAACTACGTATTCTGGATCGTTTTTGTGAATTTTACGCCGATGCAGCGGGATTTTGATGGCGGGTTTGATACCTTCATGATTGGTGTCGGCTTTTTTCTGCTGTTTATGCCCGGAGATAGGGCGTTTTCGATTGATAGCCTTCGTTACAAGCTCAGTACGCCTTTTAAACATTACAGCGAGTATCCAAAGGCGACTGTTTCGGCGCTCACTTATCATCTGCCTGTATTTATCTGCTTGGGTTTGCTTTATCTGGACTCGGATATCCACAAACTGTTTGCGCCACATTGGCGCAACGGTTTAGGTTCCTGGTTGCCTGCCACCCAGCCTTATTACGTCTCAGCGCTCGATACCTCACCGCTGTTAAATATTGAGTTACTACAAAAAACTATCGGCTATACGATTATGGTTTTTCAGATGAGCTTTGTGTTTTTTTTCGCTCATCGGCAGTTAAGGGTTGTCTATCTTTTGCTTGGCATGGCAATGCATCTTGGCATTACCTTAACCTTGAATATATACCCGTTCGGGATAGGTATGCTCATTTGCTATACCTTGTTGATACCTTTCAAGTGGTGGCGTGAAATTGCGACCTGGTTCAAAGCCAACCAGCCCGGCCTGATTGTTTTTTATGACCAACAATGCCCATTGTGCAACCGTACTGTGCTGACGCTCAATCACTTCGATATTTTTGGCCGCATCGACTTTAAAAGCGCCCAGCAATTTGCTGCAGATTATCCGGGGATGGCAGCGGTTGAGATGAATGTGTTATTAACCGATTTGTACGCACTGGATAAAAATAATAACCGATATTCGGGCGTTGAAACCTATCGGCAAATTATGTTGAAAATGCTCTATTTGGCACCTGTCGGAATGCTATTAGAGCTTCCCGGTATTAAAGATTTCGCTAACAGAACATATCGTTCCATAGCCGATTCCCGCCAGCGTATTACTTGCGATAATGAATGTTATATTGGTTCGTCTCTGCCGGACAACACATTCTATCACCAGTTATTTGAAGGGTATGCCCGACAAAAACCCAAAGCCTTTACGAGGAAATTAGCGAAAATCGTTTTGGCGTTACTGTTTTTACAAATCAACAGTACAGTACATTATGGGCTTGCCTATCGGCTGCCTTTGGCTTATGAAAAGTGGCCGATTAGCCAACCGCTTTCCCAGGCAAGCAACGCCTTGTTGATGGTGTCATCGACTTTCTTGGGTATCACGCCCCATGCGCTTTATTTACATGACCATTTTGCAGGTTACGACCGGATCTTGGCTATCACATATATTGACCCGCAAGGCAATGAGCAATGGTTGCCGTTTGTGAATGAGCAAGGGCGGTTGCTTGCGCCAAATTGGGGGCGGGTGCATTCAATGTGGGCAAACATAGCCGTGACACCGACTATAAACAACATTAGGTTGCGTAAATTCATAATGAAAGTCACCGCCTTCTGGGGGCAGAAATCAGGCTTAAACCTTGACGATGTAACCTTTAATATAAAAATGAAAAAAATTGCGCCGCCAACGCAATGGGTGCCTGATCAATTGCACAAAAACTTTTTATCTCAATGGCTTACTATTGGTACAGTACACTGGGTGGATAAGCAAATTAGTTATGATTTGCCGATGGACATAAATTCTTTGTAATAAGGCTTGGTGGATAAGGTTTTAATTATTGCATCACCTCGCCAGTCATGATATAAATTCACCGTGCTTTTAAGGCGCACAATAAAATAAGAAATTCAAACCCATTGGAGGATAATTTTATGAAAAAAGTTATATCAATTGTAGCTGTTGCATTAATGATTGTTGGTTTAACAGGGTGTATGGATCCCCAAGACGGCACTAAGCAAAGACCAGGCACATCAACATCTGTTGGTCTTTAAGTTTTAAAACTTAGTCTGTAGAAAAACCCAGCCTTAGTGCTGGGTTTTTTTTGCCTGAAGGTTTTACAACTAAATGTATTGGGTCCGATGATTAAGTTCGAAAAATAGGGCGGTTAACTGCCGTGAATTTCTGCGTATAACGCACGGTATTCGTCGGTTAACTTGTGTTTGGGAACATAATGCACCAGAGGTTTAGACACAGAATGAGATTCCCTGACCTTAATGGAAGGTGATAATTTCGCGTCAAGCACCGGCAAACCTTCAGCGATGAGCGCTTCTACCAATTGTTGAGGCAAGTTAGCTTGTCTTTGGAACTGATTGACGATAATGCCTTCAATTTCCAGCTTTTGGTTGTGATCCGCTTTAACCTCGGTGATTGTCTGCGTGAGCGTATAGAGCGCCTCCCTTGAGAAGCTGTCGCAATCGAATGGTATCAGGCAGGTGTCCGCCGCAATGAGCGCTGACTGGCTGTAAAAATTAAGGACAGGCGGCGTGTCCAGATACACATTATCAAATCCCGTCAGTTTTTCAAGAGCCTCCCTCAGCTTAAGCATTTTCATGCGTGATTCCAAGCGGCTCTGCAAGGGTTCAAGTTCGGGGTGCGAAGGTATTACGTACAGATTGGGAAAAGGCGTTTCGTGAATTAAATTTTCAAGGCCGGAACTGTTGCCCCCGCCGAACAGCGACAGGCTTAAACAATCCTTAAAGAAATGGGCAATTGTCTGGTTGCTGTCAGTAACCTTTTTGCCAAGCAAATACTGCGTGGAATTACCTTGAATATCAAGGTCGATAACCAGGGTTTTTTTTCCCTCAACCGCATTAATCGCGGCCAGATTACAGGTAATTGTTGATTTACCCACCCCGCCTTTCTGGTTAAAAATAACTCTACGCATATTATTTCCCCGTTAAATCAAATAGATGAAATTACCATTATAGGACTAAAGTCACTGATTTCAAATGCGGATAAAGGTTTTGCCGTGACAGCTAGGGCATTCTGGAATCTGGCTGGGTGTTTTAAAGGCTATTTCCTTGTTGCATTGCTGGCATACAAATGTTCCCGGTAAAGTCACATCGCCACTTTGATACGCGTGGTGTTTCGCCTGTTCGCCCAGCTTAGCCAATTCAAGCCGGGTTTTGTCGGCTAGGCTGAGGAAGGCATCCAGGGCGAAATTCTCAATTAAGTCAATGTCAAACTTAAACCATTCCGAGAGTGAACTGGTGTCTTTATGGTTTGGCAAGCCATGCGCGGCACTTTCAATATCGCGTTTGAGCGCATCGGAAATGGTGTTCACCTCTTCCGTGGTCAGCTCTCCGGCTTTGTCGAGTTTGTGTTTGGCTATCTCCAGCGCATCGGCCAATGAATGTAGTGAGTCATCCATGACCAGATACAGATGTTCCATCAAGTCCGCGTAAGCAGTAACAAATTTATTTTTAGCCATGGCACAACTCCTGAAAATGGCACTTTAGATTTAAGCGTGTGTACGGTATTCTAACGCTTTTACACGCAGATAGAACAAGAAGGATGCAGGAAAATTATCAAGCGCTAGAGATCGAGCAACGCGTACAAAAAAATTGGCAAGAATCGGGGGTTTTTACAGCTACCGAATCGTCCGCCCAAGAAAAATATTATTGCCTGTCGATGTTCCCTTACCCCAGCGGCAAATTGCACATGGGTCATGTTCGCAATTATACAATTGGTGATGTCATCAGCCGCTATCAACGCATGTTGGGCAAGAATGTCATGCAGCCGATGGGTTGGGATGCCTTTGGACTGCCGGCAGAAAATGCGGCCATGCAGCATGGTGTGCATCCTGCAGACTGGACGTACAGCAATATCGACTACATGCGCGACCAGCTCAAGCGTCTTGGTTTTGGCTATGACTGGGATAGAGAGATAGCCACCTGCGATCCTAATTATTACAAATGGGAGCAGTGGTTTTTCCTGAAATTGCTGGAAAAAGGCCTTGCCTACAAAAAGACCGCCCCCGTTAACTGGTGTCCAAAAGACATGACCGTGCTTGCCAATGAGCAAGTGATTGATGGTTGCTGCTGGCGTTGTGATGCCAAAGTTGAGCGCAAAGAAATAGCCCAATGGTTCTTGAAAATTACTGCCTATGCGGATGAATTGCTGCAATCTTTGGACACGCTCGATGGCTGGCCGGAACAGGTCAAGACCATGCAAGCCAATTGGATTGGCAAAAGTTATGGCGTACGGTTTGCCTTCCCTTACGAACTCGATGGCAAACCAGAGCTGCTTTGGGTTTACACCACCCGCGCCGATACCATCATGGGCGTTACTTTTTGTGCTGTGGCAGCCGCACATCCCTTAGCTATTCATGCCGCCAAGACCAATCCTGAACTGGCAGAATTCTTAAAAGAATGTGAGCGGAGCGGAACGGCGGAAGCCGATATGGCTACCATGGAAAAGAAGGGAATGCCAACCGACATTTCTGTAACGCATCCGTTGACTGGAGAACAAATACCAGTCTGGGTCGGCAACTATGTGTTGATGAATTACGGCGAAGGTGCTGTCATGGCTGTGCCAGCCCATGATGAGCGGGATTTTTATTTTGCCAATAAATACGAACTACCCATTGTCCAAGTTTTGAATCGTAAGAATGACGAATTTTCTAACGAAGAAACGCCGTTCGATTCTCAAAACTGGCAGGCTTGGTATGCTGCTAAAGATGAATCAATGCTTTTGCTCAACAGTGGTAAATATAACGGCCTAAGCCCAAAAGATGCCATAGATGCCATAGCTAACGACCTGAAAGCTAAAGAACTAGGTGAAAAGCAGGTCAACTTCCGTTTGCGCGACTGGGGTGTTTCCCGTCAACGCTATTGGGGCGCACCGATTCCGGTCATATATTGTGATGATTGCGGTACTGTACCTGTACCCGAAAAAGATTTGCCAGTCACCTTACCTAAAGACGTGGTTTTGGACGGTTCGCAATCGCCGTTAATAGCGCACCCAACTTTCTCGAAATGTGACTGCCCAACGTGTGGTAAATCTGCTCGGCGCGAAACCGATACCTTCGATACCTTTATGGAATCATCTTGGTATTTCGCCCGATTTGCCAGCCAACCCGACAACGCTATGCTCGATGCAAAAGCCAGTCATTGGTTGCCTGTTGACCATTACATCGGCGGCATAGAGCATGCTATCTTGCATTTGTTATATGCCCGCTTTTATACCAAGTTATTGCGCGATGAAGGCTTGGTTATTTGCGACGAACCCTTCAAGAAATTGCTCACCCAAGGCATGGTACTTAAAGACGGCAGCAAAATGTCCAAGTCAAAAGGCAATACGGTTGACCCGCAAGGTTTAATAGACCAATACGGCGCGGACACTGTACGCTTGTTCATCATGTTTGCTGCGCCACCAGAGCAGTCATTGGAATGGTCGGATAGTGGTGTGGAAGGCGCTTCACGCTTTTTGAAACGCTTGTGGCGGCAGGTTTATCTGCATGTTAAATCATTGGGTGACGATATTAATAAGGGTTTAACTTGGTTATATTTGCAAAAAGATAAAAACGCCTATACATCAGAACAACAATCGGTCAGAAGGCAATTACACCAAACCATCCAGAAAGTCAGCCACGATATGGGCGTTCGTACCATATTTAACACGGCTATCGCGGCGAATATGGAATTGCTCAATACCTTATCCAGATTTGAGGATGACTCCAATAATGCCAAAGCGATCAGGCAAGAAGCATTGGAAGCCATCGTACTGATGTTATCGCCCATCGTTCCGCATATCTGCCATCAATTGTGGCTGGACTTGGGGCATAAAGACATGCTGGTTAATGTTCCGTGGCCGCAGGTGGACGCGACAGCTTTAGTGCAAGATTCCATAGATTATGTCCTGCAAGTGAATGGTAAATTGCGCAGCAAAATGACTGTCCCGGCCTTGGCGACTAATGCAGAAATAGAAAAAACGGCATTGGCTGACGAACATGTGATTAAATTTGTCGATGGAAACGCCATTAAAAAAGTCATTATTGTACCCAAGAAATTGGTCAACATTGTCATATAGGAGCCAGTTTGTGCGGATAACTCGATCAGCCATCTTAATTGCCGCGCTACTAACAAGCGCGTGTGGTTATCATTTGCGCGGTGCTTATGACTTGCCCGCCGGAATGAAAGCCGTTTTTTTGCAGGGCGGATCATCAGCTCTACGTGAGCAACTAAATAATGCGTTGAAATCATCTTCCGGGCGGCTTGTTGATTCGCCAGAAAAGGCCGAAGTTGTGCTGAGGATAATGGGCGACACTATTGAGCGTCGCGCCTTGTCCTTGAGCGAAAGGGGGAGGTCGAATGAAATCGAACTGGCAGGGCATCTGGAATATGAAATGCTTGATTCCAAAGGCGCTGTTCTGGTTACGAATGAGCCGATTGATTTTAGGCGCGAATATTTTAACGACCAGCAAGATGTTATCGCCAAGGATAATGAAGAAACCGTTATCCGAACTGAAATGTATCAGCAAGTGGTCAGAACAATTATTAACCGTGGTCGGGCTGCCTTGCAGGGCAAAGCCAAATAAAATAGACAGACCTAAATAGGATGCAGATAAAGGCGCAGCAATTAGAGGCCGCGTTGCAAAAATCCCTGGCTCCGGTTTACCTTATCTGTGGTGAAGAGCCACAGCAGATGGTAGGGTTATCTGATTTAATCAGGCACTCGGCAAAATCCAAGGGGTTTACCACACGTGAAATTTTTTTCGTCGACAAAATTTTCGACTGGAAGCAAATTAATGTTTCCGCAGACACTTTTTCGCTCTTTGCCGACAAAAAAATTATCGACATCAGGTTGCCAACCGGAACGCCGGGAGTTGAAGGTGCAAAAGCATTAACGGCTTATTGCCAACGACCGCCAGAAGATACCTTATTGCTGATTACTGCCGGAAAAATTGGCAGAGACTCGCAAAAATCGGCTTGGTATCAAGCCATCGACAAAATTGGTTGTGTTATCCAGGTGTGGCCGTTAACCGGCCAAGACCTGCTGCGCTGGATACAAGACAGGATGCAGCAACGCGGTATTGTGCCAGAACCAGGTGCGGTTAAATTGTTGGTTGACCGGGTTGAAGGCAATTTGCTGGCTGCAGCTCAGGAAATCGAAAAACTGTATGTTTTGTATGGATCGGGCACGTTAAGTACCCGGCAAATCATCGACGTAGTGGCAGACAATTCCCGCTACGATGTTTTTAAGCTGGTCGAATCGGCAATGGCTGGGCAGGTTGATAAAGTTCTAAAAATTTTGTCGTCCCTGAAAGCCGAAGGCATCGCGTCGGCTATTGTGTTATGGGCGCTCACGCGGGAAACCAGGCTATTGATTGCTTATAAAGCCGCACAAGGCCAAGGTGAAAAAGAATTGATTTTGAAAAAAAATGGCGTTTGGGGTGAGCGCAAACAACTGCTTGATTCGTCAGCCAAAAGGCTAACTCACACTGAACTAAATCAAGTGTTAATCTTGGGTGCAAAAGCAGACCGCCAAATCAAAGGCCAACAGCAAGGTGATGCTTGGGAAACATTGTTGGAGGCTAGCTTAGTATTGGCTTCTGTTTTGGTGTTGGATGAAACGGGTTAGCCAAAGTGAAGGCGAAAAATGCCGAAAAGCCATGAATTTGCAGCAAGTTATATCGTGCTTACATGCTTTGGCCGACCCTGAGAAAATAGCAATCAAGGAACGAAAGTTTGGCATAAAAACCCAAAATGCATTAGGTATTTACCACAAAGACCTAAAGGATCTGGCTAAGGAAATTGGCTGTGATAACAAGCTGGCTATCGATTTATTCGATACCGGCATTTATGAAGCAAGAATACTATGTAGCAAAATTTACGATCCTGAGTGCATTGCCGAACAACAAATGGATCAATGGGTAAAAACTTTTGAGAATTGGGAAATCTGTGACTCTTTCTGCATGGGATTTTTTGCCAAAAGTAAGCATGGCTTAAGCAAGGCATTTGAATGGTCTGAAAATGAACATGAGTTCATAAAACGAGCTGGTTTTGTCATTATGGCGGCTTATGGTTTTGCCGACAAAGCAGCAGTCAACGAGGTATTTGAGCAGTTCTTTCCAATCATTGAGCGAGAAGTAGACGACGACCGAATCTATGTCAAAAAGGCAGTTAATTGGGCGCTTCGGAATATCGGTAAGAGAAATGTCGACCTCAATAAACAGGCTATAGTCGTTGCCAAGCGTGTCCTTGCCAATAATGGCAAGTCAGCAAAATGGATTGCTAGCAATGCAATCGCCGAGCTTGAGAAACCGGATATCAATATATTGGATTATCCAAGACGTGTTTATAGATCAATGAGTAAAAAAGCATTGCAGCGTTAGCCGCAAAATTAACATCATACCCATCTTTCCTCGCATATTTAATATGGAATTTCAACTCATCAATCAGGATGGTCATGCCCGCCGCGGGCAATTAACCTTAGCGCACGGCATTGTAGAAACCCCCATCTTCATGCCTGTTGGCACTTACGGCACGGTAAAATCGCTGACCCCAGATGATTTAACCGGTTTGGGCGCTCAAATCATTCTCGGCAATACCTTCCATCTTATGCTGCGTCCAGGTACGGACGTAATCAAGGCGCATCAGGATTTACACGGCTTTATGAACTGGCAAAAACCTATCCTTACAGATTCCGGTGGCTTTCAGGTGTTCAGCCTTGGCGCGTTAAGAAAAATTACCGAGCAAGGCGTGACTTTCAAGTCGCCTATCAATGGCAGCAAAATTTTTATGGGGCCAGAAGAATCCATGCAAGTGCAGCGGGATTTAGGCTCTGATATTGTGATGATTTTCGACGAATGCACACCCTACCCTGCCACGGTTGATGAAGCGGCAGCGTCTATGCGCTTATCGTTAAGGTGGGCGCAACGCAGTAAAAACGCGCATGGCGACAACCCTAATGCCTTATTCGGTATCGTGCAAGGCGGTATGTACGAGCATCTTCGCGCGGAATCCATAGCCGGATTGGTTGATATTGGTTTCGATGGTTATGCCATCGGCGGGCTTTCGGTCGGCGAACCGAAAGAAGAAATGATGCAAACCCTAGATGCCATCCACAAAAAAATGCCTGTCGATAAGCCGCGTTATTTGATGGGCGTAGGCACGCCCGAGGATTTGGTTGAAGCGGTCAGGCGTGGTATTGACATGTTCGATTGCGTAATGCCGACCCGAAACGCCCGGAACGGGCATTTATTTACCACCTTTGGTGTGGTCAAAATCCGCAATAGCCAATACGAATTTGATACCAGCCCAATTGACGAAAGCTGCATGTGTCATACCTGCCAAAATTATTCCCGCGCGTATTTGCGCCATCTCGACAAATGTAAGGAAATGCTGGGTTCAAGGCTGAATACGCTGCATAACCTCCACTATTATCTGAATCTTATGCAAGAGTTGCGGAATGCCATTGAGAAAAAAGAGCTGGAACTTTTTGTCAAGTGGTTTTACCAACAACGAGGAAAAGTTGTGCCACTTGTGGCATAATGGGCGATTATCTAATTATACGAATAATAACTGAGGGTAACATGAGTTTCTTTATTTCCGACGCGTTAGCCGCCGCACCTGCAATACAACAACCTGGCATGGAAGGATTGCTGTTTCCGGTCGGCATTCTGGTGTTTTTTTATTTTTTGTTTCTGCGCCCTCAAGCTCAACGCGCTAAGGAAAAAAAGCAAATGATTGCCGCAATGAATGTTGGTGCAGAAGTCGTTACCGCAGGCGGTATTTTGGGTAAGATTGCCGAGTTGGACGATAATTTTGCCAAGCTGGAAGTCGGCGACGGCATATTTATTCAGGTTCAGCGTCAAAGTATAGAAACCATGATGCCAAAAGGAACTTACAAAGCTGTGGTCAACAAAAAAACCAAGGCATAATCTATCGCTATGCCGAGCGATTAGAAAATCGCGGCATCGTTTAATTCATGGAATAACACATGCAAAACCATTATCCTTTCTGGAAAAACTTGCTGATATTGAGCGTTTTCCTAATCAGCTTTATTTATTCGCTCCCGAATTTGTTTGGTGAAGATCCGTCTGTTCAGGTTTCATCCAGCAATGCCCTTAC
Source organism: Methyloglobulus sp. (assembly GCA_013141505.1). Taxonomy (GTDB): domain Bacteria; phylum Pseudomonadota; class Gammaproteobacteria; order Methylococcales; family Methylomonadaceae; genus Methyloglobulus. The sequence goes on from JABFQX010000002.1 coordinate 104,227, forward strand.
TACAGAGCAAGCCAACAAAATCGAATCGACCATAAAGTCCAGTGGCGTAAATTCAAAAGCATTCCAATTTAAAGATGGTCGAATATTGGCGCGTTTTGCCAATACCGACGACCAGTTAAAAGTTGCTGACTTGCTTCGCGAGCAAATGGGCAGTGATGCCACCGTTGCTTTAAATCTTGCGCCAACAACGCCAAGCTGGTTACAGGCAATAGGTGCTGATGCCATGTATTTGGGGTTAGATTTACGCGGCGGGGTGCATTTTTTGCTCGAAGTTGATATGGATGCCGCAGTCAAGCAAGCCGAAGAACGTTATACCGAAGATCTGCGTTTAGCTCTGCGGGATGCAAAAATTCGTTATCTTTCGGTGGCAAAAGACAGCGGTTTTATTAAGCTCAAATTGAAATCTGCCGAAGACAAGGCGGCTGTGTTTGCGCTTTTGGGTAAAGACTTTAGAGGCTTGAAAGTTACTGAACCCAATGAGCCAGATCAACTTTGGGCGCAAATGTCCGAGATTGATATCCGCGAGGTAAAGAAATTTGCCGTCGCCCAGAATATGACGACCTTGCGGAACCGTGTCAACGAATTGGGCGTTGCCGAACCGGTTATCCAACAGCAAGGCGACAACCGGATTGTCGTGCAATTGCCCGGTGTGCAAGATACTACCCGCGCCAAAGAAATTTTGGGTACAACCGCTACCTTAGAGTATCGCTTGGTCGATGTCGAACACGATGTGCAAAAAGCCGTTGAAGGTCATGTGCCGGTAGGCAGTAAATTGTATTATGACAAGAACAAAAGCCCGGTATTACTGGACAAGCGCGTCATCGTCACAGGTGATCAGATTGTTGATGCATCATCCGGTATGGATCAAGATGGTCGTCCCGCCGTCTTCATTTCTTTGAATGGTGTTGGTGCGGCGAAAATGGGCAAATTGACCCAAAGCAATATCGGCAAGCCGATGGCTGTTGTATTTATTGAAAACAAGGTCGAGACCAAAACCGTGGCGGGACAAAAAATCCGTCACAAAGAAGTTGTTGAAAAAGTTATCAGTGTTGCGACTATTCAGGGCGCTTTCAGCAAACGCTTCCAGACGACAGGGCTGGATAGCCCACAAGAAGCACGAAACCTTTCGCTTCTGCTCCGTGCAGGTGCGCTAGCGGCACCGGTTGATATTGTTGAAGAACGTACAGTAGGGCCGAGTTTGGGTCAGGACAACATTAATAAAGGTGTTTTGTCGTTTGTGGTCGGCTTTGTGCTGGTCGTATTGCTGATGGCGGGTTATTACAAGGTATTCGGCATGATTGCTGATGTCGCATTGGCCTTTAACGTCGTTATCGTCATCGCCATTTTGTCGATGTTACAAGCGACGCTGACCTTGCCGGGGATCGCCGGTATTATTTTGACCGTGGGCATGTCGGTTGATGCTAACGTACTGATTTTTGAACGGATTCGCGAAGAAATAAAAAATGGCAATACGCCACAGTCCGCGATTTATATGGGCTATGACCGGGCTTTTGGAACTATTCTTGATTCGCATGTCACCAACCTAGTAGTAGCGGTGGTGTTATTTGCTTTCGGCACAGGTTCTGTGAAAGGTTTTGCCGTGACACTGATTATTGGTATTTTGTCTTCCATGTTTACCGCAATTGCGGGAACACGGATGATCATAAACTGGGTATACGGTAACCGTAGGGTCGATAAGCTATCAATCTAGTTTTGATCGATAACTATACGTTTTAGTCCGAAATAAACATATAAAGAACTTATGAAGAGCACAACTATTAATTTTATCGGCAACCGAAAAATTGCCATGACCTTTTCAACCATACTGATGATAATAGCCATTGTATCGCTCGCCACGCGAGGCTTGCGTATGGGTATTGATTTCACCGGAGGTACGTTGATTGAAGTCGGTTATCAACAAGCCGCCGATTTGACAACACTGCGTAAGACTTTAGACGAGTCCGGTTTTGCGAATGCGACCGTGCAGAATTTTGGCAGCACCAAAGATGTCTTGATACGCTTGAAACTTCAAGAAGGCATAAGTAGTGCGGATTTAAGCACCAAAGTCCTGGAGGCCATCAACAAAAATGCCGCAACGCCAGCCAGTCTGCGCCGTGTCGAATTTGTCGGGCCACAGGTTGGTGACGATCTTGCCACCGACGGTTTTTTGGCTTTGCTGTACTCAACATTAGCCATCTTGGTTTATATTTCCTTACGGTTTGAATGGAAGTTTTCAGTCGGTGCGATTATCGCAACATTTCACGATGTCATCGTGACGCTTGGCGTATTTTCGGTATTCGCCCTGGAGTTCGATCTGACGGTGTTGGCCGCTATTCTTGCCCTGATCGGTTATTCGTTAAACGATACCATCGTGGTTTATGACCGTATTCGGGAAAACTTCATGAAGATGCGTAAAATCTCAACTGAAGACATGATGAACATTGCGGTCAATGACACTTTAAGCCGAACCATCATGATTTCGATGACTGTGTTTTTGGTGCTGGTTTCCCTATTTTTCTTAGGGGGGGAGGTTATCCATAATTTCTCTATTGCCTTATTGTTCGGCGTAGTTTTCGGTACATATTCGTCAATCTTTATCGCCAGTCCTGCGGCCTTGATGCTGGGTGTCAGTCCCGAAGATTTAATTGCCCCCGAGAAAGAAGGCGCACATCTCGATGGGATGCCTTAATCGTAAGCCCTACGATATTGTCGTATCGGTTATAATAAAACATTAATTTTTTTATCTTTTTTGGAGTTTTAAAAACACATGGCGATAGAACGCACATTCTCAATCATCAAACCAGACGCAGTAGCAAAAAATGTCATTGGTGAAATTTACAGCCGCTTTGAAAAAAATGACTTAAAAATCGTTGCAGCAAAAATGTTGCACCTAACCCAGGCACAAGCCGAAGGGTTTTATGCAGAACACAAAGAACGCGGATTTTTTAAAGATTTAGTGGCGTTCATGATTTCAGGGCCAGTCATCATGCAGGTTTTGGAAGGCGAAAATGCCGTTCTAAAGCACCGTGAAATTATGGGTGCAACAAATCCTAAAGAAGCTGCGGCTGGCACTATTCGGGCTGACTTTGCCAATAGCATCGACGAAAATGCAGTGCATGGTTCTGATGCGCTGGCAACAGCCCAAAGAGAAATTGCTTACTTTTTCTCAGACAATGAACTCTGCGCCCGCACCCGCTAAGCAAAACTCATTGAATTTGCTGGATTTTGACAGAGAAGGCTTGGCGGCCTTCTTTGTCGGACTGGGTGAAAAGGCTTTTCGTGCCACCCAATTAATGAAATGGGTTTATCAGGAAGATATCGTCGACTTCGACTTGATGACTAATTTCAGTAAATCGTTGCGTTCATATTTAAAAGAAAATTGCCATATTACGACCCCTGAAATCGTCCTGGAAAAGATTGCCAGCGATGGTACGCGTAAGTGGGTGGTTCAGACTGGCTGTGGTAATAAGATCGAAACGGTATTTATCCCAGAAGAAAGTCGGGGTACTTTGTGCGTGTCATCACAAGTGGGTTGTGCACTGGCCTGTACGTTTTGCTCGACCGCCCAACAAGGCTTTAACCGTAACCTGACGACGGCTGAAATTATCGGACAAGTCAAGGTTGCCCAAGATCGCTTGGGGCAAACGAGAAAAATCACCAATGTCGTCATGATGGGCATGGGCGAGCCGTTGTTGAATTTTGATAATGTCGTTGCAGCTATGAATCTGATGATGGATGATTTCGCTTACGGGCTTTCCAAACGGCGGGTAACTATCAGCACATCCGGTGTGGTACCGGCGATGTATCGCTTGACCGAGGTCTGCGATGTCAGCCTGGCTGTATCCTTACATGCGGTGACCGATGAGTTGCGGGATGAGCTGGTTCCAATTAACAAAAAATACCCATTGAAAGAATTGCTTGAGGCTTGTCGGGACAATGCCAAATTGGCTCCCCGACGCACTATTACCTTTGAATATGTCATGTTAAATGGTGTTAATGATTCAACCGAAGATGCACACGGTCTGATTGAGTTACTCAAAACTGTGCCATCAAAACTGAATTTGATCCCCTTTAATCCGTTTCCTAATTCTATTTATACCTGTTCCAGCAATAACGCCATTCATCGGTTTAAAACCTTATTGAACGATGCCGGAATTGTGACGACGGTAAGAAAAACCCGTGGCGAAGATATTGATGCGGCCTGTGGGCAATTGGTCGGTCAAGTGGCAGATAAAAGCCGCAGGCACTTAAAACTTAAGACGATGAGTGTTAATCATGCCGCTTAAATCGCTTAATAAAATAACCCGAGTAACCGTTGGTTTGCTGTCAATGACCTTGGTAGCCTGTTCCTGGTTTTCAGCTGGTTCCGATGAAAAGCCAACTGATGTCTATATGCAGTTGGGTGTTCGCTATATGGAGTTGAATAAACTCGAATTAGCCAAAGAAAACTTGCAGAAAGCCGTGGACAAAGATAGCGATAATTACCGGGCGCACAGTGCTTTGGGCTACTTGTATGAAAAAATCAATAAGCTGGATAATGCCAAACAGCATTATGAAGCGGCGTTGAGTATTGCCCCTGATGACGCGGGCGTACAAAACAATTTTGGCCGCTTCCTGTGTGAGCGTAGACAATTTGACAAAGGCTTGGCATTGCTGATTCAAGCTGGTGACAATATGTTGAATGATAAACAGTGGTTAGCCTTGACCAATGCCGGACGTTGCCAGCTTGGTATGGGGCAGCGTGATAAGGCGATCACCTATTTAAGGCAGGCTTTGGCGTTGAATGATCGCTACGCGCCGGCTTTGTTTGAAATGCAAAGAATCAGTTATGAAATTGGTGAGTATCGGGCATCAGAAGATTACTTGCAGCGTTATCTGGGTGAAGCCAACCACACACCGGAAACTTTGTGGATAGGCATACAAACCGAACAAGCATTAGGGAATTCGTCGCTTGCCAATGAATACCGCAACCTGTTATTGGATAAATTTCCAGATTCCAATGAAGCCAAACAAGTGTCCGGCATTCGTTAGTTCAACCAATAAACCATGTCAGTGAATATACAAGCCATTCGAGGAATGCATGATGTCCTCCCGGAGCAAACCCCACTTTGGCAATATGCGGAAAATTGCATCAGGGAAGTGCTCGCCAGTTACGGTTACAGCGAAATCCGTTTGCCTGTCGTCGAGAAAACCGAGTTGTTTAAACGTTCTATCGGCGAAGTCACCGACATCGTCGAAAAAGAAATGTACACGTTCGATGACCGCAACGGCGATTCATTAACCCTCAGGCCAGAAGGTACGGCAGGTTGTTTACGTGCATGTCTGGAGCATGGTTTGCTGCATCATCAAACCCACCGGTTATGGTATTACGGCCCCATGTACCGACATGAAAGGCCCCAGAAAGGGCGTTATCGGCAATTCATTCAGCTTGGTGTCGAAACTTATGGTATGTCTGGCTCCGCTATTGATGCAGAATTGATTTTACTGATGCATCGATTATGGAAGAAACTGGGCATTCGCGGCAAAGTCAGGTTGCAGCTGAATTCCTTGGGAACCATTGCTGAACGCATTGCTTATCGTGAAGTCCTGGTAGCCTACTTTGAGCAACATAAACATTGTTTGGATGAAGACAGTTTGCGCCGGCTGAATACCAATCCTTTACGTATCTTGGATAGCAAAAATCCCCAGATGCATGAAGTGATTGCCAACGCGCCGGAGTTGATGGCCTATTTGGGCGATGAAAGCATCGCTCACTTTAAAGCGATTACGACAAGCCTTGAAGGCTTGGGCGTGGCGTATGAAATTAATCCCAGATTAGTGCGTGGCCTTGATTATTACAGTAAAACCGTATTTGAATGGGTCACTGATGAGCTAGGTTCGCAAGGTACTGTTTGTGCGGGTGGGCGCTACGATGGGCTTATAGAGCAACTAGGTGGCAAGCCTAACCATGCCGTCGGTTTCGCAATGGGCATGGAGCGGTTGTTGGCTTTGCTGGAAACCCGCGAAGATATTGCTGTCGCCAAGCCGGTGGATGTTTATCTGATTCGGGTCGGGAACAAAGCGGAGCAGGAAGGCTTACGTTTTGCCGAAATGCTCAGAGATGAGCTTCCCTCACTGAAACTACAAATAAGTATCGACGGCGGTAACTTCAAAAGCCAGTTCAAAAAGGCTGACAAGACCGGAGCAGAATTTGCCATAATTATCGGTGATGATGAAGTTGACCGTGGTGAAGTAGGTATTAAGTTTCTCAGGGATGACCGGCCTCAACAAACCCTTTCACACACTCAGGCAGTCAGTTTTTTGCAGCAACAACTCCAAATAACGAATTAACCCAATCCAAAATAACATAGAGAACGACAGTGGAAATTTACGATACAGAAGAAGAACAACTCGAAGCCGTAAAAAGATGGTGGAAGGAAAATGGCACCTCGACGATTGTTGGTTTAGCCATTGGCATCGCCGTTATCGTGGGCTGGAATTATTTTCAAGATCACAAGAAAGAGCAAGCCAATCAGGCTTCAGCTATTTATGATCAATTAATCAAAGCATCTGAGACAAATCAAAAAGATTCGGTTGATAAACTAGCCAAGCGTTTGGAAGAACAATTTTCGGGTACGAATTATGCCGCTTATGCCGGCTTGTTTCAGGCGAAATTTAAAGTCGACCAAGGTGATATTGCTGGAGCCAAGGACATCCTGAAAAAAATAGCGGCTGGTTCGGATAAAGAATTAAGCCATGTTGCCAAAATAAGATTGGTAAAACTTATGTTGGCGAGCGGTGAATATGAAGATGGCTTGAAGTTGATTAATGGCATCGACCAATCCGGTGCTGCAAAGTTTTCCGATAATTACGATGAACTGGTTGGCGATCTATATGTTGCACTGGATCGTTTGGACGAAGCTCGTACCTCTTATCAAAAAGCCCAAAAGAATGGCTACCAGTCACCGTTGTTGCAACTTAAAATCGACGACCTGACTGCGCCAGAAACTGTTGCTGCAAAAAAATAATGCGCTTACTTATCTCATTTTGCCTTGCCCTGATGCTCTCGGGTTGTGCCGCTTTCGATACCGTTGGCGATTCCCTGTCCGGCATCAAAGATTATTTCACCGGTGGCGCGGACAATTCCGAGCCACCCAGCGAACTGGTCGAGTACACACCGGAAATCAAGGCCGAAGTGCTTTGGGATGAAAGCGTAGGCGTGGGTGCCGATGGGCAAACTTTGAAGCTCGTTCCTGCTATCGGCAATGGCAGAATCTTTGCGGCGGATCGGGATGGCTTGGTGCAGGCCAGGGATTTGACGACAGGCAACCTTGTCTGGGAAGTCGAAATCGAAAATGAAGCGGGTGATGAAGTCAACTTTTCCAGCGGCCCAGGGTTGGGTGCAAATACCGTCATCCTGGGCACAAACGATGCCGAGGTTATTGCCTTAAATAATGAAAACGGCGCGTTACTTTGGAAAGTGCCGGTTTCCAGCGAAGTGTTGGCCGTGCCTGTGGCCGCGCAAGGTATCATTATCATTCGTACAACCGATGGTTCTGTCATTGCTTTAAATGAAAAGACTGGGCAAAAAATCTGGAGCTATGAACACAATGTCCCTACCTTAACGGTGCGTGGTACGGGTGTGCCGTTAATCATAGACATGGATAACACCAACACTATCATCGAAGGTTACGACAACGGCAAACTGATGGCGTTACGCCTGGATGATGGCAAGTATGTTTGGGAGTCCAGCGTCACCCTCCCCAAAGGACGTTCAGAAGTCGAGCGTTTGGTCGATATAGATGTTGATCCTATCGAAGCCAAAGGCGTTATTTATACCGCTAGCTATAACGGTGGTTCGGCCGCAGTTTCAATTCTGGATGGCGATGTCTTGTGGCGGAACGAAAACGTATCTTCACATACCGGCTTAAGTTTGGACTCCCAAAACCTCTATGTTTCCAATTCAGATGGACATGTCGTGCAATTGGATATACGTACAGGCTCGTCGCTGTGGGAGCAAAAAGATTTACATGGACGCAGATTGACCTCGCCTGTCACTTACGAATCGTATGTGGTTGTAGGCGATCTGGAAGGTTATGTACATTGGTTGAGCAGTAGTGATGGCCGTCAACTCGGCCGAGTCAAGGTGGCGGGTGATGCTATTGAAGTCAAGCCCTTGGTGGTTGGAGATACTGTATACATCTATGCTAAAGACGGCACACTCGCCGCTTTGAAAGCCCAATAGATTTATGTTGCCTGTCATAGCCCTGGTAGGGCGACCCAATGTCGGTAAATCGACTTTATTTAATTACCTGACCCGTAGCCGAGAAGCACTGGTTGCGGATTTTCCTGGCCTGACCCGGGACAGGCAGTATGGCCGTTTGAAACACGGCGACCGACCCTGCCTGATCGTCGATACCGGCGGTATAGCCGATGATGCCGAGGGCATAGAAAGCCTTTCCAGAAAGCAGGTGCAAGTCGCACTGGAAGAAGCCGACATCATTTTTTTTATGGTTGATGCCCGAGAAGGCTTGAGCGTATCCGATAAAGTGATTGCCGAAACCTTGCGGAAACTGGCTAAACCGGTCGTGTTGGTGACCAATAAAATCGACGGCATTGATTCAACGGTCGCCATGTCAGATTTTTATTCCCTGGCTTTGGGTGAGCCTGTCGCTTGTTCAGCAACGCATGGACGCGGCATTCCCGAACTGCTGGAAAGGGCTTATGCTTTATTGCCACCAGTACAAGCGAGTGCGGATGATAATCAAGGCGGGATTGGTATTGCCGTAGTCGGTAGGCCTAATGTAGGGAAATCCACCCTCGTTAACCGATTGTTGGGAGAAGAACGGGTCATCGTTTACGACCAGCCCGGCACGACCCGCGACAGCATTTATATCCCCTTTGAAAGAAACGGCAAACAATTTACCCTGATTGACACGGCGGGTATGCGTCGCCGCGCAAGGGTTTCAGAAGCTATCGAAAAATTCAGTATTATTAAATCCTTACAAGCCATCGAAAAAGCCCATGTGGTCATTTTTTTAATTGATGCCAGCGAAGGCATTACCGATCAGGACGCGCATTTATTGGGTTTGGTATTGGAAGCGGGACGGGCATTGATTGTCGGTTTGAACAAATGGGATGGCTTAAGCCCTGACCAAAAAAACACCATCCAACGGCATTTGGATATAAAACTGTCTTTCCTCGAATTCGCGGAAAAGCGTCCGATATCGGCATTGCATGGCAGTGGTGTTGGCAAACTGTTCGATGTTGTCCATACCCTGTATGATTCGGCGATGGTCAATATGTCCACACCGATGTTGACCCGAATCCTCAAAGAAGCCACCGACGCGCATCAGCCGCCTTTAGTGGGCAATCGACGTATCAAGTTAAAGTACGCACACCAGGGCGGACGCAATCCACCTGTAGTCATCATCCACGGCGTGCAAACTGATGCGCTGCCGATTTCTTATAAGCGCTACCTGACCAATTATTTCAGGACAAAACTGCATTTATCCGGTACGCCGATACGTTTGGAATTCAAGTCGCCCATCAACCCTTTTCATGGCCAAAAAAGCAAGCTAGGCGATAAGCTAGTCGAAAAACGTAAGCGCTTGGTTAGGCGCATTAAAAAAAATGAAAAATAATTCAATAACCTACCGACATTAAACCACAAGAGGAATAAGATCATGGCCACCATCAAATTTCAAGGCAGTCCGCTTCATACTTCTGGTGAATTACCTGCGGTTGGTAGCAAAGCGCCTGATTTCTTCTTGGTTAATGGCAAATTGGCGGATGTCAATTTGGCAAGTTATGCGGGAAATAAAAAAATATTGAATATCGTCCCCAGCCTGGATACACCAACTTGCGCGATGTCTACGCGTAAATTCAACGAAAAGGCCAGCAAGCTCGATAATACCGTCGTGTTGGTGATTTCCGCAGATTTACCGTTCGCGCAGTGCCGGTTTTGTGAAACCGAGGGTTTAAAAGATGTCATACCGTTATCGACTTTTCGTTCCAGTTTTGCCGATGATTACGGGGTCAAATTAACAGATACTTTCCTTGCTGGTTTAACTGCCCGCGCAGTCATCATCATCGACGAAAGCGACAATGTGGTTTACACCCAGTTGGTTGACGAGTTGGCTAATGAGCCGGATTACGATAGTGCATTGGCGGTTTTGTAAGCGGATCTTTTAGGTTTGTTACGACAAACGGTTATCCGCGTATAACCAACCACACCCAGTAAAGTTAATTCCAAATGAGAGAGCCATATTCAATTGCAGATAAAGGATCGTTTTTAGTTTCTATAGTCAGCAAATTATTCCTCTTTTGTAGTTAACGTGCTTAATATCATCTGGATTGGCTTTTTTCTCGCCGCGTTTTGCACCGCATTAGTTAAACTTCTATTTTTTGGCGACCAGCAAGTTTTTACGTTGCTTATGGAAGCCATGTTCAGCTTGTCGAAATCGGCGTTTGAAATTTCTTTGGGGCTAACCGGGGTGTTGTCCTTGTGGCTGGGGATTATGCGAATTGGCGAGCGCAGCGGCTTTATCCAATTGTTGACGCAGTTTCTCACGCCATTATTTACTAAACTGATGCCCGATGTGCCGGAAGGTCACCCCGCCCTGGGTGCAATTGTCATGAATATCTCCGCCAATATGCTTGGTTTGGATAATGCCGCCACGCCTTTGGGCATAAAGGCAATGAAAGAACTGCAAACTCTAAATCCGCATCCTGAAACCGCCACCAACGCACAAATCCTGTTCCTTGTTATCAATACATCAGGCGTGACTTTATTTCCTGTAACGATTTTGACGTATCGCGCGCAATTAGGTGCGGCTAATCCTACAGATGTTTTCATCCCCATCCTGATCGCCACCTACATATCAACATTGGTGGGCCTGCTTGCCGTTGCGGTCGTGCAAAAAATCAATTTGCTGGATAAGGTTGTTATGACCTATTTAGTTGGATTTACCGTAATTGTGGGTGGTTTGCTCGGCTATTTCACTCATTTGCCCCAGCAAGAAATGCTGATGCAATCGGCATTGATGAGTAATGTCATCCTATTTTCTTTGGTGATTACCTTTATTTGCGGCGCAGTTTACAAAAAAGTGAATGCTTATGATGCCTTCATCGAAGGTGCGAAAGAAGGTTTTCAAACGGCTGTCACGATCATTCCGTATCTGGTCGCCATGTTGGTGGCGATTGGCGTATTCAGGGCGAGCGGCGCACTGGATTTGCTGGCGGATGGCGTACGTTCTATTGTCCATTTTTTTAAGATGGATGATCGATTTGTGGATGCCCTGCCGACTGCTTTGATAAAACCTTTTAGCGGCAGCGGCGCCAGGGCGATGATGATCGACACCATGAAAACCCACGGCGCGGATTCTTTTGCCGGACGCTTATCATCAATTGTTCAGGGCAGTACGGAAACGACTTTTTACGTGCTGGCGATATACTTTGGCGCGGTAGGCATCAAGCATATTCGCCATGCCGCCGCCTGTGGGATAATATCCGATTTTGGCGGTATTATCGCGGCTATTATTGTTGCTTATTGGTTTTTTGGTTAAGTATTAACTCGAAGTTTTTTGATTTCGGTTGTTCATGGTTCGACAAGCTCACCACGAACGGTTTTTTGAATTTTATTATCCGTTCGTCCTGAGCTTGTCGAAGGGCGAACCTCAAAACGTAGGATGGATAAGCAACGCGCATTCATCATTTGCAGGTGCGAATATAATGATAGATTTTGATGGATACCCAAAGAGCCTAAATGCACGTTGCTTATCCACCCTACATACTTACAATATTTTTTCGGAGAAAAATAATATGAAGTTGCTTATATTATTTACGGCAATGATGTTTCCAACGTGGGTAAATGCTTTTGACAAGTATTGATAATACTGTATGTGAAGCGTTGGCAAGTGATGCTAAAAAAGTCGTTTCTTGTTTTCGAGACCTTAAATTTAATACTGCATGTCGCAATGATCCGAAAACAGAGCTTGAGTGTTACAGGCAGGCGGCTTCAAAAATATTAGTAGAGCAGGAAGCGCAAGAAAACGCACAACAACAGGCTGATACTGCCGCCAAAGAATTGGCTGAAAAGAAAGCGTATAGCTACAGGTCTAGAATGTCTCCAGGAGCATTATCGCCCTATAGAAAAGAAGCTTATCCTAAACTTTTTGCTGAATTTGGTAGCCGAATTAATGAAATAGAAAACTTTAAAAAGAAAGCTGCCGAGATGGCACTTGATAGTGGTAAATGTGATTTTGTCGAGTATGTCGATATGAGCATAGAAAATAGTACACTTGAACACTTGAAATTTTGGGTTGATTGCTCAAATAAACAACGTATCCGCTTAGATGAGAATCAACTTAAATCATCAGGTAAAGTTTTGACAGAAGCTGAAAAATCATGGAGCGAGGCAGATGCTTTGTCAACTTGCCAAAATGCAATCAAAAATAATGCGTCATTCCCAAGCGTGGTTGATATGCATTCATTAACTGGCACTTCGGTTCGCAAAGCAGACATTACTAATTATGTGATAGTTAATATAGATTTTGATGCAAAAAACGGTTTGGGAATGGAGCTTCCTTATAAGGCAGAATGCGTTTTTGCACCCGGTGAGCAAGGAGCTTTAAACATTTTACAACGCTAGCACGTAGGGCGGATTAGACGCGCAAATAACTTTTTTGCTTTGGTTTGGGCGCGTCGTAATCCGCCGCATGAAAATATACATCCATGCGGCGGATTACGCCACGCCCAAAGATACTTGATTTATTCAGCATTAGCGGTTTTGCGTGGCTAATCCGCCCTACGATATTAAAGAATTTTGATGAAAGTCCATTTAAAAACATTAGGTTGCCGCCTGAACGAAGCCGAACTGGAAACCTGGGCGCAGGCGTTCCAAAAATCCGGACATCAAGTGACCCGGCAAGCCGAAAGCGCCAACCTGATCGTGATTAATTCGTGTGCCGTCACCCAGGACGCCGCCAGAAAATCCCGTCAATTGATTCGTCGTGTTCATCGGGAAAATCCCGCCGCCAAATTGGTCGTTAGCGGTTGCTATGCCACGCTTAATCAACAAGAAGCCGAGCAATTGTTAGGCGTTGATCTAGTCGTAAGCAACAAAGATAAAAGCCAATTGGTCGAAAAGGCCTTAACCGAATTAAACCTGGAAACTATGCCCGCGATGGCGACCGAACCGGGCGAAATATCTTTATTTACCCGTGGTCGTCAACGCGCATTTATTAAAGTGCAGGACGGCTGCCGTTACCGCTGTACCTTTTGTATCGTCACTATCGCCCGTGGTGAGGAACTTAGCCGGACTCTGCAAGAAATAATCGCTGAGATCAATGCGCTGCACCGGCAGAATATTAATGAGATTATTCTGACCGGCGTACATTTGGGCGGTTATGGCAGTGACATAGGCAGCAACCTTACAGCGTTAATCCAAACCATTCTTGACGAAACTGAAATACCACGCATAAGGCTGGGTTCATTGGAACCTTGGGAGTTGAACGACGAGTTTTATCAGCTTTTCGATAATCCTAGAATCATGCCGCACCTGCATTTGCCGCTCCAAAGCGGTTCTTATTCTGTTTTGCGGCGGATGGCTCGACGTTGTAAAACCGAAGAGTTTGCCGAAATTGTTTTCCGTTTACGACAAATAAATCCGCTGTTTAACATTACCACCGATGTTATTGTCGGTTTTCCCGGCGAAACCGAGCAAGAATGGCAAGAGAGCTTTGAATATATCAAGCAAGTCAGTTTCGGACAGCTCCATATCTTCACTTACTCGCCCAGAGAGGGGACAAAAGCCGTCTCCTTGGCTGATCCCGTTCCAGAACAGATAAAAAAACACCGTAGTCAGCAATTACACAAACTTGGCGATGAGATGCGTTTACAGTTCTATCAGGCGAATCTAAGTCAGCAGTTCCCGGTCTTATGGGAAGGCTATTGCGAACCTCTTGGCGAAGACAGGCAGCGGGTATTTGGTTACACGCCCAATTACCTTAAAGTAGGGTGCGAAATTGCTAAGGAACACGTGTTGGAAAACAAAACAACTTTGGCTGTTTTAACTGAAGTACGCGACAACTTTATAGCCGTGGAACAATCCGAAAGCGGTATCTAAGATAGGTGTTTTCACCTCTAATATCAGCTTATGGAGAACACTCTACCTATTTTGTATAGTTTCCGCCGTTGCCCCTATGCCATCAGGGCAAGATTGGCAATCGCTTATGCTGGCATTGCGATAGAAATCAGGGAAGTGCAGTTAAAACAAAAGCCTGAGCAGATGCTGGCTATTTCACCCAAAGGCACAGTGCCGGTATTGCAATTGCCGGACGGCAAGGTTCTCGACGAAAGTCTGGATATCATGCGCTGGGCTTTGGCGCAAAATGACCCCGACAACTGGCTGGACGTGGTTGAAGACGCAGGTGAGTTAATCCTCTGGAATGACGGTGAATTCAAATATTTTCTGGGCCGCTACAAATATGCTGACCGTTATCCTGAGTTTCCGCCTAGCTATTATCGAAGTCAGGCGGAAAAATTTCTGGCTGAACTCGAAGCCAGACTTGCGCAACATCCTTTTTTAAGCGGGCATCACTATGGACTTTTGGATGCAGCTATCCTATCTTTCATCAGGCAATTTGCTGCCGTGGATAACCTGTGGTTTCAAGCGTCTGATTACCGGCGAGTAATTGAATGGTTAAAAAGGGGGATTGCAACTGATTTATTTGCCTCGGTAATGATTAAGTATGCGATCTGGAATCCACTTGTAGACAAAATCAGTGAAATTAGGCACAATTAGCAGCTAAAATACCTACTAACCCGACAGCAGCTTAGTCATGGCGACAATTACCGTACTAAATGGACCGAATTTGAATCTATTAGGTCTACGTGAGCCCACACTCTACGGTAATCAATCATTGGCGGACATTCGGTTCTGTCTCGAAAAAACAGCGAAAAGTTTAAATCATCACCTTAACTTTCACCAAAACAATGCCGAGCATGAGATTGTCGATCTTATCCATCAGGCTTATCAGGCTCAGGTAGATTTCATTATTATCAACCCTGCTGCATTTACCCATACCAGTATTGCCATTCGTGATGCCTTACTGGCAACCCGAATACCTTTTATTGAAGTGCACTTATCAAACGTACACGCCCGCGAACCATTTCGGCATCATTCCTATCTTTCTGATATTGCTGTTGGGGTCATTTGCGGACTGGGCGCGATAGGGTACGAGTTGGCTTTGCAGGCCGCCCATCAGAATTTATGCTCATTAGAAAATAACAAATAAGAGACGACCCATCATGGACATCAGAAAAATAAAAAAATTAATAGAGATTTTAGAGGAATCAGGAATAGCCGAGCTGGAAATCAAGGAAGGCGAAGAGGCAATTCGTATTACCCGCTATTCCGCAGCACCTGCGTCGGTTGCTTATGCTCCCGCGCCAGTGCAGATTACCGCCGGACATGCGCCCGGTTTAACGGTAGCCGCCGATGTAGAGGAAAAATTGTCTGGGCATATTGTTAAATCGCCAATGGTAGGTACTTTTTACCGATCCGCTTCGCCTGGTACTAAAGCCTTTGTTGAGGTTGGGCATTCCGTGCAAGCCGGGGACACGCTCTGCATCATCGAAGCCATGAAAATACTTAATCAAATCGAAGCGGACAAAACCGGAACTGTCACCAAGATTCTGGTAGATAATGCGGAACCGGTCGAATACGGTCAACCCTTGTTCATCATTGAATAATAACTGGACGAGAAAGCCATGTTCGATAAGATAGTTATCGCCAATCGAGGCGAAATAGCACTGCGTATATTACGAGCCTGTAGGGAGTTGGGTGTCAAAGTGGTTGCCGTCCATTCCGAGGCGGATAGGGATTTGAAGCATGTTCGCCTAGCCGATGAGTCTGTTTGTATAGGGCCTGCACCATCCATTGACAGTTACCTGAACATCCCTGCGATTATCAGCGCAGCGGAAGTCACCGATGCCGAAGCTATTCATCCAGGTTACGGATTCCTTTCGGAAAATGCCGATTTTGCAGAAAAAGTCCTATTCAGCGGCTTTGTCTTTATCGGCCCTAACCCAGAAACCATTCGTATGATGGGCGATAAGATCTCTGCCAAAAATGCCATGATAGCGGCGGGAATCCCTTGTGTACCTGGCAATAATGATCCCCTCACTGATAATGCCAAAAAGAACCTGAAGTTGGCGCATGACATCGGTTATCCGGTCATCATCAAGGCGGCGGGCGGCGGCGGCGGGCGTGGGATGCGTACCGTTCATACGGAAGCCGCACTATTGAATGCTATCGCTATGACCAAAGCGGAAGCGGGTACCGCGTTTAACAATAGCACGGTATACATGGAGAAGTTCCTGGAAGATCCGCGCCATATTGAATTCCAAGTAATGGCGGATGCCCACGGCAACGCGATTCACCTGGGTGAACGCGATTGTTCCATGCAACGTCGCCACCAGAAAGTGGTGGAAGAAGCGCCAGCGCCCGGCATTACCGAAGAGCAGCGCAAGCTGATTGGTGAACGGTGTGCCAAGGCTTGTGTTGACATTGGTTATTTGGGTGCAGGGACTTTCGAGTTCTTATATGAAAAAGGCCAGTTCTTCTTTATTGAAATGAATACCCGTGTCCAAGTTGAGCATCCGGTTACCGAAATGATCACCGGCTTTGATATCGTCAAAGAACAGCTACGGATAGCAGCGGGCATGCCATTGTCTATCAAGCAAGACCAAGTCAGGTTTACCGGACATGCTATCGAATGCCGCTTGAATGCGGAAGATCCGCGCACCTTTATGCCGTGTCCTGGAACCATAGAGCAGTTCCACATGCCCGGTGGCCCAGGTATTCGCTGCGAAACTCACATCTACAATGGCTATAAAGTGCCGCCGTATTATGATTCCATGATCGGCAAATTGATCGCGCATGGGGAAGACCGCAAAAGCGCGATTGCCCGTATGAATACGGCACTCAGTGAAATTATTATTGATGGCATAAAGACCAATATTCCATTGCAACACGATATTATGAATGACAGCGCATTTGCGGCCGGTGGGCAAAATATCCACTACCTGGAAAAAAAGCTGGGCATTACGTAAGGCGCTATCAAATAAAAGATATTCGTTATCAACGCCTGTGCTTGTCGATTTAATGATCACCTAGATTGTATAACTTATGGCTTGGCATCAAATTTCCGTTATTACCAATGAAGATACCGCACCCAGGATAGCCGATTATTTCAGCGATCTGGGGGCGGTATCCGTCACCTACATGGACGCTGAAGATGAACCGGTTTATGAGCCGGCTATCGGCGAGACAAAAATTTGGACACAAACCCAAGTTATTGCGCTTTACGAATTACCCACTGATCCGTTAAAAATAAAAGCCCAGGTTGTTAAGCTCTTTCAACAAGAGGGTTTGCAAGATTGGCGCATCGAAGCGATTGCTGACCAAGTTTGGGAACGTGCTTGGATGGAACATTACCGACCCATGAAGTTCGGCGAAAAACTTTGGGTTTGCCCTACCGGTCAGGAACAACAGGAACAGGGTGCTGTGTGTCTAATCCTAGATCCGGGCTTGGCGTTCGGCACCGGTACCCATCCCACCACGGCATTATGCTTGGAATGGTTGGCGACTCATGACTTAAAAGGCAAAACCGTTATAGATTACGGTTGCGGATCGGGGATATTGGCGATTGCTGCCTTACTTCTGGGAGCAGAAAATGCCTACGCAGTCGATATTGATCCCCAAGCCATCACGGCGACCGAGAGCAATGCCGAAAAAAATAATGTCCAGGATAAGATCATCTGCCAGTTACCGGAACAGTTTAATCGGCACACTGTGAAAGCCAATGTGGTTTTAGCCAATATTCTCGCCAAGCCATTAATGGAAATGGCAGGGAAGATCAGTGGGCTAGTCGCTTCTGAAGGTCAGCTTGTCCTGTCGGGCATCCTTGCCGAACAGTCTGATTCTGTTGTCAACGCTTACCAGGCTTTCTTGCCATTGGATAGTCTCGTGCAACAAGAAGATTGGGTCAGATTGGCGGGCGTTAAAAAGTAAAGCAATGATTACCCAATGCCCTGATTGCCGCAAAACCTACCCGCTGACCCAAAAGCAGCTACAGGCTAACTTATCAGTTTTTTGCACCGATTGCGATAAAGAATTTAATGCCCTTGAGTTGCTGAGTGAAAAGGTGGCAGCATCAAAAACTGCCCCTGAGACTAAAGCTAAAGCAAAAAAAAAACCGAAGAGTCGGCAAGCAACCAAAAAAAATCTGCCTATCAATCTTGACGGATGGCCGGATGTTAAAGATTTAGAGTTACAGTTAAAAAAACCGGCCGGATTGCTTGCCGAAGCTACAGCCGAATTTATACCAAAAGCGGAAAGCGCCCCTAAAAATTATCTGCAAGTGGTGGTTGATGGTTGGCGGCAAGCAAAAATGCAATTCAGTGCCGCGATTAAAAAACATGATCTTGCTGTACCCGCAACTGGCTCAGGGATAGCGCCATCAACGACTGAACGCCTACCCTGGGAAGCCGAAAAAATCCCCGTCAATATCAATTGGTCACTGGGTTTCATCTTGGGCTGCGTTGTATTGTTCGGGCAAATAATTTATTTTGAGAGCGGTAACTGGAGCCAAAATCCATCCTATCGACCCATCATGGAAAAATTTTGCAAGTATCTGGGCTGCACACTGCGTGATTATGACCATCTTGATGAATTAGCCGTATTAAAAGGCTCATTTATATCCAAAGCCGATGATACGATTGTATTTAGAGCAGTGATCAGTAACCAGGCGCTTTTTAAGCAACATCTGCCCAGCATCAAATTGAGCTTGCTTGATTACAACGAGAAGCTATTTGCCCAAAGAGTCTTCACCCCGAAAGAATATGTCGGGGCACATAAGGATTATTTCTTGCCATCCGATTCCACATTAGAAATTAAACTGTCGATTGCCATGCCGAGAACTCCCGTCGGCGGGTATTATTTTGATCTTATCCATTAGCCTTAAATATGTCATCAGGCGAAATTTATTTAAAGAAAAATGAAGATAAACGTCTGCGAAACGGGCATTTGTGGGTTTTCAGCAATGAAGTTGATACCAAGCGGTCACCACTGGATTTTTTTGCGCCAGGAGATCTGGTGCAGGTAAAAGCGTCCGATGGCAAAGCGATAGGGACTGCTTACATTAATCCGCAAAGTTTGATTTGCGCTCGGCTTTTGTCCCGAAAAAGCAATATTAAGTGTGATGTTAGTTTTTTTAAAAAGCGCATTACCACAGCGTTGGCTTTACGCGAAAAACTGTTCGATAAACCGTTCTACCGCTTGGTTTATGGCGAAAGTGATGGTCTGCCGGGATTGGTCATAGACCGTTTTGGCACAGTGCTGTCAGTACAAATTACAACCGCCGGTATTGAACTGCGGAAAGAGCTGTTGATAACGGCCTTACAAGAACTGTTGTCACCTTCCGCAATCGTCCTGAAAAATGATAACAAGCAGCGGCAATTGGAAGGTTTGGACACAGAATCGCACGTTGTTCTGGGTCAGCTTCCCGATGTAATTGTCATTGAAGAAAATAATGCCCAATTTCAGATAGATATAATAGGTGGACAGAAAACTGGCTGGTTTTATGACCACAGGGAAAGTCGCGCTCAGATGGCGGCATTTGCCAAAAATCAGCGGGTGCTGGATTTGTTTTGTTATACCGGAGCATGGGCTGTACCGGCCGCCTTGGCCGGTGCATCTGAGGTCGTTTGTGTGGATGCGTCTGAAAGTGCTTTGCAGTTGGCTCAGGAAAATGCCCGGCTAAACCAGGTTGAGGGTAAGATGAAATTTACCCGCAGCGATGTGTTTGAATTTCTCAAACAAGCACGCCAAAACGGGGAGCTTTATGACATAATAGTCCTAGATCCGCCAGCCTTAGTTAAGCGTAAAAAAGATTTTAAAGAAGGCTACGAAGCTTACCGGCGATTAAACCATCTGGCTTTGCAGGTGTTGGCTAACAATGGTGTGTTAATTTCCGCTTCCTGTTCTTTTCATCTCAGTGCTGAAAACTTAAAAGAAATTTTACGGTCATCAGGGCGGCATATTGACAGGCATTTGACATTTTTTTCCTGCGGCGGGCAGGGTTCGGATCATCCGATTGATCCTGCAATACCTGAAACAGCGTATTTGAAGACATTCTTTTGTTCGGTTTCTACAAGCCTATAAAGTTTTTTGAGGCAGCATTTTGGTCACGGTAAAATTTGTAAAGAACTGCGATCTTTGTGGTCAACCTGTCGAAATTAAAGGGTTTTCCATAAATGCAGAAAAAAACAAACTGATGTTTTGTTGTGCGGGATGCCAAAGTATTTATCAACTTTTATATATCCCCCATCGGTCAACAAAGTCAGATACTATAAAAACAACTACTCATGAGGACAACTAATTAATGAAAGCCTGCGACACCTGTTCCAATCGCGTTGAAATTGGCAAAAACCACGCCCAAATGTCCGTAACACGTAGGACAATTGGTTTATTTTTTGTCTATGCGCCCATAGTCACTTTGCCTTTTGTATTTGCTAGCGCCTATATGACTTACTTTCATTTATGGATGGTCGGTGCCAAAAATGTCAAAAAATTTACCGATTACTTGCCCGATCTCAATAGCCATCGATATACGTTAAAAAACCAGATTACTATGGAGCCGAGTTTTGGATTTAGTCTTTCCCAATACAAATTGTATTGGATATTAAATTGCACATGGTACTGCCCGGTCAGCGTCGCGGTTTTTGAATGGCATGCTTATCTGGTTAAGCTGGTCGAAAACTGGTGGTGTCCGTTCACCCATGAGAAAAAAGAAGGTTACGCTAATGCTAAGATCGACAAATCTTTCTGGCATATATACGAAGAAGATATCGTCAAATTGAATCCAGAAGATCGCGATAATCCCATTTGGAATGATGAAAAAGATCAAAAAGACGCGTAATCGTTTTTTACTTAAATCACTGTTTTCAGGATTTCCGATGTTTTGCTGGCTTTGATATGCAGATTGGTTCTTATCAACTGCCCAATAAATTGATCCTGGCGCCTATGGCGGGTATCAGTGACCGGCCTTTCAGGAGTCTGTGTAAAGATTTTGGCGCGGGTATGGCCGTATCTGAGATGGTGGCATCGAATCCGGCATTGCGGGATAACAAAAAAACAAGGCTAAAAGCCGAACATGACGGTGAGCATGGTTTGTGTTCGGTTCAGATAGTGGGTACCAACCCCCGGCATATGGCTGATGCGGCACTTTACAATGTCCAGCGTGGCGCACAAATCATCGACATCAACATGGGTTGTCCTGCCAAAAAAGTATGTGCGGTTGCGGCGGGATCGGCATTATTACGCGATGCTGATCTGGTCAAAAAGATTCTCGATGCGGTGGTCAATGCCGTAGATGTGCCGGTCACACTTAAAATCCGTACTGGTTGGGATATGCACAATCGCAATGCAGTTGATATAGCCCGAATTGCCGAAAATTCCGGCATTGCCGCGCTTACTGTACACGGACGCACACGTGCTTGTAAGTTTGCAGGTCAGGCAGAATACGAAACAATAAAGCAAGTAAAGCAGGAAGTGGGTATTCCTGTCATTGCCAATGGCGATATTGATTCTGCTGAGAAAGCTAAATTCGTACTCGACTCAACCGGTGTCGATGCACTTATGATTGGTCGTGCGGCGCAGGGTAATCCGTGGTTGTTCAAAGAAATAAATTCTTTTATTTGTGAAGGTAAAATATTTGAAAAACAAACTGTTATGGATGTGTACACAATACTGACAACACATTTGGAAAGGCTTTACAGTTTCTATGGTGATGTGACTGGTGTTAAAATTGCACGCAAACATATCAGTTGGTATTGCAAACATCTGGATTTTGTTAGTCAGGATATAAAAAACAAGATTAATCAAGCTATCCTGCCCGTTCAACAAATGAACCTCATAGCTTTGGCGTTTAACATTTAAACTAAAATAATAGTGCTTAATACTTATGGATACTTTCGTGGAAGGTAATGAACTTATCGACGAAAACGTCAATTTGACTTTATGTACGCCTCTGTGTGTACATGTAAAGCAAACAGTATTGCATTATCTTGAACATCTCAACGGTCATGACGCGGTGGAACTTCATGCAATGGTGATGGCTGAAGTCGAAAAACCGTTGTTACAGGCAGCATTGGAACATTCCGGTTATAACCAGACCAAGGCAGCTAAAACATTAGGATTAAGCCGTGGTACCTTACGGAAAAAAATGGATTTTTACGGCCTGAGTTAGTATGACGGGCATCGTAATTCGTCCCGAATCAATAACAACAAAAAAACCGTGAGCCATTTTCTTTTCTTGTTTTTTTATTCTTTCTCAAATTGCTTTCATGAACAAAAAAATAACCCGCGCTCTGGTCAGCGTTTCCGACAAAACAGATATTGTCAAATTTTGCCGCGAACTCAGTGAATTAGGCGTCGACATTCTTTCCACCGGCGGTACGGCAACAACACTATCCGAAGCCGGTATTAAAGTCACTGAAGTGGCTGATTACACGGGATTTCCTGAAATGATGGCGGGCAGGTTAAAAACCCTGCACCCGAAAATTCATGGCGGTATTTTGGGTAGACGCAGCATTGACGATGCCGTCATGGAAGCGAATGGTATCAAGCCGATTGATCTCGTTGTCGTCAATTTATATCCGTTTGAACAGGCGGTAGCCAAACCTGGTTGCGATTTAGAAACGGCTATCGAAAATATTGATATTGGCGGGCCTACCATGATCCGCGCCGCCGCAAAAAATCATGCTGATGTTGCAGTTATCGTTAATCCTTCCGATTATGCTTCCATCCTGATAGAGCTAAAAAATGATAATGGCCTTTCTTCGCTGACCCGCTTTAATCTGGCGTTGAAATGTTTCCAATACACCGCACGTTATGATTCTGCCATTGCTGTTTATTTAGGTAAAATGTCTGATGTTGGATTTCCCGATACTTTAAATTTGCAATATTACCTTAGCCTGAAAATGCGTTATGGTGAAAATCCTCATCAAAAAGCCGCATTTTACAGTGAACTCGATCCTGCCGTCGGTACGATAGGGTCATCCAGGCAACTTCAGGGGAAGGAGTTATCCTATAACAACATTGCCGATGCGGATGCCGCCTTGGAATGTGTCAAATCGTTTCATGACAGGCCGGCCTGTGTGATTGTCAAACATGCCAATCCCTGTGGCGTTGCCGTTGCCGATACTGTTCTGGATGCTTATGCCAGGGCGTATGCCACCGATCCTACCTCTGCGTTTGGGGGCATAATCGCCTTTAATCGTGAAGTCGATAATGATACAGCGGCGGAAATTGTTAGCCGACAGTTTGTCGAGGTGATTATTGCCCCAGCCTTTAGTAATGCAGCACAGGCTGTCTTGGCGGAGAAGGTAAACCTACGGGTTTTACAATGCGGTGAATTTGCTTGCGGCAATATTACCGCGCTGGACTTGAAAAAGGTGAGCGGTGGCTTGTTGGTTCAAGATAAAGATTCAGGTGAGGTCAGTAGTACCGATTTAACTATTGTTAGCTTGCGTAAGCCTTCTGATGGAGAATTGAAGGATATGTTGTTTGCGTGGAAAGTCGCTAAATTTGTCAAGTCCAATGCTATCGTCTACGCTAAAAACGAACAAACAATGGGTGTGGGCGCAGGTCAGATGAGTCGGGTTTACTCAGCCAGGATCGCCATAACCAAAGCCACAGACCAAGGCTTGACAGTGGTCGGATCGGCAATGGCTTCCGATGCGTTCTTACCGTTTCGTGATGGCGTTGATGCGGCTGCGGAAGCTGGGGTAACGGCAATCATCCAGCCCGGTGGTTCTGTCCGTGATAAAGAAGTCATTGATGCCGCCAACCAGCATAATATCGCCATGGTATTTACCGGTATGCGCCATTTTAGGCATTGATTTTTTTAGCAACAAGGTACTGGGTTCAAGGTGCGAAACAACAAACATCTTAAATGCTGATCTTGAAATTTGAATATGAACCTTGAATCTAGTCCCATGAAAATACTTATTGTTGGTAGCGGTGGGCGTGAACATGCCCTGGCGTGGAAAGTCAAACAATCCCCAAAAGTTGCTGAAGTCTTTGTCGCGCCAGGCAATGCCGGGACGGCGATAGAGGCAGGTGTTGAAAATATCGACATTTCTGTAACAGATATTCATGGGCTGCTGGCATTTGCACAGGCAGAACAAATCGACCTGACCATAATTGGTCCTGAAGTGCCGTTAACGATGGGTATCGTTGATCGCTTTAAAGAAGCGGGGTTGCACTGTTTTGGCCCTACCGCAAAGGCAGCGCAGTTAGAAGGCTCCAAGAGTTATTGTAAAGACTTCATGGTCAGGTATAACATCCCGACTGCCAAATACCAGAGTTTTACCGATCAAGAGCAAGCCATAGCCTATATAAAATCACAGGGTGCGCCTATTGTCGTCAAGGCCGACGGCTTGGCCGCCGGTAAAGGCGTGGTGGTCGCACAGACTGTGCAGGAAGCCGTCAATGCCGTCGAAGATATGTTGTCCGGCAATGTGTTCGGCGCGGCCGGGAGCCGGGTCGTTGTCGAGGAATTCCTGCAAGGGGAAGAAGCCAGTTTTATTGTCATTGCCGATGGCAAACAGGCTTTGGCGATGGCAACCTCACAAGACCACAAAGCACGCGACAATGGCGACCAAGGCCCCAATACCGGCGGTATGGGCGCTTATTCACCAGCGCCTGTGGTTACCCCGGATATTCACCACCGAGTCATGCAAGAAGTCATTGCGCCGACTTTGGCCGGTATGGCCACCGATGGACATCCGTACACCGGCTTCCTGTATGCGGGGCTGATGATTTCCCCAGACGGGGCAATTAAAGTGCTGGAATACAATTGCCGCTTTGGCGACCCTGAAACCCAGCCCATCATGATGCGCTTGAAAAGCGACCTAGTTGAACTCTGTGAAGCGGCATTGGCTGGAAACTTGGATAAAACGACCAGTGATTGGGACGACCGGGCGGCGTTGGGGGTGGTTATGGCGGCAGGTGGCTATCCTGACACCTATCAACAAGGCGCGGTGATTTCAGGGTTACCCGAACAGGAAGCGGATGGCGTTAAGGTATTTCACGCCGGCACACAAGCAGGAGGTGATGCCATTGTCACTGCCGGAGGCCGCGTCTTATGCGCGTGTGCGTTGGGCGAGACCATCAAGGAAGCGCAAATCAAAGCCTATGGCCTTGCTAAAAATATTCATTGGGATAATGTCTATTACCGGACGGACATTGGCTTTAAGGCGATCAAATAAGGCTGGTGGATTCAGTCAGTATTTTCCGAAACGTCAAGTTGATGCGTGGCGTTTTAAGGGCTTTGGTTTTAGGTATTGAATGTAGCCAGTGTTGTTGGCATGTCCCGCCCATGACCAGTAAATCACCATGTTGCAAATGAATATTCAAGGTGCGTTTGCTTTTTTTATGGTGCAGCTTAAACAAGCGTTCATCGCCTAGACTCAAGGACGCAATAATTGGGTTTAAGCCCAGCTCTTTTTCATCATCGGCATGACAACCCATCGAATCCCTGCCGTCCCTGTACAGGTTAGCCAATACGCTGTTGAAAGTGGATTGGCATTGTTGTTCCACTTTTCCCCTGATGCTTTGCAAATCATGTGTCCACGGTAAGGGCTTATGATTAACGCCGGAGTATTGGTAATAAGCCTGCAGATCGCCATACCAGCACATCAAACGGGGCACTTTGACCCATTTGCCAAAAATAAAAATATCTTCTTCCTGCCAGGCCAAAGTGTCCAGTAGCGTATCGAAAAAATAATCGGCATGCGATTGTTGGTAAAACGCCTTGATTAAATAAAGTTCTTCCTTTGGGAGCAAAGGGAAATCAATAATGTTGCATTGTAGGTCGTCGGTTAGCTCAGTTTGTCTCATTGACCGTCAGGGTTGAAAAATCAGAAATTGACAGAGGCTTCAAGATAAAAACTTCTGCCCGGCATCGGCAAATTGACCGGCAGTTCATTGCGGGCCGGTTCCAGGTTGTTGGCATCGAATGCATTTCTAAGGGATGCCGCAAAATTGACGTGCCCCCAAATTTTGCTGCCACGTAAGGTAAAGTCGATGGATTCAAAATCCTTCAAGGGTCGGGTGTCGGCTGGTTCACGGGTTCGACTTCCTACCCAGTTCAGTTGGGATTGAAATTGCCACTTAGGCATAAAAGCCCAATTGGCGGCAAAATAAACTTTATGTTCAGGTACACCGGTTATACGCATTTCGGTATGTTCACTGCGTGAATATTGCCAGGCATAATTTCCGGTCAAAGATAAATGTTCGGTTATTTTCCAGTTACCTTCCAGTTCGGTTCCGTAGCCATCTTGTTCACCAAAATTTTTATAATGCTTATCCGGGTCACTAATAAGAGGCGCTGTTATCAAGTCATGGATAGCATAGTAATAGAGGTTAAGCGACGTTCTAAGTGATGAAACCGGTCGGTAATCAAAAGCCCATTCAACCATGTTGATGCTCTCCGGCTTTAAATTGCTGTTGCCCATTGAGGTTGAACCCAGTTCAGTAAAGGTGGGGGCGCGAAATGCCTTGCCATAAAGCCATTTAGTGGTCAATTGACTGTTGACATCCCACACTAGAGCAAGCCTTGGGTTCACCGTGCTGCCAAAATCAGAATAATGATCGTAACGTACCCCGGCCGTCAAATGCCAATCTTTGGCAATTTGCCATTCATCTTGTAAAACGACTGAGGTAATCGTGCGGCTGGTATCTTTATCTTTTAAAAATGCCGATGCCGTACCGGTTACATCTGCCAGGGTGCCGTCCACAACTGGCGGTATAGCATTGCCATAAATTAGTGCCAAGTTATTGTTTGCCCGCTCCCGTATCGCAAATTCTTCATACCTCAGTCCGGCACTCAATCGAAACAGATGATTGTCCAAGCCTTTATAGATTGAGGTTATTTCAATCGCGGGAATTTTTTGGGCATATCTCATATCCTCTATTAAGCCATTGGAGAACCTTACCAAATTGCCGTTT
The DNA here is from genome assembly GCA_013141505.1 of Methyloglobulus sp. Taxonomy (GTDB): domain Bacteria; phylum Pseudomonadota; class Gammaproteobacteria; order Methylococcales; family Methylomonadaceae; genus Methyloglobulus. The sequence goes on from JABFQX010000002.1 coordinate 131,288, forward strand.
AAGCCAAGAGGTAATTGGCTATTATCAGGAAAAACATCAACATTGGCATTGACATCCGTGTATAAAAAACTGAGATGGGCGAGAAATTCCCAATCAGCCAACCAGTCTTCCGTAGCAAACCGGATATCACCCAAGTACTGGGCGCTTTCTGCACCACCGTGAGGATCTAATGCGCCTGCCCCGCCAGATCGCGTACCTACATCCAGGACATTAAACGCCCAAAAACCAATATCCCAATGCTTGCGTTGCAGGCTAAGATGGGAGTCCAAGGCTTTAAATCTTGTCGCCATGGCTCCTGGCGCTAATGATGCTTGGGAGCCAAAAATATCATCAAACGTAGTTTGCTGGTCGGCTTTGATAACTCTGCCACTATCGCCCCCAGTATGTTGATATTGTATGCTGGTGGCAATGTCCCAACCTGCCCATTGCCCGCCATGTTGCCCCCAGGCACTTTGGGTGTCCCAATTACCGGCGCGAACACCAATTTGGGTGCCATTAATATCACGGGCTTTTTTGGTGATTATATTAATCACGCCGGCAAACGCATCAGCGCCGTAAACAGCAGAACCTGGCCCCCGAACTACTTCGACACGCTCAATGGCCGCCAAAGGCAATTCGGTGCCGGCGAGGATGCCGCCTTGAAAAGGTGAGGTGATACGTGTCCCATTCAACATGATCAACATTTCGCAATTGTGTTTATTGGCAATGCCCCGAACGCTGTATTGATAATCATTGGTCAAGGGCTGCAAACTTGCGTGGATGCCGGGAACGGTTTCCAAAACTTCATGTAGCTCCGTTGCACCCATTGTTTTAATCTGGTCAGCCGTTATGACGCTGGTTGATCCAGCTGATCTGGAATGCGCCCTTGGCGTGCCTGTCGCAATCGAAACCGGCACTGCTGCCAGCTCAGCAGGCGACATGGAAAAATAATCGTCCATATCGTCATCGGCCAATGTATAACTGCAGGAAAACGACAGGACAAACAAGCTAAAAATCAATAATAAAACAGGCTTCATTGTTGGATACCACTAAACAAATTCTCTATGGGTTTAAGCTCATCCAACGGAACTGGCTTACCAATACCATAACCTTGTGCATAATCTACGCCCAAGGTTTTCAGAAGATTAAAAATATGCTCATTTTCCACAAATTCAGCGATGGTTTTTTTGTTCATGACATGGGCAACTTCATTGATTGATTTTACCATTGCCAGATCAACCTGGTCTTCCAAGATGTCTTTAACAAACAGCCCATCAATTTTAAGATAATCCACCGACAGGTTTTTTAAGTAAGCAAAAGAAGACAAGCCGCTGCCGAAATCATCCAAAGAAAACAAGCAGCCTTGTTCTTTCAGTCGATCAATAAAGTGAGTGGCATACGATAAATTTGAAATCGCTGCGGTTTCGGTAATCTCAAAACAGAGTTTATGGGTAGGGACAGACCAGCGTTCAAACTGTTCGGAAATAAAGTCCAACATATATTCGTCAGAAAGCGACAAGCCGGACAGATTAACCGAACAAATCGATAATTTGGCGAGAAAGTCAGGCCGATTGCCGAGCCATTCAAGAAGAGTGGCGATTAACCATCGATCCAGCTCCGGAGCCAGATTGTAGCGTTCTGCGGCAGGCAGGAAGGCACCGGGTGGTATAATTTTGCCACGGTCATCACGGTAGCGTAATAAAGCCTCAAAGTGAAAGCCCTCGTTGCTGTCGACCACCGGCACAATGGGCTGTCCGTACAACAAAAAGCGTTTTTGTTCCAAACCTAAGCGAATTCTCTCCACCCATTGCATTTCACCCTGACGCAACGCCAGCTCTTCATCATCGGGGCTAAAGACATGTACACGGTTTCGACCTTTGTCTTTTGCGGCATAACAAGCAGCGTCTGCTTCTTTAAGTAAATCAACCTCGCTACCGCTGGTGATGTTGATTGACGATACGCCAATGCTGACGCTGATGCTAAAGCTACGGTCTTCCCAAGTAAAATTATAATCCCTGATGACATCGCGTAATTTCTCACAGGCCAGAAAGGCTTGGCTGGAAGAGCAGTTGTACATCAAAATACCAAACTCATCGCCGCCGAGCCGGGCGACAAAGTCATATTGTCGGGTATGTTTCTTTAATAAATCACCGAGTTGCCTGAGCAATTCATCGCCTGCTAAATGGCCACAGGTATCATTGACGACTTTAAACTGGTCAAGGTCAAGGTAGCATAACGTATGCTCGGTGTTATCCTGATGCGCCAAACTGATGACCCATTTCAAATAGCGGTCAAATTTGTTTCGGTTGGCAAGTCCTGTCAGCGCGTCATGATCCGCTTGGTAGGCAATTTTCTCGTTCAGCAGACGGGTTTCTGTGATGTCTTCGCAAACAAGTAACAAGCTGTTCTCTTGCATTTCATGTTCGATTAATTTGGCGGTGGCTCTTACCCAGATTATTTTTGAGGCTTCGGCGAGGTAACGTATTTCCTGGTTATGCACTTGGAAAGGATTGGAAAAGCAACGGTCTATCAGGGTTTGTAACAACGCAGAATCTTCCGAGTGGACAAAATCAAAAATCGAACAATTTTGCAATTCCGCTACCGTTAAACCGAATTGCTTTGCCCCAGTGAGGTTGACCGAAAAAATCAACCCCACCGTTGAAATATTGAAAATCATGGTTGGATTGTCATCATACAGGGCTAGGTAGCGGTTTTTCGCCTCAACTAATGCTTGGTTCTGAGTTTCAACGGTTTCGATTAAACTGTTGAATGAGTCAACTAGGGTACCTGTTTCATCGTTATTCAACTTGAGTGCCCTAAGCGAAAAATCGCCGGTGTCGCTGATTTTCCTGACCGTGTTGACCAGCCTTTTTATGGGGGTCGAAATGACTGACAATAGGGGTTTAGATAGCAAAAAAGTCATAAGAGACACAACAACCAGAACTAAAAACAATAGGCCTATAAATTGCACTTTCTGCCAGTAAGCTACGGTTAAGTCAGCTCTTATGTAAACTGTGCCGAGTTTCTCATTGTCTATCGCTATGTTTTTAACGACGATCAGCTGTTTGTTTTCAAACCGGGTTAGCTCGCCATCGATAGCGGCCGGGCAGATTGAATTGATGTGGTCGTTTTTTACCGACTGGGCAAATACCTTATTTTGATCATTGTATAAACAAGTTACCCGAACAGAGGGGATATTATTGAAGACAGATAGGTTTTCAATAGCCAAGTTGGGGTCGTCAAAAATTAATGCCGCCGTACTGCGATTGCCAATAATGCTAGCCAACGTCGATAAATCATCCTTTGTGGTGCGCTGGAATTCAGAAAGCTCCAGCAAAATTAGAAACACCCCTGCAAACAGCAACGATACCAAGCTGGAAAATAGCAATATCAACAATAACTTGCGGTTGATTGAAAGATCCATGAGCTTTTTAATCATGGCCTGCTACCTTGATAAGCTCCGCTATCTCCAATAATTTCGCGCTGATTTTAAGATGAGTGCCGTTAACTGATTGCAAATTAATTTGCAGCTTTATTTTGCCGTTTCTGTTGACTAAGCCGATCATGCCGCCGTTTTGGGCAAAAGATTCATTTTCCCCGACAACAAGCGTGTTAGCTTTTTTTAGCTTAGTCGTTATTTTTTCAACGTCCGATTGCGACGTAATACCGCTGACATACAATATGTGGCAAGCTGGTTTTAAATCTACACCGGAAAGCGCCTTGGCTGTTTTAAATCGCACTATCCTGATGGATCGGGATAATGCCGTCTTTTTTTCGATGGCATTAATGGTGTCGCCAAAAGGATCATTACCCAAGATACACAGGTTGAATGTTGCGCTATTGACTTCCGGCCAGGAGACAAATTTAGTGAAGTTATACAGATAGCCGGCTTTTACTTTATATTCAATATTATCGTCGTCAGCAACAATGACAGTTGAAAACAAAAGCCCTAGGCATAGCAGCATTCTTGTAGAGAATGAGGTCTTCATATCTAAATTAGCGTTTTAGCTATCCACCGGCAGTGAAAGCGGCAAACTACCCTCTCTTAATGGTTATGAAAGCAAAGTCGTGCAACATTACAGATAAGTGGTGCAAAAATCAAATGAAGTACTAAAAGGAGTTTTTAAATAGTGAAAAATGAACATCTCTTAAAAAGACTTTTGGATGTTACGACCATCAAAAGTCAGTCGTCAACCTCGTCTTAACCGGGGCTAATTATCGGAGTCACAATACAGTGACTGACCGCAGTAAGGACTCCAGTTGGCTACAAGGTTATTGGCAATATTGTTACTTCCAACTAAACTTAGAATTAGTTATGACGAGTTCGTTTAATTTAGGATACGAGCCATGGCTATTTTACAAGCGAAAAAGGCATAAATTTGATGAGTTCACACCAGGCTAATTTGTCGACACCATTCCCGACTTGCCCACCTGCCGGCAACCACCCTTTGCCGTTCGCAATTGATGAAATGGCGTTTTCGGAATGGCTTAACACCCTAGAAAACGTCGATGATATGGCTAAATGCCAAAAAATACTTCAGGTTCTACAAGCGCTTAATAATGCTTTCGCCCCCGAGGATAACCGCATCTTCGGACGGACACGGTTATTCTTCCTGGAAAAAATGAGTTCAGCCATTACCCCTGCTACAGCAAGGTTAACGCTGTTTCCCAGCACTTCTGACCCATCGGTTAAAGTCATCTCGGTCGCCGAGGAGACCGCCAGAAGCGAGATTTCAGTATGGGTAAATTTGGAACTGGCTAATGCTTATTGGTTACTCAGCCAGGAAAACTGGTTTAAAGAAGAAAAGTCTTTCTCGCTGGAAGAAAAGACGGCGATTATAAGTGACGGCATTAATGCAATGGGCAAAGGTCTGTTGTATATCTCACAGACTTACAGTAAACCCCATATTTATTTTTGGCATAAGTGTTTTCAGTTTTACCGGTATGCCCGGCATTGCCATTTGATAAATGAAGAGATTAATCCCGGCTCTCGGATGATTGATGGCGCATTTAAGCGGCTATTGGTGTTTTCTTTAAGTAATACCAATCAATTTACCCCCCATGAAATGCGGACAATCTACGAGTTGCTCAGCCAATATGCAATTCACACCCGACTGTTGTCGTCCATTCCCAAAAAGCGATTTGGCGGCATACCCTCCATTCACTTGAAAGGTAATGGGCCACCAACTATAGCGGATTCGGATCATGAACCCGACATAGTTGATCCAGAGCATTTGTATATTGCTACCGTTACTGTTGCCAGCAAAATCCTTGAAGCAACATACGATAAGCGTGGACATATGCTGCCTACGGATCGACTTATGTTCCTACGGCTGGCAAAAACCTTGACCCACAGCGAACAAAGAAAGGATCCCCGAACCGCCGCCAAAAGCAATCATCTTGGCACAATGGGGTTTGATCACATTGTGGAATTTTTGCGCGACAAGGAAGTTGAGAAGGAAAGCATTCTTAATGCGCTCGGATCAAATCATTCAGGTCAACCGCGCGACCTGGATTTTACATTGTCTCCCGCAAGGCTGAAACGCGATGGTGACGATGACGATTTTTACGACAACGATAACTTAAAGCTGGAAGCGATGGTAGATCCATTGGCCTTTCAAGTCATTGAATTTACAGATCCGACCGAGATATGGCAAGCCAGTGAAGAAGAAAAACATGACATCAACATGCGCCTTGTCGATAAAAGTGAAAAGGGTTTCGGTTTGTTATGGACTGATAGCCACATTAAGCCCAAAGTGGGCGGTGTTGTCGGCATATTACATAAAACTATGACTATCGGCTTGGTTCGATGGTTGGCGCAATCGAAAGAGGTGGGCATGTTTATGGGTGTGGAGTTGCTAGGTAACGATGCGGCGACAGTTCAGGTTTCTAACCCTGGGTTTCCCAATGACTTGGTAGACGCCATTTTTTTGCCAGACACAAATCATATCAAGCAATCAGCCAGTTTGATTTTTGTGAATAAAGGCTTTAAACCCAGCGAATTTATTTTTCTCCACAAAAACAAAAAAAATACCCGCTACCGCCTTACCAAGCAATTACATCTCACTGCCTTGATTAATCATGTTGAAGTCGTGCGTTCAAACTGAGCTAACACTTTATTTTTATTCGGACGGTCGCTTGGCGTTGTTTTGGAAACAGGTCAAGCGCTTAATGTGGATGAGCGTTTCAGCCGCTCATCCACGCAAAGAGCCTTAGTGTCCGACTTCGACTTTCGAGCCTTTTGGTTGCCCAATATCAGCTAATGTTTTATTGAACCAATCGGTATCTATATTGAATGGCTTGCCACCTTTAATGCGTGGAAATTCAATTGCCCGCAATACATTGCCACGGTCTTCATCATGACCGATAACGCCAGATTCGCGGCGGAAAGCGCATTCAACAGCAAGATCGGCGCAGGATTTGATGAGGCGGATGTCTTCGACATTAGAGGCGGCAGCCCGTGCGAAATAACCGGATTTTTGGATCAAGGTTTTTTCCGCACCGAGCATTTCGGCAAATTGTTCACCAAACCATTTACCGGGATTGACGGCATCCAGTTTGACATGGCCAAAGGCATCGCGTGGGACTTCTTGGCCTTTGGCTTGCATTTCCGCGACGATGGATTCAACACCCGCGCCTTCGGACACAAAAATGTTAACGCAATCCACTTTATCCATAACTGCCCGTAAGCGTTTGGCTTCTGCGGCCAAGTCTATCGCCATTTCTGGGATAAATACGCCGTGGACTTCATAAGTGGCACGATCTAAGCCCAATTCCGGCAACCATTCGGCGCGGTCGAGCAATTTGCGGTATTCCTGGGCGGTAGCCGCCGTCAGCCAGCCACAACTACGTCCCATGACTTCATGGACGATTAACATACGCGGATTGGCGTTATTTTCCGCCACCACATTCATGAAATAACGTGCGCCTTGTTCCGCAGCCGTCCATGCGCCTAGCGATTGCTTGATGGGGAAGACATCGTTATCGACGGTTTTGGGTAGGCCAATAACGGTCAAACCGTAGTTGTTGTTCGCCAGGAATGCAGCCAGATCAGCGGCAGCGGTGTTTGTGTCGTCGCCGCCTATAGTGTGCAAAATGTCCACGCCATCTTTGACCAGTTGGTCGGCTGCGACTTTTTGTGGATCCTGACCTTCTTTGACGAGACCACGTTTAACGCAGTCTTTTACGTTAGTGAGTTTAACGCGGCTGTTGCCGATAATCGAGCCGCCGAATTTATGTAACAAACCGGCTTTTTCCCGCACGGCTGGTGTGACTTTGTAGTAGTCGCCAAGCAACAAGCCCTTATAGCCACTGCGGTAGCAGATGATTTCAATCGATGGGTCGATTTCGCTGTAACGCTCGATAAGGCTACCGATAGCTGAGTTAAGGCATGGGGCTAAACCGCCTGCAGTGAGAATTGCGACTTTTTTTGGTTTATTCATGATGGTTTTTCGTGTGGTTTAGGTTTAAAAGATTAAGAATTCGTAGCGATAGAGCGCCTGTTTGATTCGTTTTTCTTGCGTTTTGGTGGGCGGATTTTATCATAATTAAAACCGAATCTTTTCATTTGTTCTGTTGTTTTTGCTACGAAATACCCGGATTAATGTCCTTGTCACAATCGTTAATTAAACTCGGGTGCGAAATAGCCGCACGTTGTATAATTCCGTGGACTTTTTGCCAAAATAAAAATCAAGTAGCGATAAAAAATGACCAAACCTGAAAAACGCTCTATTCGCCGTCGCGGAATTTATTTATTACCCAATTTATTGACCACAGGTGCCCTGTTTTCCGGTTATTATGCTATTACTTCGGCCATCGGTGGACGCTATGAAACAGCGGTGATAGCTATTTTTGTCGCCATGATTTTAGATGGGTTGGATGGTCGTGTAGCTCGTCTGACGAATACCCAGAGTGAGTTCGGCGTACAGTACGATAGCTTGTCGGATATGACCTCATTTGCAGTAGCCCCAGCTTTGGTCATGTATCTGTGGGCTTTTTCCAGCTTTGGTAAAGTCGGTTTGTTTGCGGCTTTCGTCCATTTAGCAGGCGGGGCGTTGCGGTTGGCTCGGTTTAATGCCCAGGTCGGCACTGCTGATAAACGTTATTTTCAAGGTTTGCCCAGCCCAGCGGCGGCGGCAATTCTTGCCGGATTTATCTGGATATCGGTTGAACATGGCTACGATATTGATATGGTCAAGTATCCAGCCATCGTGCTGACTATAAGTACAGGATTGTTAATGGTCAGTAATTTTCGTTACTCCAGCTTCAAGGAAATAGACTTGCGCGGGAAAGTGCCGTTTTTTGTCGCGATTTCAGTGATGCTTGCTATCGCTTTTGTCATGGCGCAGCCCGAGACAATGCTGTTTCTGTTGTTTTTAGCGTACGCCATTTCCGGGCCTGTTGTTACGTTAGTTATGCGCAAGCGCCGGTTACAAGAACGTAAATTGTAGATTCCGCTTGTCGCTGGCAGACTATTCAGTTATATTTTCAACTATGTTTCCTCAATACACCAAACAAGGCCAATGCCATCGCTTGTCAGCCAGCTTCGCGGCAGCAGAGTTGGGTGCTTGTTTGTGCCTGCGCTTATCCCTAAGCCTGAGAATCCTGCCCTAGCGGGCATCTAATTCTTTTTTCACGAAATTAACCCCTCTTCCTTATATTCGGCTATTTAGATAGCTGATTGCCATCCATTGATGGAGTTTACAATGAAAGACCATTTGATTATTTTTGACACCACCTTGCGGGATGGTGAGCAAAGCCCCGGCGCGTCGATGACGCGGGACGAAAAAGTACGTATTGCCAAAGCGTTGGAACGCTTGAAAGTTGATGTGATAGAAGCCGGATTCCCTGCAGCCAGTCCTGGCGATTTTGAAGCGGTGCAAGCCGTTGCCAATGTCATTAAAGATAGCACCGTGTGCGGCTTAGCTAGGGCTTTGGACAAAGATATTGACCGAGCCGGCGAAGCCTTAAAAGGCGCGAGCAGATCAAGAATCCACACCTTTATCGCCACCTCGCCTATCCACATGCAGATGAAATTGCACATGCAGCCGGAGCAAGTCATCGAGTACGCCGTAAAAGCGGTGAAACGCGCCCGACAATTTACCGATGATGTCGAATTTTCGCCGGAAGATGCAGGTCGTTCGGATGAAGATTTTTTGTGCCGGATTCTTGAGGCCGTCATTGACGCAGGCGCGACGACGTTGAATATTCCCGATACCGTTGGCTATAGTGTGCCGCAGCAATTTGGTGCGACTATTGCCAATTTGATCCAACGTATACCTAATTCCGATAAGGCCATTTTTTCTGTGCATTGCCATAACGATTTGGGCTTGGCAGTAGCTAATTCCTTGGCTGCCGTCATGAATGGTGCAAGGCAGGTGGAGTGTACCATCAACGGTTTGGGCGAACGTGCGGGCAATGCGTCTTTGGAAGAAGTCGTGATGGGCGTACGCACCCGTCATGACGTGTTCGCTTGCCAAACGCGGATCGATACCCGCGAGATTTTGACTTGCTCCAAACTGGTGTCGTCCATTACCGGCTTCCCGGTGCAACCCAACAAGGCCATCGTCGGGGCGAACGCCTTCGCCCACGAGGCGGGTATCCACCAGGACGGTGTCTTGAAGAGCCGCGAGACTTACGAAATCATGCGTGCTGAAGATGTCGGCTGGTCTGCTAACCGAATGGTGTTAGGCAAACATTCTGGCAGGAACGCCTTCAAAAGTCGCATGACCGAATTGGGCGTGGAATTCCAGTCGGAAGAAGAATTAAACGAAGCCTTCTCGCGCTTTAAACAACTCGCCGATAAAAAACATGAAATCTTTGATGAAGATTTACAAGCCTTGATTTCGGAAGTCGGTTTTGAAGCGGAAGACGAGCATATTAAACTTGTAGCTTTGAAAGTCTGCTCAGAAACCGGCGAAGTGCCCAATGCCAAAGTCACCTTGCGGATTGATAACAAAGAAGTGACCGGCAATGCAGAAGGTGGCGGTGCGGTTGATGCCAGCTTGAAAGCGATTGAAAAGTTGGTGGTGACCAATGCTGTCTTGGCCTTATATTCAGTCAATAACATCACCAATGGCACGGATTCCCAGGGCGAAGTAACGGTGCGTTTAGAGAAGGCCGGACGTATCGTCAATGGCTTGGGTGCGGATACTGACATTGTGATTGCTTCTGCGAAGGCTTATATCAATGCAGTGAACAAGTTACTCAGTCCCGAGCGCAGACACCCCCAGAAGGGGGATGTGTAATCTAGTCGAAAGGCAAAAGGCAAAACAAGGTAGCGGGAACAGCGGAGTCACGAAAGCCCCGGATTCTTTATGCCCTTTATGCCCTGTGGGTGCAGAGGGTACGTAAACCTCTCCGGGCTACCTTAGCTTTGAGCGAGAAGGTCAGGAATATAAAGGAATTGAACAACTTATCCCCACATCCGAGGATGACGCAAAATTTTGCGTCGCAACCTTCAAGTATCTGTTGGTGCAATACAAGTGTTGGGGTGTAAAATATTTTCGTGCGTATTTTCAATCAAACAAATGAAGGGTAAAGCACCATGATGAATATTATTTTTGATGTAAAAGTCTTAGTTTCTGTGATGAAATTTATTCAAGGTGCGTCGGATAAGTTATGGGTATCAAAAAACCTGATTCGTCCCTTATTGTCTTTGTCGCTGGCACTATGTGCCGCAAACGCCTCACGTGCCGACGACTTTCTGCCTTTTCAACCTTATGCGGCAATCCCGGATGTTCTTGCGCCTATGGTCATGAGTAACCTGGCAAACGAGAACCTGCGCCTGGTCAACAAGCACTACGCAAGTAAAGGCAAATCCAGTTCGAGTAAGACACCAGCCGCCAAGGTGTCTGCTACGGCCACCCTAGCGCCAGCGGCGGTGGCCGCCTCATCTGCGCCGCGTTTGTTGGCCGCCCCCTACCCAGTTGAACAGCGCCCGAAGTTCGAACAGGCATTCGCACAGTCCCTGTTAACTTACCAGCAGCTTGAGTCTAAGCTCGGCATCCCGAAGAACGATGTTGCGGGTGCCGTGTCGGCATTCTTGGCCGGCAACTACATGGCTTATCGCGACATATCGCTGCCAGATCCTCACTTCATGCAATTAGTCAAGCAGATGCGAGCCGTGCTGGTGGCCAACTCCGAGTTCATCCGTTCGTCACCTGCCCAAAAGCTCGAGATGTACGAGCAGATGGCAATTATCGGCACTTTAATGGCTGTCTCACAAGTTGAAATCAAGCGTGGTAACCACGACCCAAACGTGACGCGCAACTTCCAGCAGTCTGCCAAGACTAACCTCGAACAGTTCCTTAAGACCAGTGCAGACCGTATACATATCGACGAGGGTGGTCTCACCCTACGCTGATGATGGCCGAAAACTGTCTAATGGCTCTGGCCTATCTCTGATGCGCCCTGCGTGGCGGGGGGTATGTTGCCTGTCTCTTAATCACAACTCAGAGCGAGTAGCCTGGATGGAGCTTGCGGAATCCGGGCGTTCGTGGCTTCGATGCCCGGTATTCCGTTGCACTTCATACGGGCTACCTTGCTGCAGAAGGGGGATGTGTAAATACAGGTTCAAGGCGCAAGGCCAAAGAAAGATAGAATGTAGGTCACGTTGCCGCGAATGCGGTTATGTGACCTTTCCAAAGCGATTGTCAGGTACGTAGGTACGATTAGCGTAGCGTAATCGTCCGCATGATCAATAGTCACCTTCTACATCCATGTTAACATCGCCGCACCAATTTTCGGGATAAATGCCTTTTGCCACGTACCGATGGAATGACGAATAAGGCCAATCGGTTACACGCTTCACATAACCGTGTTTCAACGGGTTTACATGTATGTAGTCAATATACTGTTGATAATCTAATTCGTCGCGGATGTAATGTTCCCAATAATGCCGCTGCCAGATACCCCGTTCGCCAGCCGCGATTCGCACTTTGGAACGGTATTCGGTTTTGGGTAAAGCTCTCGAAAATCCGCTTTTTATCAGCCGCCAGCGGGTGCTGAAATCGGCATCGTTTGTCGGCAATGTCCATACGCAATGCATGTGGTCTGGCAATACGACCCAGGCATCAATGGCAAATGGATATTTTGCTTTAACCCGCTTGACCGTCTGCCGTAGTAATTCGATTTCCCGAATGAGCAGGTCATTTTGTTGCCTTTGCAGTAGGTTTACCGTAAAAAACCATGTGCCGCCGGGTACAAAGGCGCGTTTGTAATTGGGCATAAGTCGTTATTAAGTTTGGAAAATTTGCATTGATAATATCTTCCTAAGATAGGCAAATGCATACCCGGATGAAATTTTTCCAACATGCGTACGATTATTTATAACCTAAAGGTCACAAGTGCCCTTTGGGTGCGCTACGCTAATCGTACCTACGTCTACAAACCTGTATAATAAAATTTATAATCGGCGGAATAACAAATATAAAGTTATTCACGCCATTCCTTCCTGCTAATCTCACCACACATGGATAACTCCACTCGGCTGCAATACCTCGAAGCAATGGGCATTGATGTCTGGGTACCCAGAAAACCCGCGCCCGTGGTTAATCAAACCGAATCCGGTTCAACAAGCGAATACCTTATCCAGGAGCCACAAGTCCAGGATAACACCCAACAAACCTGGGCTGAACTAGAAGCCGAAGTCGCTGGCTGCACAAAGTGTGCATTGTGCCAAACCCGCACCCAAACCGTGTTCGGTACGGGCAACAAAACCGCTGATTGGATGATTATCGGCGAAGCGCCGGGGCAGCATGAGGATGAACAAGGCAAACCCTTCGTTGGCAAGGCCGGTGCGTTACTGACAGAGATGCTCAGGGCGGTGGGGTTGGATCGAGATGATGTGTTCATCACTAACATTCTCAAATGTAGGCCACCGGGCAACCGTGACCCTAAGCCCGATGAAGCTGAAAGTTGCAGTACTTATCTGCAACAACAAAGGGCGTTGGTAAAACCGAAAATAATTCTGGCAGTTGGGCGCATAGCGGCACAAACTTTATTGAACACTGATGCGCCAATCGGTAAACTCAGAGGCAAGGTACATGAATTGGATGGTACACCGCTGGTTGTGGTGTACCATCCGGCCTATTTGTTGCGCTCGTTGCTGGAAAAACGCAAGGCGTGGCAGGATTTGCAACTGGCAGTTAAAACAGTCAACCAAAGTGGAAACTAATCATGCGTGGATGGATGGATAAAATAAAAAGTGCTTTGGTCTATGATGCCGATAAGGAGTTTTATGCCAAAGTCTTCCCTGGTTCGGTATCCAGGACAGAGTTGATGCGACTACGTACTATGACGTACGCTGACCTGCCGGCAGTTATGGAAATAGAACGAAAAAATTACCCTTTCCCGTGGGATGAAGATATTTTTGTTGATTGCTTTAAGGTCGGTTATGGCTGCTGGGTTTGCGAGGAAGGGGGCAAAATACTGGGTTACTGCATCCTGACACTAGGTGTGGGCGAAGCGCATATATTGAATGTCTCTGTCGAGCCAGACCAGCAAAATCAGGGAATAGGCCGCAAAATGATGGAAAATCTTATCGAGATAGCGAAAGGTGAAGCGGAAACCATGTTTCTCGAAGTCAGGCCGTCCAATCCCGGCGCAATTGCCCTTTACCGTAAATTAGGTTTCAACGAGATTGGCATAAGGAAAGGCTATTATCCGGCTGAAAAAGGGCGCGAAGATGCGATTATGTTTGCGTTGGAGTTACTGTAGTTTAATCAGGTATTATTTAGTTCGAGGTATTTAGAGGCATCACGGATGGCGCTACAAAACCTTATTTTTTGTAATTCCAATATCGACCTTGTGTCGTCCGCCAAGATTCCGCTTTCAGGGAGGTATCAATGGAAATCTTAATTGCGCCATCACCTGCGCTATCAAATGTGTTCACATAAAAATCCCGGTAACGTGCCAGCACTTTTTCGTGCGGATGTCCGAATTGATTCCGGTAACCGGCAGGAATCAATATTATGCTGGGTTGAACCGCGTGCAGAAATTCGGTTGTTGAAGACGTTTGGCTACCATGATGCGGCGCGATTAAAACATCCGCCTTTAACGCAACGCCATAGGTTTTAACCAGCCAAGATTCGGCATCCGCTTCAATGTCGCCTGGGAGCAACGCGTTACCTTGTTGAGACTGGATTAACAGGACGCAAGAATTGTCATTATCTGATGCCAAATTGGTTGGCTTGGGTGACAGGATTGAAAATTTGACCTTATCCCATTCCCACGACTGCCCGGCTGTGCATAGGGTTGGCGAGTGTTCGCTCAGTTGTTGCGGCACACTGGTCAGCAACTTTTCCGTTTCTATTGCTGCTATCAAGGAATCAGTTCCGCCGATATGGTCATTATCGCCATGACTGACCAAAAGACTATCTACTTTATCAATGCCCTGGCTTTTTAAAAACGGCACTAAAACACTTTGCCCCGAATCGCTGGTCGATGAAAATTTTGCCCCGGTATCGTACACGAGGACGTGATTTGCGGTTTGCACGACAGCCGACAAGCCTTGTCCAACATCCAATAAAGTTAACTGGATTACGCCTGGTTTTATTGGATCTGACCTTGAAATTAGCAATGGCAATAACATAACTATCCCTAACCAACGCGACGGCATGCCTTTGGGCGCAAGCAAAAGCAATAGTCCCGGTACAGCAAAACCTAATGCCCACCAGGAAGGTTGACTATGTGTGACAGTCGCTAATGGCAGTTCAGCGAGCTTGATTAAAACCCACCATAAGCCTTGCAAAGCCAAATCCACCAAAAAGAACAGCTTTGTGGCAATTATAGGTGCAAAAAATAGGACTAGCGTTGCTAATAAAGCTAACGGGACGACTACCAAGCTGATAATCGGCACCGCAATCAGGTTAGCAAGCGGTGCAATCACTGAAACCTGCTGAAAAAAGAACAGCAATAAGGGCGCTAAACCTATCGATGTCACCCAGTTGATCTTTAAACTATCACGCCAAAAACCCGGTTTGCTCAAACGTCCGGCAAGGGCATAAATAATCAGGCTCACAGCAATAAACGACAACCAGAATCCTGCTGACAGCACAACCAGTGGATCAACCAGCAAAACTGCAAATAAAGCTACCGCAAGGATATGACAAGGGTGGGTATTGCGCTGTTGGACAATAGCTATCATGGCAATCGCAATCATCAATGCGGATCGTTGCGCAGGCACGGAAAATCCTGTCAGCCCCGCATAAAACGCTGCAACGACCAACGCGAGAATCGCAGCGGCTTTTTGGGGCGACCACGCCAATACGCCCAGCCAAGCCCAAAATCGGATAACCAGTAAATAGGCCAAGCCAGCAATCAAGCCAATATGCGAACCGGAAATAACCATCAGATGAGTCGTGCCGGTTTTACGGAAAACCTCCCATTGCTGTGGTGTCAAGCTGTTGCCATCACCAATAGTCAGTGCCTTGATGAGTGGTAAACGTGCGCTTGTCGATAATGTTTGTTCCAGACGGTCGACAATATCCTGCCGCCAGGTTAAAAAACTGAATCCAGAAGCCTTGGCGGACACTATCGGCTGCGGTTTTGGGCGCACATAACCCGTAGCACCTATGCCCTCGACAAACAGCCAGCGTTCATAATCAAAGCCACCCGGATTAAAATTGCCATGTGGATGTTTTAGCCTGACCGTAAACGCCCAATTCTGGCCGGCTTTTACGGGTTGATCGGGGTAATACCAGCTTAACCTGAGCATATATGGAACGCTCTGGGCTGATTTCGATACCTTGAAATTAAAACGGACATGATTGCCGTCGTACTCCGGTAGATCGGCTATGATGCCTTGTACGTCAATATCCCGACCTTCTAATTGAGCGGGTAATTGATTGTTTAATCTGAGGCTGGCAAATAATAGCGCCCACAACACACCCGCAACAAAAAATACCAAGCGCCACCAACGCAAACTTGCCAACACACATAAGCCAATGAACACTACTACAAACCAGATGGGTTGCGGCAGCACGGCTAACTGTTGAACCCATAAAATGCCTACAAGAAAGGTCAAGGCTAAACTAACCATTGCACACGCTAATTTAAGTTAAAAATCTGTTAAACTTGACCGACAGAACAGGGCGACAGATACACATGGCTAAGGAAGAAATCCAAAAATTAATACAACGGTTCATACCCGATATTGGGGTTATTAAAAACCATAAGAGCCTCCAATTTTTGGGTGACAAATTACATGAACCTAATCTCTGGCGTATTAACCGCCGATCCATCGTAAAAGCCTTTGCCATCGGGTTATTTTTTGCCTGGATACCAAGTCCTACACAAATGGCTTTCGCGGCTATAGCGGCCATCTATTTTAGGGCGAACATCTTAATATCGGTTGCGTTAGTATGGATTACCAATCCTATTACCATGCCGCCGCTGTTTTATTTTGCCTATCGGGTTGGGCTGCGGTTTTCACACCTGCCTTCGCCTGCCGATAATTTTGTTTTCTCCCTTGAAGGTTTGTGGGCGAGCTTTGGTGATGTCATTTGGCCGTTCTTACTAGGTTGCCTTATTTTAGGCTTAATCAGTTCCCTTGCCGCTTATATTGGCATGGATTCTTACTGGCGTTATCAAGTCAGCAAAAAATGGGCGGCCAGAAAACAGAAACGCAATACACCAGCAGGTTAAAAACCCATTTCAGTGATGTTGTTTTTGTAGAAAGCCGTTTTTACAAGATAATACGCATTTACTTTAAGATAAACGACAATTAACTATGAACCAAAATAGCATTAACCTGATAGAACAATACTACGCTGCCTTCAACAATAACGATATGGACACTTTTTTAAACTTGTTGACCGATGATGTCATCCATGACATCAACCAGGGCAAGCGTGAAATTGGCAAGGATGCATTTAAGCAATTCATGGCTTGCATGAATTTCAATTACAAAGAACAACTGGTCGATATGGTCATTATGGCAACGTCCGACGGCAAGCGTGCCGCCGCTGAATTTGTCGTGTTGGGACAATACCTCAAATCAGATGAAGGTTTGCCGGCAGCAAAAGGTCAGGAATACCGCCTGCCTGCGGGGGCTTTCTTTGAAATCCGCGACAATAAAGTCGCCCGCATAACCAATTATTACAATCTTCAGGACTGGATAGCTCAAGTCAACGGTTAGGTGATTATCATCGGGAATCTATTATGAAGTCGGTCAGTGCAGCGATAATTGTCGGCTTGATCCTGCTTTATTTTGTCAACGCGGCATTAAAAGTAGACTTGTTCAATTGGGAAATGCTGATCCACAGCGGCATTCGCTTTTTTTCCGGCTTCATTATTTTAGGGATTGGCTGTTTCTACGCCCATAAAATCAAACTGACGGCTTCCTTATATTTTGTTTTGGCGCTAATACTGGCTGATGACATCATGGATTACTACCGCGATACCACCCGGTTCAGTGTGGAAATGATGCTGCATGGTATTTTCATGTTGGCCTGGGGTTCTGTTATCGGCTATTTCGCTATGAAAATTGCCAAGGACAGACGGGTTTAACCGTCAGTCTTTATTTATCTGATTCTAAATTAGTGTTGAAATTAGGCTAACTGACCCAAACCCGGCATTGGAAAAAAATAATTTACCCAATCTCGGACATTCAAGCATTAACAACCGCCTAACTGATCTCTTATGATCAACTAATTACGCACTTATTTCTCCGGCTTTGTGCGTTTGAAATTAAGCTGCTATGCACCTTAAAGTCTCATAAACGCACCAATTTGGCGTTAATTATCTTAATTTGCAGCAGGCGTGAAGATGTAACCCCGACAATTGCTAAGCGCATTGCTTGGCGCATTTATTGCCTCAGTTATTGGATTTGTTCATAAATACAAGCTGAGGCAATCGCTATCCGTCCCGATATATCCAACATACGCCGTGATTACAATGCTTGGGTGGCAAACGAAACCATGGAAGACTATGCCCTACGGTTTGCTCCACGGACGTTTCGTAAATGGTCGGAATTTCAAGTCGCCAATACAGCTTTTGGCTCGACTTCGTTCCTGGTGTTGGAAGTGATAGGCGGTTTTTTGTCGATTAATTATGGTTTTACCAATGCAGTTTGGGCGATTTTTGCAGTGGGTATTATCATTTTCATCACCAGCTTCCCGATTAGTTATTACGCCGCCCGCTATAACATTGATATTGACCTGTTAACCCGCAGCGCTGGTTTTGGTTATATCGGCTCGACAGTGACTTCGTTGATTTACGCGTCATTTACGTTCACCTTATTTGCGCTCGAAGCGTCGATCATGTCGTTGGCTATCGAGTTGTACTTCCACATTCCTATCGCCATTGCCCATATTATCAGTGCGGTCACTGTTATTCCGCTGGTCACTTTCGGTATCACCACCATTAGTCGGCTGCAATTATGGACTCAACCGCTATGGCTATTATTATTGATAACACCTTATATCGGTGTCTATATGCACGAGCCTGAAGCTATCATGACGTTGCAGACTTACTTCTGGATTGCTGGCAGTGGGCAGAATTTTAATTGGTTGATGTTTGGCAGTGCGACGACCATCGCTTTTGCGATGATCGCACAAATCGGCGAGCAGGTGGATTTTCTCCGATTTATGCCAGAGCTTACCTCCAAAAATCGGCTACGCTGGTGGATGGCAACACTGACCGCAGGCCCCGGTTGGATTTTGTTCGGCATGTTAAGGCAGCTTGGCGGCGCCTTACTTGCACATCTTGCCATTCGTCACGGTATCGTTCCTGAACATGCACATGAACCGACGCAAATGTACCTGATAGCGTACGAGGCGTTGTTTGGCAACAGTACCGCCTTAGCAGTGACGACCTTATTTGTCGTCATTTCACAAGTCAAGATTAACGTGACCAATGCCTACGCGGGATCGTTAGCCTGGTCGAATTTTTTTTCGCGTTTAACCCACAGCCATCCGGGGCGAGTCATCTGGTTATTTTTCAATGTCTCCATCGCGCTATTGCTGATGGAATTCGGGGTCTTTAACGCGCTGGAAAAAGTCCTGGGTTTATTTTCCAATATCTCGATAGCCTGGATTAGTGCGGTTGCCGCTGATTTATTGATTAACAAACCCTTACGTCTCAGCCCCAAAACCGTTGAGTTCAAACGGGCTTATTTGCCTGACCTTAACCCAGTCGGCACTCTCTCGACACTGTTCGCGTCAATTGTTTCGATTCTGGCTTATTTGGGTTTATTTGGCACTTATGCTCAGGCATTTTCTGCGTTTATTGCCTTGGGTTTGGCGTTCCTGCTGGTGCCTTGCCTGGCAAAGCTCTATGGACGTAAGCGCTATCTGACCCGTTACCATTCGCATAAAAATCAAGAAAAACTTAGCCAGTGCAGTATTTGCGCTAACCATTTCGAGCAAGAGGATATGGCGTATTGTCCTTTTTATGAGGGGAGTATTTGCTCGCTTTGCTGCACACTGGATTCAAGTTGCATGGATGCCTGCAAACCAGGCTTCCGACTGAATGATTATCTGGAAAACCTAGCTGAATCTTGTTTACCAAAACAGTTCACTATGGCAACCCGGTTGCGGCTAATTCGCTTTAGCCTGTTGTTTATATTCCTTACCATTCTTACCAGTGTATTTGTCGGCATTATTTACTACCAGGATTTACTGGGCACTCAACAATATCTGCCTTCATTTAATTTATTGCTGGGGAATTTTGTTAAGGTTTACTCCTCGTTGCTGGTATTTATCGGCTTGTGTACCTGGTGGCTGATCTTAAATGATGAAAGCCGACGGGTTGCCCATGAAGAAACCGCCAAGCAAACGCAACGCTTGTTGATGGAAATAGCCGAACATAAGAAGACCGATGCCAAATTGCAGGAAGCAACCAAAGCCGCAGACAAGGCAAACGCCGCCAAAAGCCGCTTCCTCAGCAATATGAGCCATGAAATACGCACGCCATTGAACAGCATAATCGGCTATGCCTATATCTTACATAAAGACCCGGCAATCCCTGCGCATCGACGACAAGCGGTGGCTATTTTAAAACGCAGCGGCGAACATTTATCATCGTTGATCGAAGATATTCTGGATATTGCGCGTATTGAGGCTTGTAAATTTGAACTCAATAAAGATGCCATTAATTTCCCGGATTTTATTGAGCATTTACTCAGTATTTTTAAACCCCAGGCGGAAGCCAAAGGTTTGATGTTTAGCTGCCAAATTATGAATACCCTACCGCAACGGGTTCGCGGCGATGAAAAGCGTGTGGGGCAAATTCTGATTAATCTACTGGGCAATGCTGTCAAATTTACCTGTTATGGTGGGGTTTCAATCCGCATCGGCTACAGTTGTGGTGTCACTACTTTTCAGGTTATAGATACCGGCAAAGGTATCGAGCAAGATCAGTTAGAACATATTTTCCAACCGTTTACACAGTTAACACCTCAGGACAATTTAATCCCCGGTAGCGGTTTGGGATTGACCATAAGCAAAATATTAACTGAAATTATGGGCGGGGAACTGACTGTCAATAGTGTTCCCGGGCAAGGTTCTACATTTACCGTGCGCCTTCATCTTGCCAATCTGGGTGGTGAGCAAGAAAAAAACCATCCGTATTCCATCGTCGGTTATCAGGAAAGTTTGAAAAAAATCCTCACAGTCGATGACCAAACCGAACATAGACAGATGATCCAAGGTATCTTGGAGCCTTTAGGATTCGGCATAGATAATGCCAGTTCTGGTGCCCATTGCCTGAGAATAGTAAATGACAATCCACCTGACCTGATATTGCTCGATTTATCTATGCCGGACATGGATGGACTTGAAACCGCTCGTCGTTTACGCCAAGGCGGCTATTCCCTACCGATTGTAGTGTTGACCTCCAACGCATTTCCTGCCGACCGCGTGAATGCCATTCATGTGGGTTGCAATGACTTTTTGGCAAAACCTCTGCAAGTAAGCAAATTGCTTAATAAACTTAAATTACAGCTTAGCCTGACGTGGATATATCAAGAAGACGATACCGCAATACCCGCTAAATTGATGCCGCCAAAACCCGATAATTTACCGCCATCGGACATATTGGAAACCGTCAATTCTTATGTTCGAATTGGCGACCTACTGGGACTCAATCACCACTTGACTGAATTAAGCCTCAATAACCCTGAGTACGGCGATTTTGCACACCGCATCTTGTCTCTAAGTAACGAGTTTCGCCTTGCTGACATCAAAAAACTGCTTAACCTGACCACCGAGAAAACCAATGGTTACTAATATTGAATTACCCAATGCCAATAGCGTTGTCATGATAGTCGATGATACCCCTGAAAATCTGGCCTTATTGTCCGACACCCTTTCCGAATCCGGTTATCGGATACTGGTTGCAACGGATGGCGTATCGGCATTGGAGCAAATCCAGTATCTGAAGCCGGATATTATCTTGCTGGATGTCATGATGCCCGGCATTGATGGCTATGAAGCGTGCAAACGACTCAAGACCGAACCCAAAACCGCCGCTATCCCCGTGCTATTCATGACCGCAATGAGCGAACTGGATGACTTGTTGCGTGGCTTTGGTGAAGGTGCGGTAGATTATTTGGTCAAACCCGTCAGACCGCCCGAAGTGTTGGCTAGGGTTGAAGCGCAATTGAATCAAGCGCGAACAATCCAGCGTGCTGAAAATGCCCTGAATAATGGCTCTTATTCCGCCTTGGCTATCACCGCTTCTGGCAATATCACTTGGCTACCTGCTGCCGGATCGCGCTGGTTGTGTGAATTTCTGCAACTACCGGCATTACCTGAAAATATAAAAATCGGCTCACTACTACCAACGCCATTACTGGAATGGGTTAAGACGCAATTTGCCAATCCTGAAAATGCCGAATATTCAGCATTTGAAAGTATCAAATGCGGCGTGCAGTTCTCTTTAAAACTAACGCCTTGCCATGATTTGCAAGAGTACCTGCTCTTACTGGAAAAACGCTCAGGGGAATGGAACCTCGATTCTGTCAAAAACTCCCTGGGACTTACCTTTCGGGAAGCAGAAATACTCATGTGGATTTCCAGGGGCAAAACCAATAAGGAAGTGGGGCTTATATTGGGCGGCAGTCCCCGCACGGTCAATAAACATCTAGAGCATATTTTTGAAAAGCTGGGCGTTGTCACCCGTGCTGCCGCCGTGTCTGTCGCTATGCAGCGGACGAGCAACCTAAACTCGATGTAAGAGACCGTAAAAACAGAATAGCCTCCCTTTTCATTTTCCAATCGGCATCAACAGAAATGGTTCCTATCCTATTGAATCTGAATACACATGATTAACCTCTCATCGAAGTGCAAAAAATGGCGCTTAACCTTTAGCAAGAAAAGCGCCTTGAGAAGGTACAACACACGATGAGGACAACTCAATTAGAGTAAAGCATGATACGTGCCAATCTGATTGGACTGGCATTCAAACCATTAGTTTTAGGGGCTAAACATTAGGCAATATAAGGGTTAGCGGCAATAATTGTCCGTTTTGAAAACACCTTTGAACTGAAATAACGGAAAGCTCCAGCCAAAGCACAGCTGTTTCTGGTGCGAAATCAACAATAAGCGCACATAACCGGTGCGTATAGACAGTATCTTTGGCAGGAAGGGCTCGTCCTGCTACCGCCGCTCATGGCCAAATTGAAAAATCACAGGTGAACCTTGGTTATGGATAATAATTTGTTTTCTGCCTTCATCGTTGGCTGGCCCTTGACTTTCTATGTCCAGCGTATCCGTCTTATTATTAGAAGCGTCTTTTTTGACAGGGGGGGCAGGCATTTCCTTGGTTTCAATACGAATTTCCGGTATCCAGCTGGGCTTGATGGTTTCATAAGCCTCGTTTTTGGGGTATTCCGGCCATTTAAGTTCGCGCAGTAAATTGAAACAGACTGTGCTGATGTGATCAGCCAGTTTGCTGGATGCAAGCACATGCTTATCATGCTCGCTCACCATTAACTCCATGTTCAGTTCGCCAGTTTGCTCAGGGTGTGCGATGGCGATCAGTTGGCAGCCAATCGGTAGGACATCGGCTTTTTGAAATTCCATCGCACGCGGATCTGAGTTGCCTGAGGAAAATGAAAAGCCAATTGGCGTACTGCCATGCTCTATATTACCAACCGTCGCTTTTAAAACATGGCTATATGATTGGCTGTCTTTCGCGCCAATGGGATAGTTCCAATCTGCGAGATTCTTGCTGACCTGTTGGCCTATGTCTGAGGGTGATACTGATGGATCGATACCCTCAAGCTGCAATTGAATACGCCCGATATTACTGAAATCAAATGCTTGCTGCTTTTTTACCAAATCTGGCGCACAGCCCGCTGTGCAACACATGATAATTAAATAAAAGTATCTGACAGTCCGGCGCAATGGCTTATTCATAAGTATTCAAAAGATAGTGTTAAGTTCCTAACGGTATGTCAGGTTCAGCCAATTAGCTATACGTCATTTGACTAATGAGTTAAATGACGCATTGTGCAAATTTCCCATAAGCAAAATAATCCCCCCAAGCCTGAATGTGGCTGCGCTTCGTTTGGTTAAGCAAATGTGTTGACCAATCATACTGTAATTCTGGGGGATAAGTTATGAGTGATGCAAAACAAAGAGTGGTTGGAATGAAGGGAAAACGATGGCTTCCGCCAATGGCTTTGATGATGTTGGCAGCAATCCATGCGCCACCAACGGAAGCGGGTGCTACGTTCAAGATTGATGACACCAAATGGGTCAGTATCGGTGCGGGTTTGCGTACCAGTTTTCAATCAGCGGAAGATTCGGCGGGTACGCCGGGCAACAGCCAATGGAGCAATGATTTTAACTTGGATAACATCCGTCTGTACCTGAATGCTCAAATCCATGAATACATCAAACTGGAATTCAATACTGATTGTCAAACCTGTGGTAACGGCGGTGAAATGCGAATTTTAGATGCCATTGGCAAGTTTGAATACAATCCATACGTCAATCTCTGGATAGGCCGAATGCTGGTTCCAGCGGAACGTCGGGAAATGAATGGCCCCTTCTACAGTGCTATTTACAACATCTTTGCTTCAGGCACGCCGTTTGAATCGGCAGACTTTAATCTCACTATTAAATCGGATGGTACTTCAGCCGGTTCTTTTGGTCGTGATGACGGTGCCACTTTCTGGGGTGCAGCATTCGATGGCCGCTTGCAATATGCATTCGGTTTTTTCCGTGGCCTGAGAGGCGGTGCAAATGTGGACGATAACATACTCTATGCACAGCGGATCGCCTATAACTTTTGGTCTCCCGAAAAAAACCCTGGCTATTACACCTCAGGGACTTACTACGGTAAAGGCGGCGATATTCTAACCGTCGCCATATCCAATCAGTACCAAGAAGACGGTGCTGGCACGGCACTCGATCCCGGCACTTTCCGTGGGACTTCGGCGGATATTTTGCTGGAAAAGGTGTTGCCGAATGAAGGCGTGATTACCTTCAATGGTGAATACAAAAACTATGGTATTTCCAATGGTTATAGCCAAGCATCGCGTGATGCAGGGGGTGGTTTTGCCATGTTTGAAGGCAATGCTTACGATTTTAGCGGCATGTACTTGATACCTGATAAAGTCTGGATAGGCCAGTTTCAACCCTACTTCCGTTACACCAATGTATTGCCTAGCGGCAGTACCAACCGTAATGCCTATGAAGGCGGTGTGAACTATGTCATTGACGGTCACAATGCGCGGGTGTCTTTAAGCTGGACTTATGGTGACTTGCTTACCAAAGGATTGGACTATAGCTCGACCGCATCCGGCGATAGCATTAACGCCATCAAGCTCGGCTTCCAATTGCAAATCTAATTTCCACTACCTAACTAGGACTATTGATATGAAGAAGTTTTCACAGAAATTACGGACTTTGGCAGCTGCCATGACCTTTGCGGCATTAACCATGAGTGCAAGTAATGCCCAAGCCGAAGACACCATCAAAGTCGGCGTGTTGCATTCCCTGTCAGGCACGATGGCGATCAGCGAAACCACTTTGAAAGACACCATGCTGATGTTGATTGACGAGCAAAACAAGAAAGGCGGTTTGCTCGGCAAGAAACTGGAAGCAGTGGTCGTCGACCCGGCCTCCAATTGGCCGTTGTTTGCCGAGAAAGCCCGCGAATTGCTAACTAAAGATAAAGTTGCAGCCATTTTTGGTTGCTGGACTTCGGTATCACGTAAATCGGTATTGCCTGTTATTGAAGAGTTGAACGGTGTCTTGTTTTATCCCGTGCAATATGAAGGTGAAGAATCGTCTAAAAACGTGTTTTATACGGGCGCAGCGCCGAATCAACAGGCGATTCCAGCCGTCGATTATTTGATGAATGATCTAAAGATTAAGCGCTGGGTGTTGGCGGGTACCGATTATGTATATCCCCGCACCACCAACAAAATCCTTGAGGCTTACCTTAAGGCCAAAGGCGTGGCTAAAAAAGACATTATGATTAACTACACGCCGTTCGGTCATTCCGATTGGCAAAGCATTGTCGCCGACATCAAGAAGTTCGGGTCGGCTGGTAAGAAAACGGCTGTGGTTTCGACGATTAATGGTGATGCCAACGTGCCGTTCTACAAGGAACTGGGCAACCAGGGCGTATCAGCTGAAAATATTCCAGTGATTGCGTTCTCGGTGGGCGAAGAAGAATTATCCGGCATAGACACCAAGCCTTTGGTTGGTCATCTGGCTGCCTGGAACTACTTCATGAGCGTTGATACCACCAAAAACGCCGCATTCATCAAGCAATGGCACGATTTCATCAAAAATCCTAAACGCGTCACCAACGATCCGATGGAAGCGCATTACATTGGTTTCAATATGTGGGTGAAAGCGGTGGAAAAAGCCAAATCTACCGATCCCGATGCCGTGCAAAAAGCCATTATCGGCGTTGAATCCCCAAACTTGACAGGCGGCATGTCGAAAATGTTGCCTAACCACCATATCAGCAAACCGGTATTAATCGGCGAAATCCAGGATGACGGCCAGTTTGTCACTGTATGGCAAACCAACAAACTGGTGGATGGCGATGCCTGGTCAGATTTTCTGCCGGAAAGCAAACCCATTCTTGCCGATTGGACAGCACCGATTAGCTGCGGCAATTACAACACCAAGACTAAGAAGTGTTCTGGGCAGAATTATAAGTAGGCTGGGATAAGCGATAGCGGAATCTCAGCAATATCTAATAGTTCCCACGCTGGAGCGTGGGAACTATGTAATGCGGATATAAAGTTCCGTTCATTTGTGATTTACGGAGTAGACATGAAACCGGACTTTTTCAGGCGC
This sequence comes from Methyloglobulus sp., assembly GCA_013141505.1. Lineage (GTDB taxonomy): Bacteria > Pseudomonadota > Gammaproteobacteria > Methylococcales > Methylomonadaceae > Methyloglobulus. The sequence continues at coordinate 157,537 of JABFQX010000002.1, forward strand.
TGTTTTTGCCCAATAGCAATGTTGATACTGCTGTTGCCTAGCTTTACTTTGGGTCAGGATGTATTAGCCGGGGATGTATTCTCAGAGACTCTGACCAAACTGAATGCCACGTCCATGCAAGAACGGAGCGCAGCTATCGATCAACTGGCAGCGGTCAAAGAACCCAGGGCAATTGTGGTTTTGCAAGCGTTATTGGATGGACATTTGCTTAAGCTCAAAGACGACGGCAAACTGGTTATCGGCATAGAAAACAGTTCCGGCTATAAGCTTAGCGATGCTAAGACCGGGCAGGATTTAGGTGTTGCCGACCATGAAGCTGTACAAAAAATTACGGTCAATAACAGCCTTAGAATTTCGCTTAGAAAAACCATCGGACACCTGGAGCTTAGTGCAAACGATGCAAAAGTAAGGCTAGGCGCAGTCTATGCCATAGCCAAATCTATAGACGATGAAGGCATTACATTACTGCGTGATCGTCTAGCCATAGAACAGGATGCAACCGTCCAAGATGAAATCAAACTGGTTCTTGGCTTGGAAGCGTTAAACAGCGCTGACAAAACTGCCCGTTTGGGGGCAATAGATTTACTCAAAAACCATGCAAACCAAGCGGTGGTCAATCGCCTGAATGCGCTGGTTGAAAAAGACGCAGATGGACACTACTTGGAAGCGGATGCCGATGTGCGTAACCAGGCTAAAGTCGCTTTATCTAAAATCAATTCACGGCTGCAATGGTACGCGGCCGTTGAAACTTTGTTTTTTGGCTTAAGTCTGGGTGCTGTGCTGGTATTGGCGGCGATTGGCCTTGCGATTACTTTCGGTGTTATGGGTGTCATCAATATGGCGCATGGCGAATTGATGATGCTGGGTGCGTACACCACTTATGTTATGCAGCAGCTCATGCCGGATTACTTGGGCTGGTCACTGATATTGTCTATTCCCGCTGCATTTGTGATTTCCGCGTCTGTGGGCATTGCCATTGAACGCGGCATTATCCGTTTTCTCTATGGTCGTCCTCTGGAAACCTTGCTGGCAACCTTCGGTGTCAGCCTCTTTTTACAGCAAACGGTACGTTCCATATTTTCGCCTTTAAACCGCAGTGTCGCCTCGCCGGAATGGATGAGCGGCACTTGGCAAATTAATGATTTTTTGTCATTAACCTGGAATCGCTTTTATATCCTGGTGTTTTGCGTTTTGGTGTTTGCCTTATTGCTACAAATCCTTAAACGGACGCGCTTGGGACTGGAAGTACGCGCCGTCGCTCAAAATCGCAACATGGCAAAAGCAATGGGCATCCCCACTGCTAGGGTCGATGCCTTAACCTTTGGTCTCGGTTCGGGAATTGCAGGCGTTGCAGGCGTAGCATTAAGCCAGATTACCAATGTCGGCCCGAACCTGGGGCAGGCTTATATCGTCGATTCGTTTATGGTGGTGGTGTTTGGCGGTGTTGGCAATCTTTGGGGCACACTGCTGGCAGGATTTGCCTTAGGCATTGCGAATAAATTACTGGAGCCTGTTGCGGGTGCTGTATTGGCAAAAATACTGGTGTTGGTGTTTATCATTTTGTTCATTCAAAAACGGCCGCGCGGCTTATTTCCGCAAAAAGGCCGGGCAGCGGAGGGCTAATAGGATGCTATTGAATTTCTACAAACACGATAAGGCAGCCGCTTTTCTGATGGTCAGCATCGGGTTTATTGCCTTGTTCGTACCTCTATGCAACTTAATCCTTCCGGCTGAATCGGCGCTGCATTTTTCCGCCTATAGCGTTTCGTTGATAGGCAAATATCTTACTTTTGCATTGCTGGGCTTATCGCTGGATTTGGTCTGGGGTTATTGCGGCATCCTGGCTTTAGGGCATGGCGCTTTTTTTGCTTTGGGCGGTTATGCAATGGGCATGTACTTGATGCGCCAGATCGGTAATCGCGGTGTTTATGGCAATCCATTGTTACCCGATTTTATGGTGTTCCTCAATTGGCGAGAATTGCCCTGGTACTGGTATGGGTTTGATCAGTTTTGGTTTGCTGCGCTTATGGTGTTGTTGGTTCCGGGCTTGCTGGCTTTTGTTTTCGGTTGGTTGGCATTTCGCTCACGCGTGACGGGAGTGTATCTGTCGATTATCACGCAGGCTCTGACTTATGCCTTGTTGCTGGCTTTTTTCCGCAATGAAATGGGTTTTGGCGGTAACAATGGCTTAACCGATTTCAAGGAAATTCTCGGCTTTAATATACAATCCGAAGCAGTCCGGGCTTATCTGTTAATGGCTTCTGGTATGGTGCTAATTATGGCTTTTTTGGTGAGCCGTTGGGTGATGGACAGTAAATTGGGCCGGGTGGTGACGGCGATTCGAGACCAGGAAATGCGCGTACGTTTTCTGGGTTATCGTGTAGAGCTGTTCAAATTATGGATTTTTGTTTTTGCCGCCATGTTGGCGGGTATTGCTGGTGCGCTGTATGTGCCGCAAGTGGGGATTATCAATCCCAGCGAATTTTCACCGTTGAATTCATTGGAAATAGTCATTTGGGTCGCTATCGGTGGGCGCGGCACGTTATATGGGGCGATAGTCGGTGCGGTGCTGGTTAACTATGCCAAGACGCTACTGACCGGATGGGCACCGGAAATCTGGTTATTTTTTCTGGGCGCTACTTTTATTCTCGCTACCGTGTTCTTGCCCGATGGTTTGTTCGGGTTCTGGCAATGCCGATTAAAAGGGCAAAAATCATGAGCGAGTTAGCCCTTAAAGCAGGAGAAGTGGATACCAGTCATGGGCCGATACTGTATATGGAAGGTGTTAGCGTCAGTTTTGATGGCTTCAAAGCGTTAAATAATCTGTCGCTATACATTGATGCCGGAGAATTGAGATGTTTGATTGGCCCGAATGGCGCTGGTAAAACTACCCTGATGGATGTGATTACCGGTAAAACCCGCCCTGATACGGGTTCGGTGTTTTTTGGGCAAACCATTGATCTTTTGCAAATGGATGAACCTGCCATTGCCCAGGCCGGTATTTGCCGCAAATTTCAAAAGCCCAGTGTCTTTGACATGTTGAGCGTATTTGAAAATCTGGAACTGGCTTTGGCTACCCATAAAGGCGTTTGGCCTACCTTATTCGCTAAGTTAAGCAGTGTACACCGTGAGCGCATTGAACAAGTGCTGGAGACGATAGGATTGACAGAACATAGACATCATCTGGCAGGTATTTTGTCGCATGGGCAGAAACAATGGCTGGAAATCGGTATGCTGCTGATGCAAGAGCCTAAAGTGATGTTGGTGGATGAACCCGTGGCTGGCATGACGCATCAGGAAGTCGAACGCACCGCACAACTCTTATTATCGTTACAGGGCGAGCGTTCCATCATCGTGGTCGAGCATGACATGGAATTCGTACGTTCCATTGCCCAGCATCGGGTGACTGTATTGCACGAAGGATCGGTACTGACCGAAGGCACTATGGATGAAGTGCAGAACGATCCGCGCGTTAAACAGGTTTACTTGGGGGATTGATGCTCAATATTACGGCGTTAAATCAATATTACGGCGGCAGCCATACCTTGTGGGATTTGAATTTTGAAGTGCCTGCCGGTTCCTGCGTGTGCCTGATGGGACGCAATGGGGTCGGTAAAACCACTTTGCTGAAGTGCATCATGGGGCTTATTGCAGTCAGGGATGGTGAGATAACGTATAGCGGTGGCGCCATTAGCCATACCAAGCCGGAACAACGTGCCGAACTGGGTATCGGCTACGTACCGCAGGGACGGGAAATATTTCCCTTATTAACAGTGGAAGAAAACCTAAAAATCGGTCTACGTGCGGCACACAAACAAGGTATCAAGAAAATACCGGAACATATTTTCGATATTTTTCCGGTACTGAAACAGATGCTCAAACGACGCGGTGGCGACTTGTCCGGCGGTCAACAGCAGCAACTCGCCATCGGCAGGGCATTGGTCATTAATCCTAAATTACTTATCCTGGATGAACCGACCGAAGGCATACAGCCTAATATCGTCAGTGAAATCGGTGATGTGATTATTCGGCTGAATCGTTCCAGGGGCATACCGCCCTCATTGCTTAAAGTAAACGACGAGGCTAAAGATGAAATCCGCGAAGGTATTATTAAAATCAAAAACGAGTTGGGAGTAACAGTATTGCTGGTGGAACAAAAACTGCCGTTTGCGCGTAAAGTGGCCGACCGCTTTTACATCATGGATAGAGGCCGCGGTGTCGCTGCCGGAAACATGGCTCAATTGAACGAAGACATGGTTAAACGTTATTTGACTGTATAGAGTGAGGTATTTATGAAAACGTGTTGCGTAAAAAAGTTGGCTTTACCCGTAATGCTGTTTAGCTTTGTAACGCCAGTGTGCGCCCACACTGGCATAAGTATCACACATGGTTTTATGGCGGGTTTTGTCCATCCTTGGCAAGGCGTTGACCATTTGTTAGTGATGTTCGCCGTTGGTTTATGGGCTAGTGTGCTATCCGGCAAAATACTGTGGCAGCTACCCATCACATTCTTATTATTGATGGCAATAGGCGCAGGCCTAAATTTTGCGGGGTTTACGCTGCATTTTGCTGAGCTATGGGTCGCTTTGTCGGTACTGGTGTCTGGGTTGATTATAAGTTGTAACTGGCGTACATCGGGCTTTTGGGCGATGGGCCTAGTGGTGGCGTTTGCGTTTTGTCATGGTTATATACATGCTGCGAAAATCGCAAATGGTGCAGACCAACTTAGTTATGCTTTGGGCTTCTTTTTGTCCACCGCAATTTTAATGAGCCTTGGTATTGCCGCTAGTGTATTAGGTGCAATGAGGGCGTATGTTTTCAGAATGAGTTTTGGTTTGGTTTCCAGTACAGTTGGTGTGCTATTGCTGGCAAACTAATGTCATCGAATAGTCAGGAAAAAATTAAAGCAGAATCTTGCGGTTGGCAGGCTGCATTAAACTTAAACTTTGTCGCCACTACAGATAAAACCGTACTGGTAAAGCGTGACCATTTTGGCCCCCTATCTGTACAACGACCATTTTATCCTGAAGGTGGGGTATGCCATGTGTATATCCTGCATCCACCGGGCGGCATAGTCGGTGGAGATCACCTGACGATTTGCGCCAAAACCGCAGCCCACAGCCATGCCTTGATTACCACACCCGCCGCAGGAAAGTTTTATCGTAGCTCCGGCGTACAGGCCACACAAATAGTGGAGATCAGCGTCGCAGAACATGCAACGGTGGAATGGTTACCGCAGGAAACCATTATTTACGAAGGCGCACAATTAAAGTCTTTGGTTAAGGTCGATCTTGCTCCAGATGCCCGTTTTATTGGTTGGGAAATTTTATCCTTAGGTCGGCCTGCAAGTGCTGAGGGTTTTGAATACGGTGCGGCGGATCTGAACTGGCAGATTTGTTGCCAAAATCAGCCGTTATTTCTGGAACGTTTGCGTCTGGATGCACAGGCTTTTGCAGCACGTTGGGGTTTGCAGGGCTGTTCAGCTTGCGGAACACTGTTTGCCACTCCGGCTAGTGCTGAAAGTTTGGTGGCTATTCAAAATTTAATTGGCGATACCAAAGGCCGTGGCGTAACGCGCATTGATGAACTGCTGATTTGCAGGGCTTTGGATGGTCGAAGCGATCTGTTGCGCGGTTTTTTCGAGCAAGTATGGGCGATTGTACGGCCTGATACTGTGCAGCGTAAGGCTTGTGCGCCTCGTATTTGGGCAACTTGATTAGAATGGAATTGGAATAACACGATGCAATTAACGCCCCGCGAAAAAGACAAATTGCTGATATTTACTGCCGGGCTGCTGGCCGAACGGCGCAAGGCCAGGGGTCTTAAGCTCAATTATCCAGAAGCCGTGGCTTTTATCAGTGCTGCGATCATGGAAGGTGCGCGAGATGGTCGCACGGTTGCTGAGTTAATGGAATTCGGTCGCACCCTGCTATTCCGTGATGATGTCATGGAAGGCGTGACGGAAATGCTGCCCGATGTCCAAGTAGAAGCCACCTTCCCTGACGGCACCAAGCTGGTGACTGTCCATAACCCTATCGAATAGGAATAGCATCATGATTCCAGGCGAAATAATTACTGCTGACGGCGATTTGGATCTGAATGTGGGACGTGAAGCTATTAGCGTGTTGGTAGCCAACAGCGGCGACCGGCCTATCCAAGTCGGCTCACATTATCATTTTTTTGAAACCAATCCCGCCTTGCATTTTGATCGAGCGGCAACCCGTGGCTTTCGCTTGGACATTCCGGCGGGAACAGCCGTGCGCTTTGAGCCGGGTCAACAACGCGAAGTGCAATTGGTCGCTTTTGCCGGATTACGCCGAATTTACGGGTTTCGCCAAGCCATAATGGGTGCATTGGAGTCAGATAGATGAGCCGAATCAGCAGACAAGCCTACGCCGACATGTTCGGCCCTAGCACTGGCGATAAGGTACGTCTGGGCGATAGTGGCCTATTTCTTGAAGTTGAAGAAGACAGCACCGTTTATGGTGATGAAGTCAAATTTGGGGGAGGCAAAGTCATCCGCGACGGCATGGGGCAAAGTCAGCTTGATTCCCTCACGGCAGTGGATTTGGTAATTACTAATGCGCTTATCGTCGATCACTGGGGCATTATTAAAGCCGATGTCGGCATCAAAAACGGACGCATTGCAGGTATCGGCAAGGCCGGCAATCCCGACACCCAAGCTGGCGTTGATATTGTCATCGGCCCTGGTACTGAAATTATTGCGGGCGAAGGCCAGATATTGACGGCGGGCGGCATAGACGCACATATCCATTTTATTTGCCCACAGCAAATCGAAGAAGCCTTGATGTCGGGCGTGACGACCATGATCGGCGGCGGCACAGGGCCCGCTACGGGGACGAACGCGACCACCTGTACGCCTGGGCCTTGGAATATCCATCACATGCTGTTGGCATTAGATGGCTTCCCCATGAACTTTGGTTTGCTGGGTAAAGGCAACGCCAGCCTGCCCTCTGCATTGGAAGAGCAAGTACGCGCTGGCGCGATGGGACTAAAATTGCATGAAGATTGGGGGACGACACCCGCTGCCATCGATTGCTGCCTGTATGTGGCAGATCAGTACGATATGCAAGTCGCTATCCATACCGACACCTTAAACGAATCCGGTTTTGTCGAAGATACTTTCGCCGCCTTCAATGGCCGCACCATCCACACCTACCATACCGAAGGCGCAGGCGGCGGCCACGCCCCTGATATTATCAAGGCTTGCGGCGAAGCCAACGTATTGCCTTCGTCGACCAACCCGACTCGGCCTTACACGATAAATACGGTAGACGAGCATTTGGATATGCTGATGGTCTGCCATCACCTTGACCCCGGCATTGCCGAAGATGTCGCCTTTGCGGAATCGCGTATACGCCGCGAGACCATTGCCGCCGAAGATATACTCCACGACCTGGGCGCATTTTCGATGATTTCCTCGGATTCCCAAGCCATGGGGCGGGTGGGCGAAGTCGTTATCCGCACTTGGCAAACCGCGCATAAGATGAAAACCCAACGTGGGCAATTAAAAGAAGACACCGCACACAATGACAATTTCCGTATCAAACGCTACATCGCCAAATACACCATTAACCCTGCCATTACACATGGGATTGCCCATGAAGTGGGTTCGGTCGAAGTAGGTAAACTCGCTGATCTGGTGCTGTGGCATCCCGCTTTTTTTGCCACCAAGCCTAGCCTGATTTTAAAAGGCGGCTTTATTGCCGCCGCACCTATGGGTGATCCGAATGCCTCGATTCCTACCCCTCAGCCAGTGCATTATCGGCAGATGTTTGGGGGATTCGGGATGGCTGCCTCTGCAACATCCATGTTTTTTCTACCTAGAGTTGCTGTCGAGTCTGATATTGCAAAAGCCTTGAAACTTAAAAAGCAGGTGGGTGTGGTGAAAGGAACCCGTACCATCGGCAAAAAGGATTTAATCCATAATAACTACCAACCGAATATTGAAGTTGATCCACAAAGCTATGAAGTTCGTGCTGATGGGCTGCTTTTAACCTGTGAACCCGCGACAATATTACCGTTTACCCAACGCTACTTTTTATTTTGACTATGCTGAAACTGACTGAATTGGCTCCAGACACGACAACGCCTGATGATGTGGTGACATTGCCGTATGAAACCCGTCAGAAAAGCCGTCTATTAAGCCAGACCGATGGTGGAACTAAGATTGGAATATTTTTACCTCGTGGTCAAATGCTGAGTCACGGTTTGGTATTGAAGGGCCATGATGATTATCGTGTTCGGGTTAATGCGGCGGCAGAGTCATTGTCCGTAATACGCACCGATAACACATTGCAATTCGCTCGCGCTTGTTATCATCTGGGTAATCGACATATTGCCTTACAGATTCTACCCGACGAACTACGTTTTCTGACCGACCACGTTTTAGACCAAATGCTGGTAGGTCTAGGATTAACGGTTACCCATGAATTGCTGCCTTTTGAACCGGAGCAAGGCGCATATCACGGCCATGGTCACTGATCTGGCATTATTGCGGTTGTTGCAATTAGTCAGCCCCGGCTTGCCGATAGGCATGTACAGTTATTCTCAAGGCTTGGAACGTGCAGTAGATGATGGTTGGATAAACAATTCATCCGAAGCAGGGGAATGGATTTGTGGCCTAATGGATAACTGCTTGACCTATATCGACCTACCAATACTGGCAAGGCTATACTTTGCCTGGACTAGCGGTGATGAGGATAGGGTTACCTATTGGAGCAGGACGTTAATCGCTTGCCGCGAAACAGCCGAACTCAGGGCAGAAGACCGGCAAACCGGTCAGGCCTTAGCGCGTTTGCTTGACGCTATGGAAATGCCAGAAATGCAGGTCTGGATACGCAAACCAGAAACTACGCTTGCTACGGTATTCAGTTTTACTGCAGTTTTGTGGGATATTCCTAAACACGAAGCAATGCTGGGTTATTTATGGAGCTGGTTAGAAAATCAAGTCTTATGTGCAGTCAAATTAGTACCATTAGGGCAAGTGGCAGGCCAGCGGTTATTGGCGGATTTAGCCGCAAAAATACCCGGATTGGTTGATAAGGCATTACAGCTTGCCGACGACGAAATCGGTGGCAGTGCATTCGGCCTAGCCTTAGCCAGTAGTCGGCATGAAATGCAATATTCAAGATTATTTCGTTCGTGAGGATAAAATGAATAGCAAACAGATATTACGGGTCGGTATCGGTGGCCCAGTAGGTTCGGGTAAAACTGCATTGGTGGATGCCTTATGTAAGCAGATGCGCGGTGATTTTGAAATCGCGGTCGTCACCAATGACATCTACACCCGCGAAGACCAGCAGTTTTTAATCCGTAGCCAAGCCCTACCCGAAGAACGTATTTTAGGTGTGGAAACGGGTGGCTGCCCGCATACCGCCATCCGGGAAGATGCGTCTATGAATCTTGCCGCAGTCGATGAGTTAAGCCAGCGCTTTGATAACCTCGACTTTATCATGGTCGAAAGCGGTGGCGACAACCTCAGCGCAACGTTCAGCCCGGAACTCGCCGACCTGACCATTTACGTCATCGACGTATCGGCAGGTGACAAAATCCCCCGCAAAGGCGGTCCAGGCATTACCCGTTCCGATTTATTGGTCATCAACAAAATCGATTTAGCCCCATATGTCGGCGCATCACTTGAAGTCATGGATCGGGATGCAAAAAAAATGCGTGGGTCACGACCCTTTGTTTTCACCAACCTAAAAACGGGCATCGGCCTTAAGGATATTAGCGATTTCATTGTTGAGCAAGGGATGTTGGGGTGATGTTTTTCCGCTAATAGCCTTCTTTATCATCATAGATATGCACTGTACCTGATTTTGTGCTGATTTAACGCGTTTCCACTAAGCGTTTTTTGACTTTATCCGCTGAAAATCTTGGAAATGTAGCGTTAGCGGAGTGAGAATGCAAAGCATAACGACGAGCCATTGTGCAACAAGTTTTATGCCCCTTGCCGGGCAAAAACGCGAGGCAGCCCCCACAACAAGGAGGGTCTATGGACACACGGCTGGGGTAACTGAAGGCAGTGGCTATCGCGTGTACCCAAAGGGCATCAATAATTTTTGCCGATTTTTCAAGCAGGATGCCCGGAAAAATCTTTCGCAAAAATAGCGGCACTATCACGCCTTTTTGAGTATTGTTAAATTAATATAGTCATTATAAACTCTCTTCATTTCTAATGGGGGTTTGATGGCAAATTGTCCAAAATGCCACGGCGAGGGCTGCGTCAAAGATGGCATCGTCAATGGTAGGCAGCGGCACCGATGCAAAGGCTGTGGTTATCGGCACACCGTGGCCGAACGCGG